>NZ_JAEDOV010000002.1:0-637285 GCF_017872535.1 Ruegeria sp. HKCCSP351 | reverse complement strand
CAGAGCCTCCGTTACGAAATCGCCTCAGCATTCCGAAAAACTCTGAAGACGGACAGGGTTTCACAGCGCATTTATTCTTCACCTTTGCGGGTAAGTTTGCCTCAGTCCTAATCTCACTGTTGCGGTATTTCATAGTCGCGATAACAGGTTACGCGCTGAATGGCGGGATACTGATCGCCGCAGAGTCGACCGGGAAGATTTCAGCTGAACCCGCCCTCGTTTTGGCTGTTGCTCTTGCAGCTATATTGTCCTTCATTCTAAGTCGAAATTGGGCATTTTAGTCGAGTTCTGCTGCATTTTTTTGAAGGTTGCGTAAATGTGGCAGGCCTGTCAAAGAAAAGGTTTACAAACCCCCTGCCCGCTTTACACGCATTATTTGCAGTTTTTGCTTGTTACTTTTGCTGCACCATAGATTCCTCATTTAACCCGATAAGTATCCCTTATCATGTATGATTGATTTCGCCGGAAGATGCGCACAGAATGTGCCTCATGAAACCCCTTGCGCCTTACCTCCCCTGCCCCTCCCCTGCCCTCTCCGCAGAAGATCAGGAGGCGCTCACCGATCTTTATGTGCGCGGCACGCCAGCCAATACGCTGCGCGCTTATGAGCGCGACCTGCTCTATGTCAGCGCGGGGAAAGTCGTGCTGTTTGGTGCAACGCTGGACTAGAGAGTTGCAGCTTCTGGATATGTTCGCAAACTCGGCCCCATTCAGAGTCGTCAAAGTGGGTCTGAACGATTTGTACCTGAAGATTTACCGGATGCGGCGTTCGATACATTGGTGATCCTGTTTGATCATGTTGTTCATAAACTTGGACTTGTTCGTTGTAATTTGGCTAAGCAACCAATCCGTCTCAGTGTCTTGTTCACTGCCTCATTATCTGCCGCGTTTGCTTTGCTCTTGCCCACAACCTTGTCCAAAACTTCGTTTGAAGAAGGTGTCTTGGCAATGAAACCGGTTGCTGCTGAGCGCCTCCCGCGCTCAGACTGCTAAAGTCAAGGCGTCTTCTAATCCGGGTGGTCTCCGATCGAGATACATCCATTTTCCAAAAACATATGTTCGTACACGCGCCAGGAACTTAGTGAACGCGCTTCTTCGTTTCTGCTCTTGCTGCGATAATAAGTGGGTATTTCACAACACGCATATTGAAAGATGCGTGGTCCTTCTGCACGAGGTATTCGGCTATGATCTCTTTCAAATCCCGATGCAACTTGCGCAACGCAGATAGCGACACGCAGCGTAGAATACTGCATCCTTGGAGACATGACCGACTTTCAGAGCGAACCAAGCTGAAACACTCCAAAGAACTGTGCGCAGGAACCAAACGCTGGTTCCTGGACATTTCTCAAACCAGGCAAAAATCCGCAACACACCACTGGATCTTACCCATGGGTAAGATCATCTTCTTCGGGAAGCGCATCGATCAGAGCGGCAATTGCTGCTTCCAGCTTACTGCGATCAACGCGGGTAAAATCCAGATCATACCGCACCTCGATCCTCCCACTAGAGGCAGCGCATTTCGCGATCCCTGCCCTGCCCGAAACTTGAAATGTCGTTTTTGCACGGCGCGGTTTACCTGTGCTGACTGCATCCGACTTTCTTGAAGACGTGGTTTCCGGCTCACCCAAGAATGACCTGAGAATTGCAACCTCACGCGCGCCATCCCGATCAGGCTCGCTCTTCAGTGTCTCGCTTACCTGCCGAACCAGACCTGGCGTGGCGTCAAATTTTCGCTTCAGCTCAACGCCCACGTTTCGTGGAATGTCGTTCGGGTGGATCAGAACTTTGTCCAGCATCAGCAGCAAACTGGCGAAAGACCGGATATAGCTACGCTTTGTATAGCTGGCAGACTTAAACAGCGTGGAGACCGCTTTGTCGACATCCGGACAGTCATTTGCTGGGTCCTCGGAATATGCCCGGGCAAGGGCGCCCATTTCCGCAAATGAGATATCCTTTCGGATCAGGTTCTCGTCGACCATACGCCGGTAACTGTTGTCCAGATCACCCGCATCAGATATCCCCGCTGGAATTCTGGCATAGGTCTCGTCACCGGTCTCATCGTACAAGGCACGATAGGCGGACAAGCGGCGCATACCCTGGATCAATTCATACAGCCCGTCTGACCTGCGCTCTAGGCGGATCGGGTTGGACAAACCGATGTCCCGGATCGAATCCTTGAGTTCATCCAGTTCCGGATCAGGACCCGGTTTGCGGTCTCGTGTCAGTTTTTCCGTGACAACGTCTTTAAGCAGCACCCGTTCTGTCACCAGACCTTCAGCTCTCAGCCGCACCAGTTCATGGGCAAGACGATCGTTTTCTGCGCGGATGGATTGTTCCGTCGATTGCTGATCACGCAAAGCGTCGGCATTTTCCGAAATTGCTGCGGCCATTGGACCGCGCCGTTTTTCAAAAACCTTATCCGGCACCTTTCCAACAGGAATGTCATCCATAGCCGGTATGTCGATATCGAACATTCTTCGCTTGCGGCTCATGCGTCATCCTCCACCTTGTCCCAGGCCGATAACATTACGCCCCGGAATTCCTCATACACATTGTCGAAAGTCGAGCGGGCGCGCCGCCAGGTTTCGCGGGTCATCTCACGGTAATCCATTTCGTAAACCGAACTCAGGAATCGTCCCGACTGCTCCACCGCACGGGTCATTTCCACCGGGTGCTGGGCGACATGCTCGCCAAATACCTTCTTAAAGGCATCAAACATCGCCAGATGCAGCGCATTGCCCGGTTCATACCGCGTCAACAGGAACCGCAACTCACAGAAGGTTTTGGGCAACCCAATCTTACCCGTGGGTAAGGTTTTGTCGAACCCATAGGCCAGATCTTCCAACGCTTCGGCCAACTGGCCGATGAACGACGTGGTCGAGTCATATTCCCAATATCCGGGCCCAGAAGGGATATAAAGCATGTCAGCGGCAAAGACCGCGTTCATGGACTGGTATCCGATTGCGGGCGGGCAATCGAACAGGATGAGGTCATAGGCGTCATCCGGAATCTGATCTAGATACCGGGACACAGCCGCAAAGAAGGACCATTCGGGATTCAGGTGCCTGTACTGGGCCGACGCAAATTCAACAAAGGCTGCGTTCGCACAGGAAGGTATCGCATCGATCGTCGACCACGAGGTCTTCTTGATGAAATCACCAATTCGCAGGTCACCTAAGCCCATGTCCGTTATCGCGGGCGGCAATTCCCGACGGGGCAGGGCGGTTCCTGATTCCGCAGCAGCGGGGCGGTTGTTCATGCGCTCTGTCTCACGAATGAGATCGCGCGCCATTATCCCCCAAACCGTATAGTCCTCGGTCACGTCTGTCAGGCCCATCGAATGGCTTAGTGTTGCCTGAGGGTCGAAATCCACCACGAGGACCCTGTATCCATCCAGGGCAGCCGCATGGGCAAGATGCAGGGCCACGGTCGACTTTCCCGCGCCACCCTTGAAGTTTGCGACAGCCGCTCGAATAGCACGCTTGCTTTCTGGGCGAGGGGGCATCAGGGACTTGCGATTAATTTTGAGCCGTCGCCGCAGCTCATTCACCTCCTCTAGGCTGAACCAGCGCTGACGCCCGTCGGGCTCAACCTCGCCGCCGGGCAGGGATGGGTCGGCTGCAAGCTTTCCGCGAAAGGTCGACTGGTTAACTCGGAAGATCAGTTCGGACACTTCCCAGCTTGAAAACCGGCGGAGCGTTTTCTCCATCTCAGGGCTAAAGGTCTGCTGGCGAATCCACCCCTGCAATTTGAGGGACTGATTGCGCAGTGCGTTCAGGTCTTCGTGCGTGTACATGCCTCGGGTCTCGTATTTTGGAACGTAAATTTCTGCTCGTTTCTTTTTTACGCTTGATTTGCGCTTTTAGCAAAACAAATTATGATGAGACTACGATCTTACCCATGGGTAAGAAAACAAGGCCTGAAAACACCCTTAGCGATTCGTCGGGCCCAGTCGGTGCAAAAAGTTTAGGACAGCCTTATCAGGCGAGTATTTAGGGGGACGGATCGAGGCAAATAACCATATATAGGGGGACACAACGATCCAATAAGGGGTCATTCAGAATGTCCCCCATCACCATTACTTCACCAAATTTCTTTTCCTTATTTGGGTTTGATCTGCGCAAGATCGCACGACGTTCCAGTCTTTGCTTGACAGAATCGAAGCTTTGGACGCTAATTATCTCAAGATGACGAAAAGCGTTGGCAAACGGCGCAGGATCGGTGGGATACACCCGCCAGAGGCAGACAGAGCGGTGAGAACGGGTATGCAGCTTGCGAAACCGGTCGGGCGAAATGCGCCGGCTTTGAAATATGATATACTGTCTGCACTGACCGTTCATGCGCTGTCAGGCGACAAGCACCGGCAACGAAGCATTCTGCGTATCATTGCGTTGATTACGACCCGCTATAACTGGCGCAACAACGAATTATCCATTGGGCGGGAAGAAATTGCGCGCCTGTGGACAGTAAACGAAAGAACCGTAAAGCGCGAAATGGCCAGATTTCGCACATTAGGTTGGGTAACAGTAAAACGGCCTGCTGCGCGGGGTCGTGTTGCCGTTTACGAGATCGATCTGAAGCAAATCCTGATTGACACCGAAGAGGTCTGGCCTGTTATAGGATCGGACTTTCAAGCCCGGATGTCTGACGTGCCAGAACCCGAAACGAATGTCATACCTTTCGCGAACAAACCAAATGCCCCGGAAAGTACCGAAGGGGATGTCTGGTCCCAGGTTCAGGCGATTCTTCACGGGCACGACCCGGAGCTGTGGGCAAGCTGGTTTCAACATCTGTCCGAAGCTGAAAGGGCAGGGGGGCGTGTTGTTCTTGTCGCGCCGTCACGATTCATGGCCGATTATATTTCGCAAAAGTGGTCGGCGCGACTGTTGGCTGCCTACAGCCGTATTGATCCGGGCATCAGGACGGTTCGCGTGGACGCTGCGGAATAACTGTCTTCGCTGTGTAACCAGTGGGATCTCCTCGTTCAATTGACCGGGGAAACAGATACGAGTACCCAACCGAAGCCGGTACGCCGGTATTGACCAGCCCGGCCCACGTAAAGGACGCATCATGGTATCCGAGAATTTTCTTCCCTTTAAGGTCGAACAATTCTTGTCTGACATGGAACATGGCGTGGTTTACAATTTTTCGGAAAGTGGCGTGCACCCCATGTCGTTGAAGGGGTTGGTGGATCTGGCCGAAATCGATCTGGATCAACTACTGGCGACCATGATCGACTATCCGCAAGTCAACGGAAAGCAATCCTTGCGCGAAACCATTGCCGGGTTTTATCCGGGCGCGTCGTCCGATGGAGTCATGGTTACGGTCGGAGCAACGGAAGCCAATACGCTGGTAGCCAATACCGTACTGGGGGCCGGGGAAAACGTTGTGTGTTTTCGCCCGACATACGAGCAGATTTCGGGAAATGCCGTCAATCGTGGGAACGAGGTGCGTTGGGTCAATCTGGTTGAGGCCAACGGTTGGGGCATCGATGCCGAAGCGCTGGACCGTGCTGTCGATGACAAGACGCGTATCATTCATGTGGTCAATCCCAACAACCCGACGGGCCGGGTGTTGAGCGACATCGATCGAGCGCACATCATAGCGGCCGCCAATCGTGTTGGTGCCTGGATCGTCGTCGATGAGGTCTATGCCGGGACCGAGCGGGAAGGGGACATTGAAACACCGTCATTCTGGGGCAGCACAGATCGGGTGCTGGTGGTGAACTCCATGTCAAAGGCCTATGGCTCGCCGGGCTTACGGCTGGGTTGGCTGGTTGGTCCAGAAGACATCATTCAAGAATGCTGGCGGCGGCATGAATACGCGTCGATCGCGGCGTCGATGCTGTCAATGGAACTGGCGGATAAGGCACTTGCCGAACCGGCACGGTCCAAGCTGAAAGCCCGTGCGCGGCGTCTGATACGCACCGGGTTCGATGTGCTGACACAGGAATTGGCGCGACACCAAGGTGTGTTTTCTGTTGTACCGCCTCAGGCCTCAGCCATGTCTTTTGTCCGGTTCAACCTTCCCATCGCATCGGAAGAACTGGGTTTGCGTCTGTTGCGCGAGAAAGATGTGCTGGTCATTCCCGGCTCACGGTTCGGGGTCGAAAACCACTTTCGGTTCAGCTCCGCCCTGCCGGAAGACCACTTGCGAGAGGGGCTGGCAAGGCTCAACGATCTGACCGGTGATATTCTAAACCACACGTGACGGTTAACGGATCGCAGGATCGTTAAAACGGCGCCGCTGATTCGCGCCGTTTTGGCTTGTCTGAGACCGGAATGAGTCGCCAATCGGGCATGGAGGATGGTTCGGAATCCGCGTGGCTTCACAAAAATGTCACGAAGACTGGTCCAATCCTTAGATAATTGCCGGCACCAAGTCGTTGGAGATATTTCTGCTTATGGTTGCTTGAAAATTCATCAAGGCTTTATCCCCAAGCCAAAAGATGTCACGCTTCGCGGCAGTGAAAGACAACTTTCGCAACTTCTTTACCGATAGAAACCAAGAAAGCTGCGACGCAGTGTTCTTTGCGACTTGGCAAAATCAAAATCGAAATGAACGAAGTCTCAGCGGGCGTCGGTCTAATCCGGCTGCTGTGTGCGTTCCCGATCAAGTGGGGCCGCGCGGCGACGAACATATGGGAGAGAAAACATGAACAGATTCATTCGAAACTCAGTGGCGGGGCTTTTATCTTCGACCATGATCACTGGTGCTGCATTTGCTGCAGGCACGCATCCTGAAACCGGCGAAGCGCTGGCAGACGACCAAACCTTTACCTACCGCATTCTGGATGAGCACAGCTCGGTCGATCCGCAGGTTGTCGAAGACGTTTCCGGTGCTGAAATTGTACGTGACCTGTTTGAAGGGCTGATGAACCAGGATGAGGATGGCAATCTGGTTCCGGGCGTCGCCACAGGCTACACCGTCGATGACAGCAAGAAAGTCTATACCTTCACACTTCGCGACAATGCTAAATGGTCGAATGGCGACCCGGTAACCGCCGGAGATTTCGTTTTCGCATGGAAACGCGCGGTTGATCCGGCGCTGTCCTCTCCTTACGCGTGGTTCATGGAGCTGATGTCGATCGAAAACGCATCAGCGATCATCGCAGGCGAAAAGCCGGTTGATGATCTGGGTGTCAAAGCCATCGATGACACGACCCTGGAAGTCACGCTGAGCGCGCCGCTGCCGTATTTCCCGCAGATGACAACGCATTCGACGACCTTCCCGGCACCTCAGAAGGTGATCGCGGAATTTGGCGATGAATGGACCAAGCCCGGAAACATCGTGTCGAATGGCGCGTATGTTCTGACCGAGCACCTGCCGCAGGAACGTTCGGTACGTGAGCGCAACGAGATGTACTGGGACAATGACAACACCATCATCGACAAGGTTGTGGCACTGGTCATCAATGACGAAAACGTAGCCCTGACCCGCTATCTGGCCGGTGAACTGGACCGGACCGAAGTTCCCGCCGGTCAATTCCCGCGTCTGCAGGAAGAGCATCCTGATGAGGCCATCAGCTTCCCGCGCCTGTGCAACTACTACTACACGTTTAACGTGTCTGACAGCGGCCCTGAAGAATTCAAGGATCCCAAAGTTCGCCAGGCCCTGTCGCTAGCCGTTGACCGGGACATCATCACCAAGAACATCAAGGCCGGTGGCGAGCCGCCCGCATATACATTCGTTCCAGAAGCAACCGCAGGCTTTACGGTTCCGGTCGTGGAAATGGCATCGATGAGCCAGGCAGAGCGCGACGAGCTGGCCAAGGAACTGCTGGCCGAGGCCGGCTTTGGCGCGGATAATCCTTTGACCTTCTCGATGGTCTACAACACTTCGGAAGCCCACAAGAAAGTTGCCGTCGCGCTGAGCCAGATGTGGAAGCAAAAACTGGGCGCCAATGTTGAACTGGCCAACATGGAATGGAAAGTCTTTCTGGAAGAGCGGGGCAACCAGAACTTTGATCTGGCCCGCGGCGCGTGGTGCGGCGACTATAACGAAGCCTCGACCTTCCTTGACCTGTTGCAGTCGGATTCGGGCTACAACGACGGCAAGTATAACAATGCCCGCGTGGACGAGTTGCTGGCCGAAGCCAAAACTTCGGACGATCCGGCACCGCTGTACACCGAGGTCGAGCGTATTATCGCTCAGGAAACCCCCGTTATTCCGATCTACCACTATGCCGGTGTCTACATGATGGACAGCGATGTCGGAAACTGGCCGGTCAAAAACGTAGAGCAAAACTGGTACTCCAAGAACCTCTACAAAATCGCCGAGTAATCATCTTCTGACCATGACCTGCCCCGAAGTTTTCTTCGGGGCAGCGCCATCTATTGGGGGCATTGAATGCTTGCCTATGTCATTCGGCGGGTGCTGACCGCCATACCGACGATCCTGCTGCTGATCGTCGCCTGTTTCTTTTTGATGCACTATGCGCCCGGTGGGCCCTTTACCTCGGAACGGACATTGCCGCCGCAAGTTCTGGCCAATATCGAGGCGCGGTACGGTTTGGACCAGCCGTTGTGGAAGCAACTCTGGGACTATCTGTACAATATCGTTGTGCATTTCGACTTTGGCCCGTCCTTCAAGTTCAAGGACCGCGATGTGAACGACATCATCGCGCAGGGCTTTCCGATCTCACTGACCTATGGGTCTTTGTCCTTTCTGGTCGCCACAGTGGTGGGCATCGGACTGGGGATTGCCGCCGCAATCCGGCACAACAGCTGGATCGACTACTTTGCGGTTGGGCTGGGGATTGCAGCGCAGGCGCTGCCCAACTTCATCATGGGTCCGATCCTGATCCTGACCTTCACCCTGTGGCTGGGATGGTTGCCCGGCGGCGGGTGGAATGGTGGTCAGTGGCCCTATCTGATCATGCCGGTTATCGCCCTTGCGACATCTTACATGGGGTCGATTGCGCGGATCACCCGGTCTTCAATGCTGGAGGTTCTGAATTCGAACTTCATCAGAACCGCCCGTGCCAAGGGCCTGCCGACTAGAACCGTGATCTGGCGCCATGCGATGAAGCCGACATTGCTGCCGGTCGTATCTTATCTGGGGCCGGTGTTTGTCTATGTGCTGACCGGGTCCGTCTTTGTTGACATCTATTTCTCGACCGGTGGTCTGGGGCAGGCATATGTCGGCTCGGCCTTGTCACGCGACTATGCCGTGCTGCTTGGGGTAACGATCCTCTATGGCGTTCTGACCGTTCTGGTAAACCTGCTGACCGATCTGGCCTATGCCTGGTTCGATCCGAAGATCCGCTATTGAGGGGCTGGATATGCTAGGAAAATCACAAAAAGCCGCGCATCTGGCCGAAGAAATCACCGATTATACAGCCGTTCAGGGACGTTCTCTCTGGCAGGATGCGCGTATGCGCTTTGTACGAAACAAAGCGGCAATGGCCAGTGTGTTCATTCTGCTGCTTATCGTGTTGTTCACGATCATAGGCCCGTATTTTGCCGTCTGGAGCAATGAAGAGATCGACTGGAATGTCATGGGCGATGTCCGGGGTATGGGAATGCCGTCGATGGAAACGGGTCACTATTTCGGTGTCGATGATCTTGGGCGCGATTTGTACAGCCGCGTCATTCAGGCAACCACGACGTCCTTGCTTGTTGGGTTGATCGGGGCGGCGACCGCTCTGATCGTTGGAACGTGTTATGGCATTACTGCCGGGTACTTTGGGGGGCGGACGGATGGTGCGATGATGCGTTTCGTCGACATCCTTCTGGCTATCCCGACAACTCTGATCATCATCCTTCTGCTGGTTGTTGCCGGGCGATCCTTCTTCACGCTTTTCATCGCACTGGGCGCGGTTGGATGGCTGACCATGTCACGCATTGTGCGCGGGCAGACGCTTGCCCTGAAGAACCGCGAATTCATCGAGGCTGCTCGCGCCGCAGGCGTCAGTGAATTCACGATCATGTATCGCCATATTTTGCCCAATCTGCTGGGTGTCGTGATCGTCTATGCGTCGCTTCTGGTGCCCGAGATGATCCTGACCGAAAGCTTCATCTCATTCCTGGGACTGGGGATCTCCGAACCTTACACGTCGCTGGGAAGGCTGATCGCAGAAGGGGCGGGAACCATGGGCTATGGAACGCTGTGGCAATTGATGTTCCCACTGACATTCTATGTCGCCATTATCATCACGATGTTCTTCATCGGCGATGGTCTGCGTGACGCTTTGGACCCGAAGGACCGCTGATATGAGTCTGTTTTCCGTAAAGAACCTGAGCGTCCGGTTTGACACCCCCGATGGTGTCGTCGAGGCGGTCAAAGACATCAGTTTTGATATCAATCCGGGCGAATGCCTTGGCATCGTCGGTGAAAGTGGATCCGGCAAAAGTCAGACCTTCATGGCCGCAATGGGTTTGCTGCCCCCTGCCGGACATGCCAGCGGGTCAGCCAAGCTGAACGGTCAGGAGATTTTGAACCTGCCGGTGAACAAGCTGAACAAGATCCGCGGCGATGATGTCGGCATGATCTTTCAGGATCCTCTGACCGCTTTGACGCCACATCTGAAGATTGGGCAGCAGATGCGCGAAGTGCTGCAGGTCCACGAGGGCCTGAAGGGGTCAGCCGCGCGCGCACGCTGTCTGGAGTGGTTGGACAGGGTGCGCATTCCCGAAGCGGGCCGCCGTCTGGACCAGTACCCGCACGAATTATCCGGCGGAATGCGACAGCGTGTTATGATTGCGATGTCGATGCTGTGCAGTCCCAAACTGCTTATTGCGGACGAGCCGACGACGGCGCTGGATGTCACTGTTCAGGCAGACATCCTCGATCTGATGGTTCACCTGCAAAAGGATGAGGGAACCGCGATTGCACTGATCACGCATGACATGGGCGTTGTTGCGCGCATGTGCGACCGGGTTCAGGTCATGCGCATGGGTCAATTCGTCGAAGCCGGCGAAACACGCGCGCTGTTCCGAAATCCGCAACACGAATACACGCGGGCCTTGCTGGAGGCGATGCCCCGGATTGATGCCGGCGACGCGCCGCGTGCTTTGGAAAAGGCCGAAGAACCCCTTCTCAAGGTCGATGACGTCAAAGTTCATTTCCCCATTCATGTCTCTGGCGGGTTGTTCGGGCGCAAGGTTCCGCTGAAAGCTGTCGATGGTGTCAGCTTTGATATTCGCAAGGGCGAAACTCTGGGTGTCGTGGGCGAATCCGGTTGCGGAAAATCGACACTGGCGCGCGCGGTTTTGCAACTGATCGAACCCAGCGCGGGGGGTGTCAGCTGGTTAGGCCATCCGATCGTCGGCTTGAAGCGATCCGAGCTGAACAAGTACCGCAAGGACCTGCAGATCGTGTTCCAAGACCCGTTGGCCAGTCTTGATCCACGCATGACGATTTCAGCGTCGATTGCTGAGCCGCTGAAAACCTACCGCCCCGATCTGACGGACCGGGAACGCAAGCAGATGGTCGCCGCGATGATGGAACGGGTTGGTCTGCAGGCCAACATGATCAACCGTTACCCGCACGAGCTGTCCGGAGGGCAGAACCAGCGCGTCGGCATTGCGCGGGCGATGATCAACAAGCCCAGGCTGATTATCTGCGACGAGGCGGTTTCAGCGCTCGACGTTTCCATTCAGGCGCAGATTGTCGAGCTGCTAAAGGAACTTCAGCAGGAATTTGGCCTGTCGATGATTTTCATCAGCCATGACTTGTCCGTGGTGCGCGCGGTATCGAACCGGATCATGGTTCTGTATCTCGGGCGAATTGTGGAAATGGGTGATGGTGAGGTGATCTGCTCGGAACCGATCCATCCCTATACCAAATCACTGATCTCGGCCGTGCCGATACCAGACCCGGATGTAGAGCGGACGCGGCAGCGCCTCAAACTGCCGGGTGAGCTGCCATCGCCGTTGGATCCCAAAGCCGCGTTGCGTTTTTTGCCCAGCCGACTGGTTAACGGTCACAGTGATTATGTTCCAAAGCTGCAGGAAGTCGCACCAGACCATTTTGTAGCGGAACACGACACACTGGATTCCATCATGGCCAATGGCTGAGAGAAAGGTCTGCTGCAGGTTTTCGGTGCTTGAAGCATGCGCCGAAAACCTGCGCAGGGACTGTACGAAAAAACCGTAGCGTGTGGTGGGGCTTAACGCTCGGGAATGAAAGACAATCCTGACACAAGCTGTCGCAGGCCAAGAGCTGCTCCGGCAAAGATCGCCGCAAAGGTTATAGGCGCGCTATAGGCCAGCAGAGAAAAAGCGGAGATGCCTTGCCCGACGCTGCATCCAACCGCAATTATTGCTCCGGGTCCCATTATTGCCGCTCCCAGCATCTGCCGCTTAAGCTCACGTGGATCTTCGCAGGCTTCCCAGCGGAAATGACCTTTTGACCATGATCCGAGGAAAGCCCCAATCAGAACCCCTGAAACCGAACCGACCGCAAACGAGAGCGTGTTGCCTGAGGCGGTCATGAGATAGAACACGGTATCACCCAAAGGCGCGGCAAACGTGTGTGTTTGCAAGGTCTCACCGTCAAACCCGTGTGTGGCTACCCAATTGGTGCCAAGCCAGCCTGAAACGACTGCCAATCCGACCGCCGCACCCCAAAAAACCTGCGCAGGTGATTTACGAAAACGGTCATTTGTCAGGGCAAACACTACTATGGCAGAGCCGACAAGCGTTCCTGTAACCCATGCCGGTATCGACGTCAGCCGTTCGGCTAGGTAGCTGACGCTTTGTGGGTTACCGAGATCCATGGCTTCGGGAAAAAGCCAGATCCTGACATAGGCCAGAGGACCGGACATGACCACATATGCGGAAAGGCCCACGATCAGGACAATAACGAATGACCGAAGATCGCCGCCGCCAAGGCGTGCAAGCGCGCCATAGCCGCAGTTTCCGCTGATGGCCATGCCATATCCGAACATCAATCCGCCAATAACCGATCCGATCGGATTCCATGTCTGCGCAATATAGGTCGTGCCGAGCGGGTCAATCCCACCCAACGCCATTCCCAAATGGCTGCCGACAATCGCAACACCAATCGCAACGGCCCACATACGCAGGCGCCGGTCGTCATTTGCATAAAGATAATCTTCTATTGCACCCAAGGTGCAGAACCGCCCGATGCGCGCAGCAAGACCAAGTACAATGCCGCCGATCAGACCGATCAGCGCAACTGTATTGGCGTCTCCCAGAAGTTCGAACATGGCCAGTCTCCTCCCAAAGCTGGCGGTGTTTCTTTCGGGCTTCTACTTGTCCCGACAGAAAAGATTGTAGACGACTTCCAGGATCTGAGTCGACCGGTCGTCCGCCAATCTGTAATAGATCGTTTTGCCTTCGCGCCGTGTCTTGACCAGCCCTTCAAAGCGCAAGCGGGACAATTGTTGGGAAACGGCAGCCTGCCTGGCCGACAGCATTTCCTCCATCTGCGTGACGGATTTTTCTCCAGATGACAAATAGCACAGAATCATCAGCCGCCCCTCATGGCTGATCGCCTTGAGGAAATTGGACGCCGTCTGGGCGTTATCCATCATCCTGTCCAAGTCCTCGTTGCACATGTCCTTGGTGAACACGGGCAGTTTCGACGGTTTGTCCAACAAGATCATCTCGCTTTCGTGGCTTCACGTATTCAAAACAGTATATGTAAATCCCGAGGATTTAACCAGAGCTCTCGATCTTAACTCCGGCGTCGCGTAGTAAAACACCCAATAGCCCCCAGAAAAAGTCTTCGCCAGGATAACCTTCGATCCGGCCGATTTCTTGACCGTCCTCCAGCAATACAAAGGTCGGCGTATAGAAAAGGGGCCGATCCAGGGTAATCCCTTCGGGCGTGGTTGCGTGGATATCCGTTCGTTGCAATGGGGCAGCTTTACCTTCGGCTGTCAGCGGGTAGATCCCGGATATTTCGGCGTCCCAGCGGGCGCACCACATGCACCCGTCTTCTTCGGCCATCAGCAATACCATTTCGGCCCGCGACGCAGCAGGCCAGGCCAGCAGTGTGACTACGAATAATGTCTGCAACACGTGGCGCATCAAAAGCTCCGATTGACCTGGGTGACACATCTTTACTATTTTGAATGTGTGAATAGTAACCTGTCAGGACGGATTTGACCATGCTCGACATCACGGTTGCAGGGGCTCTGATCGCGGGGCTTTTGTCTTTCCTGTCCCCCTGCATTCTGCCCATTGTCCCGTTCTACCTCAGCTATCTGGCGGGCGTAGGGATGGAGCAGATTTCGGCCGGTTCGACGATCACCCCGGATGTTCGCCGCCGGGCGACCCTGTCAGCGATAGCTTTTGCCGCCGGGATCATCACGGTCTTCATGGCGCTTGGGGCCACGGCGTCGATCTTCGGTCAGCTGGTTCGTGCGTATTTCGACATTCTGCGATGGATCGCTGCGCTCATCATCATCGCGATGGGCCTGCATTTTCTGGGTCTTTTCCGTATCGGCTTCCTGTATCGGCAGTTTCGCGCAGACATCGGTGAGACGAGAAATGTAAGCGTGATCGGGGCATATGTTCTGGGGCTGGCTTTTGCCTTTGGCTGGACGCCTTGCGTCGGGCCGGTTTTGGCGGCGATCCTGTTCACGGCGGCTGGAACCGAGACCGCCTGGCGCGGTGCCGTGCTTTTGTTCGTCTATGGGGTTGGCATGACAGCGCCGTTTGTTCTGGCAGCCTTTCTGGTTCGGCCCTTCATGCAATGGATGGCACGTTTCCGGAAACATCTGGGAATGATTGAAAAGGCGATGGGTGTCTTGCTGATTCTTTTTGGCATCCTGATCGCGACCAATTCCATAAATCTAATCGCACAATGGATGCTGGATCACATGCCTTGGCTGGCGGCCATTGGCTAATTCGGGAGAACACCATGAAACGGATAGTATTGTTCTTGATTGCAGGGCTGTTTGCTGGGGCGGTTTACGCAGCTGAACTGGGGGATGACGGTCTGCATAAAACGCCGTGGATGCGAGACACGTTCAAAGACCTTCGTGAAGACCTTGAAGAAGCGAGGGGGGAAGGCAAGCGGCTGGTTCTGTTCATTGAACAACAGGGCTGCATCTACTGCAAAAAGATGCATGAAGAGGTTTTCCCGCAACCCGACCTGTCTGCGTATATCGAGGAGAACTTCTTTGTCGTTCAGTTGGACCTACACGGAAGCACCTTGGCCATCGATTTTGACGGAGAAGAAGCCGAGCAAAGATCACTGATGCGCAAATGGGGGATTCTGTTCACCCCTACATTGGTTTTCTTACCGGAGGACGTGTCAGAGGATGCCACAGCAATCGAAGCGGCCGTTGCGGTCATGCCCGGGGCGTTCTCGAAGGGAACGACCCTCGATCTTTTTACCTGGGTCAATGAAAAACGGTACGAGCTTGATAACGGGGAAGATTTTCAACGGTATCACGCGCGCCGCATTCAAGAGAGAAACAATGTTTCGCAAGATTGACGTGTTGCAATATAAATAAAAAAATTCATTAAGATGAATTTAATGTTGCGATGAACCCTGCCCGTCGACTACGGTACACAGAGGCTTTGGGTCGCAAAGCGCCATCGGCGCGGTAGCAAATGGGAGGGATCATGAAGCTGAGACACTTGACTTTGGCTTGTATCATAACAGGCAGTGCCGCCATCGCGGCAGAAACAGGGCCAAAAGACGTACGGTTCGACGATTATGGTGCGATCGAGGCTTCATTGACCGGCGTCGCCGGCGATGCGGCAAACGGTGCGGTCATCGTGGGCGAGAAATCCAAGGGCAACTGTGTGGCCTGTCATCAGGTCACGGCTTTGGCGGATATTCCGTTCCATGGCGAAGTCGGTCCGCTGTTGGATGGGGCCGGGGATCGGTGGTCCGAGGCGGAGCTTCGAGGACTGGTCGCAAATGCCAAGATGACGTTTGACGGAACGGTCATGCCGGCTTTCTACAAGGATGACGGCTATATCCGCCCGGGCGACGCCTATACGGGCAAAGCCCCATCAGGGCCTTTGACGTCAATCCTGACTGCACAGGAAATTGAGGACGTCGTCGCGTTCCTCGCAACCCTTAAAGAACAATAATCACGCTTTCAGGCGTGAATTCGTGAGGATCCAAAGGAGATTGAAAATGGAATTTTCTCGTCGCGAGACTCTGGCTCTTGGTCTGGGCGCTGCGGTCCTGACCCTGATGCCGTTCCGCGCAAATGCGGCTGCGGAAGACGCGATAGCCGCGTTTACTGGCGGTGCAGACATGGCCGACGGCGGTGTGACGCTGACGGCGCCGGAAATTGCCGAGAACGGAAATACCGTTCCGATCGAAGTCAGCGCGCCGGGTGCGGCAGCAATTCTGATCGTAGCGGCTGGAAACCCCGAGCCCGGCGTGGCCACGTTCAACTTTGGCCCGCTGGCTGCTGCGCAGGCGGCTTCGACCCGCATTCGTCTTGCAGGAACGCAAGATGTCATTGCTGTGGCCAAAATGGCTGATGGTAGCTTTGCCAAGGCCTCGGCAACCGTAAAAGTGACAATTGGCGGCTGCGGCGGCTGATTGCCACGCGCCCTGAAGAACAGGAGAACAACCAATGGCATCCGGTGTAAAACCCCGCGTCAAGGTTCCAAAAACAGCCGCTGCTGGCGAAGCAATCACGATCAAAACGCTGATCAGCCACAATATGGAAAGTGGCCAGCGTAAGGATAAGGAAGGCAACGTCATACCGCGTTCGATCATCAATCGGTTCACCTGCGAGTTTAACGGAGAACTGGTGATAGACGTGACGATGGAGCCGGCGATTTCGACAAACCCGTATTTTCAGTTCGATGCAACCGTGCCTGAAGCCGGGGAATTCGTTTTCACCTGGTATGACGATGACGGGTCCGTTTACGACACAAAAAAACCGATCGAGATCGCCTGACGGCTCGACCGTAACGGCAGATCAGCGCCGGTGGTTAAAACCTGCGCTGATCACCCAAGGGAGGAACGCAATGAATAAAAAAGCACTCACGGCGATCGCGGCAGTTCTGGCTTTCCCGGTTTCAGTGGCAGCTGGACCTGACGAAGACAAGCTGGTGATCAACGAAGAACTGGAAATGGTTTCGGTGACCGAGGCCCCGGCCCATGTCGAGAACTTCGATAGGATCTACTCGGGGTGGCATTTCAGGACCGATGAAACGCAGGCGTTGCAGATCGACGATTTCGACAACCCGGCTATGATCTTTGTCGACCAGGCCGCTGATCTTTATGAGGCTGTCGATGGCGCCGCTGGCAAAAGTTGCTCTTCGTGCCACGATGATGTGGAAAGCTTCAAAGGGCTGCAAGCGTCCATGCCGAAGGTCGATGCGGAAACCGGCAAGCTGGTTGTGATGGAAGATCTGATCAACAAGTGCCGTACGGAACGCATGGAAGCAGATGCGTGGAAATGGTCTGGTGCCGATATGCAGGGCATGGTCGCGCTGATTGCCTTTCAGTCACGAGGGCTGCCCATGAATGTCGCCATTGACGGCGATGCTGCCCCATATTGGGAGCAAGGCAAGGAAATGTACTACACCCGATATGGTCAGCTGGAGTTGAGCTGCGCCAACTGTCACGAAGACAATTGGGGCAACATGATCCGGGCCGACCATCTGAGCCAGGGGATGATCAACGGTTTCCCGACTTATCGTCTGAAGCAGGCCAAGCTGATCTCGCGTCACAACCGCTTCCGCGGCTGTATTCGTGATACACGCGCTGAAACCTTTGCCGAAGGTTCCGACGAATTCCGGGCACTGGAGCTTTATGTAGCATCGCGCGGCAACGGCCTTTCGGTCGAAACGCCGGCCGTGCGTCAGTAACAAAGAACCCGCGCCAGGATTTCCGGGCGCGGGTTTTTCATTTCTGCCACATTCACACATTTATATGTGAAATAGGAAAGCCAACAGATGATATCGCGACGTGATTTTCTACAGGTCTCCATGGCGGCCTCAGCGCTGTACGGGGCATCCGGTTTCGGGAACTGGGCAAGGCTGGCGGCCCAGCAAAGCCTGACCCAGGACCAGTTGCTGGAATTTGAGACCTTCGGAAATATCAGCCTGATTCATATCACGGATATCCACGCGCAGCTCAAACCGATTTACTTCCGCGAGCCCGAGGTCAACCTGGGCATCGGAGACGCGCGCGGGCAAATGCCGCATGTGACGGGGGCCGCATTTCGCAAGGCTTACGGGATCGAAGATGGCAGCCCGTCCGCCTATGCGCTGACTTACAATGACTTTGCTGCATTGGCGAAGACCTATGGCCGCGTCGGAGGGCTTGACCGGGTCTCGACCGTTATCAACGCCATCCGTGCCGACCGGCCAGATGCGTTGTTGCTGGATGGGGGCGACACCTGGCATGGCTCGTATACCTGCTATCAGACAGCGGGTCAGGACATGGTCAACGTGATGAATGCACTCAAGCCCGATGCGATGACATTCCATTGGGAGTTCACGTTGGGCAGCGAGCGGGTCAACGAGATCGTTGAGGGTTTGCCTTTTGCGGCGCTGGGTCAGAATATCTTTGACGCGGAATGGGATGAACCTGCGGAGCTTTTCAAGCCCTACAAGTTCTTCGAACGCGGCGGGGCCAAGGTTGCCGTCATCGGACAGGCTTTCCCCTATATGCCAATTGCCAACCCCAGTTGGATGTTCCCGGAGTACTCGTTCGGGATCCGGGATGAGAACATGCAGGCCATGGTGGACGAGGTGCGCGACGCAGGTGCCGATGTGGTCGTCGTCCTCAGCCATAACGGCTTTGACGTGGACAAAAAAATGGCGAGCCGTGTTCAAGGGATTGACGTAATCCTGAGCGGTCACACCCATGACGCTTTGCCTGAACCGGTTCTGGTCGAAAAGACGCATATCATCGCGTCCGGCTCGAACGGCAAATTCGTCAGCCGCGTTGATCTGGACGTGCGGGATGGCCAGATGATGGGGCTGAAGCACAAGCTGATCCCGATCTTTTCAGACGTCATCGCACCTGATCCGGCACTCACGGCCCTGATCAACGAACAGCGTGCACCATATGATGCGGCACTAAGCGAAGTGATCGGCAAGACGGACTCGCTGCTTTATCGGCGCGGAAACTTCAATGGCACGTGGGACGATCTGATCTGCGATGCACTGATCAGCGAGCGCGAGGCAGACATTGCCATGTCGCCGGGTGTGCGCTGGGGTCCGTCGATCCTGCCCGGTCAGGAGATCACGCGTGAGGATATCTGGAACGTCACTTCGATGTCCTATCCGAATGCGTATCGTACGGAAATGACGGGTGAATTCATTCACGTGATCCTCGAGGATGTTGGCGACAACCTGTTCAACCCCGATCCCTATTACCAGCAGGGTGGCGACATGGTGCGTGTCGGCGGCCTTGGGTACCGTATCGATGTTACCAAACCGCAAGGGCAGCGGATCAGCGACATGACCCTGCTCAAGACGGGTGAGGCGATTGATCCGGAGAAATCCTATGTTGTGGCCGGTTGGGCCAGCGTCAACGAGGGCACCGAAGGCCCGCCCATCTGGGATGTCGTCGAAAACCACATTCGTAATCAGGGCACCGTCACCGTCGAGCCGAATACATCGGTCGAGGTGATCGGAGCCTGACAGCGCGAACCGAATGTCAAACATTGAATACAAGATTTGCTGATCGAATGACGGAGGCAAACAAAATGAGCGAGAATCCAAGGGCAAAAGCCCCATCGCGTCGCCAGTTTCTAAGCGGTGCTGCCGCGGTTGGCGTAGGTGCGGTCGGTGCCTCAGCGGCGCGCGCCGCAGGCCCTGACCCGCTGATCACTCAGGTTCAGGAATGGGCACAGGCAACGGGCGAAGGTGTAGATGCAACCCCCTACGGCCTGCCAATCCAATTCGAGAGTGATGTCGTACGGCGCAACGTCGAGTGGTTGACCGCAGACACAATCAGTTCGATCAATTTCACGCCGATCCACGCGCTGGACGGCACGATCACCCCGCAGGGATGCGCATTCGAGCGGCACCATTCGGGTGCGATCGAACTGAGCAAGGCGGACTACCGTCTGATGATCAACGGTCTGGTCGAAACTCCGCTGATTTTCACATATGAAGATCTGGAACGTTTCCCGCGCGAGAACCGTATCTATTTCTGCGAATGCGCTGCCAATACGGGTATGGAATGGGCCGGTGCGCAGCTCAACGGCGCGCAGTTCACGCACGGAATGATCCACAACATGGAATATTCCGGTGTTCCGCTGCGCACTCTGCTGGAAGAGGCCGGGGTAAAGCCCGAAGGCAAATGGGTTTACGTAGAAGGCGCCGATGCTTCCTCGAATGGTCGCTCGATCCCAGTGGAAAAGGCAATGGATGACGTACTTGTTGCGTTCAAGGCCAATGGTGAGGCTTTGCGCAAGGAGCACGGATATCCCGTTCGTCTTGTCGTTCCCGGCTGGGAAGGCAACATGTGGGTCAAGTGGTTGCGCCGGGTCGAGGTCACCGAGATGGCTATCGAAAGCCGCGAAGAGACATCCAAGTATACGGATACTCTCGAAGACGGAACATCACGCAAGTGGACATGGGTCATGGACGCCAAATCGGTCGTCACATCGCCCAGCCCGCAAGCGCCGATAACCCATGGCCCCGGGCCGTTGGTGATCACCGGGTTGGCCTGGTCCGGGCGGGGCTCGATTACCGGCGTCGACGTGTCGGTGGATGGTGGCAAGAACTGGGTTCCGGCCCGTCTGGCGGCGCCCGGAACAGACAAGGCGCTGACCCGGTTTTATCTGGACCATAACTGGGACGGTTCAGAGATGCTGTTGCAGGCCCGCGCCAAGGATTCGACCGGTTACGTCCAACCCAGCAAAGCTCAGCTGCGGGATGTGCGAGGCGAGAACTCGATCTACCACAACAATTGTATCCAGACCTGGTGGATCAAGGAAAATGGAGAGGCGGAAAATGTCGAAGTATCGTAAGCTATTGGCCGCCTCGGCCCTTGGGTTGTGCGTAGCGGTTCCGGCCCATGCAGACAAGCTAGGGCTTGGGCGCCCTGCGTTGCCCGAAGAAATCGCGGCATGGAACCATGACATTGCACCTGACGGAACCGGATTGCCCGAAGGTTCCGGCGACGTGTTCACCGGCGAAGAGGTCTTTGCCGAACGGTGCGCGATCTGTCATGGCGATTTTGCTGAAGGTGTGGACAACTGGCCGAAACTGGCGGGCGGCGAGGGCACGCTTGCAGATAAGGACCCGCTGAAAACAGTGGGCTCCTACTGGCCGCACCTTTCGACGGTATGGGACTATGTGAACCGTTCGATGCCGTTTGGAGACGCACAATCGCTGGAGCCTGACGACGTTTACGCGATTGTCGCCTATATCCTGTATTCCAATGACATCGTTGATGATGAGTTCACGCTGTCGCACGAAAATTTCCTTGAAGTGGAAATGCCGAATGCCGGGGGTTTCATCGTGGATGACCGCGAAACAGCCGAGGCGCATTTCTGGACGGATGAGCCATGCATGACGGATTGCAAAGAAGGCGTGGAAATCACCATGCGCGCCGCCGTTCTGGATGTAACACCTGACGAAGCCGGGGCTGACAGCGCGGAGCCGGCATCTGTTTCAGAGGAAGCATCCGTCGAGGTCGAAGAAACCGCTGAAGACACAGCGGCACTTGATCCCGAAATGATCGAAAATGGCGAAAAAGTTTTCAAGAAGTGCAAGTCATGCCATCAGGTCGGCGAAGGGGCCAAGCATCGCACGGGTCCGGCATTGAACGGCGTTGTCGGCGCCAATGCGGCCGCCGTCGAAGGCTTTAAGTACTCCAAGGCCATGAAAGCTGCCGCCGAGGATGGCTTGATCTGGACGGATGAAGAGATGGCCGCGTTTCTGGCTAAGCCTAAAGCCTACATGAAGGGGACACGTATGTCCTTTGCCGGGCTCAAGAAACAGGATGATATCGACGCGGTCATCGTTTACCTGAAATCTTTCGGCAGCTGATCATGCGGTGGCGGGGGGCAACAGGTGTCATATTTGCTGCGAGTATTCTGGCAACAGCTGCTGCCGCGACCGAGGATTTGGGCGATGCAGCAGCTGGCAAGCTTGTGTTTGCCCAGTGCGAAGGATGTCATCAGGTCGGCGCGGGCGCTGAAAACAGGATCGGTCCGCACCTGAATGGTGTATTTGGCCGCCGGGCTGCCGGGCTTGAGGAGTTCAACTATTCCAAAAGCCTGATCCGTGCGGGTACTTCGGGGCTGGAATGGCACGCCGATACATTGTCGGCTTACATTGAAAACCCCCGCGCCTTCGCATCCGGCACCAGAATGAGCTTTCGCGGGCTCGAGAACGCGGAAGACCGGGCCAATGTAATTGCCTACTTGCGTGTGTTTTCCGACAACCCGCAAGACATCCCCGAAGCCGACCCAACCGCAAAGGGAACGGACCATTCCGTCAATCCCGAAATCCTCGCGATACAAGGTGATCCCGAATATGGCGAATACCTGAGCAGCGAATGCACGACGTGCCACCAGATAGAGGGTGGCGATGATGGGATTCCTTCGATCGTTTACTGGCCCGACCAGGATTTTGTTGTCGCCATGCACGCCTACAAGGACAAGCAGCGGCCCCATCCCGTCATGCAAATGATCGCGGGCCGCCTGAGCAACGATGAGATCGCGGCACTGGCCGCTTATTTCAACAATCCACAGTGACAATGCCTAAGGGGAGGAAACGCGATGACACTCAACAGACGGACATTTCTGGGAACCGCAGGGGTACTTGCCGCCGGGCTGTCGGCCCCGATGGTACTGGCGCAGGGCAAGCCCCGTGTCGTGGTGGTCGGGGGCGGGGCAGGCGGCGCAACCGCGGCCCGCTATATCTCCAAAGACAGCAAGGGTGAGATTGACGTCACCCTGATCGAGCCGTCCAGAACATATTACACCTGTTTTTTCTCGAATCTGTATCTGGGCGGGTTTCAAGAGCTTTCGGACATTGCGCACAGCTATGGCACGCTTGCTGCAAAATACGGTATCAACGTTGTTCACGATTGGGCCGTGGGCGTCGACCGCGACGCCAAAACTGTCTCATTGGCGGGTGGCGGATCCATTCCTTATGACAAATTGATCCTGAGCCCGGGTATCGACTTTGTCGACGGCGCGGTCGAGGGGTGGGATGTAACTGTACAAAACAAGATGCCGCATGCGTATAAGGCGGGCTCTCAAACCGAGCTGTTGAAGGCGCAGGTTCTGGCGATGCCCGAAGGCGGAACCTTTGCGATGGTCGCACCGCCGAACCCGTTCCGTTGCCCGCCCGGACCTTATGAGCGGGTTTCGATGGTTGCGCATGTGCTGAAGGCGAACAATCCGACAGCGAAAATCATCATTGCTGATCCGAAAGCCAAATTCTCCAAGATGTCTTTGTTCCAGGAGGGGTGGGCCGACCACTACGAAGGCATGATCGACTGGATCGGAGAGGATTTCGGCGGCGGCAATGTCTCGGTCAATCCGGATGCCATGACAGTGACCATCGACGGTGAAGAAACCAAGGTCGACGTCTGCAACGTGATCCCGGCCATGAAGGCCGGGCGTATTGCGGAAATGGCCGGTGTAACCGATGGCAACTGGGCACCGGTGAACGCGGCGGACATGTCATCGAAAGCTGATCCTGACATCTATGTTCTTGGTGATGCCAGCCAGCAAGGCGACATGCCGAAATCCGGTTTTTCGGCCAACAGCCAGGCGAAAGTCTGTGCCAACGCCGTTCGTGGCGCATTGACCGGATCAAAGATCTTCCCGGCCAAGTTCTCGAACACGTGCTGGTCGCTCATTGATACGGATGACGGGGTCAAGGTCGGTGCGACTTATGAGGCGACGCCTGAAAAGATTGCCAAGGTGGATGGGTTTATCAGCCAGACCGGCGAAGATTCCGACCTGAGAAAAGCAACCTACCAAGAGTCGCTGGGTTGGTATGCTGGTATCACATCGGACATGTTCGGCTAAAAAACGCCGAGGCTTTGACACCGGTCAAAGCCTTGGCGATAAAATCCGAAGAAATGTGGTTCAGTAGGAGGAACATCATCATGAAGCACTTTATCGCATCAGCCGCATTTTCAGTTGTATTGGCAAACCCGGCTTTTGCTGAGGAGGTCATTGCGGTTCCCTTTGACGGTAGCTTTGATGATGCAACCTTTGCCGTTGAATCAGCAATTGTTGGGCAGGGGCTGGTTATCGATTATGTGAGCCATGTTGGCGACATGCTGAACCGGACGGGGGCGGATGTCGGCAGCGACAAGCAGATTTTCACAGCCGCTGAAATATTTATCTTCTGTTCCGCAAAGCTCTCGCGCGAGATGATGGAGGCCGACCCGATGAATATCGGCTATTGCCCCTACGGGATCTTTGTGGCCGAGGACGAAGGCGGTGTCAAAGTGGGTTACCGAAGCTATCCTGACGGACCGATGGAGAAAGTCGAAGCCCTGTTGGCCGGTATCGTCGAAGAAGCCGTTGGAAACTGAAATGAACTACCAAGAGTATTTTCGTGACCAGCTGAGGCAATTGCAGGACGAAGGAAACTACCGGGTCTTCGCTGAGCTTGAGCGCCATTGCGGCGCCTTTCCAACTGCACACAACCATGCAGAAAACGGACCTGAGAAAGTTACGGTCTGGTGCTCGAACGATTATCTGGGAATGGGTCAGCATCCAAAGGTTCTGGCAGCCATGCACCGGGCGATTGATGGCTGTGGCGCAGGGGCTGGCGGGACCCGGAATATTTCGGGGACCACCCATGAACATGTTCTGCTTGAGCACGAGCTTGCAGATCTGCATGGCAAGGAAGCAGCGCTGCTTTTTACGTCCGGGTATGTTTCAAATTGGGCTGCATTGGGAACTCTGGCCTCGCGAATTCCCGGTATCACGGTTCTGTCCGACGAATTGAACCACGCATCGATGATCGAGGGTATCCGCCACAGTCGTTGCGCAAAGCGGGTCTGGAAGCATAACGATTTGAAGGACCTTGAACGACATCTCATGGACCTGCCGTTCAACGCGCCAAAACTGATCGCGTCTGAAAGTGTGTATTCGATGGATGGCGATATCGCTCCCATCAAGGAAATCTGCGATCTGGCGGATCGGTACGGCGCGATGACCTATCTGGACGAGGTTCATGCAGTAGGGCTTTACGGCCCGCGCGGTGGCGGCATTGCCGAACGCGAAGGGTTGATGGATCGCTTGACAGTCATCGAAGGCACGTTGGGCAAAGCGTTCGGCGTGGTTGGTGGATACATCGCGGCGTCAAAGGAACTTGTCGACTTTGTTCGTTCCTTTGCCAGCGGGTTTATCTTTACCACCGCGTTGCCCCCGGCCGTCGCCGCCGGCGCCGCAGCATCCGTTCGGCACCTCAAGCAAAGCAATGCGGAACGGTGTCTGCATCAGCAACGCGTAAGCGAGGTTCGAGGCAGGCTGGACGCTTTAGGCATTCCGCACACGTCCAACCCAAGCCATATTATCCCGGTCATGGTCGGTGACCCGGTCAAGTGCCGCTTCATCTCGGATGTTCTGATGCGCGACTATGGGATTTATATCCAGCCGATAAACTATCCCACTGTCCCGAAAGGCACCGAACGTCTTCGGATCACACCGTCGCCTGTACATTCGTCAGAAGATGTGACCCGGTTGGTCGAGGCATTGGGTGCGTTGTGGACACAGTGTCAGCTTGCGCGCAAGCCAATGGCTGCACAGTGAGAACTTGACGAAAGGCAAAGACGGGCACGTAAAAAGGTGAGAGTTTTTGTCTATGGAACGCCTCATCGATCTGCTGGGAGATTCGGGCACATTGGCCGTTGCCGGTTTGCTTGTTGGCATCCTGTTCGGAGTTACCGCTCAGAAATCTCATTTCTGCTTGCGGGCATCCACTGTTGAAGTCGCCGAGGGCGAGCTTGGGCCCCGTCTGGCCGTCTGGCTGATCGCATTCACGTCGGCACTGACCTTGGTTCAGGGGTTCGTTTCGATTGAATGGCTGGATTTGTCCGGGGCGCGTTCGATTGCGTCAACAGGCAGCCTGAGCGGTGCGGTGATCGGTGGTCTGATGTTTGGCGTCGGAATGATTTTGGCGCGCGGATGCGCGTCGCGCCTGTTGGTGTTGGCCTCATGCGGCAATCTGCGTGCAATGGTGACGGGGTTGGTTCTGACGTTGGTCGCGCAAGCGGCTTACACAGGTGTGCTCAGCCCCGCGCGCGAGGCGCTGTCCGGTCTTTGGACGATCACAGGTGGCAATGCGCGCGACCTTTCGGCACTGCTTGGGTTTTCGCCTATTGTATACACAGTATTTGCCGCAGGGACATTTGTTCTGGCCGTTGCCTTTGCAATGCGCCAGCAGGTGACAATGACAAGGATTGTCACGGCAGCCGGAGTTGGTTTCGCCGTGGCGCTTGGCTGGTTGATGACATTTGCGATTGCGCAAGCCTCCTTCGAAGTCGTGCCGGTGTCTTCGGTCACGTTCACCGGCCCGGCAACGGATACATTGATGGCGCTGGTGGCCGAACGGAACGTTGCGCTGTCCTTTGGCATTGGTCTGGTTCCGGGCGTTGCAATTGGCGCCGCTGTTTCTGCCGTTCTTTCCGGCGAGTGGAAGATCGAACAGTTCGGCCCGGATACTCCGATGGAGCGTTACCTTGTCGGGGCGGTCTTGATGGGCTTTGGTGCAATGTTGGCAGGTGGCTGCGCCGTTGGTGCCGGATTGTCCGGGGGATCGGCCTTGTCGCTGACTGCGTGGCTTGCCGTCTTCTCGATGTGGGTCGGGGCCGTGGCCACCCATCGGATGATGATGCGAATGCCCGTTCTTCGGCGGTCCTGACTTATTCGAATTCCATCTGTTCGTAGACCCGACCGGCGTTTTTTGTAGCCAGTTCTTCGAACGTGTCCAAATGGGCGTAAGGGGATTGGTCGACGTAATAGGCCTCGGCCAGATCGCCGCCAGCATCCATATGTTCCTGTATCTTCGCGCGCAGGTAGATCAGATAGTCGCGTGTATACCGGCGCACCTGATCCATGTTCGTAGGATGACCGTGCCCGGGGATCACATATGTGGCTTCCAGTGCTTCGAACTCATTGTCCCAGGTCTCAAGCCAATCTGCGGTGTAGGTGTCCTGAAAGATCGGCAGCATACGTTCGTGAAATGCCATGTCACCGGCAATGACAAGGCTTTGATTGGGCAGCCAGATCGAAATGTCGCCGGGGCTGTGCGCAGGTCCAAGATGTTTGGCCTCGATGCGAAAATCGCCGAGTTCGACAACGTATTCATCGTCAAACGTTTCTGTCGGACTGGACAGAAACGTTCCTTCTGCCTTGTCCTTGTTATATTCCTGCATCCCTTCAAGGATTTGCGGCCCATATTCTTCGAATTCAGCCGCCGCATCTGAATGAGCGACGATGGGCACCCCAAGTTCCGACCAGTAGGCGTTCCCCAGCATGGCGTGCCCCTGACCGTTTTCGTTGAAGACAAGCTTCACGGGCTGATCCGTGAGCGCTTGAATCTCCTTATGAAGCGCTTCGGCAAGCACATAGGCCGCGCCACCGTTGATGACGACAACGCCCTCCCCGGTCACGATAAAGCTGAGGTTGTTGTTGTGGCCCGAATTCTCATAGGTCGGGGGTGCGGTTGCACCGATGGCGGAAAAGACGCCGGGAATAAATTCGACAGGTTTCGAGTAAAGAACGCTCTGCGGGTACTGGTCTGCAATATCCTCACTGGCCCAGGTTTGCGTGGCCAGGGTACAGGCAATCAACAAAGCGCGCATCATGCAGGCTCTCCAATAAATCGATAGGTCGAACCGGCCTTTTCGACACGGCCAATTCCGCCATTTGGCAAATGGAATCCAATAATCTTCATTTGGGCATGAGAAATCTGATCCAGCAGCGATTTCCGGGCACTTGCCGCGGCGTCAGGGTCCTGATCCGTACCGCTGCGCCAGTCTGGACGCTCGAACGCGACGTGTGGATTGCCGAGCGCATCGCCGACGACCATCACCGCGTCACTGCCTTTGCGAATTTCGAAGGCCATATGTCCGGGCGTGTGCCCGAAACTAGCGCGTGCTGCGATACCGGGAAGGATTTCCTGCCCATCATCAAAGAACGCAACCATGTCTTCGATGGCTTCCATGCGCCGCTTTGCGCCCACCGCGAATGCCGTGCGGTCGGCTCCTATCGTGTCAACGGTTGCGGGGTTCCACCAATAGTCCCATTCCTTGCGGCCAAGATGATATCTGGCATTGGGAAAGAGGTGATCTCCGAAGTCGTCCAGCACACCCCAGATGTGATCCGGATGAGCATGGGTGAATATCACCTGCGTGACCTCATCCGGATATAACCCGACGGCGTCCAGAGTTTCCGGAAGTTTGCCAGCGGTTTGCATGAAATCCGGCCCGGCCCCAACGTCGAACAGTACGGTATTCTGGTCATCGCGGTAGAGCACAATGTTGCACTCGGGCTCGTATCTGGTCAGATCTGTTTGATGGCGGTTCAGAAGTTCTGTTAGCTCTGCCTCGGGCATTGCCCCAAAGACCATTTCGGGCGGCAATGACAAGTAGCCATCCGACAAAGTTGAAATCCTTGCCGATTGACCAAGTGTCATTTCCGCAATCGCAAAGCTGGGTCGCAGGCAGAGTGCCGCCAGACATGCGCCTTGGGACAGGAAGGTGCGCCGGGAGAAATTTGGGTCTCTGCTCATACATAATCATTAAGATGAATGTTTATATTTGTAAATGATGAATGGCGCGGTCGGCACATTCTATCTGGGGCTTTTCACCACCTGCGTTGGAACGTTCGCAGCGAGGTGTCGCATATCTGGCCCATCCCAAAGTACCTTCGACACGTCTTGGCGAAACAGATCCGGAAAGAACTACCTGGAGCGGCGGTGAAAACCTGACCATCGCGGCGCAGGACGTCCAGTTGCAGGTATAGGGCAACCGCCACGACTTGCCGGAGATTTCAACGCAAAGCGACCTACCAAGACGCTAAAATTGTGACGTCATCCAGCCAGTGCGTGCGGCAGGTGTTCAAGCAAAGCCCGTTGCACGACCGCAAACCTTGGCGTGTGTGCGATTTCCTCAAGTGTCGCGACCCAAAGCGGAACCTCGATCCCGGGATCAATGTCGTTCAACCTGTGAAGCCGGGGATCAGCGTCGCCAATAAATGCAGGTAAGAAAGCTCTCCCCACACCGGATGCTACCATCTGCTGAAGCACCAGAAAACTGTCTGCTCCGTTTGTCATGTCATCGGTGCGAACATGTTCAGCCAACCATTTGGCCGGCAGTGAACGGCTGAGGGCCCCATCAAGCCGCATCCATTTTTGGTTATGGGTACCGTCACTATAAACCCCGAAGCGCAACGTTCCTGCGCGCTCTCCGGTCAACCCTTCACCTAGTTGAACCGAAGGGCGGACAACGATATCCGCAGTTAACCTGGTCAGATCATGGTGGCTGTTACCGCTGAGGATCGTCAGTTCGAGGCTGGGATAGAGGGCGGAAATTGAGTTTAGTATCTGTGGCAGGACAAACTGGCAAAGGCTGTCCGTGGACGCAATACGCACATGACCCGTAGGCGAACGATTTGCGCCCACAACGGCGCGTTCGACCGAAAGCACGGCCTCTTCAACGCTTTCCATTGCGGACAGAATTGTTCTGGCTTCGGGAAGAACCGAATACCCTGACGGGTCTTTCCGAAACACAACACAGCCATATCGGTGTTCGAAGGCGGCAACTCTGCGCAGGACGGTTGCATGTGCAACGCCCAGGGCTGTCGCCGCCGCATTCAACGAGCCATGTTTGCTGACGGCTAGGGCATATCGAATATCGTCCCAATTGTCGTTGTTCATAAATGAACAAGTGAGGCCGAATAACAAACAATTACAAGAAAAATCGTTCAAGCTATCATATGGCACATTAAACAGGGAGCCACACCATGATGAAGAAGTCTTCGATCTTTGCGGCAGGTCTTTTGTCCTTGGCCGTAGTTGGAACTGCAATTGCTCAGGATAGCGAAAACCCGGCTGTAAAAGCGCGGACTTCGATTATGCAGCTTTACGCTTTCAACCTTGGAACGCTGGGCGCCATGGCCAAGGGAGAGGCAGAATATGATGCCGAAGCGGCTACACGGGCCGCAAATAATATTGTTGTCGTGTCGCAGATCGACCAGTCTGCGATGTGGCCAGCCGGATCGGATAATGTGTCAGACCCGTCTACCCGTGCCTTGCCTGCAATTTGGGAAAACTTCGCAGATGTTGGGGCCAAAGGGCAGGCACTGGCCGACGCCGCTGTTGCGATGCAGGCTGCGGCAGGTCAGGATGTTGAAGCCCTGAAAGGGGCGATGGGTCAGCTTGGCGGAACCTGCTCTGCCTGTCACAAAGCTTACAGAGCACCGGAAAATTAAAGGAGAATTGATCAGTGCGGCGCATTCTACTTTTCGCCGTTCTGGTCATGCTTATGGTCGGGTTGGCCGGTTTGCTGTTGACCCGACCGCAAAGGGTTGATCCAGCCCGGTTGGCGGGTCTGACCCCCGACGTGACCAGAGGGGCGTCTGTCTTCTATTCAGCAGGATGCGCCTCATGCCACTCGGCCCCGGGTGCCAGCGAGGAAGGAAAGCTTATTCTTTCCGGCGGGCGGCGGTTCGAAACGGATTTTGGTACGTTTGTAGCTCCAAACATCTCCAGTGATCCAGACGCCGGAATTGGATCATGGTCCGCGCTGGATCTGGCCAATGCCCTGAAACACGGAACAGGCCCCAAGGGACAGCATTATTACCCGGCCTTCCCCTATACGTCTTATGCCAAGATGACGGTCGAGGATGTTGCAGCGCTTCATGCGTTTTTGAACACCCTGCCTGCGTCTGACGCGGCAAATATCCCGCATGACATTGGGTTCCCTTTCAATATCCGGCGCGGGCTGGGGTTGTGGAAACTTCTGTTTTCAGGCTCGGGCTGGGTGGTTGAAGGTGATCTGACCGACCAGCAAATCCGAGGCCGGTATTTGGTGGAAGCTTTGGGGCACTGCGCAGAATGCCATACACCACGAAACGGACTGGGAGGGTTGAAGCGGGGTCTCTGGCTGACCGGAGCGCCAAATCCGAATGGAAAGGGGCGCATCCCCGGTTTGACCACCGCCCAGCTTGACTGGTCCGAGGCTGACATCGCTGAATATCTGATATCCGGTTTCACACCGGATTATGACAGCGCTGGTGGCGAAATGGTCGAAGTCATCGAGAACACCTCGAAACTAAGCGATGAAGACCGATTGGCCATTGCTGCTTACCTGAAATCCGTTCCCGTTCAGTGAATTGACTAATGGTTGCAGAAACTCAGGATTTTGTCAGCGCAGGTCTTATGACGCTGGTTCAAACCAGCACGTCTACGTTGCTCAGATCTCCGGCAATGCGGATCAGCGGGCATTGTTTTCTTTTGGTTAACCGCCCCGCGTCGGATAATCCCATTACTTCGGCGGGTATTCGAGTTGCAGCTGCCAATGCGTCTTCCAGCGGTACTTCGGCTTGCGTGGTCAGGACACGCAGCGCTGTGGTCAAATCCAGATCAGCCCCTGCCAAAGTACCATTGGCCAGTGTCAAACGCCCGTCTTTGCGGGAAATGCGGCGGCCTTCCAGTTCGAACATGCGCTGGTCCGTGCCAGCCGGCGCCATCGCATCGCTGACCAGAAATATCCGGCCTGGGCCCCGCTTGGCGGCCCAGGCTGTGCGCATGGCTTCAGGGTGAACGTGAATACCGTCGGCGATTAGCCCGGCGTTTAATCGACCCGCGGCCAGAACCGCCCCGACAAGCCCGGGAGATCGATTGCCCAGTTGACTCATGGCGTTGAACAGATGCGTGGCACAGGACGCACCGGCCTCGGCATAAGACAGGCAGGTATCATAATCCGCATCACTGTGGCCCAGCGAAACAACGGCACCTGCTGAGACCAGCGCTTTCACCTGCGCAATTGACACGTTTTCTGGCGCAACCGTCAGCATCAATGCGGGTAGCGCTTGTGCTGCCGCGACAAGCGTTGTCAGGTCCTCGTCATCCATGGGGCGGATCAGGGCTGCATCATGGGCACCTTTCCGAGCCACCGAAAGGTGCGGCCCTTCCAGATGCAGGCCAGCGATCCCCGCAATACCCGCAGCTACCGCCGCCTTGGCCGCTTCGATGGCGGCGCGGGTCTTGGCTGCGGTATCCGTGATCAGGGTGGGAAGGATCGAGGTTGCCCCAAGCGTCCGGTGCGCCTTGGCGATGCGTGCCAGTGTATCGACAGACGGGGCGGCGTTGAACATCACTCCGCCACCGCCATTCACTTGCAGGTCAACATAGCCGGGGGCCAGAATATCGCCTTGCAGATCGACAAGCTTGCCAGCGCTTGTCTTCACGTCAACGCCAATATCGGTGATGCGGCCAGCCTCCAGCCGCAGCGCGGCACCGTCATGCAAACTGGTGCCGTCATAAACAAGCCCGCCGTGGTAGATGGTCGCCTGGCCGCTCATACCGTTTCCGTCACTTTCCGCAGGTGACGTGGCGCATCCGGGTTGATCCCGCGCTGTACTGCGACCTGCTCGACCATTGAATAAAAGGACACGATAGCTGCCACCGGGTCCGTTAGCCAATGATCCGTGCGGACATGAGGCAGCACCTCGGCCTTTGTGACCAATGGGCTGGTGGCAAATACCTGTGCCCCTTTGGCCGCGAGCGTGTCGGCAACCTCGGCCAACAGCGGCTCTGCCGGATCATTGGCGGCAAAGGCAATAACCGGAAATCCGCCTTCCACGATCGAGACCGGGCCGTGCAGCACCTCGGCCGAGGAATAGCTTTCGGCATGGATCTGGCAGGTTTCCTTGAATTTCAGCGCGGCCTCGTTCGAGATCGCTACGCTTGGTCCGCGACCGAGCGTATAAAGCGAGCTTTGGGTGACGGCAGCCGCCGCTCTGCCCCAGTCACTCCGAGTCGCGGCATCAAGGTGCCTGGGCAGGCCACGTAGCGCAGCCAGAAGATCTTTGTCGTCTTTCAGTTCCGCCAGCAGCCAAAGCCCGGCAACCAGCGAGGTCACGAAGGTTTTTGTCGCCGCTACACTAAGCTCGGGGCCTGCGTGCAGCGGCAAAGCCGCCTCAGCCGCCAGTGCAAGGGGGGACGACGGATCATTAGTGATTGCCACGGTGCTGGCCCCGGCCTTTCGGGCACTTTTCGTAAGCTGCACGATATCCGGGCTTTTTCCTGATTGTGAAACAGAAAGGCAAAGCGCCCCGGCCACATGCAGGTCAGCGCCATACACTGACGCGACCGATGGGCCGACGGATGCCATAGGCAAGCCAAGAAGCAATTCGCTTGCGTATTTCAGAAAAGTGCAGGCGTGGTCGGAAGAGCCGCGCGCCGCCGAAATCATGAACTTCAGCCCTCCGTTCCGGGCGACGTCCGCGGCTGTGCTCAGGGCATCTCCGCCATTGCTAAGCAATCGCTCGACGGCAACAGGAATCTCTTCGATTTCCTGACGCATCAGGGTCGTTTTCGGGGTCATCGGGGCAGCCTTTCCATCGGAATCGCAGATCATGGAGTGAGTCGCAGCTCAGCCACAAAGTCATAGGCATCGCCGCGATAGTTGGATTTTGTGAACTCGGCGACACGCCCGCCTTCCAGATGGGAAATCCGCTGGATGCTCAGCCCTGCCGCGCCTTCCGCGACGCCAAGCAGAGCGGCATCTTCAGCCTCAAGATTGACGGCGGAAATCTTCTGGATGGCGCGAACAGGTCGGCAGCCGCTTTCTTCCAGTAGATCATAGAGTGAGTCGCGCACGGCAAGCGGATTTGGCAGAATGTCCAATGGCAACGAGGCACGTTCGACTGCCATGGGGCGTCCACCAGCCTCTCGCAGGCGGCAAATGCGCGCCACCTGTCCGTCAGCGGGCAACCCGAGCACCGCCGTTTCCTCGGGTGATGGCAGAAAAACGCCCCGTTCCAACCACTTGGAGGTTGATTCCATGCCGCGCAGGCGCATGTCCTCGCTGAACGAGGTCAGATGCGAAAGCGATTGTTCCAGTTTCGGTGCGGCGTTCCGTACGAAAGATCCGGAACCCTGCCGCTGCACGATTGCGCCCTGTTTCACCAGTTCCTGAATGGCCTTGCGCACGGTGACCCTGGACAGGCCGGTAATCTCGGCGATCTCGCGCTCGGGCGGTAATGAGGAATTCGGGGGCAGGACACCAGCGTCGATGCCTTCCTCCAGTCGCTGACGCAGCCGGACATAACGCGGCCCGCCGCTGTTTTCGAGCCAGTCGTCAGAAGCCAGAAAAGATGCTGCGTTCATGCCGAATGCTCCACTTGAAAAGCCCGGGCCAAGGCGATGGCCCCGTCGATAGGCGCACCTTTGGGCTCTGTTACTGCGCCACGCGCACGATCCGGCAGATACGCCTCGTAATGGGGGCCAATACCCCCGGTCAGGCATAATGGCATGGTCGGGGTCCAGCCCATTGCTTCCAGTGCCCGCAAAAGATGCGCGGCGCCTTCGCGCATAAGCGAAACCGCCCGTTCATCCCCTGACCTCGCCGCCGCTGTCACCTGTCGCGCAATTTGGCCGAATTCATGAGGTTGGGCCGCAGCCGCGAAAGCGACAATGCCGCTTGTACTGCCAAATTCGTTCAGCAAGGCCTCGGTCAGGTTGGAAATTGAGACCAGCCCGTCCCATGCATCCAGCGTAACGGAAAGCGCTCTGCGCCCAATCCACTGAGCAGAAGCCTCATCCCCCAGCACAGAGCCCCAGCCACCTGCAAAGCGTCGGCCGGCTTGCGATTGCAGGGCCAGAAACGAACCCGTCCCGCAATGGGCGATTGCACCATCGGTTGCCTGATGCGCACCCGCCAGCGCAGGGTGACGATCATCCTCGACCAGTATCCTGTCCAACGGCAAATCCGCGGCTACTCGCTGGGCGATCTGCTCTCCGGTAACACCGGCCAGTCCAAAATACGCCGGTACCGGTCTCAGGGTGTCGGGCTGAACATTGAGCTTGGTTGCAAGCATCTTCAGGCCGTCTTTCAGCCGCACAATCGCGCCGTCATAATCGCTGGCGACGTTGGCGGGGCCAACCTCGACCACCAGCCGCTGCCCCCCATCGTCATAGGCGATCCGACAGGTTGTTCCGCCGCCGTCTGCTGCGATGATTGGATTGTTTTTCGACCTAAGCATGATGATACCTATATAATGCCTATGCTGAAATGTAAATGCCAAAGTAAATCCAATAAGGGCAGAAAGATCGAAATTACATTGAAAAATAAGGCCAATAGCGGCTGAAAAAAAATTAGTGGACAAATGGTATTGTATAGGTATGCTTTCTGGCAACGAGGAGAAACACGTGCTGCCACACATCACAGAACAACTCCACCCGGACGCATACGATTTGGGCAACCGACCGCTGGAAGAGGCGGCGCTGGCCCTGTCCAGGGGTCAGCAGGAAGCGGCCGGTGCCCCGCAGGGCGCCCTGCGTGGGATATGCGACGGTGCCGACGCCATGGCCCGCAGTCTGGCATCAGGTGGTTCATTATATTACGCGGCGGCGGGGTCTTCGGGGCTGATGGCTGCGGCTGATGCAATGGAACTGGGCGGCACTTTCGGCATCGACGAAAACCGAATCCATATCCTGATGGCCGGAGGATTGCCCCAATCCGCGCATATGCCCGGTGGGACCGAGGACGACACCGACGGGTTGGTTGAAGGGCTGGCCGGGCTTACCTGCAACGACACGGTCATTGCTGTCTCTGCCAGCGGCAGCACCCCTTATACACTTGAGGCCGCGCGACTTGCGCGTGCTGCGGGTGCCAGCACGATCGGGATAGCCAACAACCCGGGCAGCCCACTGTTGACGCAATGCGATCACGCGATTCTGCTTGCCACCCCGCCTGAGCTGATTTCAGGCTCAACCCGAATGGGCGCTGGTACGGCCCAGAAAATTGCGCTGAACATGCTGTCCAGCCTTATGGCAATCAAGTTGGGTCATGTTCACGAGGGGATGATGGTCAACCTGAGAGCAGACAATGCAAAGCTGCGCGCGCGTGCGACCGGCATCGTCGCCCGGATCGCCGGAGTTGATGCAAGCACCGCCCAAAACGCCCTGGCTGAAGCGCAAGGAGACACCAAATCCGCCATTCTCATCGCCGCTCGCGGCGTTTCACTGGCGGCAGCCAATGTGCGCCTGAAAGAAACGGGCGGAGTTCTGAGCGCGGCACTGACACCTGATAAATAACTGCAAACCAAATGGGAGAGTACAATGAAACGTAATAGCCTGAAACTGGCCTTGCTTGGTGGGACGCTGTTAGCCTCTGCCGCCTATGCCGAGGACGTCACGCTGACCATCGAAAGCTGGCGAAACGATGACCTGACCCTGTGGCAGGACCAGATCATCCCGGCCTTTGAAGCAAAGCATCCTGGAATTAAAGTCCAGTTCACCCCGTCTGCCCCGGCAGAATATAACGCGGTTTTGAACTCGAAACTCGATGCGGGGTCTGCTGGTGACCTGATTACCTGCCGCCCCTTCGATGCTTCGCTGGCGCTTTATGAGGCTGGTCATCTGACCGATCTGTCCTCGGTCGAGGCGATGAACAACTTCTCGGACGTTGCAAAGTCTGCCTGGCAGACGGATGACGGTTCGGCCAGCTTCTGCGTGCCGATGGCGTCGGTAATTCACGGCTTCATCTACAACAAGGACGCTTTTGCCGAGTTGGGCCTCGAAGTGCCGACCACGGAAGACGAGTTCTTTGCCGCTTTGGACAAGATCAAGGAAGACGGCACTTACATCCCAATGGCGATGGGTACCAACGACCAGTGGGAAGCTGCCACGATGGGTTACAATAACATCGGGCCGAACTACTGGAAGGGTGAAGAAGGTCGTCAGGCGTTGATCGCAGGCGAACAGAAGCTGACCGACGAAGCCTGGACAGCCCCGTACGCAACGCTGGCCCGCTGGGGTGCGTATCTGGGTGATGGCTACGAAGCACAGACCTATCCCGACAGCCAGAACATCTTCACTTTGGGCCGCGCAGCCATCTATCCTGCGGGATCATGGGAGATTTCCGGCTTCAACGCACAAGCCGATTTCGAGATGGGTGCATTCAAGCCTCCGGTTCAGAACGCGGGCGACACCTGCTATATCTCGGACCATACGGATATCGGCATCGGGATGAACGCGGCCACGAAGAATCCTGAAGCCGCCAAAACGTTTTTGACCTGGGTCGCAAGCCCTGAGTTTGCTGAAATCTTCGGCAACGCTCTGCCCGGCTTCTTCCCGCTGTCGAGCACTCCGGTCGAGTTGCAGGACCCGCTGGCCAAGGAAATCGTCGGCTGGCGTGAAGAATGTGAATCGACTATCCGCTCGACCTATCAAATCCTGTCGCGCGGCACACCAAACCTCGAGAACGAGACCTGGGGTGCATCCGTTGCCGCGATCAAAGGTGCCAAGTCGCCCGAAGAGCTGGGTGCAGAACTACAGGCAGGCCTCGCCTCGTGGTACGCACCACATCAGTAAGCTGAACCATACCCGGGCAGCATGAGTTGCCCGGGTACGCCCGGCATTCCATCGAAAGCGCTCCCCATGACCCGCCCCCGCATCCGCTGGCATATCGTCGTGTTTCTGGCACCAGCCGTGCTTGTCTACACAGCGGTGATGATCTTTCCCCTGTTCAACACGCTCCGTCTGGCCCTTTACTCTGAAGTCGACCAGAGCCGCATATTTGTTGGACTGCAGAACTTTCAAACGCTGTTTTTCGATCCGATCTGGTCGGAACAGTTCTGGAATGCGCTGGGCAACAATTTCTGGTTCTTTCTGATCCATATGCTGGTGCAGAACCCCATCGGCATCGCGCTGGCCGCGCTTCTCAGCCATCCGCGCCTGCGATTTGCGGTGCTCTATCGGTCGGCGATCTTCATCCCGACAATCCTCAGTTTTGTGATTGTCGGGTTTGCATGGAAACTGATCTTGTCGCCCATCTGGGGCATCGCGCCTTCGATGCTGGACGCGGTTGGGCTGAAATCCCTCTTTGCCCCGTGGTTGGGGAAGGAGGAATATGCCCTGACCACACTGGCGTTGATTTCGGTCTGGCAGTTCGTTGGCATCCCGATGATGTTGATCTACGCGGCCTTGCTGTCGATTCCCGAGGAAATCCTGGAAGCCGGGGAAGTGGATGGCATCACCGGTACAAGTGCCTTTTGGAAAATCAAGCTGCCGCTGATCCTGCCCTCGATCGGGATCATCTCAATTCTGACATTTGTCGGCAATTTCAACGCCTTCGATCTGATCTATGCTGCACAGGGCGCTCTGGCGGGGCCTGACTTCTCGACCGATATTCTTGGCACCTTCATGTATCGCACATTCTTTGGCTTCCAGCTGCAATTGGGTGATCCGCATATGGGTTCGGCCATCGCTGGTGCGATGTTTGCAATCATCCTGCTGGGTGTCTGTGTCTACCTTTTCGGCATCCAGACCCGGATGCGCCGGTACCAGCTGTAAGGAGCAGATGACATGAACAAGGCCCGCTCCAACCCGCTAAACACCTTCGCGATGCATGGTGCACTGATCTTCTATACGCTGATCGCACTGTTTCCGGTTTTTGTGATCCTGATCAACAGCTTCAAGACCCGCAAGGCGATCTTTCGCGAACCGCTGGCGCTGCCCGATGCCGACAGTTTTTCGATGATCGGTTATCAGACAGTGATGAAACAGGGGGATTTCTTCCTTTATTTCCAGAACTCTCTGATTGTGACAGTTGCATCCCTGACTTTGATCCTGCTGTTTGGTGCAATGGCGGCTTATGCGCTGAGTGAGTACCGGTTCAAGGGCAACATGCTTATGGGTCTGTACCTGGCGCTTGGAATCATGATCCCGATCCGCATCGGCACTGTGGCCATCCTGGAAATGATGGTGGCGACCGGGCTGGTGAACACCCTGTGGGCGCTGATCCTTGTCTATACGGCGCAGGGCCTGCCCTTGGCGGTGTTCATCCTCAGCGAGTTCATGAAACAGGTGAGTGACGACCTCAAGAATGCGGGCCGCATTGACGGGCTAAGCGAATACACAATCTTCTTTCGGCTTGTGTTGCCGCTGGTGCGTCCGGCAATGGCAACGGTTGCCGTGTTCAACATGATCCCGATCTGGAACGATCTGTGGTTCCCGCTGATCCTGGCCCCTGCGGAAGAGACCAAGACACTGACGCTGGGCAGCCAGGTCTTCATCGGTCAGTTTGTGACAGACTGGAATGCGGTCTTGTCAGCCCTTTCAATGGCGATTCTGCCGGTGCTGATCCTCTATGTAATCTTCTCGCGACAGCTTATCCGCGGCATCACGTCAGGAGCGGTGAAATGACCCGCGTCCTGATCGCAGGCCTTGGAAATATGGGGCTGAGCCATGCGCTGGCACATCACCACCACCCGGACGCACAGATTGTCGGGCTGGTGAACCGATCCGGCCGCGTGGATCACCCTGATCTGACGCGCTATTCGGTGTATTCAAGTTTTGAGGCCGCTCTGACCGAAACCAAACCCGATCTGGTTGTGATCGCGACCTATTCGGACAGTCACGCGGATTACGCCTGCGCTGCGATGGAGGCGAGTGCGCATGTGTTTGTGGAAAAACCGCTGGCCACCAATGTTGCCGATGCGCGGCGTGTGGTCGAAACAGCGGCGCGTCTGAACCGTAAGCTGGTCGTGGGCTACATCCTGCGCCACCACCCATCCTGGATGCGTCTGATCGCCGAGGCTCGCACTCTGGGTGGCCCCTATGTGTTCCGTCTGAACCTGAATCAACAATCCTCAGGGCCTGAGTGGGAGACGCACAAGGCTCTGATGCAGACCACTTCCCCCATCGTGGATTGTGGTGTGCATTATGTCGATGTGATGTGCCAGATCACCGACGCAAAACCCGTTCGCGTCCATGGCATGGGTGTGCGCCTGTCAGAAGAAATCGCACCCGACATGTACAATTATGGCCAGTTTCAGGTCGTGTTCGACGACGGATCGGTCGGGTGGTACGAGGCTGGCTGGGGTCCGATGATGTCCGAAACCGCGTTTTTTGTGAAGGACATCGTCTCGCCCAACGGGTCTGTTTCGATCACCGACGGAAACAAGGGCGCGTCCGCAGACATCGATGGTCACACCAAGGTTGGTGGTCTTCTGGTTCACACGCCGCAGGGCGACCGGACTATCGACATGCCTGATGAACCCGGCCATCAGGAACTGTGCGATGCTGAACAAGCCTATATGCTGCGCGCCATCGCCGAGGATATCGACCTGACCCGCCATATGTCCGACGCCGTACAATCCCTTGCTATCTGCCTGGCCGCTGATCAAAGCATCCGCACTGGCCAACCCGTTTCTCTTGAGGAGACCCGCCAATGACCGCCCTTTCACTGAAAAACATTCACAAATCCTTTGGCAATGTAGAGGTCCTGAAGGACATCAATCTTGAGGTCGAGGACGGCGAGTTTGTGGTTTTTGTCGGCCCCTCCGGATGCGGAAAGTCCACTCTTCTGCGCGTTATTGCAGGGCTTGAAGACGCCACATCGGGCGAGATCAGAATTGCTGGCGAGCAGGTCAATCTGACCCCGCCCTCGAAACGTGGCATTGCCATGGTGTTCCAGAGCTACGCGCTTTATCCGCACCTGAATGTACGCGGCAACCTGACCCTTGCCCTTAAACAGGAACGCCAGGCGAAGGCCGTGATCGACGAGCGCGTCGCCGAGGCGAGCCGGATGCTGGGGTTGGAGCCCTACCTTGACCGCTATCCATCCGAACTGTCGGGGGGACAGCGCCAGCGTGTTGCAATCGGTCGTGCCATCGTGCGCCAACCCAAGCTGTTTCTGTTCGACGAACCGCTGTCCAATCTTGATGCTGCTTTGCGCATGAACACCCGGATCGAGATTGCAAATCTGCACAGGCAACTTTCGGCCTCGATGATCTACGTCACACACGATCAGACAGAAGCGATGACATTGGCCGACAAGATTGTGGTGCTGCGCGACGGACGGGTGGAACAGGTCGGCAGCCCCATGGAGCTGTACAACAACCCGGCAAACCGCTTTGTTGCGGGCTTTCTTGGTGCACCGTCCATGAATTTTCTGCCGGCGGACAATCTGACCCCGGGCGATTCGCGCGAACTGGGGCTGCGCCCGGAAGACATCCGCCTGGAAAGCGGTGGGCCGATCGCCGGCACCGTTTCGCATGTTGAGCAGTTGGGCGGCGATACTAATGTCATTCTGCAAACCAGCAACGTGCCAATTACAGTCCGTTTGTTTGGCCAGCATGCAATTGCCCCGGGTGACGATGTACAATTCGGATTTGATCCCAACCGCGCATATTACTTCGGGAATGACGGGCAAAGATTACAGTAACGGTAGTTTTTCTAGCCCGTTCTGTGCCAGTTTGGTCCGGTGTGAGCGTGACCCAAAGAGTGCAAGCGCCGGAAGATGTGACCGGTTATCCAAGACTGTGGCGTGTGAACATGAATTGCCCGGATGGTAGGTTCGACCGGAAGTCAGCGGCACGACCGGACAGCGCCCTGTAGAACTGACGCAAGCCGGGCTCGATGTCTTCAGCCAGTTCTTCGCACTGTTGGCACAAGGTCTTGACCAGGCTGTTTGGATGTCGATTTGTGATCGCAAAAATCAGCTCTGCATGTGCAGCCCTGAGATCCTGGAATGCCGCTGTTTGCAACAAGGTCTGATCGCCCACCAAAACAAAGACGGGTTCCGGGTTGGCTTTGCCTTTCAGATCAACATGCCCGGCCTCTAACAGGGCCAGATCCCCATGCGTGATTTCATGGACGCCGTTTGAAACAACGATGTCGTAGTCGACCGTTCGACAGCATTGTTCGATCCGCGCTGAGACATTCACGACGTCGCCGATGACCGTATAGTTGAACCGTTTCTGCGATCCGATATTGCCGACGCAGGCCTGCCCGGTGGCAAGCCCCGTTGCCAGCGCGATAGGGGGGCGGTTTCGCATGATGTCGGATGCATTGAACTCTGCCAGAGCGCGCCGCATTTTCAGTGCGGCAAGTGCCGCCCGGCACGGGTGGTCAGCGACAGGCAGAGGCGCGTTCCAGAACGCCATAACGGCGTCGCCGATAAACTTGTCGATGGTTCCCCGTTCAGCCAGTATCTGGTCGCCGATACTGGAAAAAAGCGCATTCAGCAGCGAGACCAGTTCGGTGGCAGATGCGGATTCAGACAGAGGTGTAAAACCCCGGATGTCGGAAAACATCACTGTGATATCCTGCGTCTCGCCTCCCAATTGCAGCTGATGCCCGGTGGCTTCCATCTCATCAAGGATTTCCGGGGCGACGTAATGAGAAAAGACTTTCCGGATTTTGCGCTTTTCCCGTTCGCTGGACAGGAAAAGATACCCTGCCAGCAGCCCGAAATTGGCCATGCCACCGACAAGCGGAAATGTGGCGTCGAACAAAACCGACTGGTTTTGAAAGACCAGCCAACTCAATATCAGAACGGCGGCAGCGGCGACACCGCCTGCAATGAAAGATGCAACCGCACCAAAACTGGACATGACGGCAATCACGACAAGCCCGAGAAAGGCGAAGGCAAGCATTTCCTGCGCTGCGGTCACGTCCGAACGGCTTAGCATTTCGTTGGTCAGGACCTGTTCCAGCACCTGAGCATGAATTGAAACGCCGGGAACGCTCTCTCCAAGCGCTGTCTGATGCATATCGAATAAACCGGCGGCCGACGTTCCGATCAGGATGATCCGCCCCTCAACTTCCGCCCGAATGTCCGCATCATCCGAGCTTTTGAGGATATCGTTGGCCGAGATGTACAGTTCGGGCGCATCCCGCCGGTATCTCAGCCAAATCTCGCCGTTTTCTGTCGTTGGTATACGGTATCCCCCGACCTCAACCGCCAACATGATGCCTGTTTCGTCCTGCGCACCTTCGGCTACGATATTGGTTTCACCCAAGGCAACTCTCAGGGCTTCAATTGACAGACCCGGCAACAGCCCGTCCGGCCCGCGCCAAAGAACCGGCACGCGGCGCATGATACCGGTTCCCCCGATGGGCGAGACGTTGACGCCACCAATACCCGCAGCGGTCCGATCCAATGGAGGCGCAATTGGCGTCCAATGAGGAACTGAAATTAGACCCGCGGCGGGATTTTCCCCGAACTCAATGATACCTGCTTTTGCAGTGATGGGGTTTCCTTCCGCCGACAATCGTGCGGCAGTCCCAAGAACGACCGGCCAATAAGCGATTTCCATCCCAAGCAAGACATCATTATCGAGCTTTTGAGCGTGGCGTTCCACTGTGAGGACCCCTGCCAAAGATGGATCGTTCAGAAGACGCGAGGGCGAAAACCGGTCAGGTTCAGCGAACAACATATCAAATGCGATGGCCGCAGCACCGTATTCACCCAGGTTTTGAACCATCTGCGCCACCAGTGTTCGGGGCCAGGGCCATTGCCCCCAATTGGCCAGAGAGGCTTCGTCAATATCTACAACCCGTATGGGAAGTTCAGGATTGAACTCTCGCGGAGATGACCTTTGCAGAACGTCGAAATAGATCAGACGGGTCATTCGCACAGGATAAGGATCCATGACCCGGATGAAACAACCCACCAAGATCAGACACAATCCGACAAGGCGGAACGCCCATTTCCCTGTCTTGGTTTTGCGCTTTTCGTCGCTCACGTCGTTCTCCGGACAAGTGAGTCCATTTCCGCTTTTTCGACAACGCTACCGGAACAGCTCACTATTTGATTCTTGCTGCTCTGGAACTTCCTGACCTGGTTCCTCCCGATCAGGTTCTTCGGGTTCGGGTTCGGGTTCCGGTTCAGGTTCTTCGGGTTCCGGTTCCGGCTCCTCCGGCTCCGGCTCAGGTTCCGGTTCTGGTTTTACATCTGGCTCTGGGTTTGACGGAGGTGCTGGCGGCGCCGCGACGCTGACTCGGCGCGGCTGGGGCGCAGTTCTGCGAATGTCGGCCCTGTCGACTTTGGCCTGTTGCACGGGCGCCCCTTCGCCAGAACACCCCTCAACCCGTACCTGCAAAGGAGGCAGCAGGCCTTCCTGCGACTGAATAAATGGGAATCCCTCTTTCAGTGCTTGATCATACTGTTCCTGATCAGCGGGCCGCCCGACTGTTCCGCCTCCACCGGTGGCATACATGCTGCACACGCGGCCTGTGGACCTGCAGGACCCTTGTGCACTGCACATTTGAACAGTTCCGTGCAGGACAAGCATTGCGCTTTGGGTTTGTGATACGACCCACATATCGAAGGTTGTGCCACGAACTGCCATTGTCGCTGTCGGGGTCTTGATCGAATAGGCTCTTTTTCTGCTTTTGCCTGAAATGAATCGAAAGCTGCCGCCCAAGGCCTGCACGGCGAAGCTTTTGGCCTTTCGGTTACCGCGCAGCATGGTCACATCCAAAACCATATGCGCATTGGGGCCTACGGCAATTTTGGTTTCATCCACAAATACGATCTGCACCAAACCGCTGTGGTCTGTAGAAATCGTATCGCCCGACACCACATCCATTCCTGAAATGACAGGCTGCGCGTTTCCGGCGCGAATGATCTGAGCGCCTTGCTTGGCGCTGATAACTGTCCCGATGTTGGCAAGGGCCTGCGCTGGCATGAGCGCGACAACAAATACAACCAACACAATCTTTAACCAAGTCAAACTAGAGCCCCTTCCCCCAACGGGTCTAAGTAAGCGCAAAGCGCGCCAAGCTCGATTTTTGCCCCAAAAAATGTGTTATTCTTATTCAAATAGTCAAAAATGCTAACGTTAAATATGCATTATGGCATGTATTTGTAGCAAGAGATTTTTTGATCGTGAATTTCTGCGTTAAGGCCGACGTGAGCCTCCCCACTTAACAGGCCGAAGTGCAGCCTCCATCAAATGAGAGCATTGGGCACCCGGCTCATCGCTTGCCCCGCGATGAGCCATGACGTTATGGGTGTGTTTAGCCGAAAATTCAGAGGAATTGTTCTGGCAACAATGCGTCAGGCATGTTCTGGTAACATACGGGTCTTAAAAACCGCCGGATTGACAATGTGCCGACAGAGGTAGCACCGAAATTGGTCGAAGCGGGGTAGGGGCCGCCATGCACCATGCTGTCGCAGACGTCGACGCCCGTGGGAAAGCTATTGGCCAGAACACGCCCGGCCTTGCGCTCGAGGATCGGCATCAGGGAACGCGCGGTGTCCAAGTCCGCATCATCCATATGCAGGGTGCAGGTCAGCTGACCTTGCAGACTGTGCGCGACGGCCCGCATTTCGTCAGGCGTTTCGGCGGTCACGATAACGCCCAGCGGGCCAAAAACCTCTTCACCAAGGGTTTCGTTTGCCAGCCAGTTCACAGCATTGGTGCGATACAGGTAAGGGGACGCGGTGCGTTGTTCACACATAGAGGTCAGAACCTCCTGCACACCTGCCGTGTTGGCGATCCTTGCCTGACCGGCTCGATAAGCGTCGGCGATGCCGTCGGTCAGCATGGTCTGCGCGGGTGTCTCTGACAGGGCGGTTCGCGCGGTCTCAGCGAAGTGGTCCGCTGCTGCACCCGCCAGCATTACGGCGACCCCGGGGTTGGTACAGAACTGACCTGCACCCATGGTCAGCGACCCTGCCCAGTTCTGAGCAATATTGTCGCCCCGGTTCGTCAGCGCAGCATCGAGAACGAACATCGGGTTGACCGAGCCAAGTTCACCGAAAAACGGGATTGGTTCAGGACGCGCGGCACACAGATCGAACAGTGCCCGACCACCAGCCAATGAGCCAGTGAACCCGACAGCCCTGATCAGCGGGTGTTGCACCAAAGCGGAACCTACTGTCCGGTCACCCCCCTGAATCAGACTGAAAACACCGGGATGAATTTTGCAGCGTTCGATGGCAGCATGTATGGCCTCGGCTATGATCTCACCGGTGCCCGGATGGGCGCTGTGCCCTTTTACGACAACGGGGCACCCAGCAGCCAAGGCGGCCGCGGTGTCACCGCCTGCGGTTGAAAAGGCCAAAGGGAAATTTGAAGCACCGAATACGGCGACAGGGCCAATAGGGCGCTGGATCATTTTCAGATCCGGGCGCGGCAGCGGCGAGCGGTCTGGCAACGGGCCGTCGTGGCGCCGATCCAGATACTCACCACTCAGAATATGAGTGGCAAACAAGCGAAGTTGGCCCGATGTGCGACCCCGCTCTCCTTGCAGACGGGCCTCGGGCAGGCCGGTTTCCTGCGTGCCGATTTCAGTAATTGCCTCGGCGCGGGCTTCGATCTCATCCGCGATGGTATTCAGAAATGCCGCTCGGTCTTCCCGGGTCGAAAAACCATAGCTCCAGAACGCTTCTTCGGCAGCTTTTGCAGCCGCATCAACATCCTGGAAGCGCCCCACCGAAAAACGGTGCGACGGTCCAAAAGCGGGCTGTGACTGAAAAAACGTGTCACCTGAAAGCCAATTTCCAGCGATGAGGTGCTTGCCATGGGGGGAGCAGGTCATGAAGGTTCCATATTTTCGATTCTATGTTAATGGATAATGTATCCAATTTTGAGGGGCAATCAAGCGCCCTGTTAGGTCTCCTCCATGGCGCGTTTTGCTACGATCATTTCCAGCAACTGTTCCTTTGTTCGCCGGATGTGCCGCATCAGCATGTCACAGGCTTCGTCAACGTTCCCTGCTTGCGCCAGTTTCAACAGTTCTCGATGCTCTTTTTTCGCCGGTTCCCGCTGTTTCATCACGCTCAGATGCATTCGGACATAGCGGTCAGATTGCAGATTGACGCGATCCAGCAATTCATTTGTCAGTTTCCTCTGTGACGCCGCGTAGAGGGCGGAGTGATATTGATAGTTCAGGATCCCCCACTTCCCGACGTCATTCTCGTCATAAGACGCTTCCATCTGTGTCAATATCTCGTTGCATCGTGCGAAGTCGGCAGATGTCATCTGCGGAATGGCTCTGCGGAAAAGATCGACTTCAATAAGCATTCGAAGGTCGAATATTTCTCCGATTTCTTTCAGCGAGTGTTTGGTGACTGATCCGCCCCGATTATTGGCCCATTGAATCAGACCTTCAGCGTTCAGACGCTTTAGGGCTTCGCGGATGGGCATCCGCGATACGTCGTATTCCTCGGCCAGAGCTTCCTGGCGAATAGCTTCACCTTCGGCAAGTTCACCATTCAGTATCCGCTCACGAAGATCGTTCGCGATGACATCTGGTAGGCTTTGCTTGGTTATTGCGCGCTTTCCTGCCATGTTCTTCCTGCCACTTGTTTGGGTACAGCTACCGGTTACTGGCGGTTATTCCAAGCTAAGCCGCGGCTCGACCACTCGGAAAGCTGATTAAGGACACTCGGTCTATAATGCATCCAATATCCACGTTGATTCAACCCTGCTGAGACAGCGAGGTATGACCAAGTGCGAATGGGACCTTCTGTGACCGCCTTTCCCTGAGTGTGGGCGCGGCCAATGCACTGTTTAATCAGACACCCCAGGTGTCCGACAAACGATACCCGCCAGGCCAGGGGTCATCCGGGTCAAGCATGAGTTGATGAATGCCGGTGATCCAGCCGCGCCCACTGATTTCGGGGACAATCGCGGCGCGGCCCGCCACTTCGGTGGTATCGACAATCCGGCCGGTGAACCGTGATCCGATGATCGAAACCGCCTCGAATGTCTGACCCGGCGACATCAACCCTTTTGCAGCCATCAGCGCCATGCGTGCGGAAACCGCTGTACCCGTAGGCGACCGATCAACCTTGCCGGGCCGGATCGCCACGGCAGATTTTCCGGTCAATCCGGTTTCGGTCTGGCTCAGCGGTCCGCAGAAAGCACAGAATGAGATATGGTCCCAATCCGGGTTTTCAGGATGCGAAAACCCAAGCTGTTCATTGGCTGCATTGGTGATATTCACCCCCAATCGGGCAATGTCACGGGCCTCATGTTCGACAATTTCGAACCCCAACGCCTGTGCATCGACCACGACAAAACTGTCACCCCCATAAGCAGTATCAACCATGATCGTATCCAATCCGGGCACCTCAAGCGGGACGGACAGTTTATCGGCAAAGCTGGGCAGGTTCTGCACGAAAATGCGTTGCGCTTTGCCACCGCTGCATTCTGCCCGGACATGAACCAGCCCGCCCGGGGCCTCAAGCACCATATGAGTTTCGGGTTCCTGCATCGGAATGATCCCGCCATCCAGCAATACGGTTGAAACACATATCGAGTTCGAGCCGGACATGGGCGGTGTGTCTTCGGGTTCCATAATGATGAAAGCCGCGTCCGCCTTGGGGTGTTTCGGGGGCACCAGAAGATTTACATGACGGAAAACACCGCCCCGAGGTTCGTTCAGAACGAAGTTGCGCAGCGTCTGGTCGCCGGCGACAAAGCTGCGCTGTTCCCACAAGGTATCGCCCGGTGGCGGGGCGACGCCCCCAACGATAACATCGCCTACTTCGCCTTCTGCATGGGCTGAAATGACATGAACGGTTTTGCTGCTTCGCATCGGAACTCTCAATATTGTGCGACAGGCTCGCCCAGAGCGTCAAAAATCGGTGTAACACCCAGACCCGGACGGGCGGGTGCGGTCATCCGGCCGTTGACACGCTTTGGCGCACCCTCGGCAATGTCCACCGTGCCGTAAGAGTTGAAATCCGTGGCAGAGAATGTGAATTCGGACGGCGTTGAACGGGCCAGATGTGCGATGGCTGCCGTGGTGATGTCACCGCCCCAGGTGTCTTCGATCGTCATGGGGATGCCGTGCGCCACGCAGAGGTCACGCATAAGACGGGCTTTGGTCAACCCTCCGACTTTCGAGATTTTCAGGTTGATCACATCCATTGCGTCTTCGGCAATGCCGCGGACCAGCGTGTTGGGGGTGTCGATCACCTCGTCCATCACAAAAGGCAATGCAGTGCGGCGGCGGATCGACACGCATTCCTCATAGGTCAGGCAAGGCTGTTCCACATAGACATCCAGACCCGAAATCGCGCCCACCACGCGTGCGGCCTCGTGCCGGGTCCAGCCGGTATTGGCGTCCGCAACCAGCAGGTCCGACTTTTTCAGAACGGCGCGGGTGGCGTGGATACGGTCAATGTCGTCATTGGCCTCGCCACCCACCTTGAGCTGAAACTTGGTGTAGCCTTCGGCGGCATAGCCTTCGATCTTTTTGGCCATGATCTCAGGTGCTTCCTGACTGATCGCGCGATAAAGCACCACATCGTCCTGCGCAGCGCCCCCCAGCAAGGTGTAAAGCGGCTGTTCCGTGGCCTTGCCCAGCAGATCCCAGCAGGCAATATCCACCGGAGCCTTGGCATAGGGATGGCCCCGCAAGGCCGCATCCATCGTGCGGTTGATCTGACCGATATTCAGTGGGTCCTGCCCGATCAAATGCGGGGCCAGTTCTGCAAGCCCGGCTCGGACGCCGAGCGCGAAAGACGGCAGATAGGCCGAGCCAAGCGGGCAGCATTCTGCATAGCCCTTCAACCCCTCATCCGTGATGATTTCCAGAACGGTGCTGTCAAACACTTCGACAAAATTGCCGTTGGACCAGCTATAGCGGCCTTCTTTCAGCGGCAGATCGACCTGATATACGTTCAGCCCGGTGATTTTCATAAGGTGTTCTCCAGATTAGAAGCGTGTGGATGAGAAAGGTGACATATCGAGCACCGGCTTGGCGTCAGTGACCAGATCAGCCACCAGTTCGGCCGTGCCTGCGGATTGGGTCAGCCCCAGATGACCATGGCCAAAGGCATAAAGCACCTCTGGTGCGCGCGAAGATCGGTCAATCACTGGCAGGCTGTCGGGCAGTGACGGGCGAAAGCCCATCCATTGCGTGCCGCCCTCTAGGTTAAGGTCTGGCATGAAGCGCCCGGCCTTGGCCAGCAACGTGTCAGCGCGCCGGTAATTCGGGGCCAGCTTCAATCCACCCAGTTCGACCGCGCCACCGATGCGCACACCGCCGTTGATCCGGGTCACCACAAACCCATGCCCCCCAAAGGTCAGATGCGTGCGCAGGTCAAAAGCACCTTCGGGCAGGGTCGTGTTATAACCCCGTTCGGTCTCAAGCGGGATATGATCCCCTAGGGATTTGGCCAGTTGGTGTGACCAGGCTCCGGCGGCAACAATCACCTGACCTGCCGAAATGTCGCCGTTGTCTGTGGCAAGACGCACGCCATCATCGGTTGGTTTCAGTGCCGTGATCTCCGCGATCTTTACCTGTCCACCGTGCGCGATGAACTGTGCCGCCAGATGCTCGGTCCAGTGGGCCGGGTCGACGGTATTCATCCATGTCGGGGTAAAACCCGCATGGGTGAATCGCCGGTTCAGTCCGGGTTGAATTTCGGCAATAGCATTCGGACTGTCCAGAAGATCAAACGGGATGCCATGGTCCTTGCGCAGGTCCCAAGTGGGCAGGCTGGCACGGAATTCGCTCTCACTCTCGAACAACTGCAACTGGCCTTGGCGCTGCATCAGCGCCTCGCCGTCAACATACGCGATTTGGCGCTCCAGCGCGGCGCGGCTGTGGTTCATCAGCGCGGCCTGTGCGGACAGTGAGGCAGCATAACGATCTCGCCAACTGGCCCGCCAGAACCGGAGCATCCACGGTGCAATACTCAGCGCATAAGCGGGCGGGATCGACAAAGGCCCCAGCGGATCAAGCAGCCATTTCGGCGCTTTGCGCATGATCCCCGGGGTTGCAAGCGGCACGATATCTGTAAAGGCAAAGGCCCCGGCATTGCCCTTTGACGCCCCGGCTGCGACGCCTTCACGGTCCAGCACCAGCACGTTCCTGCCGCGCTTTTGCAGTTCCAGCGCAGCGCTGATGCCAATGATGCCAGCACCGATCACAACTATGTCCGTCTTGGTATCATGCTGCATGGTTATAGGTTCTCAAATCGTGCTGGGGGGTCGGGGACCGAACAGCGTCTGTCCCCGGACTTGATTTCAAAACGCGATGCCATCTCGGAACGGATCATTCGGCGCGAAAACCAATCTGGCTTCCGCCATGATATGTGCCTGCCCGGTCAGGGTGGGAATGACACCCCCGTTCGGGCCGGGTTGGTAGCTCAGCACATAGGGGCTGCCGATCACGCTTTCCTGCACAATCTCTTCCCCCGCTTCCAGCGCCCCGTTTGCCGCCAGACAGGCGAGGCGCGCCGAACTGCCAGTACCGCAGGGCGACCGGTCATATTGATTGTCCGGGCACAGTACAAAGTTGCGGCTGTGAACATCCTTGTTGGGGGATTGATCCTGTAGGATCACGTGGTCGACCAGTTCCCCGTTTTCACCACGCACCCCCTGTGCGATGCAGGCTTGACGTATGGCTATGGTCAAATCGGTCAACGCACGAATGTTTCCCGGGTTCACCGGGATCGGGCTGGGATCAACAATGAAGAACCAATTCCCACCGTATGCAAGATCGCCGGTGATTGACCCATGGCCGTCAACCTCAATCTGCACAGCTGCCCGCACGCGCCGGCTCTCGACATTTGTGACGCGCACGGTATTGGCGTCCAGCAACTCCACCGAGATGACCCCGACCGGCGTTTCCACCCGGTGCGTGCCGGGCCGGATCCGACCCATATGGGCCAGAGTGACACTCAAACCGATGGTGCCATGCCCGCACATGCCCAGAACGGCATCCGCATCGAAATAGATCACGCCGGTCTCACATCCAGAATCTTCGGGCGCGACCAGAAGCGCCCCCACCATACCGGGCTGCCCACGCGGTTCCAACAAGATGGATTTGTAGAACGCCTCATGCTCGGTGGCCAAGCGTCGTGCACGCTCGGCCAGTGGGCCGGACCCCAGATCGGGGCCGCCGTCGAGGATCACCCGCGTAGGCATTCCTCCGGTGTGACTGTCAATCACATGCATTCAGCAATGACCCCGCCTTGGCCGGACCAATCGGTAAACCAAGTGCGGAACAGGTGGTATTGCTGTTCGCAATAGTTGCGCTGGGCATCCGTCAACTCGTCGGTTTCGTTGAAGTGCAAACGGTATTCCTCTTCGCCGTTCAGGACCAGCAGGTGTTTGTAATACAGTACCAGATCGGTGCCCTCGTCAAAGCTGGCCAGCACACTAAAGGCTTCTTCCAGTTCCCGCGCGCGAAGGCGGGCCTCGGCATGACCGGCAGCTGCTTTCTGACACAGGGCCGCCAGCAGAAGTGCCTCCTTAGGCAAAGCAGTGCCGATCCCCGTGATCGAGCCGGTGGCGCCGCAATTGACGAAGCCATGGTAGACCTCGGTGTCCACACCAACCATCAGTGTAACCTGATCATCTTTCGAGGTAATGTGTTCCGCCGCATAGCGCAGATCGCTTTTGCCGCCGAATTCCTTGAACCCAACAAGGTTCGGATGATCTGCACGCAATTCCAGGAACAGATCGGCGCGCGTCGCAAAGCCGTAAACCGGGCTGTTATAGATGATTGCCGGGATATCAGGTGCAGCCGACAGGATCGCTTTGAAATGGTTACGCTGCGCCGCGATGGACGATCCACGCGACAATACACGCGGGATCACCATAAGCCCTGCCGCACCAACCTTTTGCGCATGCGCGGCAAGCGCCACGGCGGATTTCGAATTTATCGCACCGGTGCCGACGACAACGGGCAGTCCGGCCGCGATCAGACGTTCGACACCTTCCATCCGTTCGGCATCCGACAAGAGAGGCCAGTCGCCCATCGAGCCGCAATAGACTACGGCAGACATGCCCGCTGCGATCATTTCCTTGCCCTTTTTCACCAGCGCGTCGAAATCCGGTGTCCGGTCCGGTTTGCAGGGGGTCATCAGGGCTGGCATGGTGCCGGTGAAGATATTCTGGGACATGAAGGTGACCTTCCTAATTGTTTTGGGGCGGGGGCTCTTATCGCACATTCGCCAGGAATTTGCGGGTGTGTTCGGATTGGGCTTCGCTAAAAATCTGGGCGGGCGGGCCGATCTCTTCCATCACGCCCTGATGAAAAAAAGCAACCCGGTCTGATACATCACGAGCGAAACCCATCTCATGCGTGACACAAATCATTGTCATCCCTTCTTCGGCCAAAAGCCGCATCGTGTCGAGAACTTCGCCCACCAGTTCAGGATCCAGCGCCGAGGTTGCTTCGTCAAACAGCATGTATTCCGGCTCCATCGCCAGCGCGCGGGCAATGGCAAGTCGCTGCTGTTGACCACCCGATAAGGACGAGGGGAAGACGTTCAGCTTCTCGCCCAACCCTACATGGGTCAACTGCTTTGCGGCAATGTCACGCGCCTCGTCCCTCGACTTGCCTTTGACAATCTTCGGGGCCAAAGCAACGTTTTCCAGTGCTGTCAGATGCGGAAAGCTGTTCCATTGCTGGAACACCATCCCCAGCTTTGTGCGCAGCTTGTTGATGTCGGTGCCTTTTGCATGAACATCAATGCCATCAACCCGGACCGATCCCTGCTGGATCGGTTCCAGCCCGTTGATGCAATAGAGAAGGGTCGATTTTCCGGAGCCTGACGCGCCAATCACCGACAAAACTTCTCCTTTCTGCACATCCAGATCGATGCCTTTCAGCACATGCAGCGATCCAAAATACTTGTGCAGGTCGCGTATTTCGATCATTGGGCCCACCTTTTTTCTAGCGACGCAGAATAACGCGAAATCGGATAGCTGAGCGCGAAATAGAACGCACCAGCGATTGTCAGGATCAGGAACGGTTCCTGCGTGCGGGTGATCAGGATTTGGCTGGCCTTCAGCAGCTCGACATAGCCCAGAACCGAGACCAGCGCGCTGTCCTTCATCACACCCAGCGCGACCCCAACCCAAGCGGGGAACACCGCGCGCCCACCGATCGGGAAGACGACGTAGCGCAGATCCTGCCAATAGGTCATGCCCAGACTGCGCGCGGCGCGACGCATCGGATCACCGACGGCCTCAATCCCGCCGCGCGCCACATTCGCAACCAGTGCTGCCGTATAGATGGACAGGATCACCACGCCTGAAGCAAACGGGTCCAGATTGAGCCCGACAATAGGTGCAAAGTTATAAAACAGCACCAGCTGGATGATCAGAGGGACCGACCGGAAAATATCCAGAACCGGAGCCAACGTCAGGGTCGCTGCCAGTTTGCCCTCGTACAGAAGCCATCCGCACACCACGCCAATGACCGTTCCTATGGAAATCGAAAGTACTGAAATCCAGAGCGTTCGCAGCGCGGCTTCGCCCAGAAACCACAGATCGTTGATGTTGAAGCCGCTGAAGAAGCTGACAGTGGGTTGCATCTGTGCCTCCTTCAGTAGCGGAAAAGCCGGGACGCCAGCAGGCGCGAGGCAAGAAGGATGATTTTGACGATCACGTAATAAATGACCGCGGTGACGGCAAAATATTCAAAGATGCGGAAAGTGCGCGAGGCAAAGAACTGCGTCTCGCCCGACAGCTCCCGGAAGCCGACCAGCATGCCCAGCGAGGACATCAAAACAGCCCAGACCATCTGGTTCGTGATCGGATGATAGACAATGCGAAACACCTGTGGGATCACGACGCGTGTGTAGGCCTGCCACGCGGTCATGCCCAGCGATCGCGACGCGCGTAACTGTGTCTCGGGGACGGCCTGAAAGCCGCCGCGAAAGTTTTCAGCCAGATAACCGGCGCAATTGAATGTCAGTCCGGCCAGCACGATGAAGTACGGCGACAGATGCAGGCCAAAGGCACCAAGCCCGAAGCCGAAAAAAAATAGCTGGAACAACGCCGGAGTATTACGCGCCAGTTCGACCCAGGCTGAGGCGAACCAGTAAAGCGGCCCTTTCAGGTGCAGTCGCGTCAGCGCCAGACAAAGCCCGATGATGATGCCAAGGACCATTGCCAGCACGGCAACCTGTATCGTCAGCAGCGATGCTTCAAGCAGGTCCGGCAGGCTTTTCATCACTGGCCGCCAATGGAATTTATAGTCGAACACGGGTGTTCCTCGCGCAATCTACTGGTCCTTTCGCCCGGCCATAGCCGGACGAAAGCATGGAGCAGGAAAGAGTCAGTACATTACGCCGGGAATGCGCAGCTCGGGGGCTTCGCCACTGACATATTTTCCCCAATGCTCCTGATAGCGGCCCGAACGCACCTGGTGGGTCACGAACAGGTTCAGGAAGTTCAGCCAGGTGACATCTTCACGCTTGCCGACAACCGAAGTGTAGTCGGTGGTCCATGGCATACGAGGACCGGCAACAACGGTGTCATATTGCTGGGTAATCGGCAGCACGGCAGTATTTGTGGTAATGCCGATATCGGCCTTGCCCTGAGCCACCGCCAGGAACACCTCATTCTCGGACTGGTAGCCCTGGTAATTGCCTTCTTCACCCCATTCGGCGGCGATCTTCAGCCATTCCTGCTCGGGTACGGTGCCGATCGCGGCAGCCACGCGCTTGCCGCGGATATCCTCGAAGGTTTCAATACCGCTTTCCGCGTTCACCACACCCTGCGCATAATAGATGGCGTAAGGAATGGTAAAGCCCACGGTCCGCGCCCGTTCGAGGCTGTCCGAGGTTGCTCCGAACACAACGTCTGCGCGTCCGGTGACGATCACTGGCAGGCGTTCTGCCCAGGTCAGCGGCAGGATTTCGGCGTCAACTTCAAGGGCGGCGGCCAGATCATTGCAGTATTCCACGTCAAAACCCGCCGGTTCGTTGTTGGCGTCGCGATATCCAATTGGCGGAAAATCCAACACTACACCGCAGCGCAATGTCCCGCGATCTACGACATCGTCCAGCGTGTCCGCCATCGCAGGAACCGTGGAGATAGTGGTGAGGGCCGCCAGTGCGGCGAGTTTCTTGAGCATGTGATCCTCCCTGAATCAATCAATACGCAGAGGAGTAACGGATATTGTATCCAACATCCAGTATTTTGTTTTGACCTCGACGACCTTCTTGTGGTGACAAGGACATCTTGGAGTGGTGATGGTCTTGAAAAGACTGACTTACCGCGCCCGTAAGGGGTGCGTTATCGTCGTGAGGCGAATTTCAGCCGGTAAGACCGCCTGACACTTCCAATCAAGCGGTAATTGGGTTCCTTACAGAGAACCGCATTAGCGACCACTGAGGTCAAGTGCGCTGGTTCAGGTTCTGACGGCCTGCAATTCTTCGAGCAGATCCAGAAGTTGATCCAACTTTTCCTGTCCCATTTGTGCCTCGATGTTGCCGGTGATCGCAAGCGAAGCCGCTAGGTTGTCCGTAAGAATAGATCGGCCTGCGTTGGTGATCGTGACCATGGTGCGACGTTTGTCATCACTATCCCGACGGCGTGAAATCTGGCCTTCGGCCTCCATCGTTCGCAGGATGCGCGTCACACTAGGAAGAAGCAGACATGCCTCGTGAGCGATTGTGCTTTGCTCCACTTCACCAAGCTCATCTAGCACACGCAAGACGCGCCATTTCTGTTCGGTCAGATGAATGCTTTGCAGCATATCCCGGATCGGGGACATGACGGTTTCCCGCGCGCGCAACAGTGCGATTGGAAGGGAGCGGGCGGTGCTTTTGATGTGGCTTTGCGTGGTCATGCGGTTTTCTAGAATGCTGCAATGGCAATTGCAAAGATTAACAAGGCAATCTCTTGACGTGCGGCTTTGTGAATAATAAACATGTTAACTAAATACGCAGAAAGGGAAGGCTATGCCGCATTTCCACGTCGAGTATTCCGGCAATCTGGAAGACAAGATCGACATGGACGGTCTGTGCGAATGCATACGGGCCACCGCTGCAGGGGTTGAGGCGTTTCCTATGGCCGGAATTCGTGTTCGGGCTACGCGGGTTGATCACTATGCCATCGCTGACGGCAACCCGGCGCACGGGTTTGTCGATATCTCGATCCGCCTGAGAGCGGGCCGGCCTAAGGATGTCAAACGGGACGCCACGCAGCGCATTTTTGAGGCGGTTGAGGCCTATCTGTCCCCCGCCTTCACCGGACATTCCATCGCTCTCTCGCTTGAGATGCGTGACATTGACCCAGACCTTTCGCCCAAGACCGGCACGATCCGGCACCATTTGGGCGCCACCAACCAGGAGACCTGATCCATGAGCGCACTGGGTACGAATATCGAGAAGCTGGCGGGCTTTCTGGTCCGGTTTAAGGAAACCGGCATCAAAAACCGGATCGCGGGCGAAGATCGCGACGGTTCCGCAGGGGTGTTCCAATCCACATCTCCCGTCGACAAGTCGGTGATCTGCGATGTCGCCCATGGCACTGCCGAGGATATCGACGCTGCCGCCAATGCCGCTCATGCCGCATTTTCCGATTGGCGTGACAAGCCTGCCACCGAGCGCCGCCGCATCTTGCTGAACGTTGCCGATGCGATCGAGACCCGTGCCGAGGAAATCGCGCTGTGTGAATGCTGGGACACGGGCCAGACCCTGCGCTTTATGTCCAAGGCCGCACTGCGGGGGGCCGAGAACTTCCGGTATTTCGCGGATCAGGTGGTCCAGGCGCGGGACGGTCAGCACCTTAAGTCGCCGACCCTGATGAACATCACCACGCGCGTACCGATCGGTCCGGTGGGCGTGATCACGCCGTGGAACACGCCGTTCATGCTGTCGACATGGAAGATCGCACCTGCTTTGGCTGCCGGGTGCACCGTGGTTCACAAACCGGCCGAAGATTCTCCGCTGTCCGCTCGCCTGCTGGTGGAGATCGCCGAAGAGGTCGGGCTGCCCAAGGGTGTGCTGAACACCGTGAACGGGTTCGGCCCCGATGCGGGTAAGGCGTTGACGGAGCATCCGTTGATCAAGGCGATCGCCTTTGTCGGTGAAAGCCGCACCGGCAGCATCATCACCAAACAAGGTGCCGATACGCTCAAGCGGATGCATCTGGAACTGGGCGGCAAGAACCCGGTTGTTGTGTTCGACGACGCCGATCTCGACCGGGCGCTGGATGCGGTGATCTTCATGATCTACTCGATCAATGGCGAGCGCTGCACGTCATCCTCGCGCCTGCTGGTGCAGGACACCATCAAGGACGCGTTCGAGGCAAAGCTGATCGAACGGGTCAACACCATCAAGGTCGGTCATCCGCTGGATCCTGCGACCGAGATCGGGCCCCTGGTGACCGAGGAGCACTATAACAAGGTGACTTCCTATTTTGACATCGCCAAAGAAGACGGTGCGACTGTCGCCGCCGGAGGTGTCAAGGTGGGCGACACAGGGTATTTCATTCGCCCAACCCTGTTTACCGATGCCAATAACCAGATGCGTATCGCGCGCGAAGAGATATTCGGCCCGGTTCTGACCTCGATCCCATTCTCGACCGAGGACGAGGCGCTGCAGATCGCCAACGACACACCATACGGTCTGACCGGCTATGTCTGGACCAATGACCTGACCCGCGCCTTGCGGTTCACCGACAAGCTAGAAGCCGGGATGATCTGGGTGAACTCGGAAAACGTCCGCCACCTGCCCACCCCGTTCGGCGGCGTCAAAGCATCCGGTATCGGCCGCGACGGCGGCAACTGGAGCTTCGAGTTCTACATGGAACAAAAGCATATCGGATTCGCAACTGGCCAACACAAAATCATGCAATTGGGCCAGTGAAACCGGCAGGAGGCCGCGGTACGCTGACGTCGGTACACACGAGGAGGAACTGTCATGGGAAAGATCGTACAAGCCGCAAAGATCACGCATGTGCCAAGTATCTGGATGTCCCACACGATGCCGAAATATAAGGGCATCCGGCAGTCTGCCATTGATGGGTATGCGCGCCTGCGCCAGGACGCGATAGATCGCGAGGTCGAGACCTTTCTTGTTTTCGACACCCATTGGATCACCAATCAGGGGTTTCACCTGAATACCAAAGAGCACCACAAAGGTCGCTTCATCAGTCATGAACTGCCGCATATGCTAGCGGATATGGAGTTTGACTATCGCGGCGACCACGCATTGGGCGAAACCATCCTTGATGTTTTGCGCGAGCGCGGCGAGCGGGCACTTGGCCATTCGCACCCCGATATGGGAATGGAGTACGGCACACTTCTGCCTATGCATTTCATTAACGATGGATTGAATGCCAGGGTTTTGCCCGTTGCAGTCAACCAGTTCTCGTCGATCCAGGAAAACCGCGTCTGGGGTGAGGCCATTGCTGAAGGTATCCGGCGTTCCGACCGGAACGTTTCCATACTGGCATCCGGCTCACTCAGCCATGATTTCACACCGAATGAACGCTCAGTTGAAGGGCTCAATGCGGTGAACGGAGAATTTAATCGCCAGATGGATATGCGTGTTCTGGAGCTTTGGGAACAGGGAAGGTTTGAAGAGTTTCTTGAGATGCTTCCGGACTATGCAAAGAAATGTACAGGCGAATGTGCAATGAATGACACCGCTTTGCTGTTTGGAGCACTGGGTTGGGGCAGCTACAAGGGTGAGATCAACATCTACACCCCGTATTTCGGCAGCTCTGGCACGGGTCAGGCAAATGTCAGCTTTTCGGTGTGAACCGGACAATCGAACACTAAGATTCAGTGGCGATCCCGTCACAAAGGAAAGTCAATAAATGAACTGGGACGCGTTTTCGCATTGGGGTCAGCACATCTCGAAATGGGCGGCCGACTATCACAGAACTCTTGCCGAGCGCCCTGTTCGCGCACAGACAAAACCAGGACAAATCGCTGCCCAGCTAAAGGTATCACCCCCCGAGAGTGGCGAGCCGATGGAAGCCATCATGGCCGATTTCGAACGGATTGTGATGCCGGGTATTACACATTGGCAACATCCCCGGTTCTTTGCCTATTTCCCGGCCAACGCAGCGCCCCCGTCGATGCTGGCTGAAATGCTGGTGACCACAATCGCGGCGCAATGCATGTTGTGGCAGACCTCGCCAGCTGCGACCGAGGTCGAAGGGGTCATGGTCGATTGGCTGCGGCAGGCGCTTGGGTTGCCCGAAGGTATGACCGGAGTTATTCAGGACAGTGCATCATCCGCCACGTTGTCGGCTGTTCTGACCATGCGGGAACGGGCCACAGGGTTTACCGGAAACCGCGAAGGCCTGAACGCCAAGGGCGCACTGCGCATCTACTGCTCGGATCAGGTGCATTCATCGATTGATCGGGCTTGCTGGGTTGCGGGGATCGGTCAGGACAATCTGGTGAAACTACCTACAGGTGGTCCGACCTTTGCGATTGATACTGGGGCTCTAGATACCGCAATTCAGGGTGATATCGCGGCCGGACATATTCCCGCCGGTATCATTGCAATCACGGGCGGTACTGGTGTCGGGGCCTGCGATGATCTGGTAGCGGTCGCTGAGATTGCGCAAAAATATGACCTCTACACACATCTTGACGCGGCCTGGGCGGGGTCGGCGATGATCTGCCCTGAGTTTCGAGAGGCCCTTTGGCCGGGAGTGGACCGTTACGACAGCATTGTCTTCAACCCACATAAATGGATGGGGGCGCAGTTCGATTGCGCGATCCAGTTTCTGCGGGACGCCGCGCCACAGCTCAACACGCTTAAGATCGAACCGGAATACCTCAAGACCACCGGGGCAGAGGTGACGAATTATTCAGAATGGACCATCCCCTTGGGTCGACGGTTCCGGGCACTAAAGATCTGGTTCTTGTTGCGCTCTTATGGTCTCGACGGGTTGCGGGACCGTATTCGCAACCATGTACTTTGGGCCAATGAAGTTGCAGAAAAGATCGGTGCGATAGAGGGGTTTGAGATCACCACCGGCCCGATCCTAAGCCTGTTTTCCTTTCGCTGTCCGGGGGATGACGCCGCGCAGCAGCGGCTGGTGGATGCGTTGAATGACGATAGCCGAATTTACCTGACGCAAGGCATGTTCGATGGCCGCAAGATCATCCGCTTTCAGGTCGGGCAATTCGATACAACTCGCGATGACGTGCTTATGGCGGCGGATGTCATCCGCGATGTCTGGGAGAGCCTGTTATGAAGTTCGCGACGTTCAGTGCTGCAGGGGATACCTTCTTTGGCGCGATTACCGATGATGGCGCAATCGCTCTGAACAGTGATTTTCCCGGGCTTTCCAGCCTGTATGAGGTTATCGCTGCCGGTGAGTTTGGCCGGTTGGCTGCGGTGGCCGAGGGCAAGCCTGTGACCCATTCGGATTTCACCTATGAAATGGTGATGCCGGATGCCCGCCGCATTCTGTGCGTCGGCGTGAACTTCCCTGACAGGAATGCGGAATACAAGGATGGCAGCGCGCAGCCGGAAAATATGTCACTGTTCCCGCGCTTTGCCAGCGGCTTTACCGGCCACAACCGCCCGCTGATCCGTCCGCCGGAAAACCACACGCTGGATTACGAGGGCGAAGTGGCCATTGTGATCGGCAAGGCGGGCCGCCGGATTTCGCAGGACGAAGCCTATGACCACATCGCCGCTTTGACGCTGTGCAACGAAGGCACGATCCGCGATTGGGTGCGCCATGCCAAGTTCAACGTGACTCAGGGCAAGAACTGGGACAATTCAGGGTCGATCGGCCCGTGGCTGGAGCCCTTCACCGATCCGGCGCAATTAGATGACGCCCGCATTCAGACCCGCGTCAATGGTGAATTGCGCCAGGACGACACCCTTGACCGCATGATGTTCCCGATCCGACGCGAGATCGAGTATATCTCGACCTTCATGACGCTGAAACCGGGTGACATTATCGTAACCGGTACTCCTACGGGAGCGGGTGCGCGCTTTGACCCGCCAAAATATCTTGCACCGGGTGACGTGATCGAGGTTTCCGTCGAAGGTATCGGCACCCTGCGCAACACGGTCGAGGATGAGAAGATATGACGCCGGAAGAGCACGCCCGCGCGGCAGCCGACCTGCTTCAGGCCGAACGCACCGGCGACCAGATCGGTCTGCTGAGCCTGCGCCACCCCGAGATGGGTATGGACGACGCCTATGAGGTGCAGAATGCCATCTATCACCAGAAACTGGCCGAGGGGCGCAGGGTCATCGGGTGGAAGATCGGTCTGACGTCGAAAGCGATGCAATATGCGCTGAACATCGACATTCCCGACAGCGGCATCCTGTTTGATGATATGGCGTTTGAAAACGGTGGTACGGTCCCTGCAGGCCGATTCATCCAGCCCCGAATCGAGGCTGAAATCGCCTTTGTCATGAAATCCGCCGTTGGTGGCGAGAATGTGAGCCGCGACGTTATTATATCCGCCACCGATTACGTCGCGCCAGCGATTGAAATTCTGGACACACGTATTCAGCGTCAGGACCCCGAGACTGGCAAGGTCCGAACCGTCTTTGACACGATCAGCGACAATGCCGCCAATGCGGGCATTGTGCTGGGCTCCGAGCGGCATGCGATCGACGCGTTCGACCTGCGCTGGGTTGGCGCCTTGACCTTCCGCAACGGTGAGATTGAGGAAACCGGCCTAGGGGCCGGCGTATTGAATGATCCTGTCGAAAGTGTTGTCTGGCTGGCCCGGCGCATGGCGCAATATGGACAAAGCGTAGAACCGGGGCAGGTTATTTTGTCCGGCAGTTTTATCCGCCCTGTCGAGTGCCCCCCGGGCACAGAAATTCACACGGATTTCGGGCCGTTCGGCGCAGTCGATATCAACTTTGCCTGAAAGGCTGTCTCTGGGAAAGCCGTCAGGGCAGCATTGAAGGCTGGAAGCCTGCTGATCGGATGTTGTGTGACCCTGCCGGCCTGTCCCGAGATCTTGAATATCGCGCCTGACAAAGCCCGGGTGTCGTTTTGCCAGAGGGGACAACCTAAAGCTTTTGCACACCATGCATGGTCAGGGTACTCACCAGATCGGCATAATCCTCGCGGGCTTTAGCGCCTGCGCCGGTGTTCCACATGTAATACCAGTTCAACATGCCAAAGACTGACATCGTCGCACCGCGAAGCTTGTCCTTGGCGCCGTCAAAGGATCCGGGCGACATTTCCAGAAGTATGTCGCGTACAAAGTTCACCAGATCAAGCTGATAGCCCCGCAGACGTTTTTGCTGTTCTTCGGTCAATGCGCTCATGCCGCTGATCTGAACCCGGTGCTCGTCATCTGCACCTTGATAGGCAAAAAGGATCTCGCGCACTGCTTTGCGCAATTTCTGTTCGGGGCTAAGGCCGTCCAGATCAACATTGCAAATCCGGTCCCGCAACTCACGCAGGTACGTTTCAAGGATGTCATACAGGATGGCATCCTTGCTGTCATAGTAGTGATATATGTTTGCTTTCGATATCCCGCATTCTTTGGCCAAAAGGGTCATCGAAGCACGGTCAAATCCCTGGTCGGCAAACACTTTTGCCGCCATCTTCAGGATCTGTTCCCGCTTTTGGTCGTGGTCTTTGGCAATTGTCCGGGCCACGGCTCAGTCCTTATCGCGATTGTCTACAACGCGCTTCGCCTTGCCCTGAGAGCGTTCGACGTCGCCGGGGTCACCTACTACAATTTCGGTTGAAACGCCAACGACGTCCTTGATCCGCTTGGTCAGCATCCGTGCAGCGGCTGTTTTCGACAGCTCGTCGGTGGAATCTGGGGAAGATTCAACAAAGACCCGCATGGCGTCCATGCGACCGGATTTGTAGAGCTCGATCTGGTAATAGGGGGCAAGACCGCCCGTTGCCATGACCTGTTCCTCGATCTGGCTGGGGAAGACGTTGACGCCGCGCAGGATCATCATGTCGTCACTGCGGCCGGTGATCTTTGCCATCCGGCGCATGGACCGCGCTGTCCCTGGCAGCAGGCATGTCAGATCGCGTGTGCGATAGCGGATCATCGGCAACCCTTCTTTGGTCAGTGTCGTGAACACCAATTCTCCGGTTTCGCCATCGGGCAGGACTTCCCCGGTAACCGGGTCGATGATTTCTGGCAGGAAATGATCCTCCCAGATTACTGGCCCGTCTTTTGTTTCAACGCATTCATTGGCTACTCCGGGGCCCATGATCTCGGACAGACCATAGATATCGACGGCGTGCATGTCGAAGGCTGCCTCGACCTCGGCCCTCATCGCGTCAGTCCAGGGTTCCGCACCAAAAACACCAACCTTCAGCGAGCTCTCACGTGGGTCGAGACCCGCCTTGTGGAACTGTTCAAGGATATTGAGCATGTAGGAGGGTGTGACCATGATCCCGTCAGGCCGGAAATCATTGATCAGGTTGACCTGCTTTTCGGTTTGCCCGCCCGACATCGGGACGACGGTCGCGCCAAGGCGTTCGATCCCGTAATGGGCACCTAGCCCACCGGTGAACAGCCCATAGCCGTAGGCATTGTGCACCATGTCGCCCTTGCGCAGCCCAGATGCCCGCAGAGACCGCGCGCCAAGATCAGCCCAATTGTCGATGTCATTCTTTGTGTAGCCAACCACCGTCGGTTTGCCTGTCGTGCCGGAGGACGCGTGCAGGCGAATTATCTCGCTACGCGGAACTGCAAACAAGCCAAACGGATAGTTGTCGCGCAGATCGTTTTTGTACGTGAACGGAAACTTTGACAGATCCGAAAGCTGCTGAAGATCGTCAGGATGCACGCCAGCCTCGTCAAAGCGCTGTTTGTACATCGGAACGTTTTCATAAGCATGACGCAAGGACCACTTCAGACGCTCAAGCTGTGTGGCGCGAATTTCGTCGATCGAGGCGATTTCGATCGGGTCAAGGTCCGCTTTGTTGGGGGAAAGGTCTTTCATCGCGTAACTCCTCCAGTCACGAAACTATTCTTGAAAATTCTGGCCGCCAATGGTGCGGGACATGCCGCGAAACTCAGCGATCAGAGTATCGTCTTGATTGATGACGCGGACGTCGTAGATGCCGCTGCGACCGGACAGGTTCACTTCTGTCGCGGTAGCAGTCAGGCAGTCACCTTTCCGTCCCGGTGCAAGATAGCTGACCATCGTATGCTGCGCTACAGTTGCAACATTCCGGCTGTTGCAGGCAAAGGCGAAAGCACTGTCAGCAAGAGCGTGCGTGACTCCGCCATGGCAAATACCATGTCCGTTGCAGTGATGCGGCGCAACAGTCAGGGACAGGACTGCGTGCCCTTCATCGACCTCGACAAGCTCCATCCCGAACCATTTACTGGCTTCGTCACTGGCCCACATCGCCGCTGCGGATTTTTGGGCGCGTTCTTTTGGGGTCATCATCATCTTCCCTGAAAATGCGGTGCGCGTTTTTCGAGGAAACTGGACACGCCTTCGGCGTAATCAGCACTTTCCCCGCAGGTTTTCATTGCGTCCGCTTCAATTTCAAGCTGATCGGACAAGGATGTGGTGGCTGCTGTTTGAATGCACTGCTTGGTCAGGCCCAACCCAAGGGTGGGGCCGTTGGCAAGTTGCGCGGCAAGAGCGCGTGCTTCGGTCATCAGCTGATCATCGGGCAACGCTTTCCAGATCAACCCCCAGTCTTCGGCCTGCTTGGCGGTTAGGGGCAATGCTGTCAGGGCCAGCCCCTTTGCGCGCGCCTCGCCCAACAATCGGGGCAGGTGCCAGCTGCCGCCTGTGTCCGGAATCAGCCCGACCTTAGAAAAGCTTTGAATGAACTTTGCGCTTTCCCCGGCCAAAACCATGTCGCAGGCCAGTGCAAGGTTTGCGCCCGCGCCCGCGGCCACGCCGTTTACGGCACAAACAACCGGGAAATTCAAAGACCGGATCAGTCTCACCAGAGGGGCATAGAAAGTGCGTACAGTTTTGCCCAGGTCGGGCGGGCCATCCATTTTCGAGGGATCGCGGTCTCCAAGGTCCTGACCCGCACAAAAACCGCGCCCTGCGCCGGTCAGCAAAATCGCGCGGGCACCATTTTCGCGCGCGCTCTGCAGCGCGTCGTGAAGGGCAAGATGCATCTCCTCATTGAACGAGTTCAGCTTGTCGGGGCGGTTCAGGGTTATTTCAACCCAGTTTCCGTGATCATGTACAAGGATCGTATCGCTCATGGCTGTCTCATCTGTTCCCGTGACAACTTAATCATTGCATTAACCGAACGGTTGGTCAATATATAAACCCAAACCGAATCTGGACTGATCAAAGGGAATGCAAATGCCGCAACCGTCGCTGGTGAGTGTTGACTTTAAGGGCGACGTGGCCTGGGTCACGGTCGACAACCCGCCGGTGAACGCAACCTCGACGGGCGTTCGGCAGGGTCTGGCCGACGCGGTCGACGCAGTTCAGAAAGCTCGGGTTGCCGTCCTGTGCTGCGCCGGTCGGACATTCATCGCGGGCGGTGATATGTCCGAGTTTGACGCGGCTCCGGTTGAGCCGCATTTGCCTGATGTTGTTCAAAAAATCGAAGACAGTAATGTGCCGTTTATCGCCTGTATGCACGGCAACGTGTTGGGTGGCGGGTTTGAAATTGCCATGGCCTGCGCGTGGCGGGTCGCAGCGCCGGGCACCTGCTTTGGGCTGCCGGAAGTCAATGTGGGCCTGATCCCGGGGGCGGGGGGCACGCAGCGATTGCCGCGCCTTGTTGGAATGGAAGCGGCGGTCGACATCGCCTGTTCGGGAAAAATCCTGAAAGCGGAAGAAATGGCCAATCTCGGGGGAATTGACCTGATTGCCGATAACCCAATGTCGGCTATTCTGGATTTTGTCGCCAACCTGCCAAAGCGCCCGGCACCTGTCAGTCAACGGCCCGTTGGCAATGTCGCGTCTGACCTTCTGAAGACAAGCCGTCAGGCTTTGAAAAAACGCGCCAGGGGTCAGCAATCACCGCTGGAAAACCTGACCGCGCTCAGCTGGTCGTCCGAACCTTTTGCTGTCGCACAGCCGAAAGAGCGTGCGCGCCATCTGGCACTGCGTCAAAGCCCTGAAAGCCGCGCCCTGCGATACGCCTTTTTTGCCGAGCGCCAGGTGGCCAGACCTTCGTTTATCGCAGGTGTCACCCCGCGCGATATCAGCCGGATCGCAGTTGTCGGTGGCGGGTTGATGGGGGCAGGGATCGCGACCGCTGCCCTGAATGGTGGTCTTTCGGTCACTCTGATCGAGAGGGATATGGAAGCAGCGGCCGCAGCCCGTGATCGGGTTGAGGGGCTGTTAAAGGGGGCAGTCAAGCGGGGCAAGATGTCCGAAGCACAGCTGCAGGAACGCCTTGCCGCGTTTTGCGCCGTGGACAGCTACTCCGAAGCTGCCGACGTTCAGTTGGCTATCGAGGCTGTGTTTGAAGACTTATCGGTCAAGCAACAGGTTTTTGCAGAATTGGCCTGCCATATGCAGCGTGACGCGATTCTGGCCACGAACACGTCGTACTTGAGCCCGGTCGAGATCTTCGCAGGTATCGAAAATCAATCGCGGTGCATTGGTCTGCACTTCTTCAGCCCTGCCCATGTCATGAAGCTGTTGGAAGTCGTGCATACGCCGCAAACTTCGCCCGAAGTTGTCGCTACCGGGTTTGCGCTTGGAAAAAGGCTTCGCAAGGTTTCTGTCCTGTCGGGCATCTGCGATGGTTTTATTGGCAACCGGATGTTGGCTGCGTATCGGCGCGAGGCTGATTATTTGCTGGCGGATGGGGCGTTGCCTTATCAGGTGGACCAGGCAATGCGAGCTTTCGGGATGCCCATGGGGCCTTACGAGCTGCAAGATCTGACAGGCCTCCAAATCGCCTGGGCCAACCGAAAACGCAATGCCGCAACCCGCGACCCGAACGAACGCCATGTGACGATCGCTGACCAACTTTGCGAGATGGGTCGTCTTGGCCAACGCACAGGCAAAGGATGGTATCGCTATGAAGTGGATCATCGCGAACCGATCCGCGATCCCGAAGTGGAGGCGTTGATCGAGTCCTACTCGGCTGAACAGGGCATAACGCGGCGGGCATACGCGCAGGACGAAATCGTGTCGCGCATCTTGGCGGTGCTGGCCAACGAGGGCGCGTTGATCATTCAGCAGGGGATCGCCGAGTCCGCGGAAGCCGTCGATATGGTTCAAATTCACGGCTACGGCTTTCCGCGCTGGCGCGGCGGGCCGATGAACTATTGCAAGGAAATCGGAACCAGCACGTCGCAGGCAATGATGGAAGCCGTTGCCAAGGAAAGCCCCGGTTCATGGCACGTCGCGGGATGTATTGAAAATAATTAACATGTTGATGGTTACAAAAGTGACCATTAACGCATTCTTGACTCATGTTTCACAGGGAGGAGACAGAACTATGAAATTCACTAGGTTGAGCACACTTCTTGCCTCAGCTGCGCTTGCCGTTTCAGGTACAGTGGCGCTTGCGGCAGATTATACGCTGACCATTTCCAGCTGGGCCCCGCCGACCCATGGCATCAATGCCAAGATGTGGCCGAAATTCGTCGAGATGATCGAAGAGGCCACCGATGGTCAGGTCACCGCCGAGCTGAAGCTGGGCCTTGCCCCGCCCCCCGCGCAGATGGACCTGATCATGGATGGCGCCGCTGATGCCTCGATCATATTCCACGGCTATCAGCCAGGCCGGTTTGTCACCACCAAGATGATCGAACTGCCCGGATACGAAGGTTCGGCCGAGGCTGCGTCGGTTGCGTATTGGCGGGCATATGACGCGCATTTGAAGGCGGCGGATGAACACCGTGGCGTGAAAGTGATCGCCTTGCACACGCATGGTCCGGCTCAGCTGCATTCCAGCAACCCGGTGACGTCTCTGGACGAAGTCTCGGGTCTCAAGGTTCGCATCCCTGGCGGTGTTGGTGGTGACGTGGGCACGGCGCTGGGTGCAACCGGTATCCAGGTTCCTGCACCGAAAGTGTATGAAACCCTGGCCTCCAAGGCCGCAGATGGCGTCGTCATGCCCTTTGAATCCCGTAAAGGTTTCAAGCTGACGGAAGTGGCGCAGAACGTCTATGAGGTCCCTGGCGGCCTGTATCGCGGTTCGTTTGCCTTTATCATGAACGAGGACACCTTTGCTGACCTGCCCGCCGATCTGCAGGCAGCGCTGGAAGAAAACGTTTTCGGAGAACCGCTGAGCCGCGAGATTGGCAAGATCTGGGATGAGATCGATGCGATCGGCCGCGAAGAGACCGAAGGCACCGAAGGCAACGCGATTCATGCGGCATCCGCTGAAGATCTTGAAAAGTTCAATGCAATTGCTGTGGATGTACGTGCCAAAGTTATCGACGAAGTCAATGGCACAGGCATCGACGCCCAGGCCGCCTATGACATGATCGTAAATGAAATGGCTGCGCAATAACGCAGTCTGGCTGGCGGACGCGATCCGCCAGCCGATTTCACCCGCTGGGGACCCGTTATGCAATCTCTCGTGACCTTTGCGCGTCGCGTCAGTATCGTGCCTACGCTGCTGGCCTGTTCCGCGCTGTTCATCCTGATGGTGATGACTTTCTTTGATGTCATCCTACGATCTGTATTCAATGCCCCGATCGAGGCGGCCACGGAACTGACCCGGATCCTGATGGCCGTCCTCGTGTTCTCGGTCTTGCCGATGATCTCGGCAGGCAAGGGTCAAATCGCTGTGGATTTGACGGATGGGCTGTTTTCACGTCTGCGGTTAAGTCGGGTACGTGATGCGATTGTATATCTGTTCTCTGGCATCATGCTTTTTTGGCCAATTCAGCGTGTCTGGGTATTGGCTGAACGTGCGCGGGATTACGGGGACGTCACGGAATATCTTTCGATCCCAGTCTTCTATGTAGGCTGGTTCATCTCGGGGTTCATAGCGATCACCGCTGTTGCAATGATCATCACCGGCATCTTGCACTTCTTTGCCCCCCATACATTGTCGGAGCACCCCCAATGACCGCTGCGCTGATCGGTTTTGTTCTTGTTCTTGTTCTTGTGCTGGTGCGCTTGCCCATCGTGTTTGCAATGGGATTGGTCGGAACGCTTGGCTTTGCCTATGAACGCGGCGGCAGCATCCTGTCCGAGCGTGGGTTGAAGGCCGCGATGTCGATGGTGGGTCGTCAGATCACCGACACCGCGCAGGATTACGGCTTGTCGGTCGTCCCGCTGTTTATCCTTATGGGCTTGTTCGTGAATAAAGGTGGGCTTGCGCGCGAGCTTTACGCAGTTTCAAACGCTTTTCTGGGCCATTTTCGGGGTGGTATCGCCATGGCGACGGTGGCAGCATGCGGGGGTTTTTCGGCCATTTGCGGCTCGTCTCTGGCAACGGCGGCCACCATGTCCAAGGTCGCAATGCCGGAAATGCGCCGCTATGGTTATTCCGACGAGCTTTCGACGGCATCGATTGCAGCGGGCGGTACGCTTGGTATCCTTATTCCGCCTTCGGTGATCCTGGTCATTTACGGGCTGCTGACCGAAACCTCGATTGGGAAACTTTTCGTTGCGGGTATCATTCCCGGTCTGCTTGGCATTCTGTTCTACCTGCTCGCCGTCAGCTGGACCGTCGCGCGCAAACCCGAGTCGGGACCGGCGGGTGAACGTCACGGCTGGTCCGAGCGTTTGTCGGCGGTGCGCTCGGTCTGGGCCGTATTGCTGCTGTTCTTTCTGGTTATTGGCGGATTGTACGGAGCTTTCGATTTTCATCCGCTGAACCTGACCTTCAGCCCGACCGAGGCGGCAGGCATGGGCGCAATGGGCGCTTTCCTGATCGCTCTGTCACGAGGCGGGCTTACTTTGGGGTCGACGTTTGAGGTGCTGAAGGAAACCACCTATACCGCAGCGGCATTGTTCTCGGTTCTGATCGGGGCACAGATCTTTTCGAATTTCATCAACCTTGCCGGTCTGCCCGAAGCGCTCATCGCATTGGTTACGGCCTATGACGTGGAACCTTTCGTCGTGATCCTGATGATCCTTGGGATCTACATCATTCTGGGTTGCGTCTTTGAATCCCTGTCGATGCTGCTGCTTACGGTTCCGATCTTTTTCCCGTTGGTCACATCGTTGGGGTATGATCCGATCTGGTTCGGCATTGTTGTGGTTGTCGTGACCGAGATCAGCCTGATCACTCCACCCGTCGGCTTGAATGTCTTCATTCTGAAAGGCGTGGTCGGAGATGTGTCAACAGGAACAATCTTTAAGGGTGTCACTCCGTTCTGGGTGGCGGATATCTTCCGGCTGGCTCTGATCGTTCTGGTGCCATGGTTGGTGTTGGTTCTACCTGAACAAATGGGGGCGATGGGGCACTGATGTTCTCTCTGACCGCGCTTCCAGACGGGTTTCATACAGATCCCTATCCTGCCTACGCTGCGCTGCGCGAAGATACACCCGTCTGCTGGCAGCCTGACGGATCGGTTATCCTGTCCCGATACCAGGACCTGGACCTTGTTTACCGGGACACGTCGCGATTCATATCGGACAAGAAAGCGGTATTTGGTCCCAAATTCGGGGTCGACAGCCCCTTGTATGAGCACCACACCACCAGTTTGGTGTTTAATGACCCGCCGCTGCATACCCGTGTTCGCAAGGTGATGGTCGGCGCGATGAACCCACGCGCGTTGGCGCAAATGGAACCGGGTCTGATCCAGCTTGTCGATGGGCTGCTGGACGAGATGCTGGTCAAGGGCAACGTCGAACTGATCGAGGATTTTGCCGGAGCAATCCCGATCGAGATCATCGGCAATCTGCTGGGTATACCACGATCCGAACGCGGGCCACTGCGCGATTGGTCTCTGGCCATTCTTGGAGCGTTGGAGCCGCAATTGACGCCAGAGCAGGAAGAGTGGGGTAACCGCTCGGTCTCGGATTTCAAGGACTTCCTGCGGCATATCATCGAGGATCGCCGCGCCAACCCCGGGGACCCGGCAACGGATGTCCTGACCCGGCTGATGCAGGACGACACGGATGGTGGCCTGACCGAGGTCGAGCTGTATCAGAACTGCATTTTCATCCTGAATGCGGGTCACGAGACCACAACAAACCTGATCGGCAACGCATTGGACCTGTTGGACCGGCACCGCGCCAAGCGGGCGGAGTTACTGGCCGACCCGGATCTGATCGGTTCGGCCGTGGACGAGTTTCTGCGGCTGGAAAGCCCGAACCAGTTCGGTAATCGTCTGACCACCGTTGATGTAGTATTCCACGGTCAGACCATTCCGGCAGGTACTGATGTTCATCTGTGTATCGGCGCGGCCAACCGTGATCCACGGCAGTTTGACCGGTCTGACGAGATGATCTTGGACAGACGCCCGAACAAGCATCACGCTTTTGCCGGAGGCCCCCATACTTGCGTCGGTCTGACCCTCGCGCGTCTGGAGGGCCGGGTGGCTGTGGGCCGGTTTCTGGCCCGTTTTCCAGACTATCGCATCACCGACGGCGCCGAACGGGGCGGGCGCATCCGGTTTCGGGGGTTTGCACGAATACCCGCGCGGGTCTGAAAACCCTAGCTTGGGAAAATAGCTTGGTAATTTATTGACCGACCGTACGGTTTAAAATATGATTTCGCAAGACCGGCCTGTGGCAACGCGGGGATCGCGACCTAGATGAGGAGACGCTCATGACTATCCAACAGATTTCCAGCTTTGCAGCTGGTGAGTGGGTTTCGCCCGGCGAGGGTGCCCGCGCAATAACAAGCGCTGTGACCGGCGAGGTTATCGCCGCAGCGGGTAACAGCGCGCTGGATGTCCAGGGGATGTTGGACTATGCGCGCAATGTCGGGGGGCCGGCACTGCGCAAAATGACGTTCCATGAACGGGCCAAAATGCTCAAGGCGCTGTCTATGCATTTGGGCCAGCACAAGCAGGCCATGTATGATTTGTCTTTCAACACTGGTGCGACGCAATCGGATCATATGATTGATATCGACGGCGGCATCGGAACGATGTTTGTTTTTGCCGCAAAAGGCCGTCGTGAAATGCCGGATGGACATGTCTATCTGGACGGTGAGGTCGAGCAGTTGTCGCGCAACGGCACCTTTCTGGGGCAGCACATCTGCACCCCGCTGCAAGGTGTGGCAATTCACATCAACGCGTTCAATTTTCCGGTTTGGGGGATGCTAGAGAAGCTTGCCCCGACCCTTCTGGCGGGCGTTCCGGCGATTGTAAAACCAGCCACGAGCTCGTGTTATGTGACCGAGCTGTGTGTCAGGTTGATGCTTGAGTCCGGCATCTTGCCAACCGGCGCATTGCAGTTGGTCTCGGGTGGTTTGGGTGACATGCTGGACCGTCTGACCATGCAGGACGTGGTCAGCTTTACCGGATCCGCCGATACAGCCCTGAAACTGCGCTCCAATCCGGTGATCCTTGAGAACTCGGTACGGTTTGTTGCGGAACAGGACAGCCTGAACTGTTCGATCCTTGGCCCCGATGCCGTGCCGGGTACGCCGGAATTTGACCTCTTCGTGAAGGAAGTCCAGCGCGAGATGACCACGAAGGCAGGGCAGAAATGCACCGCAATCCGTCGGATCATCGCACCCGAACCGCAGGTACAGGCGGTAATCGAGGCGCTGTCGGCACGACTGGCGAAAACGGTCATTGGCGACCCAAAGTTGGAAACCACCCGCATGGGTGCGTTGGTTTCGAACGGTCAGAAGCGTGATGTTCTGGAAAAGGCCGCTATCCTTGGGCAAGAGGCCGAGCGTGTCTTCGGCAACCCCGATGATTTCGCGGTTGAAGGCGCTGATGCCGAAAAGGGTGCGTTCCTGCCGCCCATGCTCTTCCACTGCGCCAATCCTGACGCGGCGCAGCGCGTGCACGACACCGAAGCCTTTGGTCCGGTCAGCACAGTGATGGGGTATCGCGATCTTGACCATGCCATAGAACTGGCGAACCGGGGGCAGGGCTCTCTGGTGGCATCGGTGATCACCCATGATCCCGACGTGGCGCGACAGGTTGCCATGGGATCAGGGGCTTATCATGGGCGTCTGTATTTCAACAACCGTGACTCGATGAAGGAATCCACCGGTCATGGCTCACCTCTGCCGCACATGGTTCATGGCGGTCCAGGACGCGCCGGTGGCGGCGAAGAAATGGGCGGGGTGCGGGGTGTGAAACACTATATGCAGCGCACTGCCATTCAAGGTTCGCCCGATCTGCTGACAGCGATTGGCCGGAAATGGGTGCCTGGCGCGACCGAAGTCGAAGGTCCTGCTCATCCCTTTACCCGTCGGTTTCACGATCTGTCGATTGGCGAGACCCTTCACACGGCGCCAAGAACCATCACCATGGAGGACATTGAACACTTCGCCAACTTCACCGGTGATACCTTCTATGCGCATATGGATCAGGCGGCGGCGGAACGTAACCCGTTCTTCCCGGGTCGCGTTGCACATGGATATTTGCTGTTGTCTTTTGCAGCCGGATTGTTCGTCGAACCGAACGAGGGGCCGGTTTTGGCAAATACCGGTCTTGACGGGCTGCGCTTCATGAAACCGGTCGAGGCTGGCGACACCATCAAGGTGCGTTTGACTGTCAAGCACAAAACCAAGCGCAATGATGACTACGGCGAGGTTCGCTGGCACGTTACCCTGACACAGCAGGATGATGACCTGGTCGCAGAATATGAGTTGCTGACCATGGTTGCCTACTAGGCGAAGGTGCAGCTGCGCAGGGGCTGGATGGCATTTCCCTCCGGCCCGATTATACTGTGCTTATGAAAGATACGGCCCCAGAATGGTTCGAAACCTGCGTCAGCCAGTTGACCACAACTGGCACGCAACGTGTGTGGTCAGTGCTGGTCACAATTTTCGGTGATCTGGCCCAGAGCGGGTCTGACCAGGTTAGTGGCGCGCTGATCACAGCGCTGACCAACCTTGCTGGGATCAAGGCAGAAGCCACGCGTGTTGCGCTGCACAGGCTGCGCAAGGAAGGCTGGATCGAAAGTACGCGGGTCGGGCGAAACAGCGTTCACAGACTGACCGAATTTGGCCGCAGTCAAAGCGCCGCCGCCGCCCCGCGCATCTATTCCCGCGAGACGAATACGCCAGAAATCTGGCATATGCTTATCGCCAGCAACTCGGAATGTTCGCGAAAAGAGCTGGCAGATCTGATGCTGACCGGAGATTATATTTCAGTTAACCCCACAACAGCCATGTCGGCAGGCCCCGTCCCCGAGAACCTTGAAGAACTGCTGGGTGTTGAAAGCAGCGCCATTTCAGTTCCAGGCTGGCTGTGCGACCTTTGTGGCCCTGAACCGTTGAAGTCAGCCTATGATCAGTTCTTGCACTCCATTCAGATCACCGAGCAACTGTTGCCTGTCGATGGCGTCGGCGATCCGCTGAAAATAGCGGTGCTGCGCGTATTGATTGTGCATGGGTGGCGTCGTTTGGTTCTACGCCATCCATCCCTGCCCCCGGCCTTTTTGCCTGCTGATTGGAAAGGCACGGAGTGTCGCGCGGCGGTGTCCCGATTGCTGGGACAATTGCCCAAACCGGATCTTGCCAAACTGGAATCTGCGGTGGGTTGTTAACTCTTTTCTTGCCGTGTCCGGGGATGGCGCTCTTGGGCGTTGGAAGACGGATGTGAAAGAAGGACCATTTTATGTTACAGAAAACTTATATGAGCGATTACATGGTAACATAATGCTTGCGCCGAATCGATTGAGCATTTATTAACCGACCAGACGGTTAATGACTTGTGTTCCAATGGGAGACCCAATTGATGGATGCCTTCATCTGCGACGCAACCCGCACCCCGATTGGGCGGTATGGTGGTGCGCTTTCATCGGTTCGCACGGATGATCTGGCGGCTATCCCGCTAGCGGCCCTGATGGCGCGCAACCCGCAAGTCGACTGGACCAGTGTGGATGACGTCATTTTTGGCGATGCCAACCAGGCAGGAGAGAGCAATCGCAACGTTGCCCGGATGGCAGCCCTGCTGGCCGGATTGCCGACGGACGTGCCGGGAACAACGATAAACCGATTGTGTGCCAGTGGCATGGATGCTGTCGGAATGGCGGCGCGGGGCATCAAGGCAGGCGATTATGATCTTGCTGTCGCAGGTGGCGTGGAAAGCATGTCGCGCGCACCGTTTGTGATGCCCAAAGCGACGGCGGCGTTTACGCGCAGCAATGCGGTTTACGACACCACGATTGGCTGGCGCTTTGTGAACCCAAAGCTAAAGCAGCAGTATGGCGTCGATTCCATGCCGCAAACTGCTGACAATGTGGCCGAAGACTACGGGATCAGCCGTGAAGACCAGGACGCCTTTGCCGCGCGCAGCCAGGCGCGATGGGCTGCGGCCCACGCGGCAGGCGTGTTCCACGAGGAAATCACACCGGTTACGATTCCACAGCGCAAAGGCGATCCGATTGTTGTCGATACGGATGAACACCCTCGCCCGGGAACCACAGCGGAAAAACTCTCGGGCCTCGTGGGTGTGAACGGGCCGGACAAAACAGTGACCGCAGGGAACGCCTCGGGTGTGAATGATGGTGCAGCCGCGATCCTGATGGCGAACGAAGCGGCAGCGACAAAGAACGGCCTGACCCCGATTGCCCGTGTGGTTGGCATGTCCGTCGCGGGCGTCGAGCCGCGGGTCATGGGTATTGGTCCGGTTCCTGCCAGCCGAAAGGTTTTGGCACGCTCCGGGCTGAGCATCGACCAGATGGATGTGATCGAGTTGAACGAAGCTTTCGCGTCGCAAGGTCTGGCTACACTGCGAGAGTTGGGCCTGCCTGATGACGCCGCCCATGTGAACCCGAATGGCGGTGCAATCGCCCTTGGTCATCCATTGGGAATGAGCGGCGCCCGACTTGTGTTGACCGCAGCGTACCAACTGAAACGCACCAAAGGGCGCTATGCGCTTTGCACAATGTGCGTCGGCGTCGGGCAAGGCGCTGCACTTATTCTTGAACGCGTGTAACGGAGGAGGCGGGACATGTATGCTCAGATGGTAGAATCCGAGGCGTCAAACGATGATCCTGAAAAGCTTGCTGAATTTCAGGCGCGGATCGACGCGGATATCAAGATCGAACCCAAGGACTGGATGCCTCAGGGGTATCGCAAGACGCTGATCCGCCAGATCGGACAGCACGCGCATTCCGAGATCGTCGGGCAATTGCCCGAAGGGAACTGGATCACACGTGCACCGACGCTGCAACGCAAGGCGATCCTTCTGGCCAAGGTGCAGGATGAAGCCGGCCATGGGCTCTACCTGTATTGTGCGGCCGAAACACTGGGTGTCAGCCGCGATGAGATCACCGAGATGCTACTGGACGGTCGCATGAAATACTCGTCGATCTTCAATTACCCGACGCTGAACTGGGCGGATATCGGCGCGGTCGGATGGCTGGTCGATGGCGCTGCAATCATGAATCAGGTGCCGCTGCAAAGAACGTCTTACGGGCCGTATTCGCGCGCCATGATCCGCATCTGCAAGGAAGAAAGCTTCCATCAGCGCCAAGGCTATGACGCGATCCGCAAGATGGCCGAAGGCACGCCCGAGCAACGCAAGATGGCGCAGGACGCGATGAATCGCTTCTGGTACCCGTCTCTGATGATGTTTGGACCGTCCGACAAGGATTCTGTCCACTCCGCGCAGTCGATGGCGTGGAAGATCAAGATCAACACCAATGATGAGCTGCGCCAGAAATTCGTCGACCAGACCGTCCCACAGGCCGAATATCTGGGTCTGACCATCCCTGATCCCGACCTGACGTGGAATGAAGAGCGTGGGCATTACGATTTCTCAGAGCCGGATTGGTCGGAATTCTTCGATGTGATCAAGGGAAACGGCCCCTGCAACGTCGACCGTCTGGCGGCGCGCAACAAGGCCTGGGATGACGGCAAATGGGTGCGTGACGGGCTGTTGGCCCACGCCCGCAAGAAACAGGCCGGCAATCTGGCCGCCGAATAAGCTTACCCTGAGGAGGAAACCCGATGAATACCGAATGGCCCCTGTGGGAAATCTTCATCCGCGGTCAACATGGGATGAGCCACCGACATGTCGGCTCGCTGCATGCCCCGGACGCGGAAATGGCGATCAAGAACGCACGCGACGTCTATACCCGCCGCAACGAAGGCGTCTCGATCTGGGTGGTAGAAGCCAACAACATCTCGGCCTCGTCGCCCAGTGACAAAGGCCCGTTGTATGAGCCCAGCGAAAGCAAAGTGTACCGACACCCGACCTTTTTCGACATCCCCGAAGAAGTGGGGGCGATGTGATGACCCGCGACGAAGCGTTTCAGCAGTTCCTGCTGCGGATGGGGGACAATACCCTGATCCTGGGCCATCGCGTCAGCGAATGGTGCGGCCACGCGCCAGTGTTGGAGGAGGATATTGCACTGGCCAACACGGCGCTGGACCTGATTGGGCAGACCCAGATGTGGCTTGGCCTTGCCGGAGAGATGGGTGGCGGCAAAACCGCCGATGATCTGGCATTTCTGCGCGACGTGTGGGATTTCCGCAATGTGTTGCTGGTAGAGGTTGCGAACGGTGATTTCGGCCGCACCCTGATGCGCCAGTTCCTGTTCGATGCCTGGCATTCGATCATGCTCGGTCGTCTTCTGACATCTTCTGATGATCGTGTCGCCGCGATTGCTGCCAAAGCCAGCAAGGAAGTCGCCTATCATCTGGAGCGTTCGGCAGAAACGGTCGTAGGTCTGGGTGATGGAACCGAAGAAAGTCACACCCGGATGCAGGCGGCGCTGGATTACCTCTGGCCATATGTAGGCGAGATGTTTGTCAGCGACGACATCGACGCTCAGATTGCTGCGGCCGGGATTGCGCCGAACCCAGCCGACCTGCGCGACGAATATGATGCGTTGGTCAAACGGGTTCTGGCCAAGGCGACATTGACCCTTCCGGAAAGCCGATTTGCCCATAAAGGCGGGCGGGACGGGCGCATGCATACCGAACATCTGGGCCATCTGCTGTCGCAGATGCAGTGGCTGCAGCGCGCCTATCCCGGTGCAAGCTGGTAAAAGCGGATGCGGGTCTCGACTGACCAGATATGGAGCTGGCTGGATGCCGTGCCCGATCCCGAAATCCCGGTTATTTCCGTCGTGGATTTGGGCATTGTGCGCGATGTGCGCTGGGACGCTGACACTCTGGTCGTAACCGTCACGCCAACCTATTCCGGTTGCCCGGCGACATCCATCATCAGTATGGATATCGAAACCGCCCTGCGCGATCACGGCATCGGAGATCTGCGCATAGAAACCTGCATCTCACCAGCCTGGACAACCGATTGGCTGAGCGAAAAAGGTCGCGCCAAGCTGGAAGAGTTTGGCATCGCCCCGCCACAACCGGCGGGCGGGCCAGAGCGTTGCCCACATTGCGGCAGTAAAGCGGTTGAAAAGGTCAGCCAATTCGGCTCGACCCCGTGCAAGGCCCATTGGCGCTGCACTGACTGCCTGGAACCCTTTGACTATTTCAAGTGCATCTGAGGAGGAGCACCGGATGGCACGTTTTCATGACCTGAAAGTCACCGACATCCACAAAACCATCCGCGATGCGGTTGTCGTGACGCTTGAACCCGTCAACGGCGCGGCGGATCAATTCGATTTCACCGCAGGCCAGTACCTGACGTTTCGCCGCGACTTTGACGGAGAAGAGCTGCGCCGGTCCTACTCCATTTGTGCGGGCAAGGATGACGGGGTACTGCAAGTCGGGATCAAACGTGTCGACGGCGGCGCGTTCTCCAGTTGGGCCAATTCCGAGCTTAACGTCGGGGACGTTGTGCAGGCGATGCCACCGATGGGCAGCTTTCACACTCCGATCGATGCTGATGCGGAAAAGCAGTATCTCGGTTTCGCTGGCGGCTCTGGCATCACGCCGGTTCTGTCGATCCTGAAGACGACACTGACCCGCGAACCCAAATCCCGCTTTACGCTGATCTACGCCAACAAGGGCATCAACACGATCATGTTCCGCGAGGAGCTGGAAGACCTGAAGAACCTCTATATGGGCCGCCTGAACGTAATCCATATTCTTGAGGCGGATGCGCAGGAGATAGACCTGTTCACCGGTCTGGTGACGCAGGAAAAATGCGCTGACCTGTTCGAACATTGGGTCGATATTCAGAACGTGGACACAGCCTTTATCTGCGGCCCCGAGCCGATGATGCTGGGGATTGCTGCCGCGCTGCGCGCGCATGGTCTTGACGACAGGCAGATCAAGTTTGAACTCTTTGCCAGCGCTCAGCCGGGCCGGGCCAAACGCAAGGAAGGTGCGGCAGATGCGGGTACGCAGGCGAACCAAACCAGCGCATCAATCACTCTTGATGGGTCCACTCAGACGATAACTCTGCCCAAGGACCAATCCATTCTGGACGCAGCCTTGGAAAATGCCATGGACGCCCCTTACGCCTGCAAGGCCGGTGTCTGTTCAACCTGCCGCTGCCGCGTTCTGGAAGGCGAAGTTGAAATGCTCGCCAATCACGCGCTTGAGGATTACGAGGTTGAAAAAGGCTATGTGCTGAGCTGTCAGGCCTATCCGGTCACCGACCGTGTGGTCGTGGACTACGACCAGTAAAGGGAGAAGACCGATGACTGACACCATGACACTCGACAGCTATCTGGCCGCAGGCGGTGTGCTGACCAACCCGACCAATGTTCCGCCGCGCTACCGCGCCGAACTCATGAAGCTGATGGCCACGTTCGTGGACAGCGAACTTGCCGGTGCCGCCGGTTTTGCGGACATCATCAATCAGGGTCCGGGCATCAAGGAACGGATCGCAGCCGCCAGGATTGTTCTTGAGAAAACGGATCACGCCGATCAGGTTCTCAGGATAATGGGTGAGTTCGGGGCCGATACCGAGAGATATGCCACACATCATCCGTGGACGGCGCGCCTGGATCGAGACGCAGATATCGGCGCGACCCGCAGCGCGCATGACATGCGCCTTGCCGTATTCAATTATCCGATCTCGGGCTGGACCGACGCCGTCATCATGAACCTGCTGATGAGCCGTGCGGTCATGGAACAACTGGCCGAGTTTTCAATGGTTTCCTATCAACCGTTGGCCGAAGCGTTCCGCAGCATCGCCCCGGTCGAAGCCCATCATGGTGCGTTGGCGCTGGAAGGTGCTGTGAAGCTTGCCAAGAGCGGAGAGACAGAGCAGATGCAGGATGCGGTTAACTATTGGTGGCCGCGTGTCGCTGTGTCCTTTGGTGGCGATGATTTGAAACGGTTTGAGCTTCTGAAATCGCTGGGCTTGCGCCACAATGGTAACAACGCCCTAAAAGAGCGTTGGGTTCAGACAGCAGGCACCGCCGTGAAACAGCTGGGCCTGAAACCACCGGCCTAGTTCTGTGTGAACGCCAAAGGCAGGTTGAGAGGCGCTTTCGGGGGCGGGCGATGTGAATTTCGCCCCGCGGAGCAAATCTCCGAGTGGGGCTCGATCAAGCCCTTGCGTTTTGTTGGTCCACCCGGTTCTGAGAGCAAAGACAAATGAGCCTTATGACTGAGCCCGGGTCATAAGGCTGACGTGCAATGACCTGACGTTTCACGCCGGCAGACTGCGGTATTGGTTTTTTCCTCTTTTCATATCGGATTGATTGCGCAAACTGAGCGTAATCAAGCGCCAGATAAAACTCACCAGAAGACAGTGCCTTGGCGGCCGTGCTGGCGCAAACAGGGTTCGAGGATACCACCGCCACAACGCACCGGAAGGAACCGCCATGGATTTTGCCCCATCGCCGCGCGCCACGGAAATGTATGACCGCCTGAAAGCGTTTATGGAGGCGCATATCTACCCGCGCATACGCGATCACAAAGAAGAAATGGCGGCAGGCAGTTTCCCGGTCTCGTTTATGGAAGATCTCAAGGCGTTGGCCCGGGCCGAAGGGTTGTGGAACTTGTTCCTGCCCAGCCTGCGCGACGATGAACCCGGCACCCGGCTGAGCAATCTGGAATACGCGCCGCTGGCCGAACTTATGGGGCAGGTGGCCTGGTCTTCGGAAGTGTTCAATTGCAGTGCGCCGGATACCGGAAACATGGAACTGTTGCACATGTTCGCCACCTCGGAACAGCGCGAGACGTGGCTGGTGCCGCTTTTGAACGGTGAAATCCGATCCTCGTTTGCGATGACTGAACCGGATGTGGCCAGTTCGGACGCGACCAATATTACCACTTCGATCCGGCGAGAGGGGGATGAATATGTCATTAATGGCCGCAAGTGGTTCATCACAAACGCCTGCCATCCGAACACCAGATTGTTTATCGTGATGGGTAAAACGGATCCCAATGCGGATCGACACAAACAGCAAAGCATGGTCATTGTCCCGAAGGACACACCCGGTTTTGAGATTGTTCGCAACCCGACCATTCTGAACATGCACGACCCCGAAGGCCATGCCGAGCTGGTCTTCAAGGATGTGCGCGTCCCGGTCAGCAATCTTTTGGGCGAGGAAGGCAGCGGGTTCGCACTGGCGCAGGCCCGGCTTGGGCCGGGTCGCATCCACCATTGCATGCGATCGATCGGTGCGGCGGAAATGGCGCTTAACCTGATGGTCGAACGCGCGCAGGAGCGAAAGGCGTTTGGCAAGCAGCTTGCAGAACAAGGCGTGATCCGCGAATGGATCGCCAAGTCCCGGTTAGAGATCGAACAGGCGCGGTTGCTGACCCTGAAAGCAGCCTGGAAGATTGATCAGGTGGGCGCCAAAGAAGCGTTCCGAGAGATTTCATTGATCAAGGTGGTGGCACCCAATGTTCATGCCGCTGTGACGGATCGTGCGATGCAGGTCTTTGGGGCGATGGGCATGACCCCGGATACTCCGCTGGCCGACAGCTATACCTGGGCACGCGCGCTGCGATATGCGGATGGGCCGGATGAGGTTCATTTGCAGGCGATTGCCAAGCAAGAGTTAAAGAATTCAAACTTTGGTATGTCGGCCCAATGGCTGACCCCACCATCGCGCTAGGCCGGGGGCGGCAACAGGTCTTGCGCGCCCTGCTTTGTTTGAGTGGCAAAGACTTGGGGGTTCGTGCCGCGGCAGGGGTAAGAAGTGAAGGCCAGTAAGTCGTCCTGCGAAAATCCTACCGCCCTTTGACCTCGCGTACCCATGCGATGATGGTTTGGCGCGCTTCTACGTCCATTTGAACCGCTGAAGGTGGCGGCATTGCATGGCTGATTCCGGCCTGCAGGTAAATCTGGTCGGCGTGCCGGGCAACATCGCCGGGTGTTTCAAGATAAACCTTCTTGGGGGCCCATTTCATGGTGCCATAAACCGGCTCGCGGGCATGGCACATCGAGCAGTTGCCCAGAACAGTGTCATAGGCTTCTTCAAACCCCGCAGCCGACGCAAATTTTTCTTCGTAAGGTGTCAGCGCCCTTGCTTCGGCGTCCTCCCATGTCTCGCCGGTTCTGACAGAAGACAGCCATGCGATCACGATCATGAGAATGACAGTAACACCCCAGGTCCAGTGCGGCCCTTTCCCGGTTGCGTGCATCGTGTTGAAGTAGTGGCGGATGGTTACACCGGTCAGGAAGATCAGGCTGGCGATGATCCATGAATACTGGGTGCCAAAGGCCAAAGGATAATGGTTCGACAGCATCAGGAACACGACGGGCAGCGTCAGGTAGTTGTTGTGCGTCGACCGCACCTTGGCGATTTTTCCATATTTGGCGTCCGGCGTCCGGCCCGCCTTGAGGTCTTCCACCACGATCCGCTGGTTGGGCATGATCTGGAAAAACACATTTGCCGTCATGATGGTTGCGGTGAACGCACCCAGGTGCAAAAGCGCGGCACGACCGGTAAAGATCTGATTGTAACCCCAGGACATTGCCACCAGAATCACGAACAGCAACAGCATCAGCGCGGTGGGTCGCTCACTCAGGCGCGATTTGCACATCTGGTCGTAAAGCAGCCAGCCGATGGTCAGTGACCCGCCCGAGATCAATATCCCCTGCCACAACGCCAGGTCCGCTTTGGTCGGATCAAGCAGGAACAACTCGCCCCCGACCCAATATATGATCATGAGCAAGGCCGCACCCGAAAGCCATGTCGTGTAGCTCTGCCATTTATGCCAGGTCAGGTGCTCGGGCATACGTGCAGGTGCGACAAGATATTTGACGGTGTGATAGAACCCACCCCCGTGCACCTCCCACTCTTCGCCATAGGCCCCTTCTGGCAAGGCAGGGTTCGGCTTAAGCATAAGGTCGAGCGCGATAAAATAGAATGACGCGCCGATCCACGCCATCGCCGTGATCACATGCAGCCAGCGGACGGAAAAGGCCATCCACTCCCACATAACAGCCAAGTCATACATGGCGTTGCTCCTACATATCCAAGTTCTTCGGCACTCTAGGCGACAGAGGTTTCATCGGGTATTGCTACGAAAGATCAAGCAGTATCAAAAATAACAATACAATTGTCAGTCTACAGGAACACGCAGCGCAACGCTCAGCTTCCGCGATAAGTCGCGTAGCTGAAAGGCGAAAGTAGCAGCGGAACATGATAGTGGGCGTGTTCGGACATCCCGAACCGGATCGGGATCAAATCCAGAAAACGCGGGCTTTCAGGTGGCACGCCAGTGGCGTCGAGGTATTCGCCCGCATGAAACACCAACTCGTATTCGCCTGTCGAAAACTCGGCCTCGGGAAGGATTTGTTCATCGGTGCGGCCGTCCTCGTTGGTGAGCAGAGTTTTCAGCAACGTGCGGTCTGTTCCGTTGATCCGGAACAACTCGATCTTCATCCCACTGGCCGGGCAGCCCCGCGCCGTATCCAGGACATGTGTTGTAAGGTAACCGGCCATTTGCACCTCTCGCTAAGCATTGCTGTTACTATTGCAATACCTTCGCGGCAGGCAAAGGCAGTCTGTCAAAAGACTGCTTACAGAATTTTTTGAAAAACATAGGTGATTGTTTGGGTTATTCGTTTTTTCACCAAGAGGGAAATTGATGTGACGCGGTATCCACGAGACATGACCGGCTATGGTCGGCAAGTGCCCAATGCAAACTGGCCAAACGGGGCCAAGATCGCGGTTCAGATTGTGCTGAACTATGAAGAAGGCGGCGAAAACAACGTTTTGCACGGGGATGCCGCATCCGAGGCGTTTCTTTCCGAAATCACCGGTGCGGCCCCTTGGACCGGGCAAAGGCACTGGAACATGGAATCCATTTACGAATACGGCAGCCGCGCCGGATTCTGGCGGGTGCATCGGCTTTTACAGGACCTACCCGTCACGGTTTATGGCGTTGCCACAGCATTGGCCCGTGCACCGGCGCAGGTTGCGGCGATGAAGGCCGCAGGCTGGGAGATTGCCAGCCATGGCCTGAAATGGGTTGAGCACAAGGACATGGACGCGGAAGAAGAACGCGCCCAGATCCGTGAGGCGATCCGGCTTCATACCGAGGTCGTCGGCACGCCCCCACGTGGCTGGTACACGGGCCGCTGTTCGATGAACACGGTCGATCTGGCCGCCGCCGAAGGCGAGCTGGCCTATATTGCCGACAGCTATGCCGACGATTTGCCCTATTGGGTCAAGGCTGGTGGCAAGGATCAGTTGATCGTGCCCTACACGATGGATTGCAACGATATGCGGTTTGCAATTCAGGCGGGCTATACCAACGGCGAACAGTTTGAAAGCTATCTCAAGGACAGCTTCGACATGCTTTATGCCGAAGGCCAAGCGGGTGAGCCGAAGATGCTTTCGATCGGACTGCATTGCCGCCTCATCGGTCGCCCTGGTCGCGCCATGGCCCTGAAACGCGCACTCGACCACTTCAAGAAACATGACGGGGTCTGGTTTGCCACGCGTGAACAAATCGCTGATCACTGGGCGCAAACGCATCCGCCAAGTCGACGGCTGACACCGTCGGAAATGGACGAGCCAACCTTTGTCGCCGAGTTCGGCGGCGTGTTCGAACACAGCCCGTGGATTGCCCAAGCGGCCTTTGATCTGGAGCTGGGCCGCACACATGACAATGCCGCAGGGGTTCACAATGCACTGGCGCGCGTATTCCGTTCTGCCACAGCCGACCAGCGGCTTGGCGTCCTGACAGCCCACCCGGATTTGGCAGGCAAACTTGCTGCTGCGGGTCGTCTGACCAAGGAAAGCACGGCAGAACAGGCCGGGGCAGGTCTGGATATGCTGACGGATGATGAGCGTGCGACCTTCACGGCCTTGAACGACGCCTACACGACCAAGTTCGGTTTTCCTTTCATCATTGCGGTCAAGGACAATACCAAAGCAAGCATTCTTGAGGCATTTCACCGTCGGATAGACAGTGACCGAGACACCGAATTCACCGAGGCCTGCCGTCAGGTCGAACGGATTGCCGAGTTGCGGCTGATCGAGAAATTCGCTCAATGACATCCACGCTGAAACTCCGGCCACTGACCGCCGAGGCCTTTGCGCCGTTCGGCGATGTTATCGAAGTGTCTGGCGCGGTGGACAAATACATCAATCAGGGAAAATGCGCGCGCTACCATGATCGCGCCCAGTTGGATTTCCATGAGGGGCGCGCAGGGATCAGCATATTCCAATCCCAGGCCTTCGACTTGCCCATCAAACTTGAAATGGTCGAGCGTCATCCCGACGGCAGTCAAGCCTTTCTGCCGCTTTCAGATAAACCCTTTGTCGTTGTCGTCGCGCCCGACAACGCGGGTGTGCCTGGTGAGCCGGTTGCATTCATTACCGCGCCCGGACAGGGCGTGAATTATCACCGGAACACCTGGCATGGGGTGCTGACACCGCTTCATCCCCCCGGGTTGTTCGCCGTGGTCGACCGAATAGGAAACGGGCCCAACCTTGAGGAATATTGGTTCCAGAACGCCTACACGATCACTGAATAAGGGACATTGCCGGAAGAGGAGCCGGCCCACGCTGTTTTTTTGGGAGGAAAAGCGCGATGTCAGATGCAACTTTAGGGACGCCGGAGCAGCTCCGCGACCCGAACTACACCCCGCCAATCCTGAAGGCGGTACCTTTGGGAATTCAGCACGTTCTGGCGATGTTTGTTTCCAATGTCACGCCAGCCATCATCGTCTGTGGTGCGGCGGGTTTCGGGTTTGGTTCAAACAGCCCCGATTTCCCGCAGATGATCTACATGATCCAGATGTCGATGTTCTTTGCGGGCGTTGCGACACTGTTCCAGACCATTGGGCTGGGGCCTGTTGGCGCCCGCCTGCCAATCGTGCAGGGAACGTCATTTGCCTTTATTCCGATCATGATCCCCTTGGTGGTTGGTAAGGGCGTTGACGCGATTGCCGTATTGATGGGTGGTATAGTCGTTGGCGGCCTGTTTCATGCCAGCCTTGGGTTGTTCATTGGCCGTATTCGCTTTGCGCTTCCGCCCTTGGTTACCGGTCTTGTCGTGACCATGATCGGGCTTGCGCTTGTCAAGGTCGGCGTCCAGTACGCCGCAGGGGGTGTACCCGCCATCGGTACCGAAGAATACGGCTCTGGTCTGAACTGGCTCATGGCCGGAACTGTGATTGTTGTTACGCTGGGCCTGAAGTTTTTTGCCCGCGGTATGTTGTCGGTGTCGGCGGTTCTGATTGGCTTGTTGGTCGGATATGTTGTGGCATTCGCACTGGGTCAGGTGAACTTGGGCAATGTCGGGCGCGCGGCTCCGTTTGCCATGCCGAACCCGTTTCACTTCGGTATCGAGTTTACATTTGCGGCGATCATCGGGTTTTGTGCGATGTCCTTTGTATCGGCTGTTGAAACGGTCGGGGATGTGTCCGGTATCACCAAGGGGGGCGCGGGACGCGAGGCAACCGACAAGGAAATTCAGGGCGCGACTTTTGCCGATGGTCTTGGAACTGCGGTATCAGGCGTCTTTGGGGCCCTGCCGAACACGTCGTTCAGTCAGAACGTCGGCCTGATTGCCATGACCGGTGTCATGAGCCGCACGGTCGTAACCATAGGTGCCCTGTTCCTGATCATATGCGGGCTTATCCCCAAGATCGGCGCGGTGATCTCGTCCGTTCCAATCGAGGTTCTGGGCGGCGGTGTGATCGTGATGTTCGGTATGGTGGTTGCAGCCGGTGTCTCGATGCTGTCGGACGTGACGTGGAATCGCCGCAACATGGTGATCTTTGCGATTTCACTCAGCCTTGGTCTGGGCTTGCAGTTAGAGCCCGGCGCTTTACAGCATCTGCCCGGAACTTTCAAAGTTCTGGCGACATCCGGAATCTTGCCTGCCGCTATCATCGCCATTGTCCTGAATCTGGTTCTGCCCGAAGAGCTTTCTGATGAAGCGACGGAAGAGGTGTCCGGTGGAATGGCAGGCCACGGGCTGGGCTCTATCGAACAGGACGATCACGTCTGACCGGTTCGGCCCGGACTTGTAAACGAAGAAGCGGCGCGCTAATCGCGCCGCTTTTTTGGTTTCTGGCCGGTGTTGCAGACTTGGCCCGTGGCTCACATAAGCAACGCGTCGTTCGACACGACGCTTAGGCGACCAAACGGGAATGTCGTTAGAAATCGACCTCAATCGCGATGCCTTTCTGTACGGCCAGCTCGACAACAGATGCAGCAACCGCCAGATCCTGAAGACCGACGCCAGTGCCATCGAACAACGTGATCTGATCGTCTGATGTTCGGCCCGGGTTCGTTCCGTTGATGACCGCACCCAACTGGATCAGATCACTTTCCCTGATCAGGCCCTGCGCCACGGCGTGTTGAGCCTCGCCAATCGAAATTGACTGTGCGATTTCATCAGTGAATACGGTTGCTTTGGCCAGCAACGCCGCCTCGACTTCCTGCTTACCCTTGGTGTCCGTTCCCATGCACGTGATATGCGTTCCGGGACTGACATGGTTTGCCATCAGCGATGGTGCAAAAGCCGAGGTGATCGAGATTATGACATCCGCCTCGGTCATGCCATCAAGTTCGACCGCTTCAAACGGAACACCGGCTTCATTGGCGACCTTTTCAATGTTGGGCAACATCTCGGGATGGTAGTTCCAGCCAAGGACCTTTTCAAAGGCGCGCGTCTCCAGCGCCGAGCGTAGCTGAAAGGTTGCCTGATGCCCGGCCCCGATCATACCGATCACCCGCGCGTCCGCACGGGCAAGGTGCTTGATGGATACAGAAGAGGCCGCCGCAGTGCGCAAGGCGGTCAACAGGTTGCCGCCAACCATCGCTGACGGTTTTCCGGTGTCAGGGTCAAAAAGAAAAACAGTGGACTGGTGATTGATCAATCCGCGTTTTTCCAGGTTGTTCGGCCAATACCCCCCAGCCTTCAGACCCAGTGTCAGCCCGGCGCGATCAAACCCGCCTTTAAAGCCGTACAGGGCGTCCTCATGCCCGATGGCTTCGCGCACGACAGGAAAGTTATAGGCGTCCCCTGCGGCCATAGAGGCAAAGACCTGTTCGACGGCTTCAAAGGCCGCGTCGCGGGTCATGAGGTTGGCGATTTCGCGCTCGGGTACAATCAGCATGTCATTCTCCACTTGGAATTCGTGCGCCCGTGCGTTTCACCGATAAAAGCGGGCGCGCACGGGCGACTGTCCGGCCATGTTTGGCCGAATGCTTATTCTTTGAGCATTCAAGCTCAGTACGCGCGGCCGCGGGCTGACACCGGCCAAACGCATTCGACCTTGCCATTCCGGACGCCCACATACCAATCATGCACGTTTGCGGTTGGGTCACAGTGCCCCGGCACCAGCTTCAGTTTGTCATTGACCTTGAGCGCCCCGCTTGGATCCATCACGACGCCATGTTCATCCGAGCATTTGATGTATTCGACATCGTCACGCCCGAAAACAACAGGCAGACCGCTATCCACCGACTGCGCCTTGAGGCCCGCATCGACGATTGCCTTGTCAGCCTTGGCGTGGCTCATGACGCTGGTCAGGATGAAGAATGCGTTTTCCCACTCGCCCTGGTCGATCCGGTTGCCGTTCTCGTCCAGGATTCGACCGTAATCAGCATCCATGAACGCATAAGACCCGCATTGCAGTTCATTATACACGCCCGAGTTGGATTCGAAGTAGTAAGACCCCGTACCGCCGCCCGAGACCAGCTCACACTCGATACCCTCGGCTTTAAGGCCTTCTACCGCGTCTTTGACCATCGCGATGGCGGTATCCAGTTTCTCTTTGCGTGCCTTATAGCTGTCGAGGTGTTGCATGGCACCCTGATAGGCCTGAATTCCGCTGAATTTCAGGTTGTCGGCAGCCTCAACTGCTTTGGCGATTTCAATCACTTCGGGTGTCGTTGTGACCCCGCATCGCCCTGCGCCGCAATCGATTTCCACGAAGACTTCCAGCTGTGTTTCATGCCGGACTGCCGCCGCCGAAAGGTCGGCGACATTTTCCAGATCGTCGACACACACAATAATGCGGCTGCCCAGCTTTGGCAGGCCTGCGAGACGGTCTATTTTGGCCGGGTCGCGCACTTGGTTTGAAACCAGAACGTCCTTGATCCCACCACGAACGAAAACTTCGGCCTCGGAAACTTTCTGGCAGCAGACACCGACGGCACCACCGATTGTCTCTTGCAGCTTGGCCACGTCGACCGACTTGTGCATTTTACCATGCACGCGGTGACGCATCCCATGCGCCTTCGCATAATCGCCCATTTTCCTGATATTGCGTTCAAGCGCGTCGAGATCCAAAATCAGGCTGGGTGTCTGGATATCTGCTTCGTCCATGCCGGGCTTGGCCGGAATGTCGTAACCTACTTCGAACTGGTCGAGAGTGCTCATATCTTTCATCTCCGTAATCCTATACCGGAATTGTTTTTTGTTGGGGTGTATTCAGACGTTCATCCAGGGCAGCCGGTCCAGATCGACATTGCCACCTGTAACAATCAGTCCGACACGCTTGCCCTTGAAAGCGTCCGGGTTCTTGAGAACCGTAGCCAGCGGAACGGCTGAAGATGGCTCCATCACAATCCGCAGGTGCTTCCATGTCAGTTTCATCGCATCGATGATCTCCTGCTCGGAGGCTGTGTAAATCTCTGAGACGTGGTTCGATACGAAATTCCAGGTCAGCTCTTTCAGTGGAACCAGCAACCCGTCGGCAATCGTTTTGGGTGCGTCATCCGCGATGATGTGGCCGGCCTTGAAGCTGCGATAGGCATCGTCGGCCTGTTCCGGTTCCGCCGCGATGATCGCGGTTTCCGGGGCGAGCGTCGATAGTGTCAAACAGGTGCCGGACACCATGCCACCGCCGCCAATTGGCGCGACGACCACGTCCAGACCGTCGGTCTGCTCGATAAACTCGCGCGAACAGGTGCCTTGCCCGGCGATGACCCGAGGATCGTTGTAGGGATGAACAAAGTCACCGCCCGTTGCCGCCTGAACTTCGGCAAATGTCGCTTCGCGTGACGAGGTGGAGGGTTCGCATTCTGTGATCTTCCCGCCGTAACGGCGGACCGTATCCTTCTTTGCCTGCGGCGCTGTCCGCGGCATGACCACGTTGCAGGGAATGCCCCGTTTCATCGCCGCATAAGACAGGCACGAGGCGTGATTACCCGAAGAATGGGTGGCGACACCTTTTTCGGCCTGTTTCTCATCCAGCCCAAAAACCGCATTTGTGGCACCTCGTACTTTGAAAGCGCCCGGTTCCTGAAAGTTTTCACATTTGAAGAACAGCTGCGCGCCTGACAGTTCGTTGAGAAAGTCCGAGGTTCGCACTGGGGTGCGGCGGATATAGGGTTTGATCCGGTCATGTGCCGCAAGCATGTCTTCATAGGTTGGGATATACATGGTGCAATCCTTCATCATGCCGCGTTCTTCTGAACGGAACCGGGATGGCCGCGATAGTATTCCTGTGCGGCGGCAACTCCGGACCCCAGGTCAATGTTCAGGCCCAGGTCAACCATGCACATCTCAGCAGTGGCGATCCCGGACAGTGCCATGACATCCGTCAGGCTGCCCAGATGGCCGATCCGGAACACCTTGCCCGCGACCTCACCAAGGCCCACGCCAAAGGCAACGCCGTATTTTTCAGCTGCGTGCGTGACTATATCCGTCGCGTTGAAGCCGTTCGGCGTGCGGATTGCGCTTACGGTATCGGAATAGACCGCAGGGCTGCTGGCACAAAGCTCCAGCCCCCACGCCCCCACAGCGGCACGGACCCCTTCGGCAATCCGGTGGTGCCGGGCAAAAACGTTCTCCAGACCTTCGCTCAGCAGCATAGAGCAGGCTTGATTGAGGCCATTCATCAACCCAACAGCGGGTGTATAGGGGTAAGCATTGTTGGCGTATCCCTTGGTCATGTCCCGGACGTCAAAGAATGTGCGGGGCAAGGTGCCGGTTTTGGTCGCTTCCATCGCTTTCTGGCTGAAACCGACGATGGCAAGGCCAGCGGGCAACATGAAACCCTTTTGCGATCCAGTAACGGCAACATCCACGCCCCATTCATCAAACCGAAAATCCATCGACGCTATTGATGAAACGCCATCAACAAACAGCAGGGCCGGGTGTTGCGCGGCAGTCAGCGCCCTGCGTACAGCAGCGATATCCGACTTCACGCCAGTTGCCGTCTCGTTATGCGTGGCTAGAACCGCCTTGATCTCATGGTTTTTGTCGGCGGCAAGGATTTCTTCGTACCGGTCAGCCGGCAGCCCATCGCCCCACGGGGTTTCGACGATCTCAACATTCAGCCCATGGCGCTGGCACATATCGATCCAGCGATGGCTGAACATGCCGTTGCGGGCCGCCAGGACCTTGTCACCGGCGGACAGCGTATTGGTCAGGGCGGTTTCCCAACCCCCGGTTCCGGTCGACGGGAAAATGAAGACTTCGGCACTGTCGCTTTTCAGAATCTCCCGCACGCCCGCGCGCGCAGGATGCAGGATTTGCCCGAACAATGGCGAACGATGGTCGATCGTGGGCATATCGCAGGCTTTGCGCAGGCTTTCCGGGATGTTCGTCGGGCCCGGGATGAAAACGGGGTTTTGAAAGCTCATGGATGGTCTCCTTCCGTCCTTGCCAGCACAATAAGTATCAGCGATCCAATTGGAAATTTTTTTGAAAACGTATTTCAAAATTTGTCTAACGAGATTTAACTTATATTTGTCAGTTGGTTATATTTTTCATATCATGAAATAGTCTTTCACAAATGATCAGAGGGTTCTTATGGAATTGCAAGACAATGACCCGAAACTCCGTCGCAAAGCCCGGGGAAGACCGCGGGGGTGGGACGACAAAACCGCGCAGAATACGATCAAATCACTGGATCGGGCGATGGAGGTTTTCGAGTATCTGAGCCAGGCGCAAGGCAAAGCTCTTACTGAACTTTCAGATGAAATGCGTCAGGCACCGGCCACGGTTTATCGCATCCTCGTGACGTTGCAGGGCAGGGGCCTGGTCGAGTTCGACCATGAAGAACAGGTTTGGCACATTGGCCCGCAGGCATTTGTCATCGGCTCGCGGTTTCTGCGCCGAACCAGTCTGGTGGAGCGGGCACGGCCGATCATGCGCAAGCTGATGGAAACCACAGGCGAGACCGCCAATTTGGGAATTGAGAAAGAAGGTCTGGTGTTGTTCCTGAGCCAGGTGGAAACACATGAAAGCATCCGGGCGTTTTTCCCCCCCGGTACATTGTCACCCATGCACGCGTCGGGCATCGGAAAAGCGTTATTGGCCCATATGGACGAAGACAGATTGAACAGAAGGTTGGCCGCCGCGAATTTACAGGCTTTTACGGATCAGTCGATTACCAGCCCTGAGGCGTTGAAAAAAGATCTTACAACCATCAGATTGCGGGGTTTTTCCGTGGATAACGAAGAAAAGACTACGGGTATGCGATGCATCGCAGCACCCGTTTTCGATATCAACAGAGAGGCGGTCGCAGGGCTTTCCGTGTCCGGGCCAACCAGCCGCGTCAGAGCGACCGAAATCGAACGGCTGAGCCGCCCGGTGATGGAAGCGGCGCGCCAGTTGACGCTGGCTATTGGTGGGACAGTTTTGTCACCGCAACCCTAAGGCTTTGCCGCCGACGTACGTCGACCGCCGTTCCCGGGTTCGTCTGCCACGACACAACACCAACGCGTGGTGACATGCCTTGTGCACAGACAAGCTCAATAGCAGAACAGGCGTGACCCCTTCCGGCCGCCTGCCTTCCAACCCTCCCCATTATTCTGCGACATTTTGTTTTTGTTTGTGTTTATTGAACTGTTGGTCGAAGAGGTTTTTGAAAGGGCCGTTTTTCTGCATGAGTTGGTCGAGGTTTCCCTGTTCGGCGATGGTGCCGTCCTGGATGACGATGATCTTGTCTGCCTCCAGCACGGTTGACAGGCGGTGGGCGATGACGATGACGGTGACATCCTGTGTCAGGGCGTCCAGCGCCTCTTTGACCAGCGATTCCGATTCCGCGTCCAGCGCGCTTGTGGCCTCGTCCAGCAGCAGGATTTCGGCCTTGCGCAGAATGGCACGGGCTATCGCGATGCGCTGTTTCTGACCGCCCGACAGAAAGGTTCCGTTTTCGCCCACCGGGGTCTCATAGCCCTGCGGCAGGTCGGTGATGAACTGATGCGCATGTGCGGCCCGGGCTGCCGCGATCACCTCTTCATCGCTCGCATCGGGTGCCGAGCAGCGCAGGTTGTCCATCACCGAGGCCGAGAACAGGAACGTGTCCTGACCGACATACGAGATTTTCCGCCGCAGCGAGGCAAAGCTGACCTCCCTCAGGTCCTGGCCATCGATCTCGACGCTGCCCTGATCGGGGTCGTAAAACCGCATGATCAGGCCAAACAACGTGGATTTGCCACCACCGGACTGGCCGACAAGGGCCGTGGTTTTCCCGGCCTCGAAAGTGGCGCTCATGTTGTCGATCACCGGCACCGTGCCCTGATAGCCAAAGGTCACATTGCGCAGCTTGATCTGTCCGGGGCCGTCACTCAGGTCACGGGCCCGGGGGCTTTCCACCATCGTGTCCTCCTGATCCAGCAGGCTGAACAACATGCCGACACCGACCATGCAGGTTTCGATCTGGACCCGCATCCTGGACAGGCGCTTGGCAGGTTCATAGGCCATCAGCAAAGCGGTGATGAAGGACATCAGCTGACCCGCGGTCGGCTGTTCGGTGCCCGCGATGCCCATCGTGCTGACAATGAGAACCCCGGCAACCGCCAGACCGGCCAGAAACTCCATCAGCGGGCTGGCAATGGCCTGCAGCCGGGCGATGTCGTTCGAGCGCTGTTCGACCTTCCGGATTGCGGTCTCCATTCGGTCGATCATGCGATCTTCAAGCGCAAACACCTTGATCACCTTGATCCCCGCCGAGGTCTCCTGCAGCACCCGGATGATCTCTGCCAGCGATTTGAACTCGGCCTGCATGATCGAGCGCACGCTTTTCAGCAGATACCGCACGCCCAGCAGGGCAACCGGGCCCACCACAAAGAACATCACCGACAGAACCGGCTGCTGATACACCATGACCACAATCAGGCCGACCAGGGTCAGGGCATCGCGGACAAACCCGGTGACCAGAACATCAATCAGGCTTCGGGCCGATTGCGCGCCATTGGTCGTGCGCATCAGCAGATCCGATGATTCATTGGTCGAGAAAAACGACACCCCGTGCCGGACCAGCTTGCGGTACAGCTTCTCCTGCTGCTGGGCCACAATCCGGTTGCCCGCGCGTGCCAGAAAAACGGCCTGAATATACGAGGCCACCGCCTTGGTCAGGAACAGAAGCACAACCCCCAGCGCAATGACATGCGCCCATCCCCGCAACTCCGGGCTGGTCATGGCATCGACGATATATTCCATCATGTAAGCCGAGCCGGCGGTGGTGACCGCTACCGCGATCATCGCCAGGATCGCAACGCCGTAAAGCCCGCCCTGCGCATAAAAGCTCTCACCGACAAGCCGGCCCATATAGCCCGATCGCCACTTGTTCCAGGCGCGCTTCATCATTGCGTTCTCCAAATCCGTGAAACGGTGCGCACGCCCAGATACCCCATATCCCGCCGCGCCTAAAGGACAGATGCAACCCTGCGGCAGACCAACCCATCCCAACATCCAAACACGCTAAATAAGACCTCACACACAAACCCGCAACCAAAACCAAAAAACTAAACCAAGCATAAACCTAAAATCGAAAAAGGCTGTGGCTCCTGTTCTTTCGAGCAACATGTCATTGGTCAAAACCAAAACAACTGTCGCAAATGACTGGCATCCAATACCCAACCGGTTGCTGAAATAGGCGCTGCAACAATTACAGACGCAAATGTGACTGTTTTGAACAGGAGTTTCGTTTCATTTCACGGCCAAATATGGCAATTCTGCCCTTGCGGGTCCGGTCCGCAATTTAGAAACACAAGCAGGTCGCGATCATTCGATGAGAGCTGAGATAACTTCTGAACAAGCCGTCCGCGATGCGGTTCAGACGCATTCGAAGCGTGTCTGGCGGTTTGCGCTGGCATTATCGGGTGCCTCGGATGTAGCCGATGATTTGTTACAGGCCACATGTTTGCGCGCGCTTGAACGACATCATCAGGTGACGTCGCACAACCGTTTGGATAGCTGGTTGATGACAATCTGCCGGTCGATCTGGCTGAACGAGCTGCGTTCGCGGTCGGTTAGGCGCGCGCAGGCGCTGTCGGTGACCCCCGAAGCGGATCTGGTTGCAACGGGACCGGACACGGAAACGAATATTTTTGCGGCTGAAGTGTTTACTCAAGTGATGCAGTTGCCAGAGGCACAGCGCGAAACGGTTATGCTCGTCTTCGTTGAGGGGTACAGTTACCGCGAAGCCGCCGCCTTGTTGGAGGTTCCAATCGGCACGATCATGAGCCGGCTTTCGAATACCCGGCAGAAACTTAAAACTGTGATGCAGGTTGATGCAGCGGACACCGCGCGACGGAGTGGCAAATGACGTTTTCCGACGAGACGCTGTTAGCATATCTGGAAGGCAGCCTGGATGAGGCTCAGACCCGCGCTATTGAGGCTGCGGTTGTAGATGACGCTGCGCTGGAACATCGTCTGATGGCGCTGGATCCGTTTGCGCCTGCTGTTCGGGATGTTTTTGTGAACCTGCCCGCTGAAGCGCCGAAGGTGGACCTTCCGGAAAAAACGACGCGGCCCGCCAATGACGGGTTTCTGCGTCTTGTTGTGGTGGCTGCCAGCGCGGCGTTTGCAGCCGTCGCCGTAACCTTCTGGGCCACCCGGCCAGCAGACTTAAGCTGGACCCAGCAGGCCGCGATCTATCAATCACTTTACGTGCCGGAAACGATTGCATCGCTGGACAGTTCAGAAGCGTCGCTGACCAAGCAATTTGCAATGGCCGAAGCCGAGCTGGGACGATCGCTGAATCAGGAAACACTGGAAGCGTTGCCAGGGTTGGAGCTGAAGCGGGCGCAGGTTCTTTCATTCAAAGGCAAGCCCTTGATCCAAGTGGTTTTTGCCGACGATCAGGGTCAACCACTTGCCTTCTGTGTCATTCGCCAGGGACCGAATGCCGCAAATACCGAAGTTCAACATACGGTGTTGAGCGGTTTGGCAACTGCAAAGTGGGAGCAGGGCGGCTATGGATATATGCTGTTGGGCAGTTCCCCGCAGACGGATTTAAGCGCCGAACTGGAAGTATTGACCCGCACATTCTCGGGCTGATGGAAAACCCTTGTGAACTGTTGCAAATGCCCAAAGAATGCCGGGTATGACGCCGAAGAAAACCACGCCCCTTCCAGAAGACGAGGTCGATGATCTTGGCCCAGCCAGCATCTATGATGGTGATCCGGCAGAAGAGGATGACCCTTGGTTTTTGCCTCCGGACCAGGACGTGGAGGAAGATTTCTTTTTGCCTGGTCCCCGATCGGATCAGCGCCCGTTATTCGATCCGCGCGATTGGTATTTAGCACAATCAGAATTGTCGGCAGAGCTTGCTGATCTTGCCCTGACCTTTGGCGCTCTGGATGAGCGGCTGCGTTCGGGGCCTGAGGGGTGGACGCATCGTTTGGCACTTATGGAAACGTCCGATCTGGGGTGGTGGACAGGGGATCGGGTCAGCGTGGACCGCCTAGCTTTGTGGACGGGTCTGAGGATCGGCGCGACCCACGATGACGTGCAGGCGCTGTTTCGGGCAGGTTGGGCCGTGCGCCGTCTGAGCTCAGGCGCGGGCCCTGCGACAGGCGGGTGGGAAAGCGGGTTGACCGCGTTTCTCGACCGTCTGGCTCAGGGGGCCGATGCGACGCCTGAGGCGATCGTTGATCTGGCCGAAGTCATGCGGAATGCTGAAAGGCTGCACCCGGTGACACAATCGGCCATCGCGTTTCATGCATGGCGAGCGGTTTCGCAGGGGGTCGGACAAGACACCGAGGCGGCAATCATCGCAGCGCGGCACGCGGCTTCGATGGGGCGGGGTGGCGCAATGTTCATGCCTCTGGCGTTGTCTGGTCCGGGTGCGTTGCGCGGAACAGGTGGGCCGACGGAAAAGTTAGGGTCTTGGATACAGGGCTCCGGGCAAGCTGTTCTTGCGGCTTTGCTGCACCTCGACAGGATCAGTGTCTGGGAGGGTAAGGCCCGCGACGCGACGCAGGATCTGAGCGGTCGCACCCCCCCGCGTCTGATTGATGCTCTGGCGGCGTGGCCGATGGTCTCGGCCCCACTTGCAGAAGAACTTACCAATTCTTCCCGCGCAGCGGTTCAGCGGAACTTTGACCTGTTCACCCGGAGAGGCCTGGTGCGCGAGGTCACCGGACAAGGCCGCTACCGGGTTTGGACAGCCGCATTATGATCCGTCAACTACTTGCGAAACGGTAAGATTGGACGGGTGCTTTCAGCGTCCAACGCCGACGTAGGTTTCGAACCCCGATTTCAGCGCTGTAGTTTTCGAGTAGATGTTGCGCAGGTCGACCATCCTGGCTGATTTCATTGACGCCGCAATTTCGGAAAGGTTCAGCGCGCGGAATTCATTCCATTCCGTCAGCAGCACAACAACATCCGCGCCCCGCGCGGCGATATACGGATCGTCGCACCATTCGGCGCCCGGCAAAAGCGCCTCTCCTTCAGATTTTCCCTGTGGGTCAACAACACGCACCTTTGCGCCTCCGCCTATCAGGGCGGGGACGATAGACAGCGATGGCGCGTCGCGCATATCGTCCGTATTGGGTTTGAATGTGACACCCAGAACCGCCACGGTTTTGCCGTTGAAATGATCGTCACATGCGTCACGAATTTTCTCGATCATCCGTTTCTTGATTTCGTCATTCACGCGGATGACGGTCTCGGTGATCTGCATTGGATGCGCGTGGTCCTGCCCGATCCGGGCCAACGCGGCCGTGTCTTTTGGAAAACATGAACCACCGTAGCCAGGTCCTGCATGCAGGAATTTGTTGCCAATCCGCCCGTCAAGGCCAATGCCACGCGAGACTTCTTTAACATCCGCACCAACTTTTTCGCATAGCCCGGCGATTTCATTGATGAAGGTGATCTTGGTCGCCAAAAACGCGTTGGCGGCGTATTTTATCATCTCCGCGCTTTCCAGATCGGTGGTCAGGATCGGGAAGTCGCGCAGATACAGAGGGCGGTATATTTCTGCCATCACTTCGGCCGCGCGGTCATTTTCAACGCCGACCACGACGCGATCCGGGCGCATGAAATCGTCGATTGCCGCGCCTTCGCGAAGGAATTCAGGGTTCGAAGCCACGTCAAATTCGGCCTGGGGGTTGGCGGCCTTGACTGTTTCCCACACATTCCTGTTTGTTCCGACGGGCACAGTCGATTTTGTGACGATAACGGTATACCCGGTGACAGCCTGAGCGATTTCTTCCGCCGCTGCCATCACATAAGTCAGATCCGCATGGCCGTCTCCACGCCGGGTTGGCGTTCCGACAGCAATAAAGACAGCATCGGCGCCGTCTACTGCGGCTGCAAGATCGGTTGTGAAGCTCAGGCGGCCAGCCGCGACGTTTCGCGCCATCAGCACGTCAAGACCCGGTTCATAAATAGGCACCTGTCCGGCTTTGAGCATATCGATTTTCTGCTCAGCCTTATCAACGCAAATCACATCATGACCGAAGTCCGAAAAACACACGCCGGACACAAGGCCCACATACCCGGTGCCGATCATTGCAATGCGCATCTGCCAAATCCTTTTTTACCAATTACTATCAACGGCGCGGGCACAATCGAAGAATCCAGCGCCGGTTTCAATGATTTACAGGTATGGCTGCTGAGTTCCCATGTTTTCTTGTTGTTTTTGAGGCAATAAGTACTGAAACAGAGGTTTTTCAATCCGTCGTGCTGCGCAGAACCTGTTGAATCACGGCCATTGTCAGCTAAAAAGACACAATTCTGGGCATGGGTCTGAAGTAAACAGCCATCAGGCGTGTGGTGTCGCGCTGCCTGCTTTTTCGCCCGGAGTTCGGCGTCTTCGGTGGGTCCAATGGAATCGGCGATTGCTAAGGAAATGGCTCGACTACACAAAAAACCGCCCGAACCACAGTTCAGGCGGCAGCTGCACTCAGAACCAGCGCCCTATGGCGATGACACTTGGTGAAAAAGCTGCTGTATCCGAAGTTGCGGAGAGAGCTTTGCACGAGGCTTGAGTGTTTCCGGGCCCATCAAACCCGATGAAACGATTATTAGCTCCAGCGCTGCCACTAATGCAGGGCGCAGAGGAAAATGGCGCTGGGTAGTCCCACGTTATTGCAGCGCTTGCGAATAATGCGCCTTCAGCGGTCGTGCAAGCGACAGGCAACAACGCGGCGGTGCAAATCAGGGTTCCATCGGCAAAACGCGTAAAATCGCCATTGGCATTACTTCCGCGCTCTATGACCGCACCGGTTGGTGTACCGCCAACTTCCGATACCGCCCCCAGAAGGTTGCCCGGCCCATAACCGTAGTCTGCACGCATAAGTCGACCCGGAGTGGTATCCGTCGCATCGCCCTGAACAGCTGCACCAGCCGCTGTTCCGGTCGCGGGGTCAAAAGTCAAAGCTTCCGTCCAGGATCCTCCGTCTGGGGACACTTTGATTGAAAACCCCGTACTTCCGGATAACCCCATTTCAGCGTGGCCGGTCCAGTTCGACTGAAACACCAGCGATGCCGTATCGCTCGCACCCGCCTTGTTGATCTTCAGCTGATGCCCGCCGCCCTCATGGCTCAGAAGCGAGGCTGGGCTTCGGACAGACAAGCGATTCGTAAGGTCTGAGCTTGTTGCCACCCCAATACCGTCCAGGTTCTGTGTATTGACGGGCAAGGGTAGCCAATCAGACCCATTCCAGAATTTCAGTTCACCAGTGGTCTCGTCCCAGGCGCGCCAGCCCGCATACGGGGTCAAGAAATGCCAGGCGTTGTCCAGCCATGCGGCAAGCTCTCCTGCATGTCCGGCCCAGTCCCCAGTGGGGGTGACGCCCAGAGCATAGACATCGCCCTGCTCGGGGACTACGGGCGGAGTGCCGGCATTGGTCGTTCGCACTGTCAGCTGCACGACCAGATCAAGCTGCCGCAGTGCTTCATTGTGAGTAACGTGTTTTTGAGCCTGCGAAGGTTGTAGAAAAGGCAGGCGCAATCTGGGTGAGGTCATTGACACGGGGGGGGTCCTCCTGTGGCTGTCGGTCCGGAAGTCGGTTGCGCGCCACCCTGCCGTAAGGCGCGTCAATCCGGTCTGACCTGGCCGACCGCACAGGAAATGATCTATTAACCTAAGTAACTCCGGGGACAAGCCGACCCGAGTATGGCCTATGGAGAACTTTGTCGCTGCTTAATCTCGGGCATAAATGTCTTCGTACCGTATGATGTCATCTTCGCCCAAGTAGGTGCCTGTCTGAACTTCGATCAGAACCATGGGCACTTTGCCGGGGTTCTCCATCCGGTGCACGGCACCCAGCGGGATATAGACAGACTGGTTTTCGCTGACCAGCCGTTCCTGATCATCGACTGTAACCTTGGCGGTGCCTTCAACCACAATCCAATGCTCGGACCGATGGTGATGGGACTGCAGACTGAGCGCTGCGCCAGGATGTACATGGATTCGTTTGACCTGAAATCTGTCACCGATTACGAGGCTCTCAAACCAGCCCCAGGGGCGGTGATCGACCGGAAGCGTATCTGCCTGTTTGGCCCCTTTTGCCTTTAAGGCAGCGACAGCCTGCTTGACGTCCTGGGCTTTGTCCATGCTAGCAACCAGCACAGCATCCGGCATCGCAACTGCGATAACGTTCTCAAGCCCCATTGCCACCACTTCCTGAGCTGGCGATTCTGATCGTATCAGAACGTTGCGGCAGTCGATTGTGGTTACTTCCCCATTTGTCGCGATGCCGTTTTCATCAGGGTTTGACAATTCTTGAACAGCCGTCCAACTGCCAACATCCGACCAACCAGCGGAATACGGAACCACGCTGAGGTTGGGAGCTTTTTCCATGACCGCATAGTCGATCGAGATGTCATCGACGTCAGTCCAAGCCGAAGGATCCAATCTCAGGAACCCCAAATCTGTCTTTGCGTTGTCGACGGCCTTTTGGACAGGTGCAACAAGGGTGCTTGCGAATTTTTCATATGCGGCAACGATGTCACGTGCCGCAAACAGGAAGATGCCGGAATTCCACAGGTAACTGCCATCTTTCACCATCGCCTGCGCCGCATCCAGATCCGGTTTCTCCACGAACCGATCCAGGCGAACTGCACCCCCGGACGCGTCTAGGGCGTCGTTCAGCTTTAAGTAGCCATACCCGGTTTCGGGCCGAGTGGGCGTAATACCAAATGTCACCAGATCGCCTCGTTCGGCAATTGCGCGCGTGCCTTCGGCGACGGCCTGATGAAAAGCCGCCTTGTTTGGAAGCACATGATCGGAAGGTGCAACCAGCATGATGGCATCCGGATCACGTGAGGCAAGGTAGAGCGCCGCCGCCAGTACGGCAGGGGCCGTGTTGCGCCCTTCAGGCTCAATCAGGATCGGACCGGGGTCGATCCCCACGGTGGTTAACTGTTCAGGGACAATAAACCGAAAGGCTTCGTTGGTGAGAACCATTGGTTTGGCATAGGGTGCATGAGAGGGTCCCAACATCCGGTCAGCACAATCTTGCAAAAGACTGGTTTTGCCGACAAGTGGAACGAATTGCTTGGGATAGCTTTTGCGCGACAGGGGCCACAAACGCGTTCCTGAACCACCACACAGGATGACTGGATAGACCGTACTGTTCATACACGTGCCCCTGAATTGCTGATGACCAACGATATTGTTCAATTATTTTTGTAGACTGAAAGATCCCGTGGCTACTGGGCCGCTTTTCCAGTTGCCACAATGTCATTCAGATATTGGCTCAGGTCATCACGCAGGTCGTCACGGGCAAGGGCAAAGGAAACGGTTGCTTGCAGAAAACCGGATTTTGAGCCGCAGTCGAAACGCTGCCCGTCGAACTTGTATCCAAAAACAGGCACACCGGATGCGATATCCTCGGCGATTGCATCAGTCAGTTGGATTTCACCACCACTTCCGGTTTTCATTGCGTTCAGGTTGTTCAGCACGGAAGGTCGAAGAATATAACGACCAATAACTGCCAGATTGGATGGCGCTTTCGACGGCTCAGGCTTTTCAACCATACCCTTGGCTGGAATGACCGGGCCAATACTGTCGACAACATCCAGCACGCCGTACGAACTTGTCTTTTCTGGTGGAACTTCCATCGTTGCCACCATGTTGCCGCCTGTTTCTTCATAGGCTTCAACCATTTGTTGCAGACATGGTTTGTCTGCAGCAATCACATCGTCAGGCAGCATTACGGCAAAAGGTTCATCGCCTATCAAACGGCGCGCGCACCATACGGCGTGGCCCAACCCCAAGGCTTTGTGTTGGCGGATATAGGCTATCGCGCCGCTTTCCATGTTGGTCTTGTTCAGGATATCGAGAAGCTTGTTTTTACCTTTGGCCATTAGCTCCTGTTCGAGGACGAGGTTATGGTCAAAGTAATCTTCAAGCGCGGATTTCCCGCGAGACGTCACAAAGATGAACTCTTTGATCCCAGCGGCGCGGGCTTCGTCGATTGCATATTGCACCAGCGGGCGATCCACCAACGTCATGATCTCTTTCGGAACGGATTTGGTTGCCGGCAAAAACCGGGTTCCCATTCCCGCCACTGGAAAAACTGCTTTGGTGACTTTACGTGTCATGGTGCCTCTCAAAACAAAACTTGGCCGGCAAAGCAAAAAACATCCGGAATGTCCTCTTAGTCTTCAAAACCGTGTCAATCAATCATGCCCGGTGTGCCGACTGTAATTGACCAACTCGTGCCATCTCGGTCCAGATGAGTCAAAAGCCGACTCTATTGTTTCCTGTATACAAGGACTGAACCACAGTTCCCAGAGACCCTTCCGTTACAACTCTGTGCCAAAAATCTGGCGACGATTTGTCGATCACGGAAAGTTGATGTGTTTGGAGCAGCGTCAGTTGACTTAAATAGTCCCCGGACGGAGTCCCGCGTACCTTACATTGGATGGGCATATCGCATTGTTATAACGAGAAGTTTTGGGCTGCGCGGTCAAAAAAAGAACTCAGTTGGCAAGGACTGTGCGTTTGAAATTAACACGGCTCGCTTAGTCGCAAGCGGCGTGTCTAAATGGCACACGCAACCCGTCGGCAAAAATCCGAGCTTCATGGAAATACATGGTCTGACGCATCAAGTTAGTTTTCGATTGAGCAACAATATAATCGCAACCACAAAGATTGATGTTAATGACGGTCTGTTGCGACCGGCGGTAAGACGCTCAGGCAAGTTACCAGAGACCGTTCAATGCATGCTTGGTGCCTTATCGGGCCAGTTTTGTTTTCATCGAGATTTCAGGAAAACAGGTAGGTGCAAGACCCATCGCTTCCTGCCATCTGCCTATTGATCGGCGGGTTTTGAAACCTGGCAAACCGTCAACGCCCCCGACATCGTACCCCAAGCTTTCCAGCGCGCCCTGCATCTTTGCGATGTCAGAACGGTACAAGCCACCGACCTTGCCCCATTGTCCTTTAAAATCGCCGCTTCCAAATTGGATTCTGTCACCGACATGGCCCACGAACAAAGCATACAGATCGCTTTTGTTGTATTCCTTAAGAACGTAAAAATTGGGAGTGACAAGAAAAGCAGGACCAAATCGTCCGGCCGGCATCATCAGGTAACCTGCACCCTTCAGCTCGTGAGCTGGATAAGGTTTGCCCGAGACCCGGTTTATGCCCATCGCTTCCCATTGCTGGATTGACCGCCCCTGATCAGGTCCTTCCAATGCACATGATACGGTTGCTGGCACAGACACTTCGAAGCCCCAGTCACGCCCGGCGACCCAGCCGTGCTGTTTCAGGTAGTTGCCAATCGATGTGATTGTATCATCGGATGACCCCCAGATATCGAACTGTCCATCGCCGTTGCCATCTGCGGCGTATGCCAAATAGCTTGATGGCATGAATTGGGGTTGTCCTAACGCGCCTGCCCAACTGCTTTTCATTTGCCGGGCTGGCAGGGGCCCTGCTTCCGCGATTTGCAGAGCTGCGATAAGCTCGGTCGTGAAGTAGTCCGCGCGTGTGCTCATGAATGCCTTGGTCGACAGAACCCTGAACGCATCATGGCGGATTGGCACCTGCCCATAGCCGCTTTCTCTGCCCCAGATTGCCAGAATGATACGAGCAGGAACGCCTGTATTGTTTTCGACTTTCGCAAGAATCGCAGAATGTTGCCTCGCCATCCTGCGCCCGACAGACGTTGCACCCTGAATTGACCCCGGATTGAAATACCGGCTGGGCGAGCCAAATTCGGCTTGTTTTTGCGCCTTGGGCGTTTTGTGTTTTTGTCCGGGCGGAACCAGGTCAGGCAGGTCCCAGTTCAGAGTAACACCGGAAAACGCCTGTTGCAGTGTGTTGCGCGAAACACCTTTGGCCTGCGCCTGCGGCCAGATCGTCTCCAACAACCACGACTGAAACTGGCGTTCAATTGCTGCACGATCCTGTGCCAGTGTGGTCTGGGTCAGAAGGATCAATCCTAAAGTGAACAGCAAAGTACGCATTGACGATTTATCTGTCCCGACTGGCCTTGCAAGTCAACGGGAAGATGCCGCGCGACCCGTCGCCGTTTACACCCAAAGTTGAAAGAAAGTTGAGGATGGCAATCCCTGGTTCGGAATAACTCTTGAGAAAATTCACCCACTTGCCGATAGTTGGATGGGATCGAGATGAGGAGAGGACAGTCAGCTGTGGCACAAGTCGTTTCGTCCAATCCATCCTTGCTCAGGCTCGCCGCTGTGTTCCTGTTGATCGCTTCGGTGCAACCAGCTTTGGCCAGCGACAGCTTTTTGGACCCGCAAGGCCCGATAGCGGCAGTTCAGAAAACGCATTTGCTTCGGGCGACCGCATTGATCCTGCTGGCCGTTATCCCGGTATTGGTGCTGGTCCCGGTAATAGCATTTCGGTATCGCCGCCGAAGCAACCGCATTGCGCCTTACGCACCGGATTGGGATTTCTCGGCCAAGCTGGAATTTGTCATGTGGGGCGTACCTGTCATAATCGTGGCCCTGCTGTCTTTTTATCTTTGGAAGGCGACGCATCGGCTTGACCCGTATTCGGCACCATTTGGTGAAGACCCGGCGCTGCGGGTTCAGGTTGTCGGTCTGGATTGGAAATGGCTGTTTCTGTACCCCGATCTCGGGATCGCCACTGTGGGAGAGTTCGGAATTCCGACAAAGCGGCAAGTTGCATTGACGCTGACAACCGATACCGTGATGCAGTCGTTTTTAATACCCGCGCTGGCTGGACAGATTTATGCGATGCCGGGCATGACCACCCAGTTACATCTTGTCGCGGATGCGCCGGAAGTGATGCAAGGTGAAAACACTCAGTACAACGGACGGGGCTTTACCAAGCAGAAGTTCCGCACCATCGCAATGAGTGGTGAGGATTTCGACACTTGGGTCGAAGAAGTGCGTAACAACAGCATCCAACTCGATGCGGCAACTTATCGGAATTTGGCCATGCGGACCGACAGGGATGAGGTTCAGGCCGCTTTGGGAACATCTCGGATGCCGGATGATGCGCTCTACTTCACAATAGAAGACGACCTGTTCCGGAATATCCTGAGCCGTTACCACAGCGGTCAGCCTTTGCCGATCGATCTACAGCCTGGAACTGCATCATTTGGGCAGGAGGCGCAAAAATGACGCCTACCAAGACAGGTTTCTTCGGGCGTCTGAATTGGGACGCTTTTCCGATTGCCGGGTTGATCCAGAACCCAAATACAAATGAGATCGTGGCCAATACAGCCGCAGCTGTTGTGATTTTTGGCGTTGTGGTTGTCGTAGGATTGCTGAGCTGGTTTCGTCTGTGGACACCCCTGTGGCGCGATTGGCTGACTAGCGTCGATCACAAGAAGATCGGTATCATGTATATCGTCTTTGCCATCGTGATGCTGGCACGCGGAGTCCTTGAAGGCGTTGTCATGCGCGCGCAGCAGGCTTCCGGGCCCGGCGACGGCTTCCTCGAAGCGGAACACTTTGCCGAACTTTTCAGCACCCACGGCACAATCATGGTCTTCTTTGTTGCCGTTCCCTTTGTCTTTGGTGTTGCGAATTACATTGTCCCGCTGATGATCGGCGCGCGTGATGTGGCGTTCCCGCGACTAAACCAGATTAGTCTGGGTCTTACGGTTTCAGCAGGCATGATGCTGATGGTGTCGCTGGTGGTTGGAGAGTTTTCGACCGGCGGCTGGACAGCATATCCACCGTATACCGGCGCGGCGTTCAATCCCGGCGTTGGGCCGGATTACTGGATCTGGGCCATCGTAGTTTCGGGCATTGGCACCTCGCTGACCGGTATCAATTTTGCCGTTACGATCTACAAGTTGCGCGCTCCGGGCATGACGTTCATGCGGCTGCCCATGTATTGCTGGACAATCATTTGCAGTTCGATCCTGATCGTCTTTGCCATGCCGCCCTTGGGTGTCGCCGCGCTGATGCTTGCCGCTGATCGCTATCTTGATTTTCACTTTTTCACAAACGACCTCGGCGGCAACATGATGAACTATGCCAATCTGTTCTGGCTGTTCGGCCACCCCGAGGTTTACCTGTTGGTGCTGCCTGCCTACGGCATCTATTCCGAGGTGTTCGCGACCTTCTCGGCCAAACGGCTTTATGGCTACAACTCGCTTGTCATTGCGACCATGTCGATTGCAGTGCTGTCGTTCACGGTTTGGCTGCACCACTTTTTCACCATGGGTCAAAGCGCGCTGATCAACGCGGTGTTTGGTATCGCGACCATGCTGATTGCCATCCCAACCGGCGTGAAAGTCTATGACTGGATGGCGACGTTGTGGCGGGGGCGCATTCGGTTCTCGGTGCCTATGCTTTATGGGCTTTCATTTTTGATTCTGTTTGCCATCGGCGGCCTGAGCGGTGTGATCCTGGCAAATCCAACCGTAGACTACCAGGTTCACAATACGCTGTTTTTGGTGGCTCACTTCCACAACGCGTTATTGCCTGGCGTGTTGTTCGGGTTGTTGGCGGCATACAATTACTGGTTCCCCAAGGCATTTGGATTTCGACTGAACGAATTCTGGGGCCGGGTTTCTGTTTTTTGCTGGACCGGGGGGTTTTTGCTGACATTCATGCCGCTCTATTTCGTCGGGCTGTTGGGCATGCCGCGCCGGTCTTTCAGCTATAGCGATCCGTCTTTCCACCCTTTCATGATCGTAGCCATCATCGGAGCGATTGTTATTACCTGTGGATTGTTCTCGGTCCTGATCCAGCTATGGGTCAGCATTCGTGACCGTGCCCAAACCCGCGTTCCTGTTGGGGATCCTTGGGATGGTCGTACATTGGAATGGTCTATCCCTTCACCGCCTCCGGCTTACAACTTTGCGATAATCCCCAAGGTTACGGATCGGGATGAATTCACGGCACAGAAGGCAAAAGGAACGGCCTATCCGACACCAGACGCTTATGAAGATATTGAATTGCCCCGAAACACAGGAATTGGCTTCGTCCTGTGCGTTCTCAGTGGCATATGGATGTTTGCGCTGGTCTGGTGGATCTGGTGGCTTGCAGCGATAATGACGGTTTTGATGATCCTTGCGGTGATCATCTGGACATTCGATGACAGTACAGAACTCACCATCCCCGCGGAAGAGGTGCGAAGGGATTACGAAGCCTGGCTGGCGTTGGTCCACAGCGAAGCCGCAGTTGATCGCGACTTTGAAACTTCTCCGGAAAACCGCGGCCTTGCCCGCCCGGATCTGGAGGTTGCGACATGAAGCGCGCGCCCACTCACAGCTATCCCGGTATCAATCTTGGGGAACATCACGCCAGCGCCCACAAGGCGACCGAGGTTGTCACCTTTGGGTTCTGGGTCTTCTTGATGAGCGATCTGGTCTATTTTGGCCTGATGTTTGCGATTTACATAACGATGATCGATGCGCAGGCAGGTGGCCCCGGCCCGCACGAGCTGTTTGATCTGAAAAGTGTCTTTGCGCAGACCCTGATACTGCTGACCAGCAGCCTGACAGTTGGTCTTGCGATGCTGGCGCTGAAGTACAATCTGCCGCGCGGTCGCATTGTCTTGTGGTTTGGCGTCACGCTTGTTCTGGGCCTTAGTTTTCTGGTGCTGGAAGTGCGTGACTTCATGGCCATGGCGGAAAAAGGTGGCAATCCACAGCGCAGCGGATTTCTGTCAGCCTTTTTTGGGTTGGTCCCGCTGCATGGTCTGCACGTTGCGACAGGATGCCTTTGGCTGATCGTTTTGGGTATTCAGCTGCGCGTCAAGGGCATGACCGACGTGGTTATCTCGCGCGTGGTGCGGCTGGCGTTGTTCTGGCATTTTCTCGATCTGATCTGGATTGGGATCATTACAATCGTGTATTTCGGAGGTCTGACCTATGGATAGGCGCTCTGAAATGCATCGTCGCGAGCGTCGGCGCTATGTGATTGGGTATGGTGGCTCGCTGTTGCTGACCTTGGCAATGTTTGGCGTGGCACAGGTTTATGGGATTGAAACGGTTGGTGTTTACCTGACCATCGGGTTGATTGGATTGGCACAGCTTGTGTTGCAGCTTGTCTACTTCCTGCATATCGACCGCCGGCGCAGCAGCCGTGAAGATCTGCACCTAGTGCTGTTTTCGACACTGGTTCTGACGATAATGATCCTTGGCACCGTCTGGGTTCTTGGCAATTTGGCCACCCGAATGCACATGCACTTGATGTAGTGCCTATTTGAGACAAGCGGAGTAGCGGGTCGAGATTTGGCTTTCGGCAGGACCACCAATAGCGGAAAAAGCCTCAGTACGTTGTCCGCATTTGATAACCCTGATGAAAGGTCATTCGTACGAAAGTGACTGGGGTATTGCGAAACCACGTTGTCCGCTCCAACTGGAACAAAGGTGTTCCGGGCGGAACAGAAAGAAAGTCCTGAAGCGGACCGGTTGCCGGAACAGCTGAGAATGCAATTTCCGCGTTCGAAAAAGGAACCTCGGCCAGCAACCATTCGTTTGGACCGGTGGACAGAAAGTCTTCATCCATGACGTGCGGTACCGCGGCTGTATTGATCCATCGTTCCTCGTACTGGAAGGGGCGATTGTCTGCATGGTGCATACAGCGCAAATGCAGAATTTGCGTACCCTCGGGCAGCCCGAGTTTGGCTTGTAGCCATGCCGGGCAATCAATCAGTGTACGGCTGACCAACGCATACCGGTATTCTGCATTCATATCTTCAATGGTTTGACGGACTACCGCAATCGGCAATCTGGCCTGTTTGACCGGTGTTGTAACCACACGTGTGCCGCCTTTGCGTTTGCGTGTTACAATACCCTGATCAGCAAGTTCACGCAGAGCTCGATTGACAGTCGCGCGGGCGCAGCCGAACTCGGCGGCCAGTTCCAGTTCGGTGGGTAGCAGGCTGCCTTGCGGCCAAATTCTGGTCTGGATGCGATTCAGAACTTCATCGCGGACATCCTGAAAGCCGACGTTTTTCTGCTCGTTCACATTGTACTCACTATATTTTCCAAACTTATTAGTATTATGTCTAGGTTAACGGCGAGATGCAAAGAATTTGACCCAGAACCTTATCAGATTGCAGGATTTCGCGGTTACGCCATGGGCCAATGGTGGCGGGGTAACAACCGAACTTGCCGCGAAGCGGGTCGGTAAGCACGTCGTCTGGCGTATCAGTGTGGCCCGGATCGATCGGGATGGGCCATTTTCCCGATTTCCGGGGATGTCGCGCGTACACACGATCATCGAAGGGACCGGGCTTGATTTGCTGAGTGATAGTGGTGTTTTACCAGCGCGGCCATTCCTGCCGGTTTCGTTCGACGGGGCGCTCGCGCTGAATGCGCGGCTGTTGGGCGGGCCGTGTCGTGCATTCAATGTGATTTACGATTCAAAGGTCGTTGTTGTGGTGAACGTTTTTGCAAATGATCAGGAATTCGAAGCGACAGCGGGCGAGTTTGTCTTTGTCGCCTCGGGAATGGCCCACATGTCAGACAACACGCCGCTGGTTGCCGGAGACGCAATGACGCTGAACGCCGCTGTTACGGTCAGTCCGGCTGCAGGAGCTAAGATCCTTCGCGTGTGTTTCAATAAGATCCCTAGCTAAAGCTCAGCCAGAAGCTCACTTATTGCCCCTTTGTAGTTACGCGTGACCTTGTCCCGCAGGACGTGATGTCCGTTTTGAACCTGGTGTCTGCCTGCGGACCAAAGATCAGTTACGACATTATCTTTGGCGGCAAAGACTAGACCATCCAGCAGTTGGTGAGGTTGTAGTGCGCAAAGGGCAGGGGCCTGACTGTCGATGGCGACGAGATCGGCCAGCATTCCTTCGGTAATTTGCCCCGCGTTGCGGCCTAGCGCCTGCGCACCGCCAATAGCTGCGCCGCGATAAAGGGTTTGTCCGGCAGAGCCTTCGCCAACCACCATCACGTTACGTGACAGATCGCGCAGTCGTTGCGAGTATTCGAGTGTGCGGAGTTCTTCGGTCATGGAAATCAACACGTTGGAGTCCGATCCCACGCCAAAAGCGCCGCCTGCATTCAGATAGACAGGGCCGTTGAAAGGCCCGTCGCCCAGGTTGGCTTCTGTCACCGGGCACAGACCGGCAACCGCTTTGCTGCGGGCCATTGCGCAAGTCTCTTCGTCGGTCATATGGGTTGCGTGGATCAGGCACCAGTTGGACTCAACCGGGGCATTATCCAGCAGCCATTCGACCGGACGCGCGCCAAGGCCAGCCTGCACTTCCTCAACTTCTCTGGGTTGTTCAGCGATGTGAATATGGATTGGACCGGAACTTTGTGATGCCACCACCTGCGCCAGATCGCGCGGACAGGTGGCGCGCAGGGAATGTGGCGCGATGCCGACGCGACAGTCGTCGGGAAGATTGCCGAGCGCACCCCGCGCCTGTGCGACAAGTTCGCAAAAACGGTCCACATCATTGCCAAAGCGTCGCTGCCCCGCCTCCAGTGGTTTTTCCCCAACTCCTGCATAGCTGTAGAGCACGGGCAGATGGGACAGGCCAATTCCGGTCTCAGCAGCAGCGGCCATGATCCGGTCGCTGAGTTCGCAAAGCCTGTCATAGGGTTGCCCGTTCGGTTGGTGGTGCAGATAATGGAATTCCCCGACCGAGGCGTACCCGGCCTCCTGCATCTCGACATAGACTTGCGCAGCGATGGCCTGAATGTGTACGGGGTTCAGGCGGGCTGTGAAGCGATACATCAGATCACGCCAAGTCCAGAAACTGTCACGGCCAGCCTGCCGATATTCGGTCATTCCCGCCATGGCACGCTGAAAAGCATGGCTGTGAAGGTTGGCCAAAGCGGGCAGTAGAGTGTCAACGCAGGTGTCGCCGAGTTGCGCGACCGCGTCGGGTGTCAGACGGGTAATACGACCATTTTTGATCTCGAGTCGTAGATTCTCTGCCCAGCCGGCTGCCAGATAGGCCCGTTTTGCGAAAATGACCGTCATCCCTACCTCCGGTTTTATGAATAGACATATGCCATAAAGACCTGTACCAGAAAAGAGAGAATTGCACCGAAGAGGGATTCGAATGCAAACCCACGATCAACTGTTCACAGATCTGCACGCTGCCACCATGGTTGGTGCGATTGCATACGGATTGATCGAAGATGCTGCGATTGCCTTGCGTGGAGGCCAGATTGCATGGGTCGGTCCGAAGACGCAGTTGCCGGAAGAATACGCGACGTTCTCTCAAACCTCGCTGGACGGGCGGCTGGTGACGCCGGCTCTGATCGATTGCCATACCCATGTAGTGCATGGCGGCCACCGCGCGGCTGAGTTCGAGATGCGCCTTAACGGTGCCAGCTATGAAGAGGTGGCCCGCGCGGGCGGAGGTATTGTTTCGACCGTGAAAGCCACGCGTGCGGCCAGTAAAGAGGATTTGATTGCGCAGGCCCTGCCGCGCGTGGACGCGATGATCGCCGAAGGGGTTTCGGTGATCGAGGTCAAATCGGGCTATGGGCTTGATCGTGAAACTGAGCTGACCATGCTGCGAACCGCGCGGGCCTTGCAGGAAAGCCGCCCGGTGCGCATTGTAACCAGCTTTCTGGGCGCTCATGCATTGCCCGCCGAGTATGAAGACCGGCCCGAGGCTTATATCGACGAAGTCTGCATTCCGACGCTCCGCGCGGCTCATGCCGAGGGATTGGTAGACGCAGTGGACGCCTTTTGCGAAGGGATTGCCTTCCTGCCCGGCCAACTGGTGCCACTGTTTGACGTTGCCAAGGAACTAGGACTGCCGGTCAAACTGCATGCTGAACAACTGTCCAACCTGGGTGGTACGAAACTTGCTGCAAGCTATGGTGCGCTTTCTGCCGACCACATTGAGTATCTGGACGAAAGCAGTGTCAAAGCCATGGAAGCGGCTGGCACGGTGGCCGTGATCCTGCCCGGGGCTTTCTACACCCTGCGCGAGACGCAACAACCGCCAATTGATCTGTTGCGCAAGTACGACGTGCCAATGGCCCTTGCGACCGACTGCAATCCGGGCTCGGCTCCGATGACGTCGCTTTTGCTTGCGATGAACATGGGGTGCACCTTGTTTCGAATGACACCCGAGGAAGCATTGAAAGGTGTCACCGTAAATGCCGCGCGTGCCCTGGGCCTGAGAGACTGCGGCAGGATCGTCCAAGGCCTGCGGGCGGATCTGGCTGTCTGGAATGTTACTCACCCGGCCGAGCTTGCCTACCGCATCGGTTTTAACCCCCTTCACGCCCGCATATTCGGAGGCGCATTTTGACCACTCTGACGTTAACTCCCGGCGCTGTGTCTCTGGCGCATCTGGAACAGGTTTTTCGCCAAGAATGCGCCGTTCGACTGAACCCGGATTGCAGGCCTGCCATAGCTGCGGCGCACGCTCGCATCATTGAGGCGGCGACTGGCGAAGCCGCCGTTTACGGGGTCAATACGGGTTTTGGAAAACTGGCAAGCGTCAAGATCGCGGCCGAGGATACCGCGACGCTGCAACGCAACCTGATCCTGTCCCATTGCTGTGGCGTCGGACCAGCGATCCCGCGTGCAGTTGCGCGGCTTATGATGGTGCTTAAACTGCTCAGCCTCGGACGTGGCGCGTCGGGTGTGCGGTTGGAACTGATTGACCTGCTGGAAGCGATGCTGGCCGCAGGCGTGACACCGGTGATCCCGGCACAAGGGTCTGTTGGCGCTTCGGGTGATTTGGCACCGCTTTCGCACATGGCAGCCGTCATGATGGGCGAGGGAGACGCTGAGTTTGGCGGTACCGTTATGTCTGGCGGCGACGCACTGACAGCGGCAGGTTTGACCCCGGTCGAACTTGGTCCCAAGGAAGGTCTGGCGCTGATCAACGGTACTCAGTTTTCGACGGCATTTGCGCTGGCGGGGCTTTTCGGCGCTTGGCGGGCGGCGCAAAGCGCCTTGGTCACCTCAGCCCTGACAACTGATGCGATCATGGGGTCTACCGCACCTTTGCAACCCGAAATCCACGCCTTGCGTGGTCACCGGGGCCAGATCGAAGCGGGCGCAACCATGCGCGCGCTACTGGCTGGGTCCGTCATTCGCGAAAGCCACCGGGACGGTGATACGCGGGTTCAGGACCCGTACTGCATCCGCTGCCAACCACAGGTTGTTGGTGCCGCGATGGATGTGCTGCGTCAGGCTTCAGTGACACTGGAAACCGAGGCTAACGCCGCCACCGATAACCCTCTGGTTCTGGCCGAGGCCGGGTTGATCGTATCAGGCGGAAACTTTCATGCAGAACCGGTCGGGTTTGCCGCCGACATGATTGCTCTGGCAGTGGCCGAGATCGGGGCGATTGCGCAGCGACGCATTGCGCTAATCGTCGATCCGGTGCTCAGCTTTGATTTGCCTCCGTTTTTGACGCCCAAGCCCGGTTTGAACTCTGGCATGATGATTGCCGAAGTCACTACAGCCGCGCTGATGAGCGAAAACAAGCATCTGGCCAATCCCTGTGTCACGGATTCAACACCGACTTCGGCCAATCAGGAAGATCACGTGTCAATGGCGGCCCATGGCGCGCGGCGGCTGGGACAAATGGTGACCAATCTGGAACGTATCCTGGGGGTCGAGTTGCTGTGCGCAACGCAAGGGGTTGAATATCGCGCGCCGCTGCCAACCAGTGATAGCCTTCAAGGCGTCATGGCGCGCCTGCGTTCGGTTGTGCCGGCGTTGGAAGATGACAGGTACATGGCAAATGACATCGAAGCAGCCTCGGCCCTTATTGCAAGCGGTGAGATTGCCGAAGGCACCGGTGTCGCCATGCCGGAGCTTGGCGCATGACTGATCCAGTCGAGGTAGTTCAGGGCGATAGTCCAATTGTTTTGGGCCTGCCTCACGCGGGCACTTCTGTGCCGGCGGCGATTGATGCCAAGCTGAATGCACAGGGTCGGGCGCTGGCAGATACGGATTGGCACATCCACATGCTGTACGACGGGCTTTTGCCCGGTGCAACCACGGTGCGTGCCACCTTTCATCGCTATGTGATCGATGCCAATCGTGACCCAGGCGGTACTTCTCTTTACCCTGGTCAGAACACGACGACCCTGGTGCCGCTTACGGATTTCGACGGGCAGGATATCTGGGACATCTTCCCAACTGAAAAAGATATCATTGAACGACGTGACTCATTTCATGCGCCATATCATGCCGCTTTGTTAGCCGAACTGGAGAGGGTGAAGGCGATCCACGGAATCGCTGTGCTGTATGATTGCCACTCAATCCGCAGCCGCATTCCTTTTCTGTTCGACGGCGTTTTGCCCGACATGAACATTGGTACAAATAACGGGATGACCTGCGCATCGGAAATCGAAACAATTGCACATGAGTTCGCCGCTTCATCCCCTTACAGCACCGTTTTGAACGGGCGCTTCAAAGGCGGGTGGACGACACGCCACTACGGACGCCCAGATAACGGTATACACGCGATCCAGATGGAGCTGGCGCAGTCGACCTACCTGACCACAGAAACACCACCTTGGACTTTTGACACCGCCAAAGCCAACCGTCTCCGGCGTTGGTTGAAAGATATTCTAGACGTCCTCAACGACACAGCATTGGAGCTTGCCCGATGACCGATCCTCGCAAAAACACCCGTGACATCTTTCCGCCCACCGGACCTGAACTGAACGCTAAAAGCTGGATGACCGAAGCGCCGTTGCGGATGATGATGAATAACCTGCATCCTGACGTGGCCGAAAACCCGCATGAACTGGTGGTCTATGGCGGGATTGGCCGCGCGGCGCGGACGTGGAAGGATTTTGACACCATCGTTGCCAGCCTGAAGGATCTGGAAGAGGATGAAACGCTAGTGGTGCAGTCCGGAAAGCCGATTGCCATTGTTCGCACCCATAGCGATGCACCCCGCGTATTGATCGCAAACTCGAACCTTGTGCCGAACTGGGCCAATTGGGACCACTTCAACGAGCTCGATAAGAAAGGTCTGATGATGTACGGCCAGATGACTGCCGGCTCGTGGATCTATATTGGCACACAGGGCATCGTGCAGGGCACGTATGAAACCTTTGCCGAGGCCGGGCGTCAGCACTATGGCGGTGACCTGTCAGGTAAGTGGATCCTGACCGGGGGGCTGGGTGGAATGGGCGGCGCGCAGCCTCTGGCCGCTGTCTTTGCAGGGGCTTGTTGTCTGGCTGTGGAATGCAACCCGGACAGCATCGACTTTCGGTTGCGTACAAAATACCTGGACGAAAAAGCCGAGACGCTGGACGAGGCCCTGGCAATGATTGATCGCTGGACCAAGGCGGGCGAAGCGAAATCCGTTGGTCTGTTGGGAAATGCCGCTGAAATCTTCCCGGAAATTTACGCTCGGATGCAAGCTGGCGGGATGCGCCCCGATATTGTTACGGATCAGACCAGTGCCCACGATCCGGTAAATGGCTACCTGCCGCTTGGTTGGACCATGGCGCAATGGAAAGACAAGCGCGAAAGTGACCCGAAGGCGGTCGAAAAGGCTGCACGGGCTTCGATGAAGCAGCACGTCGCTGCAATGGTGGACTTCTGGAACGCGGGCGTGCCGACGTTGGATTATGGCAACAACATCCGACAGGTGGCGCAGGATGAAGGGTTGGAGAACGCTTTTGCCTTCCCCGGCTTCGTGCCCGCCTATATTCGCCCGCTGTTTTGTCGGGGTATCGGACCCTTCCGCTGGTGTGCGTTGTCCGGTGACCCTGACGATATCTACAAGACTGACGCCAAGATGAAGGAACTGTTCCCCAACAATACCCATCTGCACAACTGGTTGGACATGGCGCAGGAGCGTATTGCATTTCAGGGCTTGCCGGCGCGGATTTGTTGGATTGGGCTAGGAGATCGCCACAAGGCTGGGCTGGCGGTCAACGAGATGGTTAGAAACGGCGAATTGAAAGCTCCGGTCGTCATCGGTCGAGACCATCTCGACAGTGGTTCTGTCGCTTCCCCCAACCGCGAGACCGAGGCGATGAGGGACGGTTCGGACGCTGTTTCGGACTGGCCGCTGCTAAATGCGCTTGTCAATACGGCCTCGGGTGCAACGTGGGTTTCGCTGCATCATGGCGGCGGGGTTGGTATGGGCTTCAGCCAGCATGCAGGCGTCGTCATCTGCGCAGACGGAACCGATGCCGCCGCCAAGCGGCTGGAACGGGTGCTCTGGAATGATCCCGCGTCAGGTGTCTGGCGTCATGCGGATGCCGGGTACGAGGATGCAAAAGCCTGCGCTCGTGAACATGGTCTGCGATTGCCGGGCATTTTGGGCTGATTACCACGCGAACCTTTGTTTTGTCGGTTTGCCTTAGCGCTAACGTCACATTTTCCGGTTTCGAACCGGTACTGTTTCCGCTAGGGCTAAGCCGTTCAACAGCCCCGAGGGGTTGAAGGCAACTGACAAAGGTGGCTACCCGTTGCTCGATATTGCACATGTCCGCTCGGTGATTTCGGACGTTTATGACCTTGCTCCATCGGCCACTCTGGCCAATGAGATGAAAGACACGTTTGCCCGCATGGATCGTGTGGTCAGCCCACCAGATTGGGCAATCTACGCGCCATACGTGCGGACCATCAATACGCTCAAGAAAGAGCGTAACGCCGTGATCCTTGGGCACAATTACATGACACCCGAGATTTTTCATGGCGTGTCCGATTTCGTTGGAGACAGTTTACAGCTTGCGATCAAGGCTAGTGAGGTCGAAGAAGATGTGATCGTTCAGGCCGGTGTTCATTTCATGGCCGAGACATCGAAAATCCTCAGCCCTCAGAAGACTGTTCTGATGCCCGACATGGAAGCCGGTTGTTCATTGGCAGAATCGATCACCGCTGAGGGAATCGACGAAATGCGCGCCAAATACCCCGGCGCGCCGGTTGTGTCCTATGTAAACACCACTGCCGAGGTTAAAGCAGCCTCGGATATCTGCTGCACCTCTTCGAACGCACTTCAGATCGTGAACGCCATGGAAAGTGATACGGTCATCATGACACCGGATCAGTATCTGGCGCAGAATGTTGCCAATCAAAGCCACAAGAACGTGGTGTATTGGCCTGGCTCTTGCATCGTGCACGAACAATACACGGCACAGGACCTGCGCGACTTCCGCGAATGGAACCCGGGAACACGGCTGATTGCGCATCCTGAATGCCCGCCGGATGTGGTGGCCGAGGCAGACTATTCCGGCTCGACCAGCGGCATCATCAAATACGTGCATGATGAAAAGCCGAATAAGGCGATGCTGATCACCGAGTGTTCGATGGCATCCAACATTGCCGATGAATTGCCCGAGGTCGAATTTGTCGGGCCATGCAACATGTGCCCGTATATGAAGAAGATCACGCTTGAAAAAATCCTCTACGCCCTGCACACGATGGAAGGGCAGGTCGAGGTAGCCAAAGATGTGGCTGAAAAGGCGCGCAAATCCGTACAGGCGATGATCGATCTGTCCCGCAAGCTCGGCATTTGATCTGAAATGACCAAAGTCACCACGGATCGCGTTATTATTGTGGGGGCTGGCATTGGTGCGCTTTATGCAGCACTAAAGCTCGCGCCGCGGGCAGTGGTTGTGATTTCACCGGATGTTTTGGGTGAAGGTGCTAGTTCCTCTTGGGCACAAGGCGGTGTGGCCGCAGCAATGGATTTGTCTGACAGCCCTGAAAGCCACAGCCTGGACACCGTCAAGGCTGGCGCGGGCATAGTCGTTCCGGCTGTCGCTGATCTGGTCACACGCGAGGCGCGGCAATATATCCTCGACCTGACAACCTTGGGCACGCCATTCGATCGCACCAAGGATGGCAGTTATGTGTTGTCACGCGAAGCGGCGCATAGCTTCGCCCGTGTCGTTCGGGTGAAAGGGGATCAGGCAGGTAGTGAAATCATGGCTGCCCTGATCGAACGGGTGCATGAAACGCCTTCGGTTCAGGTGTTGGAAGGTGTCCTTGCCACGGCGCTGGACGTATCAAACGGTCGGGTGACTGGCGTCACGGTTCAGGACGCATCTGAAACAGAGTCCGAGCCCGTAACGCTATGCGGGCCTGCCGTATTGCTTGCCGGGGGTGGCTCTGGCGGGCTGTATGCCTTGACGACCAATCCGGCACGCATTCGCGGGCAAGTCATCGGGATGGCCGCGCGTGCTGGTGCACTTATTGCTGACGCCGAATTCGTTCAGTTTCATCCGACGGCAATGGATGTTGGTGAAGATCCGGCTCCGCTGGCAACCGAGGCGTTGCGCGGCGAAGGGGCAACCCTGATCAACAATAAGGGTGAGCGGTTCATGTTATCCGTTCACCCGGACGCAGAACTTGCCCCGCGAGACGTCGTTGCGCGTGCAATTTTTGCCGAAGTGCAGGCGGGTAACCAACCAATGCTGGACACCCGCGCCGCATTAGGCTCGAAGATTACGGACCTGTTCCCGGCAGTTGCCGAATACTGCGCGCGCAACGGTATCGACCCGGCCAACGAACCGATTCCGGTCGCACCGGCAGCGCATTATCACATGGGTGGTATTGCCACCGACACTGACGGTCGCGCGACACTTGACGGGCTTTGGGTCTGCGGCGAGGCATCTTCGACCGGCCTTCACGGTGCCAACCGGCTGGCCTCGAACGGGCTGCTTGAGGCGCTTGTTTTTGCGCGCATCTGCGCCGAAAGCATCGGGGCATCCGTTCTGGTGGTGTCAAATGCCGAACCAGTTGCATTGCAGTTTGTTCAGGTAGTGTCCCCTGACACGACAAAGGCTATCCAGGAGTTGCGCGAAACTATGACGCGTGACGTTGGCGTTGTCCGGGACCGGGCGGGCCTAAACCGTGCTCTGCAAACTATTGCGCAGTTGGAGGGGCAGCATGATACCTGCCCGTCATTTCGCAACATGTGTGCAACCGCGACCCTGATCGCTGCCGCAGCCTTGAAACGCGAAGAAAGCCGCGGTGCACACAAGCGATCTGACTTTCCAAACGCCAATGATGGGCCCGGAGAGCGGTCCCGGATGTATTTGTCCGAAGCAATGAGCATTCGGGCCAAAGCCTGCGAGGAACTGTCATGACAAATGCGATCCTGCCAGATCTGATCCTGGAACCCATGGTCCGAGCTGCGTTGATGGAGGATCTGGGAAGCTACGGTGATGTGACAACCCGCGCCGTGATCCCACAGGAAACAACCTACACAGCCAGCCTTAACGCGCGCGAGAACGCTGTCGTGTCGGGGATGCAAGTTGCTGCAATCGCGTTCCGGCTTGTGGATCCGTCGCTTGAGGTTGACGTGAGGATCAAGGATGGTTCGCGTTGCGCACGCGGTGATACGCTGATGACCATCAAAGGCTCTGCCGCATCGATCCTGTCGGGCGAACGTGTCGCTCTGAACTTTGCCGGACGCCTGACGGGTATTGCCACAAAGACTGCCGCATTTGTGGAGCAGACCAAGGGCACCACGGCCCGCATGACCTGCACGCGCAAAACCACACCAGGTCTGCGCATCGTGGAAAAACAAGCCGTGCTGCACGGTGGCGGTTTCAACCACCGCTATTCCTTATCAGATGCAATTCTGATCAAGGACAACCACATTGCTGCGGCCGGTGGCATCCGTCAGGTTCTTGAAGCCGCCAAGGCACAGGCCAGTCACATGATGGCGGTCGAAATTGAAGTTGATCGACTGGACCAGCTTACCGAAGTGCTGGACGTGGGCGGCGCTTCGGTTGTTTTGTTGGACAACATGGACAATGACATGCTGCGCGAAGCGGTTGCCATGGTGGGCGGGCGGTTGAAGACCGAAGCCAGCGGCAATGTGACATTGGAACGGGTCGCATCGATTGCGGGGACAGGGGTTGATTACATCTCGTCCGGTGCCTTGACGCATTCTGCCCGCACCGTCGATCTGGGGCTCGATTTCTGAAGGCGCGGCATTTCCGCTTGATTTATGATCGTTTGCGCCAACACAGTTGCGCATTCTGGTTTTATCGATAATAAATCCACAGCAACGCAAGCTGCAGAAAGTTTTATAGATAAAATGATCATCCCACACTCCGGCTGGACCCGTAAAACTGCGCAAGCTATTCATGATCTTCCGCTGATGGACCTTTTGTTCCGTGCGCAGACCGTGCATCGGGAAAACTTTGATCCAAACCAGATCCAGACTTCGAAGCTATTGTCGATCAAGACAGGTGGCTGCGCCGAAGATTGTGCCTATTGCTCGCAATCAGCCCGCAATGGATCAACCTTACCAGCATCGAAGCTGATCGAGGTTCAGCGCGTTCTGACCGAGGCCAAGAAAGCCCGCGATGGCGGCGCGACCCGGTTTTGCATGGGCGCGGCGTGGCGCGAGCCAAAGGCGCGTGACATGGATGCGCTGGTCGCGATGGTCGAGGGCGTCAAGGAACTGGGCATGGAAACCTGCATGACGTTGGGTATGCTCGACGACACCCAGGTGGTGCAGCTGCGCGATGCCGGTTTGGACTATTACAATCACAACATCGACACATCGGAACGCTATTACTCCGAAGTCATCACCACCCGTACCTTTGCGGATCGGATCGATACGATGAACCGGGTGCAGGAAGCAGGGATCAAGGTTTGCTCAGGCGGCATTCTGGGGATGGGTGAACATACTGGCGACCGTATCGACATGTTGCTGACATTGGCCAACATGACGCCTCCACCGGACTCGGTGCCGATCAATATGTTGATGCCGCAGGCCGATACCCCACTTGCCGACGCCGAGCCGATTGACCCGATCGACTTTGTGCGGATCATAGCAACGGCCCGCATTTTGATGCCCAAGTCCTATGTGCGGCTTTCGGCCGGGCGCAGCGACATGAGTGACGAGATGCAGGCGATGTGCTTTTTCGCCGGTGCCAACTCGATCTTTGTTGGCGAAACGCTTCTGACAGCAGAAAACCCCGAAGAAGACACCGACGCGGTCCTGTTTGCGAAACTTGGTCTTCAGGCCGAAAAAGCCGAAACGCGAAACTGCACGGAAGCTGCCGAATGAAAGCAGTCAACCGACTGGAATCGATGCTTGATGCGCTTCAAGCCCGGCACCGCCGCCGGGCCTTGATCCCAACGCAAGGGCTGGATTTCGCGTCGAATGACTATCTGGGTCTTGCCGGATCTCAAGTGTTACAACGTGCGGCGCATGATGCGTTGTCGCGGGGTGTGCCTGTAGGTTCGGGAGGTTCGCGTCTGTTGCGGGGCAACCACCCTGAACATGAAGCGCTGGAGCGGGAAGCGGCCGCATTCTTTGGAGCTGAGGCCGCGCTGTTCATGGGAGGCGGGTTTCAGGCCAATCAGGCGATCTTCTCCACGTTGCCTGCGGCTGAGGATTTGGTCCTTTATGACGCACTGGTTCACGCGAGCGCCCATGAAGGTATGCGGTCCAGCCGTGCAGACCTGCGTGCCTTCCGCCACAATGATGTTGCGGATGCACGTAACGTATTGCGCGACTGGCAATCTACAGGCGGTTCGGGCCAGGTCTGGATTGCCGTAGAAAGCGTGTATTCCATGGAAGGTGATCTGGCGCCGCTGGAAGACCTGTCCGTACTTGCGCGCGAAGCTGATGCGGTTTTGGTTGTTGATGAAGCCCACGCCACCGGCGTTTTCGGAGAGCGAGGCCGGGGTCTTGCGCATGACCTGAACGCTGATCTGCTGACATTGCATACCTGTGGTAAAGGGCTTGGTGTCTCAGGCGGGCTGATCTGCGGTCCGCGCGTGATGATAGATACCCTGATCAACCGCGCTCGTCCCTTCATCTTTGCGACCGCTCCGTCGCCATTGAACGCTTCTCTGGTTCGTGCTGCGCTACGGGAGCTGGCCAAGGATGTCAGTCTGGTTGAAGGTGCGCATGAACGTATGCGCCATGCCCATGACACCGCACGGGAACTGGGGTTGCCCGCAGCCGCGTTGAACAGCCAGATCATCCCGGTTGTACTGGGAGACGACGAGCGCACAATGGCGATGGCGGCCACTTTGCAGCAGCAGGGTTTTGACGTTCGGGGCATCCGCCCGCCCACTGTCCCAAAAGGCACATCCCGTTTGCGCGTCTCGATTACCGGAAATGTCACCCTTCAGGATATCTCGACCCTGTTTTCAACCATCGCAATCTGCCAGTCGGAGGCCGCATGAGCGCGCTGATCGTTACCGGAACCGACACCGGTGTCGGAAAAACCGTGTTTTCGGCCGGTCTGGCGGCAGCTTTGCAGGCCCGGTACTGGAAACCTGTTCAGTCTGGTCTTGAGGTTGCTACGGACACTGAAACCGTCAGCGCGCTGAGCGGTGCCGAGGTCCTGCCCGAAGCCTACCGGCTGAACATGCCCGCCTCACCGCATCTGTCTGCCGAAGACATGGGTATTGAGATTGACCTCTCGCGTCTTGACATTCCGAAAGTGGACGGGCCTCTGGTTGTCGAAGGGGCAGGGGGCCTTATGGTGCCGCTGAACCGCCAGTCGTTCTTTCTGGACCTGATTGCCGGATGGCAGGCTCCGGTTGTTCTTGTAGCGCGCACCGCCTTGGGAACGATCAACCACACCACATTGTCCCTAATGGTGCTTAGGGCTGCTGGTTGCGAGGTTGTCGGTGTCGCATTCGTGGGTGACCCCGTGCCGGACGTGGAGCAAACCATCGTAGAGATGTGCAAAGTGCATCATCTGGGACGCCTGCCATTTCTGAGCGACCTGACACCGCAGCGCCTGAACAGTGCTTTTTCGGCAATTGATGTGGCGACCATTCGGAGATTCCTGTGACCCCGTTGGAATTTGATGCGCGCCATCTGTGGCACCCTTATACTCATGTGCTTGAACCCGGCCCGATGCACCTGATTACCGGGGCAGAAGGTGTCTGGCTGACGCGTGCTGATGGCGTCAGAATGATCGACGCAATGTCGTCCTGGTGGTGTACGGTGCATGGGCACAGGCACCCGGCCATCATCGATGCGATGCAAAAGCAGCTGAATACACTGCCGCATGTGATGTTTGGTGGCCTGACCCATGAACCCGCCGTGGAACTTGGCCGCAGGTTGGTCGACCTCCTGCCAGATGGCCTGGATCGCATATTCTACAGCGACAGCGGCTCGGTCGCGATTGAAGTCGCGTTGAAGATGGCAGTCCAATACCAGATTGCCAATGGTCGGGGCGAACGGTCTGAATTTGCCACGATCCGGGGTGGCTATCACGGCGACACGTGGAAGGCCATGAGCGTTTGTGATCCCGTCAACGGGATGCATGGCCTGTTTCGCGGTGCGTTGTCGATCCAGCACTTTCTGCCACGCCCTCACATCCAGTTCGGCCGTGAATGGCCTGACAATCCCTCCGCGAACGGATTAGAGTCGCTGGAAGCGTTGCTGAACGACAAAGGCAACAGGATCGCCGCACTGATCCTTGAACCGGTGGTGCAGGGCGCTGGTGGGATGTATTTCTACCACCCTGCCTGGTTACGTGGTGCGCGTGCCTTGTGTGATGCGCATGACGTTTTGCTGATCTTCGATGAAATCGCGACCGGTTTCGGACGCAGCGGCGAGATGTTTGCAATGGATCACGCCGGGGTGGTTCCGGATATCCTGTGTCTTGGCAAGGCGCTGACCGGTGGGCATATCACTTTGGCCGCCACTATTGCGACCGAGGCCGTCGCTCACGGGATTGGCGAAAGCGAGGCCGGTGTTTTGATGCACGGTCCCACCTACATGGCCAACCCTTTGGCTTGCTCGGCAGGTGTGGCGAGCCTTGACCAGTTGCAACAGCGAAACTGGAAGCAGGAAGTTGCATCAATCTCGCAGCAGATGAAAACCGAACTCGCGCCCGCGCGCAATCTGCCCGGTGTTGCAGATGTGCGCGTTCTTGGCGCAATTGGCGTTATCGAGATGGAAGAGCGGGTCGACCCCTCCATCGCACATGGATTGGCCGCAGAAACCGGTGTTTGGCTGCGCCCGTTTGCTCGCAATATTTATTGCATGCCTCCCTATGTTATTTCGCCGGACGAACTGAGCAGGGTAACGTCTGCAATGCTTGCTCTGGCTGGGGGGCAGAAATGAAAAGCCGTTGGCTGGCCCAATCAGACGACTGTACTCTGACCCTTGTGTTCGGTGGATGGGCATTGGGCGATGCTCCGTTCCGGGGTCTTACGGGGGGCGGGAATATCCTGTTGGTGGAAGGCTACACCAGCCTCGATGATCCCCTGCCTGATCTCGCCCGTTTCGATCACATTGATATGCTGGCCTTTTCCTTTGGTGTCGCGTCGGCTGCGCATTGGCTGGAGTGCTCGGGCTTTCGTCCCGACCAATTGATCGCCATCAGCGGCACTTTGCATCCGGCGTGCCCGGAGCGTGGTATTGCGCCTGACATGATCAAGGCAACGGCGGCTCAGCTTTCCGAGCGCAGCTTTGCCAAGTTCTGCCGCCGCGCGGGTTTGCCAGGCGAGCCCCCGGAACTGGACATCGCAGCGGCGCGGCGGGAACTATTTGCCGTGATCCAACGCGGGTCTGCCCCTGATCCAGGTTTTGACAGAGTGTGGATACCCACAAACGACCGGATCATTCCGACAGCGGCCCAAGAAACGGCATGGGCCTCAACCTTGGCCCGAGTCGAGCATGTGGCGGGGCCGCACGTACCATTCCTACAGGGGCAAAGTTGGGCGAGTTGGGTATCATGACAGCGCAACTGGCAGACAGGGTGCAGCGGAGCTTTAGCCGAAGCTTTCAAACCTACCACGACACGGCAAATCAGCAAGCCTGGGTCGCAGGCAAGCTGGTCTCCGAACTGCGTCGTGCCGGAGCCCCGGGTCGTTTTGAAACTGTCTTCGAGCTGGGATGTGGCACAGGGCATCTGACCCGTCTGATGCGACAAAACTTTCACCTGCCAAACCTCATATTGAACGACATCGCGCCGCAGGCTCAGGCAACAGCGGATGCGGAACAGGCGACGTTCATTGCCGGTGATGCGCGTGAAGTTCACTGGCCTTCCCGGATTGATCTGATCGCCTCGGCTTCGATGATCCAATGGATGGAAAGCCCGCTTCAGTTGCTTCACAAAGCGATGGACGCGCTTGAGCCCGGCGGGTGGTTGGCGGTTTCGGGTTTTGGCCCTCAGCAATATCAAGAGCTTAGCGCGATCGGATCATCAGCGCGTGCACCGGGCCTTACTACGCCAGCTGCTCTTGCCGCTGCTGTCGACGGGCCGATTCAGGTATTGGCCGCTGGTGAAAGCCTGAGACAAACCTATTTCGATACGCCCCGCGAGGTTCTTAGGTATTTGCGAAGAACAGGTGTAAACGGCAGGGCGCAAGGGACATGGACCAAGTCCACGCTGGCTCGGTTCGAAAACGAATACGCTAAGGAATTCGGCACGGACTGCGGGGTCTCACTGACATATCATCCCGTGTGGATCATTGCCCGGAAGCGATAGGTGCTTATTCTGCCGTGGCCCAACGTAATTTGTGAGCCTGCCAGGCGGTCGCAAACTCCGCAGCCACGGCCCTCGGCCTTGATGCGATTGTCACCAGTTCCTTTTTGCGGTTGTTGCAGGCAATCAAATTTCATGTGCCCAGGGCGGCTCTGCCCCGGCGCGTGATACTGTTACAGCGGCAACAGTTGCGCCCAACGCCATGGCCGCCCGCAAGCTTTCGGGGGTCAGATTGCGCAGCCCTTGCTTTGTCAAATGCCCTGCGCGGCTGAGTTCGGTCAAAACCCCAGCATTAAACGTGTCGCCCGCGCCGATCGTGTCGACAACCTGAACAGGTTTTACAGGAACCGAAACCTTGGAACCGTCGGCCAAGTACCCGTTCGCCCCGTCGCCACCCCTGGTCACGATGAGGGCAGACGGACCGGTCTGCAATAAAAGGGACGCTTTGGCGGCCTCGGGTTCGGCTCCTGGGATGATCCAATCAAGATCTTCGTCTGAAACCTTCACAATATCGGACTGCGCAATCATGCGGTTCAGACGGGTTCGATACCGGGTCTGATCCTTGATGAAATCCGGTCGGATATTCGGATCCAACATCACTGCGCGATCCGCTCCGTGGCGGTTCAGAAGGGAGGCATAGGCATCCGCGCAGGGTTCACATGCCAGGCTGATACCCCCAAGATATAAGGCGGACACGGCTGTAAGCTGGTCCGGCATGTCCTCGGGTTGCAGCATTCGTCCAGCGGTGTTTTCATCAACAAAGCCGTAAGTGGCGTGACCGTCTTTTAGCTGTACGAACGCAAGGGTCGTGGGGCGGTCAGAGACGATCACATGTGACGTGTCAACATGGCTTGAAATCAGCGCCTTAGTAATTTGTTGGCCAAACATGTCAGACGACACACCGGTCAGCATTCCGACGGAAACACCCAGACGACCGACTGCGACCGCCGTGTTCAATATCGCCCCACCTGTGTGCGGTACAAATCCTTGTGCGCCCGACACTGTCGGCTCGGAAATCATGTCGATCAGGGCTTCACCACAGCACAGGATCATTTCGTAGTCCTTTTCAGATTATTTTGTCAGGAAGACCTGTTATCGCATCAAAGCGTTCTTGCAGAAATTGTTCGCCCCGATGATGCCGAACTCTGCTTGCTCGGATACATACAGGTTCAACGAGCGGCGCAGTTCGCTGAAACGGCCGCCGCCGTTGAATGCCTCTCTGAACTCATCACCGAACAACCAGCGGTTCTTTTCCGCGACGCCGCCAACAAGAAACACTCCGCCCGCAGGCATCAGTGTGACAGCCATGTCGCCCATCAAAGCTCCCAGATGGGTGTTGAACATCCGAGCTGCCTTTACCGCGACGGGGTCAGAATGGTCGCGGGCGTCGCGCAGGATGTCTTTCGCCGAGCGCGTTGGTGTCTGAACATGGCCTGCCGCCAGCCCGATCGCCTGATAGAGGATAGGCAAGCCCGTACCGCTGAGGAACATTTCAGCTTCCAGCGCGAGGCTGTCACCAAAGAAACACTCGGGCGCAATCCCGCGGGCTGCTTCAAAGATGTCAACTTCGTCTCGGTGACGCGGATACAGACCCACATGCCCACCTTCACCAGAGACTGTATGATAGTGGCCCTCGGAAAACAGCAACGCTCCCACGCCAAGCCCGGTGCCAGGACCCACCACCAATCGCGTGCCTGCGGGCGGTGTTGCGTGACCTTGCAAGACGGCAACATCTTTCTGGGTTACTTCTGCTACCGACCAGGCTGCAGCGGTGAAATCATTAATTACAAACGTATGACTGGCACCGGTGGCCTTGGCCAATTCGGCCTCGGACAGGTCCAGATTGGCATTTGTCAGCCGAATCGTGCCGTTTCGGACAGGGCCCGCCCCCGCCGCCACCACTGCCTGCGGATTTGTTCCGATTTCATCCCGAAGCGCGTGAAACGCTTCAAGCAGATCTTCCAGTGTCCCCGTCGGGCGCTTGCGCAGGTCTGTCAGCTCGCCGTTCGTAACCACGCCCAGCCGTGTGTTGGTGCCCCCTATGTCAGCAACCAGATTCCAATGCTCATGCACCGCACCGGATGGTTGCGCTAACGGCTGGGAGACGTTCTGACCCCCGGAAAGGGCAGACTTGAGCGCCATGAACGACGCTTTTGGTGTTCTCTCAAGCGTTTCAAAATCCACGTCCACCAGTCCAAACCTTTTCTCATACCCGAAGGCCCACTCGTAATTGTCCAGAAGCGACCAGACAAAATAGCCTTTTACCGGAACATCTTGTGCCAAAGCGTCCCGTACGGCGGCCAGGTGTCGGTCGAGATAATCGATGCGATCATCATCCCGCTGACGTTCCGCGCTCGCCATACCGTTTTCGGTGATATAGATTGGTAACCCGCCCGTATAGTCTTTCCGTGTTCGGATCAGGAAATTGGTCAGGGCGGATGGTTCGATTTCCCACCCCATCTGAGTTTTGGGCAAAGGCCCTGTAACTTCTTTCAGGGCTGGCCAGGTAGAGGTTGAAGGAGCGACCAGCTTTCGCGTGTAGTAGTTCAATCCGCACCAGTCGACGGGGGTTCCAATCGTATCAAAATCGTTTTGCCACCTTGCTGGTAGGTGTTGCTCCAGCCCTTCCAGCACATTTGCAGGATAAGATTGGTTAAATACTCCCCCAAGGAAGAACCGGTTGTAGATGCCATCATACAGGTCCGCTGCGCGCTGTGCTTCGGTGCTGCCATCGGCGGGCTCAGCCCATTCCAAGTTGAACACTGCTCCCAGATTGCTCATGCCCAGACTGCGCATGGCTTGAATAGCTTTTCCATGGGCCAACAAGACGTGGTGCATAGCTCGGGCGGTGGCGCGGATATCCCGTAGGCCGGGGGCATGGTGACCTTCAAAATGGCTTAGCCAGCTGACACACCAGGGTTCGTTTATCGGCGCAGCACTGAACATCCTGTCGCCGATCCGCCCCATAATAATTTCGGTATAGTCCGCAAACCATCCTGCGATGTCTCGGTTGCTCCATCCACCAATATCCGCAAGAGCAGAGGGCAATTCCCAATGATAGAGCGTCACACAAGGCCGGATCCCGCGTTCTAGCAACGCGTCAGCTAGTCGGTCATAGTAGTCCAGCCCAATCTGATTAACCTGACCACGTCCCTCTGGTAGCACCCGCGCCCAACTTGTTGAAAATCTATAACAGTCAAATCCGGCGTCGCGAACCAGATCGAAATCCTGTTCGAAACGGTTCAGGTGATCGCAGGCTATGTCGCCATTTTCACCTCGAACCACGTTGCCTGGTGAAGCTGCAAAAGTATCCCAGTGAGTCTGACCGGCCCCACCTTGCGCGTGCCCTTCGATCTGATAGGCAGAGGTAGCGACGCCAAAGAGGAAGTCCTCAGGGAAATCCGCGCGCGAGTGTTTCATGATCGCGACCTGTTTGGTGCGGGACCGGTTGATTCTCCCACTACCAACTCTGCCTCCAACAATCTAGTTTTGGCAGGATCATCCGGGGACGTGATCCGCTCGATCAGCATTTCTGCTGCCATCTCTCCGGCCAAGCGAACTGAAGAGCGAGTCGCAGTAAAGATCGGAACGTCTTGCCCGTTTTTTAAATAGGAAAGATCATCGTCATGAGCGATTACCGAGATATCTCGGCCCATTTTCAAACCAGCTTCGTCCATCGCGCGCCTGACACCGATCGCAGAAATCATGGAAGAAGTCAGGATGGCTGTGGGTGGATCGTCAAGTTGCAGCATCCCGTGCGTTTCACGATGCCCATAAACTTCGGTCATTTCCGCGCTGCGCATCAGATCAGGATCGACAGCCAGCTCGGCGTTTTTCAATGCCTCAAGGTACCCTTCGCGACGGCGTTGCGCGAAATCCATGTCTTCGAGCCCATTGATCAAAGCGATGCGGTGATGGCCTAGGTCGATCAGGAAACGCGTCGCGCGCAGGAACGAGCTTTTATTGTTAACGTCAATCCAATCATATGAAGCGTTCACACCCGTTGAGCGACCATGAACAATAAACGGCACACCCATTCGGGTCAGAACTTCGATCCGGGGCTCATTGACCTTCGGACTCTGCAAGACAACCCCGTCCACTGCGCCGCGTTGGAAGAGACTACGATACGCTTTCTCGATCGATGTATCGTCTGCATTTGTGAACATAATATCATAGCCATGTTTGGCGTATTTATTGGCAGCTCCGGCTACAAAGTCCCCAAAGATAGGGTTGACCATTTCATGCTGCGAAGAGCTTGGGATGACGTGGCCGATCACCATGGATCTACCAGTCGCCAATCCCTTGGCGCGACTGTTCGGGCGGTACCCATGTTTGTACGCCGCTGCCTGGACGCGCGCGCGCGTGTCTTCGCTGACTTCGGGGTACCCGTTGAGTGCGCGGCTGACCGTTGTCTGGGAAAGCCTGAGAATCTCTGAGAGCTGTTTCAGGTTCATTATGATTTCAAAGCGCCTTCAATATAGTGACCTAGTTTGTTTTGTTGATAATCGTCTTTCCCGTCAACTGCTATTGTGGATTGGCGCTGGGATGCTAAAAAATAAATGAAACAGGGTGGATGTTGACAGTTTAACTTTCATCGAAGATAAACCCACTATCCAAAGCGCTTTGAAAGAGAGTCTTTCTGGCGCGACAATGTGGGAGGAGGTTTTGATGAGACACTCGCTTTATGCAGGTGCGGCGATGTTCGCCCTGATGGCCGGGCCTGTTCAGGCGCAGGGTGAATTGATCCACGCCGTGGGTGTGGGTGGCTTTGACTGGGATGGGTTTCAGGCTTTTGCCGAAGCCAATGACCTATCCGGTGAAAGCCTGACCATTTTTGGTCCCTGGCTGGCGGGTGAAGGAAAGTCTTTCGAGAACCTTGTCGCATATTTCGACGCGGCGACCGGTGCCAGTTCAAGCTATGTTGGTTCGGATTCGCTTGAACAGCAAATCCTTATCGACGCGGCTGCGGGATCAGCACCAAACCTGACTGTCTTTCCGCAGCCCGGACTGGCGGCGAACCTAGCGAAGCAAGGGTATCTGACACCGCTTCCGGAAGGCTCGGCAGACTGGATCAGGGAAAACTTTGCAGCCGGTCAGTCCTGGGTGGATTTGGGTACTTTTGCCAACGCCGATGGGGCTGACGATTTTTATGGCTTTTTCTTCAACGTGAACGTCAAGTCCCTGGTCTGGTACATTCCTGAAAACTTTGAAGACTTTGGGTATGAAGTGCCTCAGACCATGGAAGAGTTTAAGGCGCTGATGGATCAGATGGTTGCTGATGGTGAAACACCCTTGTGTGTCGGATTGGCGTCAGGTGGAGCAACCGGGTGGCCAGCAACGGACTGGGTTGAGGACCTGATGCTGCGAACCCAGCCTCCGGAAGTCTATGACCAATGGGTGTCGAACGAGATGAAGTTTGACGATCCCCGTGTGATTGCTGCAATTGAGGAATATGGCAGCTTTACCCGCAATGACGACTATGTTGTTGGTAATGCGGACGACACCGCGGCTATTGATTTTCGCGACAGCCCAAAGGGTTTGTTCGACAGCCCGCCAGCCTGCATGATGCACCGCCAAGCGTCTTTTATTCCAGCATACTTCCCTGAAGGGACGGAACTGGGTGTTGACGCTGATTTCTTTTACTTCCCGGCCTATGCAGAAAAGGATTTAGGTACACCAGTGCTTGGGGCCGGGACGTTGTTTACAATTACGAACACAAATCCTGCGGCGGAAGCCTTTATGGAGTTTCTCAAGACGCCATTCGCGCACGAGATCATGATGTCGCAGGACGGTTTCCTGACGCCTCACTTGGGTGCAAATCCTGACAATTACGCGAATGACACGCAACGGGGTCAGGGGGAGATTTTAACCAACGCAACGACATTTCGCTTTGACGGGTCTGACCTGATGCCGGGTGCGGTCGGTGCCGGCACTTTTTGGACCGGGATGGTAGACTATTCGTCTGGTGCTAAAGATGCTGCCACCGTGGCTAGTGAAATCCAGTCCTCTTGGGACGCGGCAAAGTGATCAACGCACAGGGGGGCGGTCCAGTGACCGCCCGCTTGCCAAACGGATGAGCGCACCATGACACCGGCACTACAAGGCCTGCTGACGATCACCATCGGTGTGTCGGGTTGTGTAGGCTATTTCTACCTTTCAAACCTGTTTCTGGACAAAGTCCTGTTCCCGCCGCGCGGGCCAAACGCTGGCCAAAACATCAACCGCGCAAACTTGATCCGCCCGTGGTTGTTCCTGTTCCCGGCGCTTGCTGCATTGGGGCTGTATCTGGCGTATCCGGTGGTTGAAACCTTGCGCCTGTCGCTTACGGAACGCGTGCCTGGCAGCGGATATCGCTGGGTTGGCTTGGACAACTATACCCAAATGGCGGCTGAGCCGAAGTTTTGGGAAGCCATGCGCAATAACATGTTCTGGCTGATCGTTGTGCCAGCAATGTCAACGGCTTTTGGTCTTCTCGTGGCGCAACTGACCGACCGCATCCGCTGGGGTAACTTTGCCAAGTCCTTGATTTTCATGCCGATGGCCATTTCATTTGTTGGTGCATCGGTGATCTGGAAACTGGTTTATGACGCACGGCCGACTGAACAGGACCAGATAGGAATCCTGAACGCGCTGTACATCTTCTTCGGCGGCACCGAACCCAACACGTGGTTAACAATCCCCTTCTGGAACAGTTTCTTTCTGATGGTTGTCCTGATCTGGATACAGACTGGTTTTGCCATGGTTATCCTGTCGGCGGCTTTGCGCGGTATTCCCGAAGAAACCATCGAGGCGGCCATTTTGGATGGGGCCAATCCCTTTCAGATCTTCTTCAGGATCAAGGTGCCGCAGATCAAAACCACAATCCTTGTTGTTTGGACGACGATCACGATCACTGTTCTCAAAGTATTCGACATCGTCTTTGCCATGACCAACGGCCAGTGGGAGACGCAGGTGCTGGCAAACTACATGTACGACAAGCTTTTCCGCGCCAATGACTGGGGCGTCGGATCGGCCTCGGCCATGGTGATCATGTTGCTTGTCACGCCGATCCTCGTCTGGAACGTGCGCAACGCGCGCAAGGAGATGGAGTAAGCCATGAGCGACATCGCCGGAACCAAACCCGCGCTCAGATGGGTGGTGCATCTGTCAGTCATCTTCCTGGTGATCCTTTGGGTCATTCCGACGCTTGGCTTGCTGATTTCGTCCTTTCGGACGGCAGATCAGATTTCGTCCGGCGGCTGGTGGCGGTCTCTGTTTCCTTCTGAACAAAACCTGACGCTGCGCAGTGCCGCGCCCGAGGCGCAGGTGCTGGAAAACGGAGTGTATATCATTCAGGGGGCGTTGTTCGGCGAAGATGAGCAAGTAACGATTTCCAGATGGGGTATCAGTTCGCGTGATGTGGGGGTCTTTGAACCGGGCGAAACGGCCGAACTGCGCAGAGGAGGCATAATCACAGTAGATGAAGCTGGTAATTACCGGATGGAGAACTCTGAGGAATTTACCGGCAAACGCGGTGCGCGTATCTTCGTGACAGCCGAATTACCACCCGAGTTCACCTTGGACAATTACCGGAAAATTTTATTGGACCAGACCAACACAGACAGCATGGCCAAGGCATTCTTCAATACGCTAACCGTTACGATACCGGCGACAATCATCCCTATATTGGTCGCAGCCTTTGCGGCTTACGCGCTGGCGTGGATGGATTTTCCGGGCCGGGCGCTGCTGATCGCAGCGGTCGTTGGTCTTTTGGTCGTGCCGCTTCAGCTTGCCTTGATCCCGTTACTGAAATTTCACTTGAGCATCGGAATTGGCAAAGGGTACCTGGGGGTCTGGCTTGCCCATACAGGATTTGGAATGCCCCTGGCGATCTATTTGCTGCGTAACTACATGGCTGGGCTTCCGCGCGACCTGATCGAGAACGCACGCGTTGATGGGGCCACCGAGTTCCAAATATTCACTAAGCTGATCCTGCCACTTAGTTTTCCCGCTCTGGCGTCTTTTGCGATCTTCCAGTTCTTGTGGACATGGAACGACCTGTTGGTTGCCAAAGTTTTCCTGATCGATGCCACCGGACAGACCACTGTCATGACGAACCGCATCGTCGAGCTTTTGGGCACCCGCGGTGGCAATTGGGAAATCCTCGCGACGGCTGCCTTCGTGTCGATCTTCGTGCCGCTGGTCGTTTTCTTCGCGATGCAAAAATACCTGGTCCGGGGCTTGCTGGCCGGATCTGTCAAATAGAGGCGTCTGATGAACGTGCAGAACAACCTTGAACAATGCAAAGCAACAAAACTGTCTTCGGACTGGTGGCGCGGTGGTGTGATCTATCAGATCTACCCACGCAGTTTTCAGGACAGCAACGGGGATGGGATCGGCGATCTGAAGGGCATCACTGCGCGACTGGATTACATTGCCTCGCTGGGCGTTGATGCAATCTGGATTTCGCCGTTTTTCAAATCGCCGATGAAGGATTTTGGCTACGATGTCAGCGATTACCGCGATGTCGATCCCATGTTCGGGTCGCTGGCGGATTTCAAAGAGCTTTTGGATCAGGCCCATGCGAAGGGTCTGAGGATCATGATTGATCTGGTCCTGTCGCATACATCCGATCAGCACCCTTGGTTCATCGAAAGCCGCAGCAGTCGGGAAAACCCGAAATCCGACTGGTATGTTTGGGCGGATCCCAAACCGGATGGCACGCCGCCGAACAACTGGCTTTCGATCTTCGGCGGCTCGGCCTGGCAATGGGATGCACGACGCCTGCAATATTATTTGCACAACTTCCTGACATCGCAGCCGGATCTGAATTTCCACTGCCCGGATGTTCAGGATGCGTTGCTGGACGTGGCGCGGTTCTGGCTTGATCTGGGGGTGGATGGTTTTCGGCTGGATACCATCAATTTCTATTTCCACGACAAGGCGCTGCGCGACAATCCTGCGCTGCCGATGGATCAACGCAACGCCACGATCGCACCGGCCGTGAACCCCTACAACCATCAGGACCACCTGTTTTCAAAAAGCCAGCCCGAGAACATCGCCTTCCTCGAAAGACTTCGGGCCTTGACGGACGAATATGAAGGCCGGGCTTGTCTGGGCGAGGTCGGAGATGCGCAGCGTGGGCTCGAGATCATGGGCGAATACACATCCGGGGATAAGCGGATGCACATGTGTTATGCCTTCGAGTTCCTGGAAAATCGTTCATTGACAGCAACTTACACCAAGCACGTTTTCGACCAGCTGGAAGCGAAGGCAGGTGACGCATGGCCATGTTGGGCATTTTCCAACCATGATGTGCAGCGCCACGCTTCACGCTGGAATCTGAACGATGCAGCCGCGCGACAGTATGTGGTTTTGATGATGTGCCTGCGCGGCTCTGCATGCCTGTATCAGGGTGAGGAACTGGGCCTGCAAGAAGCTGACGTGCCGTTTGAAAAGCTGCAGGACCCGTATGGGCTCGAATTCTGGCCAGAATTCAAAGGTCGCGATGGATGCCGTACGCCGATGGTTTGGGCCGCTCAGGATGAACAGTCAGGCTTTAGTACAACCGAACCCTGGTTACCTGTAAGCGCCCGGCAAGCCGAACATGCAGTTGACCGGTTGGAAGCAGACCCGCAATCTATGCTGAACCACTATCGCCGCGCCATTGCATTGCGTCACACCCATTCAGCTTTGGCATCAGGTTTGCAGCGCGACCTGACCGAGGCTGGATCGGTTTTGTCCTTCCTGCGCGAGGATTCCCGGGAGAAGGTCTATTGTGCGTTCAATCTGGGGTCGGACACGACCAAGTTAAAACTGCCGGAAGGCAACTGGCGTTTCATTGGTCAAGAACTGGGCGGAGTTGGCGGTATAGGTAGCGTCACCCTTAGCGCTTCGCAATTTTGCCTGATGGTCAGAAACAAGGGGTAAGGCATGTCAGATCTCAAACTCACGGGGGTCGCCAAGTCCTATGGCCCAGTCGACGTGCTTAAAGACATCAATCTTGATATCGAACAGGGCGAACTGATCGTATTTGTTGGTCCGTCAGGCTGCGGAAAATCCACATTGTTGCGGATGATCGCTGGTCTGGAGAATATCACGGGCGGAACCCTGGAAATTGAAGGGCAGGTAATGAACGACGTCCCGCCTGCGCAACGTGGTATTGCGATGGTCTTTCAAAGCTACGCTTTGTACCCCCATATGACAGTAAGGGAAAATATGGCGTTTGCGCTGAAAATTGCCAAAATGCCTGCGACCGACGTCGACGCTGCCGTGAAACGAGCTGCACGCATACTGCAGCTGGAGCCGTTTCTGGATCGCTTGCCCAAGGCCCTGTCAGGCGGTCAACGTCAACGTGTCGCTATCGGACGGGCCATCGTGCGCGACCCCAAGGTATACTTGTTCGACGAACCGCTCTCGAACCTGGATGCGGCTCTGCGGGTTGCGACCCGGATCGAGATCGCGCGCCTGAAGGAGGCCATGCCTGACAGCACCATGATCTATGTGACCCATGATCAAGTCGAAGCCATGACGCTGGCGAGCCGAATTGTTGTGTTGGCCAACAAAGGCATCGCGCAGGTAGGAACACCGCTTGAACTCTATGAGACACCTGACAACGAATTTGTCGCCCAATTCATAGGCTCACCTTCCATGAACCTTTTGCCAGGTAAAATCACAAAGACTGGAGAAATGACAACTGTTGAGCTTGCATCAGGTGGAATTGCTGTGTCAGCGATTCCTACTGAAGACAGCGATCTCGGAAGACAGGTCGCAATCGGGGTTCGCCCCGAGGATTTTTTCATCACGAGCGAAGCCGCAGTCCTGACAGGAAAAGTGGATTTCACTGAAGCACTGGGAGAGGTCACGCTTCTATATTTTGAAAAGACTCAAGACTCCGAAGCTGCGATTGCCAAATTACCTGGCGTACAAAGAAATCTGCGTGGGCAGGTGGTATCCGTAGGGGCGGTCCCGGAAAAAGTGCATCTTTTTCACAACGGTGTTTCCATGCGAAAGTAACAGCTAGGTCGCATCTATACGGCGCTTGACAAGGATATAACTCATAATCCACCTTAATTGAAACGTTTCAATGGTGAGGGATGCGAGTTTCTGCCCAACTCTACACAGTGCGACAATGCGGTGATCTTGCAGATCAACTGCAATTGGTTGCGGCCTGCGGTTTTTCAGATGTCGAAACCACTGGCTTGCACGGCCTCACCCCCGCTCAGATGGCTGGCATTATTTTCGGGTCAGGCCTTAGTGTTCGGTCTGCACATTTTGATTGGGAAGAGTTCGAAGAGCGATTTTCGGATATCGTCGAAGTATTAAACCTAATGGAATGCCGGGTGGCTGTCATGCCTTGGCTGGCGCCCCAGGTGCGGCCCGACACTGCCGAGGGATGGAGGGTGGTGTCGGTCCAGTTGTCCAAATGGGCAAACCAGCTGATGGATCATGGTGTCAGCCTGGCGTATCACAATCATGATTTTGATCTTATCGGCGAGGTTGGCGACACACCTCTTGACCTGATCCTTTCCGGCGGAGATGTCTTTTGGCAGCCAGATATCGGTTGGCTGGTTGCGGCTGGCCTGGATCCGGCGGACGCGATCCGCCGCCACGCCAATCGAATCCTGTCCGTACATGCAAAGGATATCGACCCAGCAGGCGGAACAGGTGACGCGCGCTGGCGCGATTTGGGCGAAGGTGCGGTTGACTGGAACGCAACCCTGCACGCGCTTGCCTCGACCAACTGCATGGATCTTTTTGTTGAACATGACGAAACCGCAGATCACGTACGCACGCTGCAAACGGGTCGGTCGTTTTTGACGGAACAATTGGCAGGGTTTGAGTGATGGCGCGGGCGACGATCAAATCGATTGCCAGAAGTACCGGGTATTCCGTTGGCACAGTCTCAAATGCTCTGCGGGATTCCGTATCGGTGAAGCGGGAAACCCGGGAAGAGATTCAGAAAGTTGCATCGGAGCTGGGATACCGGGTGAATCTGGATGGCCTAAAGCTGCGCACTAATAAGTCCTATAGAATTGCGGTCATGGTCAGTGTTTCAAATGATGCGGCGGAAGAGTGGGAAGGTGTAGAGTTTACGCGAATTCTGGCCGGGATATCCAATGCGCTAATAGGATCACGCTATCAGCTGAGCGTATTTAGCACATGTGATGGCGAGGCTGCGCTGCAGACGTTGAAGTCCATCGTGCAGGAAGGGCAGGCTGATGGCGTGATCTTTTCCGGCACGCGTGTTCATGATGAACGCATCGCGTATCTGCAGGGGCAGGGTTTTCCTTTTGTCACATACGGCATGAGCGACAGCCCCCAACCGCATCCTTTTGTGGATCTCGACAGTCAGGCAGCGGCCTATGATGCCACGGCTCGACTACTTGCGCTGGGGCATCGTCGCATCGCTTTGATAAACCCGCCGGATGACCTGATCTATGCACAACAACGCCGCCGGGGGTATGCTGATGCGCTGTCAGAATGCGGTGTGGAGTTGGACCCGGCACTGGTATCCACCGGCCCGACCACCGCAGAATCCGGTCAGCAGAAATTTGCGACGCTAATGCAGTTGCCGAAACCGCCGAGCGCCATCATCTGTGCAAATGAGGCCATAACCCTTGGGGCTCTGTCAGCTGCCGATAAAGCCGGAGTGCATGTTGGCAGGGACGTTGTGGTCATCTCGAACGATGACTTGAAGCTCAGCCAGTATTTTGTACCGCCACCCAGCACTTATTACTTGCCGATTGCTGAAACAAGCCGTCTGCTGGGTGAGTTCATGTTGAAAACCTTGGACGGTGTCGATCCGTCCGAGATTCAAAAAAAGATCAGGGCCACATTGATCGAGCGGCAACCTGACTCCCCGGCGCCGGAAGCGGCGCAGACCACCTGATCCAATAAAGGAGTACCTGAACATGATTAAGAACCTACTTGCCGCTGCCACACTCACGACGCTGATGGCTCCAGCGGCCATTGCTGCTGACCTGGAAGGGCGTGTTCTGAAAATCGGAACCGATGCGACATACCCACCGATGGAAACCGTGGATGAAACAACCGGAGAGATCGTGGGCTTTGATGTCGATGTGATGAATGCGATCTGTGCGAAGGTCAATTGCGTTCCCAACTTCGTAAACACCGCCTGGGACGGTATCTTTGCGGCCCTTCAGCAGGGTGAGTTCGATCTGGTTATCTCGGGCGTGTCGATCACACCGGAACGCGAAGAAACCATGGACTTTTCCGAGCCTTACATCGTTGTCAGCCAAGCCATTCTGTTGCAGGTTGATAATGCTGACATGACACTTGAGGACTTCAAAGCCGGTGGCCAGAAACTGGCCGCGCAAACCGCGACGACCAACGCCCAATTGGCGGAAGAGCTTGTCGGGCGCGAGAATGTCAGCCTTTACGACAACTTCTCGGCCGCCATTCTGGCGCTTCAGAACGCGGACGTTCAGGGCGTGATCATCGATGGCACTTCGGCGGCGGCCTATGAACAGGAATTTGCGGGCGAATTGACTGTTGGCATTACAGGCCTGCAATCCGACCCGTTAGGCATCGTGTTTCAGGAAGGTGATCCGACAGTGGATGCAATTAACGCTGGTCTGAAAGCCATACAGGAGGACGGAACACTGGACGAGCTGACGGCCAAATACTGGGGCACCAACTGATCCATTAGCGCCCTTTTTTGGTCCGGCGGTCAGCACCGCCGGGCCTTGTTTTAGCGGAGAATTTCCATGTCGCGCCTCAGCACGATCCGCCCGAGTAACCTGGTGTTGCTCGCTGCAGCGCCCTTTATTATCTACCTGTTCGCTACATCCTCAAAATACTTGCGGTCGTTGGTCGCAATTCTGGGGATCGGCATCGACGCGGGGCCCATTTTTGTAGGGTTTCTGCTGATTTCGACCGTTGCGATCCTTGGATATCTTTGCGCCCGGTACGCGCGGTTTTCACAAAACTCCCCCGGCTGGTTGAGGTTCAGTGCGCTTGCTGCGTTACCGGCTGCTGCGGCGCTTTTGGTCATCAGCTTTGTTTCTCCGCAGCTTCTGATGCCATTTGCCGAGTCGGTCTTCTTTCATGCGCTCAGCGAAAACACCTCACCCCTTATCGATCGATCCAGTCAGACCTGGGTACTGTTTCCGGACGTGATCGCCAAGGTTCAGTCGGGACTACAAGTTTTCCTCACAGTTTACGCGGCTGTCGTCGCACTATGCCTGATTTCGGCACGTTTGCAGCCGCCCTGGCGCAGGCGCGTCTTGTTGGGGTTGGAGTGTCTCACGGGCGCGGTTCTGTTTTATCTCATGTTCATGGCTCATTGGCAGTTCGCAACCGGGGTGGCCATTACATTCCGTGCGGCCATTTTTGCCTATATCTTCGCGGCCATTCTTGGTTTGGTCTGGGTCGGGCTGCAATCGTTCAAACCAAAGGCACGTACGACGGTCGTCTATGGTTCGATCAGTTTGGCAATGCTGGCAGCCTCGGCATTTTCCTTTATGCAGCCGCAGGTCAGCTTTGTTCTGGTGGGCAGCACAGAGGGGCGTATCGCGGTTGTGCGCGGCACGCCGCAGGCGCAGGCTGACGTCATCCGGTTTGGCGAGTTCGAGGGGGCCGATGGTCAGCAGTATCGGATCCGCAGCGCAACCGATGCCACTGCCGCGCTTGAACAGATCGAAACGGTCGACAGCGTCTCGGGCGCTTTTGTTCCGGCGGAGGCGCATACGCAAGGTTATCCGGTCCTGTGGCAAACAAGATTTCTACCCGATAAGTACCGCAATCCGGCCCTGGCATTTGCCGTGCTCGGGTTTTTGTTGCTGACACTGACCATCGGCGGGGCTCAGCATAAACTGCACCCGCTGGCGGTCGGGGCCGAATTTTTCGTGGATACGATACGCGGCATTCCGATGCTGGTAATCATTCTTTATATCGGTTTGCCGCTGGCGGGCGCAGTCAAGGATGTTACCGGCGGCGGAATCGATATGACCAATATGACACGGGGGATCATCGCGATCTCGGTTGGCTATTCCGCCTATATGGCCGAAATTTTCCGGTCCGGGATCGAGGCGATACCGAAAGGCCAATTGGAAGCGGGCAGCTCTCTGGGTTTGTCGCGATGGCATACGGCGCGGCTTATTGTTCTGCCGCAAGCCCTTCGGATTGTAACTCCACCGCTTGGCAACGAGTTCATCGCGATGATCAAGGACACGTCATTGCTGTCTATCCTGTCCGTCCGCGACATGACCCAGAGGATGCGCGAATTTCAGGCGGCTAGCTTTTTGCCCTTTGCCCCCTTCAACACGGCAGCAATCCTGTATGTCGTTCTCACACTCGGCTGCGCCAGTTTCCTGAAGTGGATCGAACGACGCATGGCAAAGGACACACGATGAGCGCGCTGGAACTTGGGGTTTGTTACTACCCCGAACAGTGGGACCCTTTGCAATGGCGAGACGATGCCGCCCGAATGGCAGATATGGGGTTGGATTGGGTGCGGATTGCTGAATTCACCTGGGGCCTGATCGAACCCGCGCGCGGTCAGTTCCACTGGGGCTGGCTGGATGAGGTGATTGAGATTTTGGGGCAAGCCGGTCTGCGGGTCATGATGTCCACCCCAACAGCCGCCCCCCCAAAATGGTTGATCGATGAGTACCCCGAAATCCTGCCTGTAGGGCCGGATGGTCGGGTCAGAGGGTTCGGTTCGCGCAGGCATTATTGTTTTTCCAGTGAGGTTTATCTGACCGAGGCGCAAAGGATCGCAACCGAATACGCTCGCAGATATGGTCAGAATTCGTATGTACAAGCGTGGCAGATCGACAATGAGTATAACGACCACGATACAGTTCTCAGCTATTCCGATGCCGCGCGGACTGGTTTTCAGAACTGGTTGGAGGAACGATATGGTGCAATCGACGTATTGAACGACGCGTGGGGAACCGTTTTCTGGGGGTCGCTTTACTCACGGTTTGGTCAGATCGAACTGCCCAACGGGCTGGTCGCCATGCCCAATCCAGCCCACGCGCTGGATTTCGCGCGCTATTCTTCAGAGCGGGTTCGGCTGTTCAACAAAACGCAGGTGGATGTTCTGCGCAAATATGCGCCGGGCCGGGATATCACCCATAACTTTATGGCAGGCAGTTTCGAGTTCGATCACCACGTCGTGGCTGCTGATCTGGATATTGTCGGGTTCGACAGTTACCCGCTGGGGAACCTATTGGGCTCTTCCCTTTCGGATGAAGAAAAGCGCCGTTATCTGCGCACCGGCGCACCGGATTATCAGGGATTTCATTGTGATTTGTATCGCAGTCAGGGGCGCGGTCGGATGTGGGTGCTGGAACAGCAGCCGGGCCCGGTAGATTGGGCCGATAAGAATCCGTCTCCGGCAGAGGGGATGGTTCGGCTTTGGACCTGGGCGGCCTATGCACATGGCGCGCAAGCCGTGATGTTTTTTCGCTGGCGACAGGCAAGATCTGCTCAAGAACAATACCATACAGCGATATTACGGTCAGATGGTAGCCTGGATCAGGCCGCAATTGAATTGGCTGAGATCGTAAAGGACCGCGCCATTTTGCCACCCGAGAGGCGGGCAAAAGCGCGGGTTGCAATGCTGCTGGATTATACCTCTATCTGGGCGGCGGATATCCTGCCGCATGACAGGGATTTCCCCAATGCCCAGATTTTTCGCGAGTGGTACACTGCTATTCGTGGTTTTGGGGTCGATCTTGATTTTGTTGGCCCTGAAGATGAGCTGAGCGACTACGCCCTCATCGTACTATCGCAAAGCATGATCGTGACGGCTGACCTTGCAGACAAGCTTGACGCTTCGGGAGCCAAGATACTGATTGGTGCCCGTTCCGGCAGCAAGACATCCGGGATGAACACTCCGTCCAATCTGGCTCCGGGCGAATTGGCAAAGTTAACAGGTATCCGTGTCACGCGCGTCGAATCACTCCCTTCACTTGCGCAGGAGGCTGTGGTTCTTCACGGTGGACAGCAATTTGAATTCACAGGCTGGCGTGAAATCATCGAGACCAATGAGCACGTATTGGCCCGCTTCAAGAGCGCTTATTGTGATGCCAGCCCAGCGGTAATCCGTTCTGACCGCACGACCTATCTGGCAATGGTTCCGCGAAATGAGCTTTTGCAGGCGATTGTCGGTGAGGTACTGAACTGGGCTGGGGTAAATGCAACGCCTTGCGACCCCGATATACGCATAACCCAACGCGGCTCGACCTACTACGCGTTCAACTTCAGTGACGTTTCAAAGCCTTTGCCTGTTGGTCGTGCACGTCAAATTCTGCTTGGTTCAGATCCGGTCAATCCAAGGGACGTTACCGTTTGGCGGGAGAATGCGGCGCCTCATAATTCAGCTTAGACGTGTCAAATCGTGAAACTGGACATAAGAATTTCGAAAACTGTCACTTTTGGACTGACGGATGGGCGCAGAAAGTCCTATGAATAGAAAACAAAAAAAATCGAGTCCAACAACGGGAGAACACTAATGGTTACCAAGTCATCACTTTCCAGACGCACTGTTTTGAAAGGAGCGGGTGCCGCGGCACTTGCCGCGCCTCTTTACAGCAAGAGCGCTCTGGCGTCGTCCGGTGAAATCAACATCCTGATGTGGTCGGATTACCTGCCGCCCAGCTTTATCGAAGAGTTTGAGACCCTTACCGGCATCAAGGTGAACTACACCGGGATCGGCTCAAACGAAGAAATCATCAACAAGATGAAGGCGACCAAAGGTCAGGGCTTTGACATCGTCTCACCGACCAACAACCGCTCGTTGCAATGGGAGCCGCTGGAGCTGTTACAACCCTTTGACATGAACAAGGTTCCGGTCGACCTGGTGAACCCAGCCATGGCTAAAATCGGTACGGATGCTTGGAACTTTGGCGGCGCCGGGGTCCACTGGTTGCCGCATATCTGGGGCACCGAAGGTATTGCATACCGCACCGACTTGTGGCTGCCGGCTGGGGACGCGCCATCCTATGGCGACGTCTGGTCAGAAGAAAACGCAGGCAAGACCATGGGCCGCGCGCATTCGATGATGCTGGGTGCAGGTCTCTACATGGAGCGTTCCGGCGAGATGGAACCGGGTTCGGTCTGGGCCGCATATGGCGATGAAGAAACCATGCGCAAGGTCTGGGGTCAGATCACCGACTGGTGCATTGCACGTAAGGATCGCATCAAGCTGATCTGGAACGATGCCGACACGCAGAAAAACGGTCTTCTGAATGAAGGTGTTGTTGTCGGTCAGACCTGGGACGGCCCGCCACTTGCACTGAAATCGGCTGGTGAACCGGTGCATTATCAGGCTCCCATCGAAGGGGCGATGGCATGGGTTGACGGGATGTCGATTCCATCTGGTGCGGCGAATATCGACCAGATCTATGCCTTCATCGACTTCGCCTATCAGGCCAAACCTGCCGGTGTTGCCATCGACAGCCACGGGTACAACTCTCCTGTTCTGGGGGCTGACCAGTATTCAGGCGACACCTATAAGAAGAACTTTGCCGAGGCCTATCCGGGCGACTCGCTGGCCAACCTCAACCCCTGGCCGGCCGAAGCACCGTGGTATGCTGAAACGCGGACCGAGTTCGTCAACAAGTTCAAGAGCGCATAAGCGATCTGAATCCATGCCCCTCGCGACCTGCGAGGGGCAACAATCTGTGCGCCGCTCCGGCGTAACGGAAAGCTATGTGGTGTGGTGATAGCGCGCACCTCAAGGAGATACCAAAAATGAGTGCAGGGGTCGGAGTCGATCTGGAAAACCTGTGGATCCGTTTCGGTGACTTCGTCGCCGTGCGCGATGCAAACGTCAATATAAACGGGGGCGATTTCTTTTCGTTCCTCGGGCCCTCGGGTTGCGGAAAAACAACGATCTTAAGGGCTGTTTCCGGCTTTCTCGAGCCTAGCGAAGGCAATGTTCTGATCGGCGGAAAGAACATGCGGGGCATCGGGCCCAACAAGCGCCCCACTGCTCTGATCTTTCAAAACCTAGCGTTGTTTCCCTTGATGAAGGTCTGGGAGAACATCACGTTCTCGATGGAAATCAAAGGTGCCAGCAGCGCCGAACGACGCAAGCGTGCTGATGAGCTTTTGGACATGATCGCGCTGCCGGGGCAAGGCGACAAACTTCCCAGCGAATTATCTGGGGGTCAGCGTCAGCGAGTGGCCATCGCGCGCGCCCTTTGCGCCGAGCCGCACGTATTGCTTCTTGATGAACCTCTATCAGCACTTGACCTCAAATTGCGCCAGCACATGCGAACGGAACTGCGTGAGATACAGCAGCGTGTGGGCATTACTTTTATCTACATCACGCACGACCAGGGCGAGGCGCTGACCATGTCAGATAGTATTGCTGTCATGCGTGCAGGTGTGATTGACCAGATTGCCGATGGCAAAACCATCTACAACGATCCCAACACGGCTTTCGCAGCCTCATTTGTCGGCGAAAACAACGTTTTCCGTGGCAAGATAAAGCAGGTCATGGGTACCGAAGCGCTGATCTCGACCAACCGCTCGGGCGATCTGGTTGCACGGATATCGACCGCCAACCAAGGCAAGATGAAAGAAGGCGATAGTGCGATGATGTTCATTCGCCCCGAAGCCTTCGCCATTGCGCCCAAGGCGGCTTCGGGTGACCATTTTGTTACCGCGCGCGTCAACCACGAAGAATTCGAAGGCAACGTCTTCAACATCTTTACCGAAGGTGAAGGCGGAAAAGAGATCAAAGTGTCGATCCCGAACCATGGACAATCCTTCGAGGACCACACCGGACAGAACATCACGTTGGAATACAAGACGGATAACGCCGTCATCGTTCCTGCGGGTGAACTGGCTGCAGAATAAGGGGAGTGACTCATGCCCCAGTTTCTGAAAGACTTCTTCAATCGCAACGGCACCGGCATGGGAGTGGCAATCCTGGGTCTGGTTCTGTTCTGGACCATCGGCCTGATCATCCTTCCGCAGCTGTCGATGTTGGACTTCTCGTTCCGTCCGAACCTGCCGCCGCCAGAGATCGGCGGCCCCAAAGACGTATATACGCTGGAGAACTACAAATATCTGATCTATGGCCCCGAAGGCGGCAGTCAGGACTACAACACTGTTGATCTGAGGGTGTTTTTCCGAACTCTCGTGGCTGCGGTTTTTGTGACGGTTTTCAACCTGATCATTTGCTATCCGATTGCCTATTACCTGGGTCAGGCCGAAGGCAGCCATATTCGTATCTTCGCGATCATGCTGATCATCCCTTACTGGATCAACGAGATCCTGCGCGCCTTTGCGCTGCGCATCATTTTTGGGGAAACAGGCGTGTTGAACACATTGTTCACGGGGCTGGGCATCTGGGATACGCCGTTCGACTTCATTCGCAATGACATCGCGCTCTATGCGGGCCTGGGATATGCCTACATTCTGCTGATGATTTTCCCAATGTATAACGTGATTGAAAGTCTGGACAAAAACCAGATCGAAGCAGCACGCGACCTTGGTGCACCCTGGTGGCGGATTCATTGGCGTGTGGTCATTCCTTATGCCAAGCCGGGGATCAGCTCGGGCTGTACCATGGTCTTCATGTTGTCCGCCGGTGCGTTGGCTGCGCCGCAAATTCTGGGCGGGCCGTCCAGTTTGTGGTTCACCCAACTGATCTATCAGCAATTCAATGACAACAACGACTGGCCACAAGGCGCCGCCTACGCAATCGTTCTGCTGGTCACTTGTATTCTGTTCGTGCTGGCCATGATGCGCCTGTTCAAAGTGAACATGGGGGATATCGGGAAATGAACAATTCCTTCCTCCGTATAAGCATCTGGGTCTATCTGGCGATCTTCTTCCTGTATCTGCTGGGCCCGCTTGTGATCATGTCGATCACCGCGTTCAACTCGTCCGGGTTCCCCCGGATGAGCCCATGGGAATGTCTGACATTCCAATGGTTTGGCGAACTGTTTCAGGATCAGCGTATCCTGAACGGTATCAAGAACTCGCTGATCATCGGAATTGGTACAGTGATCCTGTCCGTGGCGATGGGTTTGGCAGGCGCGTTGATGCTGACCCAGATCTGGCCGAAGCTTCGTGCGACCTACTATACAGTCATCATCGCTCCTATCCTGATCCCCGGTGTGGTTCTTGGTATCTCGACGCTGGTCTTCTGGGACCGGATCAACCGGATGCTGGGGCTGGGTGCAGACAGCTTTCTGTCGAACGGTATTTTCCTGACGGTGATCGGCCAATCGACCTTCATCGCCAGTTACTGTATGCTGGTGCTGGTGGCGCGGTTGCAGCGTTATGATGTCGCCCTGACCGAGGCGGCACTGGACCTTGGGGCCAGCCACGCTCAGGCTTTCCGCAAAATCCTGCTGCCGTTCATGCGCCCGGCGATTGCCTCGGCGGCGGTGCTGGCATTCTTGGCTTCGTTCGAGAACTACAACACCACCACTTTCACCTTTGGTGAATACCCGACGCTGACGATTGAGCTGGCTCAGAAGGTTCGCTACGGCATCACGCCTGCGATCTCGGCGCTGGCATTCATCATCGTTGCGCTGACGGTTTTCTTCGCTCTGCTGAACGAAGCCAAGCTGAAACGTCAGGAACTGGTGGCCGCGGCGCGTAAGAACGCAACGGTCGAGGAACTGGCTGGAAAGATCAAGCTGCCCAGTTTCTTTGCCGGTAACATGGCCGCCGTGTTGTTGGTCGCATTTGCGGTTGTAACGATCACCGTTATTGGCACAGCGGCGACCTACAGTCCGGCGCAATGCATTGCCGATGTTCGCGAGCAAAAACAGTTGGAAGCAGAACAACGCATTCAGGAACTTCGCAAGCAGCGTGAGGAACGCCGCAAACAGCAGGAGGCGGAAAAAGCCGGGCAGGGTGATGCCCAAACCGCGCCAAAGCCGTCAAATAACAGCGGTTTTGGTAATGTCTTCGCTCCGAACTCGCTGGATGGTAGCGAGAATGAAAGCAACGAAGGTGCTTCTGAAACCGAGAGTGAGCCGTCCAACAACAGTGGTTTCGGAGGGGTGTTTGACCCCAACAGCCTGAAAAGCGACTAATCGGTGTGCTAAGCGGCAACCAACGCAACTGTCCGGACAGGATTCAAATCTGTCCGGGCAGATTGCGCTTCAGGATTTTCACATCACAACCGCCAATGGTCGACCCGTTCCAGACCACCGGTTCAGCGTTATAGTTGATCAAGAACACGTGATCGGCTGTCTCACGCAGTCGCAGTCCTGGCGGCATTGGCTTCGGGCTCAATCCCGTTTTTCCCGCAGCCAGACCGATGACGCGATCCCATAATATTTCGTTTGGGAAGCCTGCAAGATACCAGAGCCCGTCCTCTGCCATAAGCGCAGGCGCTCCGTCGTCAAAACTCAGAATTTCTTCGGCTGATCCTGAAAGGCGATCAATCCAATGTTGTGCCGCGCCGCCGCCCCGGACAGGCCGGTTGTTTGCGGGGGGCAGTGTTTCGACCAAGTCCACGTTGCAATCCAACCCGTTCAGGCCAGGTCGACCGACGACGGGGATCTGGAAATCACGAGTAATTGCGCCGCTGCGCGGACCGAGGATGGCCAGATCCGAGTTGTCCGTTAACCTACGCTCCAAATCCGGGCCAATCGTTGCCAGTCCGGGGGCAAGGATCAGCGCATAATGCGCGGACAGGTCATCGGACGAAACGAAGTCAATCGACAACCCCGCGCGGCGCAATGCACGATAAGCTGAGAAGACCAACCGGAAATAGTCAAAGCCTGCTCCTTGCGGTAGCGATGTCCAGGCCCAGTCCGAGGGGTAATCAAACAGTATCGCAACCTTGGATTGGACCTGATACACCTCGCCCAATGTGGATAGCTCTCCCGCTGTCTGACGGGCCTCGTGCAAGGCAGGGGCAGGGCGATTGTCCGGTGTCAGCAAACCCGCGTGCATCTGTTCCTGTGCAAAGGGGGCTTGCCGCCACCGAAAATAGCTCACAACCTCAGCTCCGTGGGCGACAGCTTCAAGCGACCACAACCGTACCATTCCGGGCAAGGGTGCCGGGTTATAGGGCGCCCAATTCACCGGACCGGGTTGTTGTTCCATCACCCACCATCGGCCACGGCCCACTGCCCGGTAAAGATCATGGTGAAACGCCTGCATGTCCGGATCGCCTTGCTGAAGAAAGGCGGTCTTGTGGGCTTCGTCATCTTCCAATCGGTCCGATAGAAATCCGATCGGATAGCTGTCCCAAGTCGCAATATCCAGATCCGCGCCAACCTCGAAATGGTCGAAATCCAGAATACGGCCCATATAGTTATGCAACAGCGGCGCATCGGTTAAAGTTCGCAATACATCGACCTGAGCTTTGTTGAATGCCACAACCTGATCTGAACTGAACCGACGGAATGCCAGTACATGAGCAGGGTTCGGTTCGGTCACAGTTTGATTGGGTAGGTCAATCTCATCGAAGTTGCGATACTCCATTGACCAGAACACGTTTCCCCAGGCCTTGTTCAGTAGTTCTATGGAACTGTATTGAACAGCCAGCCAGCGCCTGAATGCGTTCAGTGCCGGGGTGCTGTAGCTGACGGTTGTGTCGTGACACCCATACTCATTATCGATCTGCCATGCCGCCACGTACGGGTTATGACCATAGCGCTCTCCCAGGACCCGTGCGATGCGGACACATTCATCGACATAGCCCTGGTGGCTAAAGCAGTAATGTCGCCGTGACCCGAATTTGCGCGTGTTTCCATTTGCATCCACAGCCAGCATGTCCGGATGTTTGTCCAGCATCCAACGCGGTGGTGTTGCTGTTGGTGTACCAAGCACGACTTTCAATCCTGCCGCGCCAAGTGTTTCAACCGCGCGATCCAACCATTCGAATTGCAGGGTTCCAGGGTGAGGTTCCAGCCGGTTCCACGCGAACTCTCCAATGCGTACCCACAAGATGCCGGTGTCTACCATGCGCGCGGCATCTTCCGCGCACATCGCCTCGGGCCAGTGTTCAGGGTAGTAACACACACCAAGTTCCGGCTTCATAATATGATCCTGTGTTCTGCCTGCCCTCGCCCCGCGTTTGGCATTGCAAAGGTCATGCCGTTGGTGGGTTGGGATTCAATATCCGCGTTGCTCAATCCCTGGCGCGCTGAGGTGCAGAACAGCGTGCCTAAGCTGTCGCCACCAAAGGCCGGGCAGGACGTATGTGACGCGTCGAAGGAAATGGCCTTCAGGAATTGACCTCTGGGTGTGTAGGCAGCGACACGTCCAATCCCCCATTGCGCGATCCAGATGTTGCCGTCGGCATCAACCACCGCACCGTCCGGGTTCAAGCCTTCTTTGTGAAGGTCCAGAAATACCGTGCTTTCCCCTTCGGGCCATCCGCTTTCTGCATTCAAGCTCCAGCGCCTGACCTGCCTCGTTTTCGTGTCACAGAAATAGGCCACGGATCGATCCGGGGCAAAACAGATTGCATTGGAAATCGTCACATCCGACACGAGACATCTGAGTGTACCTTTCCAGAACCGATAGATTGATCCGGCCCCGGCTTCAGCCTGTTTGCCCATCGTACCGATCCAGAAACCGCCCCAGGGATCAGCGCGACCGTCATTCGAGCGGGTGATTGGGTTGTCTGCCTCGAGCGGCGTGACCAGCGCTCGATGCCCGGACTTCAAGTTAAACTGCCAAAGACCCGTTTCCGACGCCAAAAGCAGTGTATCGCGATCCACCCAGCCAGCGGCAGAGACATGTTCATCGAATTCCCAGCTTATCTGATTTACGCCTTCGCGCGTCATCAGGCGTTTGTTGAGAATGTCGAACCAGAATAGCTGTTGCCGAGCGGGGTGCCATAGCGGACCTTCGCCCAACGCGCATGGGCGGTCGTCAAAGACCGTACTCATCCTGCCGCCTTGTCAAAGGCTGCCACGATCTGCCCCGCGCGTTCTGCGATTTCGACTGTGTCCATGCCGGGTTTGTACAGCGCTGATCCAATCCCGAATCCATCGGCACCAGCTTTGATCCATTGGTCGAAATTTTCAGGCCCGGCACCACCGACGGCAAAGACGCGTGTTTTCTTGGGCAAGACGGGTCGAAGTGCGGCCAATCCTGTAGGGCCTGCCATGACGCCAGGAAACAGCTTAAGTCCTGTGGCCCCGGCTTTGAGAGCGGCAAAAGCTTCGGTCGGCGTGTAAACACCCGGCCAGCTTTGCATCCCCAACGCCAAAGACCGTTTGATCACATCAGCATCATAGTTGGGTGACACGATCAGCCTGCCTCCGGCATTCCGGACGGCGTCCACCTGATCAACTGTTAGTACAGTACCTGCGCCTATCAGGGCGTGATCTTCGAAGGCGCGGGCCAGGATGGAAACGCTGTCGAGCGGATCAGGCGAATTGAGTGGAACTTCGATCCGGTCGATCCCTGCATCAATGATAACTCTACCAACGGCTTCAGCTTCTTGTGGTCGCAAGCCACGCAGAATGGCGATGATGGGGCGGCTCATGCGGTTTGCCTTGTCATGTTTCGCGCCAGCGCCAGTCCGGCCAGCGTTGCTTCGGTGGCGTTTGCAGTCTCAACAAAAGCGCCCTGTTGTTTCAACGCTGCCGCATAGACCCGCGATACGGCATCTGCACCAATGATAGCCAGTTGTTGACCCAGCCAATAGGGACGGGTTGCGGCCAATTCAGCACCAATAAGCAGTCCCGACAGCCGCGCACGCGCGATGCCTTTGTCCTGATTATGCAGCAGGTCCGCAGCCCGCAAGCCGAACAGGCGCGCAGCCAATTGTTCGGGTTTGGACAACGTATCCGCCACAGCGTCGGTAAAGGTATTTTCATCCCATCCTTCGCCTATCGAATGCCGCAGCACAGATTGCGCACTTAACAAATCAAAAAGCTCTCCGGTCATGAGCGTCCGAAAACTCACGATTTCACCTGCGCTGACCTGAACCCACTTCGTGTGAGTTCCCGGAAGGCAGAGGACACCATCCCAGTTCTGGCGAGTTCCCAAAAAACCCGCGATCTGTGTTTCTTCTCCCCGCATCACATCTGGCGGGCTCAGTTGCTTTAATCCGGGTATGACGAAGGCCCGGATGCGCGGGTCTGTGCCGGGAACACGGACCGGGGCATGCGGCAAGGGCTGCGACGGAACGGTGGAATAAGGTGCTTCGACCCAGCCTTGGCGTGCGCCGACCATGCCGCAGGCGATCACGTCGATGGGGTCATCCTTCAGCCAGTTTTCAACAAGGTCCAACAGGGCGGTCTGGAACCCGTCGGCTCCGATGCGTGCCATACCCTTGTCGGACTGCGCGCAGCCCAGCACCTTTGCCCCCTGCATGGCCCAGACCCGCAGGTGAGATGTGCCCCAATCAACGGCGATCCAGTCAGTATTCATTGCGTCACCCTGAAACCACGACGCCGCCATCAACCGCCATACACTGACCGGTCATCGCCCGGCTGGCGTTGGATGCCAGGAACAATGTCGGTGCAACCATGTCTTCGGGTGTCAAGTGTTCTTTCAGGCATTGTCGATCCAAATGCGCGGCCAAATCTTCGGGCGTCGCCCACATATCCAACTGTTTTTGCGTCAAAACCCAACCGGGAGCCAGCGCATTCACACGAATGTTCTTTGGCCCCAGTTCGCGGGCCAAAGACCGAGTCATCCCTGTAATGCCCGCATTTGACGTCGTATAGATCGGATAGCCTGCATTGCCCATCATGTAGCTGATCGAGCTGAAATTAATGATAACGCCGCCTTCTTTCATTTGCCGGGCCGCTTCCTGACAGGCGAAATAATAGGCTTTCAGGTTTACGTCGATCATCCAGTCCCAGAACTCGGTCGTGGTTTCCTCAAGTGTATGGCGTTGGTCATTGGCCGCGTTGTTAACCAAAACGTCTAGGGGGCCGTGGGCTTCGGCGGCTTTGGCCATTGTCGTGTGAAGAAGCTGGGTGTCGGTCATGTCACCCTGCATGAACAGAGGTGCGCGGCCATGTTTGTCGCGCATCTCTTCGACAAAACCGCTGGCATCCGATCTGCCGATAAAAGCCACATTGGCCCCCTGAGCCAGGAACCCATCCGTCAATGCCGCGCCCACGCCCGAGCCTCCGCCGGTGATATAGACGGATGACCCGTTTAAGTCATGAAATGTCGCTGGCTGGGTCATCAGTGGCTCTCTCTGGTCACAAGGCGGGTGTCTTTGCCGACGAGGAAATCCAGATCGGCCCCTTGATCGGCCTGCAACACGTGATCGATATATAATTTTGCATACCCGCGGGAATAATGCGGCTTGTCGGGTTTCCATTGGGCTCGGCGTGCGTCCAGTTCTTTTTCGTCCACCAACAATTCAAGCTTGCCAGCGCTGGCCGAGACGCGGATGCGGTCACCGGTTTTCACCAGCGCCAGCGTGCCACCTGCTTGTGCCTCGGGGCTGACATGCAGGATGACGGTGCCATAGGCTGTACCGGACATGCGGGCATCCGAGATACGGATCATGTCGCGAACGCCTTCCTTCACCAATCTCGCCGGAATCGGCATGTTTCCCACCTCAGGCATCCCGGGATAACCCTTGGGCCCACATCCCTTGAGCACCAGAATGCTCTTGGATGTGACGGGCAGATCATCCCGGTCGATATTGACTTTCAGGTCTTCGATATTTTCGAAAACGAACGCCTCACCCTCGGTTTCAAGAAGGGCATCGGTTGCGGCAGAAGGTTTGACGATGGCCCCGTTGGGCGCAAGATTGCCGCGTAAAACACGAAGGCCAGCAGCGGGCTTCACCGGATCGTTGAAAGGGCGAATGACGTCGCGGTTGAAACATTCGGCACCTTCGTAATGTGCAGAGATGTCCTTGTTCAGAACCGTTCTGGCCGGGCGGAGGAAAGGTTTGAGTTCGCTCAGCACGGCAGGCACACCGCCTGCGTAACAGAAATCTTCCATCAGGTATTTGCCTGAGGGCATGCAGTTCACCAGTAAGGGAATCTCTGAACCAATTTCAAAGTCCTTGAGCGTCAGGTCAACGCCCACGCGCCCTGCGAGCGCTAGTAGATGCACAACGGCATTGGTCGATCCCCCTACGGCCGCATTGGCGAGGATTGCATTCTCAAAGGCTTCCTTAGTCAAAATGTCCGATGGTTTCAGGTCTTCGTCGACCATTTCGACAATCCGCTTGCCGGTCATATGGGCGAGGGCCATGCGGCGGGCGTCAACGGCGGGCAGGGCGGCATTAGTGGGCAGGCTCATGCCCATCGCTTCGACCAGAGACGCCATGGTGCTGGCTGTCCCCATGGTCATGCAAACCCCGGCACTGCGAGACATCCCGGATTCGGCGCTCATGAACTGCTGAAGGGTCATCTCTCCGGCGCGCACAGCTTCGGAAAACTTCCAAACATCGGTTCCTGAGCCAATATCCTGACCTCGATATTTTCCATTCAGCATAGGGCCGGAGCTGACAACGATCGACGGCAGATCGACCGATGCCGCGCCCATCAGTTGGCCCGGCGTGGTCTTGTCGCACCCGCCCAGCAGAACCACACCATCAATGCCATATGCGCGGATCGACTCTTCGACATCCATGGCCAGAAGATTGCGAAACAGCATGGCTGTGGGTTTCATCTGGGTCTCGCCCAACGACATGACCGGGAATTCGACGGGAAAGCCCCCGGCCTCCCAGACACCACGCTTTACCCCTTCGGCCAGATCGCGCAGGCCGGAATTGCAAGGGGTCAGCTCCGACCACGTGTTGCAAATTCCGATAATTGGCCGCCCATCGAAGGCGTGATCAGGAAAACCCTGATTTTTCATCCAGGATCGATGGATGAACCCATCCTTGTCGAGTTTCCCATACCAGTGCTGTGAGCGGCGTTTTGACATTGTTCTGTGATGCTTTTCGAGATCTGGGAGGATTTGAGTATTTCTAAAAAGATGAAATTCAAGCGGCGCGAGGCGGGCGACACCAATCCGGCAACCAGTCGACATGGGCAGACAGTAGGTCGTTCACCAGATTTCGAATTTGGCGCAGATCCAGCTCGGCGGCGGTGTGCGGGTCCATCATCGCCGCGTGATAGATATGCTCGGGGTTCTGGTCGACCAATGCCCTGACTGTGAGTTCCTGAACGTTGATCTGGCTACGCATCAGGGCGATCAACTGCGGTGGGATGTCTGCGATGACAGAAGGCTGAACACCATTTGCATCAACCAGACAAGGTGTTTCGACAGCAGCCCCAATCGGCAGCTGAGGTATCTGGCCGGTGTTTGGCAGATTGCCATAGGCCACGTAAGGGGAGTCAGAGGTGATCGCGTTCATTATGTCCGCCGCAAACTCGTGGCTGCGAGTGACCGCTATGTCGCGCCCGTCAGTCAGGGTTTTGGCCTGCTGTTTCCAGTTGCTCATCTGTTCCACACAGCGGGTCGGGTATTCATCCAGTGGGATTGAGAATTTCTCGATCAGGTCCGCCCGCCCGTCTTTGATGAACCATGGCACGTATTCTGCCAAATGCTCAGAACTTTCGGTGCAGAAATAGCCAAGGTGGTCCATCACTTCGTAGCGCACCTTGTTGGGGCAGCGCGGCATCAGCAGCGGCGCCTTGGGGATCCTGCCGCTGACATAACCTTGCCGAAGGGCGGGGTATAAATCTTGTCCCTGATGCTCAAGCCGCAGGAAGAAGGCGACGTGATTGACGCCCGCCACCTTGTAGCGAATGTCGTCTTTTGGCAGGTCCAAATCATGTGCTAGTTCCGCCACCGTGTTCTGAACCGAGTGGCACAGGCCGACCTGCTTCAATAATGGGTATTTCTCGGCCAGTGCCCAGGTGTTGATGGCCATCGGATTGACGTATTGCAGCAGTGTCGCATCAGGGCATAGCTGCATCATGTCATGCGCCACGTCCCACAAGACCGGCACAGTGCGCAGTCCCCGCATGATGCCACCTACGCCCAGCGTATCGGCGATGGTCTGGCGCAGCCCGTATTGCTTGGGGATCTCAAAATCTGTGACGGTGCAAGGCTGGTACCCGCCAATCTGAAAGGCAGTGATAACGAAATCGGCACCATCAAGTGCCGCGCGTCGATCTGTATGTGTGGATACTGTCGCGTTTGACCGGACGGAACGGATCAAGGCGCGGGCTACAGCTTCGCTTTCCATCAGGCGTACGGGGTCGATGTCCATCAGCGCAAAATGACTGTCTGCCAGAGCAGGCGTTAACAGAGCATCCCCCACGATGTTCTGCATAAAGATCGTGGAACCTGCTCCGATAAAAGTTATCTTTGTCATTTTACAGCTCCGAGGGTCAGGCCCGCGATAAAGTGCTTTTGCATCAGGAAGAACATGGCAACCGGTGGCAGCGCTGCTACGATCGAGCCCGCGCTCATCAGTTGGTAGGCGGCACGGAACTGGGCGTTGAAACTGGTGATGCCTGCTGTGACAGGCTGGCTTTCCGCGCCCTGTGTCAGGACGACCGCCCAGAAATAATCGTTCCAGATGAAAGTGAAGATCAGCACGCTGAGCGCGGCTATTGCAGGTTTCATCAGCGGCAGGACCACGTACCAGAAGATGCGCCATTCGCTGATACCCTCGACCCGCGCGGCCTCGATTAATTCAAAGGGCAGGGCCCGGATAAAGTTGCGCATGAACAATGTGCAAAAGCCAGTCTGGAAGGCGATGTGAAACAAGACGAGGCCGGTTTTTGTGTTGTAGAGGCCCAAATCCAGGGTCAGGTCGCGCACAGGCACCATCAGGATCTGGAACGGCACGAAATTGCCGGCTACGAACATGAAGAAGATCCATAGGTTCGATTTGAATTTGTAGATGCCTAGTGCAAAGCCGGTCATGGAACTGAGGGCAACGGCACCGATCACAGTGGGGATAGTGATCATGAAAGAGTTCAGCAAATACCGTGGCATGTCAGAATTGAAGAAAACCAGCCCGTAATTGACAGCGCCCTCAAAACTGGATGGCAGGCCCCAATAGTTGGCGTTGGTGAAATCCGCCGCAGGTTTGACCGAAAACAGAGCCACCGCCAGCAGGGGCCCCAGCCACAGCAACAGGGCAATTGGCAGCATCGCCTGATAGGTGATCTGCGCGGCACGCGGCTGTTTTTCGATAGGCTTGGGAAACATCTCAGTGCCCCCTTTCTTCGCGATACATCGACCAGAGGAAATAGGCGATGAAGCAGAGCATGATCAGGAACAGAACCACAGCGATTGCCGCGCCATACCCCATGCGGAACCCGTATTCGGACAGGGCGACTTCGAACATGTAATAGGCCAGCACTCGGGATGAACCGAACGGCCCGCCCTGTGTCATGATCGAGATCAGGTCGAAACTGCGCAGCGCCCCGATGATTGTCACGACAAAGGCTATGAAAGTGGCCGGGCGCAACTGCGGCAGAATGATGTGCCACAGCATTCTCAAGCCTTTGGCACCGTCCAGGCGTCCGGCTTCGATCTGTTCTGGATCGACGGCATTCAGACCGGTGAGATAGAGGATCATGCAATAAGCGGTTTGCGGCCAAAGACCCGCAACGATGATGCCATAGGTGACCAGACGCTCATCACCCAGCACATTCAAGGGGCCCATTCCAAATAGGCCGAGAAGCTCATTCAGAAGGCCAAAAGTAGGGTCATAAAACCACGTGAATACGAGGCCAACAACAACCTGAGAGATGACAAATGGAAAGAAGAACAGCGACTTGTAAAGGCGAATACCCCAGACCGTCTGGTTCAGAAACAAGGCAATGAACAGGCCCGCGGGAATGGCCAGAAGGTACAGGATCAGCCAGATCAGATTGTTTTTGAGCGAAATATAGAATGCGTCCCGGTCAACCCACTCCCAATACAAATCTTCATAGTTGCGCATGCCCACATATTCAGCGGCCCCCAACCCATCCCATTCATAAAGTGACAGGTTGAAGGACTGGAAGACCGGAATGATCACATAGACCATGAAGAACAGCAGGCCCGGAGCCAAAAATAGCCACGGGGCGATCCGCTGTTGGTTTCTGTGAAACCAGCTTTCCTGTTCTGGGGCGTCGGCGGCAGTGGTCATGGGTGTCCCGGGGTTTCTTGAGGTGAAGGCGGGCTGAAGCCCGCCCTACAAAGCGGGTCAAGTAGGCCGGGCTTCAGCCCGGCCCAAGCCTGATTAGTTGTCGTAGATACGCTCTCGCGCGCGTTCCAGCTTGGCCAGAATACGGTCAGCATTGTCTGGTTTGACCATGAATTCCTGGAAACCTTCCATTGACACTTTGGCCATTTCAGCCGGCGCGTCGCGGTCCCAGAACTGAGCCACACCGCCGGGGCTGTTGGACGAGAGCATCGAAAAACCCTGCTGCAGGAACTTGTCATCGTCTACTGAGGATTGCGCGTTCACCGGCAGCTGACCGAGATTTGACCCATTGTTGATCTCGGTCTGTTCGTCCGCCGAGACAACGAAGCGCAGGAATTCACGCGCGGCTTCTTTGTTCGAGGCATTCGCCGGGATATGGAATGTATCGGTCGGCGCGTCTTCAGCCAGTTCGACATCAGGATTGATCGACACGAATTGGTAGAAATCCAGCTGATCGTCTGTCAGCCCTGCTTCACGCAAAGGCGCGACTGCGAAGTTGCCCATCAGATAAGCAGCGGCCTCTCCGTTGACCATGAATGGCAAAGCCTCCTGCCAGCTATAGGTCTGATGGTTATCAATGAAGGCCCCCATGTCGATCAACTGCTTCCAGTTGGCAAAGGTCTGCTTGACCCGGTCATCTTCCCAGCTGATTTCACCATTGGCCAATTGGTTGTGGAAATCAAACCCGTTGGTGCGCATGTTCAGGTAGTCGAACCAGCCACCAGCGGTCCACAGGAACTTGGTGCCGATAGTATAGCATGCGCGGCCAGAATCGACGATCTTCTGACAGTTGGCCAGTTCTTCTTCCCAAGTGGTCGGTTCGCTGAGGCCCAGCTCATCAAAGATATCTTTGCGGTAGTAAACGCCCCACTGGTAGTAGGTATAGGGCACGCCCCATTGTTTGCCGTCGATGGTCATAGCGCCTTTGGTCGAAGCCAGGTTCTCGGCAATTTCGGGCTCGGCCCACAGATCTGATACGTCTTCAAACAGGCCAGCCTCGACATACGGCTTCATACGGTTGGCGGCATACCAAGTGGCCACGTCAGGTGTGTCAGCCGTCAGAAAGTTGCGGATCTGAGTCTTATACGCCTCGCGGTCGATAACCGTGGTTTCGATTTCCAGGCCGGGGTGCTGCGCTGCAAACCGCTCGATCATCGCTTCCATCGTTGCGCGCGGGGCCGGGTTTGACGTGTCCAGGAATATCCGAAGCTCTCCGGTCAGGTCAGCAGCCGCCGGTGCCGCCATAGCAACGCCAAGTGCCAGCGCAGCGGTTGTGCGCTTGAAAGTGGAATACATGGTTTCCTCCCTGTTGTTTCCACAATAGTTCCAAATAATGAAACCTTGTTTTATATATTGAAAACTACACATCGACTCGGTTAGTCTTGTCAAGACCCTCGTGCGATCTGCGATGGGCAAGCGGAGGAGAACGGACGCTCGTGTCAGGTGACGGAACTATTGGCAAAGCATGCGACGTGCTGGATCAGGTCGCCGCATTTCAGCGCCCTGTGCGATTTTCGGAATTGCTGGACGACAGCGATTTCCCGAAAGCAACACTTTATCGGTTTTTGCAATCATTAACCAATCAGGGAATGCTATGTTACGACCCCGAGCGCCAAACCTACGCGCCGGGTATGCGTTTGGTAAGGCTTGCGCATGCAGCCTGGACCCAAAGTTCGCTGGCCCCTATCGCACGTCCGTTTCTCGATATTCTAAGCCAGGAAACCGGCGAGACCGTGCATTTGGCGCAGCTCGATGCAGGTCAGGTTCTATACGTTGATAAACGCAACGCAGCGCAACCGATCGAGATGTATTCTCAGGCGGGTAAGGTGGGCCCGGCCTACTGCACGGGCGTCGGCAAGGCGATGCTTGCCTTTCTGGATGAGGGAGACCTTAACCGGGCAATTTCGCAGCAGAGTTTTCACCGCTTTACCGACAAGACCCTGACGTCGGACAATGACCTGCGCACGGATCTCGATCGAATTCGCAGCAAGGGTTTTGCCGTTGATGACGAAGAACATGAACCCGGAATTATCTGCGTCGCCTGCCCCATTCTGACATCAAACGGTCGGGTGCTGGGCGCAATCTCAGTAACCGGCTCGACCCAACGAATGGATTTTGAACAACTCGAGGCATGGGTGCCTCGTGTGCGGCGGGTGGCTGAACAAATCAGCACCGAGGCACAGGCTTGGCGTTTCCCTGAAACGCGACCAGACCTCGGCAATGACAGGAAGCAAGCGACATGACAGGTGTAACTCTGAACCAGGCAATCAAGCGGTACGGCCAGACGCAAGTCATTCACGGCATCGACTTGCAGATCGATGATGGTGAATTCTGTGTTTTCGTTGGCCCTTCGGGATGTGGCAAATCCACATTGCTACGGATGATCGCGGGTCTTGAAGAAACGTCGGAAGGCGAGATCCACATAGGGGCGCGGGACGTAACCCACATGGACCCGGCTAAGCGAGGCGTGGCGATGGTGTTCCAGACCTATGCGCTTTATCCACATATGACCGTGGCAGAAAACATGGGCTTTGGGCTGCGCATGAACGGCGTCGCAAAGGCAGAGATCACCAGAAAAGTGCAGGAAGCCTCGAACATTCTGAAACTTGACCAGTACCTCAAACGCAAACCCAAGGCCCTGTCGGGTGGTCAGCGGCAGCGGGTTGCGATTGGCCGTGCCATCGTTCGTGGCCCAGACGTTTTCCTGTTTGACGAACCCTTGTCCAATCTGGACGCCGAGTTGCGCGTGGAAATGCGTGTCGAGATCGCGCGCCTTCATCAGGAAATCGGCGCAACCATGATTTACGTGACCCATGATCAGGTCGAAGCCATGACCATGGCCGACAAGATCGTCGTGCTGCGGGATGGTCGTGTTGAACAGGTTGGCGCTCCGATGGATTTGTACCGCGATCCGGACAACCGGTTTGTCGCAGGCTTCATCGGTTCGCCTGCAATGAACTTTCTGGAATGTGACTATGGGGATGGCCTAGTCTCCCATCCCGCACTTAGCAAGCCGTTGCCCGTTACTGTGGCTATACCCGCTGGTCGGACCAAGGTGACATTGGGCATGCGGCCCGAGCATATTCAGATTGACCGTTCGGCTGATGCCTGCACCGTGGACCTGACCGAAGCCTTGGGCGGCGTGTCCTATTCCTATTTACGGACGCCAAATGGTGATAAGCTGATCGTTGAGGAACGGGATGATCAGCGAAGCAGAACCGGGGATCGGATCGGCATAACCATACAGCCAGAGCGTGTGATGATTTTTGATCCAGAGACCGGGCAACGGTTTCGTTAATTACGACTTTCCGACCCAAGGGCAGTCTTCCCAGTGCCAAGAGTTACAAGACACATTAGTTGCCCCGTGGCAAAACGCGCGGGCAGATGTGATTGATTCCAAGTCGAACGTGATTTAAGGGAAGCCCTGTCAAAACAGAGTCACCCAGGGGCTGTACCGTGGTTTCGCCCCTCTCACGCCACGCAATTGTGGTTGCAACTCTTGGATCGCACGCCCCGAAAGGCTTAAAAAAGGTAAAAGAATATGGCAGATAAATCGAACTTCGACATATTGTATACCATTGTAGACGAAGCGCCAGAACTGGCCAGCGCCTCGTTCCTGCCCATCATTCGCAAGTTCGCATCTGCTGCGGGCGTCCGCGTTGGCACCAAAGATATTTCCCTTGCGGGACGCATTCTGGCAGTATTCCCCGAAAACCTTACCGACGAACAGCGGGTAAGCGACGATCTGGCTGATTTGGGCGAGCTGGTGAAGACACCTGATGCCAATGTCATCAAGTTGCCGAATATCTCTGCCTCGGTTCCACAGTTGGTTGCGGCCATCGAAGAACTGCAATCGCAGGGTTACGACATTCCGACTTACCCGGCAGAGCCTGCAACGGATGAGGAAAAGGCGATCCGCGCCCGTTATGACGCGATCAAAGGTTCCGCTGTTAACCCGGTTCTGCGCGAAGGGAACAGTGACCGCCGTGCGGCGCGTGCCGTGAAAAACTATGCTCAGAACAACCCGCATTCGATGGGCGAATGGGCGTCGGACAGCAAGACCAAAGTGTCGTCCATGCCGGCCAATGATTTCTATGCAAACGAGATTTCGGCCACCATCACCGCAGCACAAGCGGGCGATGCTAAAATTGAATTTGTGGGCAAGGATGGTGACGTCACCGTACTGAAAGACGGCTGGTCGCTGGAAGAAGGAACCATAGCCGACGCGACTTTCATGTCGGTCAAAGCACTGTCTGCGTTCCTTGCAGATGCCATTGAGGATACCAAAAAAGACGGGACCATGTTCTCGCTGCATATGAAAGCCACGATGATGAAGGTTTCAGACCCGATCATCTTTGGCTATGCCGTCAATGCGTGGCTGGCCCCCGTGTTTGAAAAATTCGGCGCGGAACTGGATGCGTTGGGTGTGAACCCAAATTCAGGCCTGGGTGCATTGCTGGAGCGTGTACAGGGTCACGCCGACATCATGGCTGCCATCGACGCGCTCAAGGCGGACCGGCCGTCCATGTATATGGTGGATTCGGACCGCGGGATCACGAACCTGCATGTCCCATCGGATGTGATCATTGATGCCTCAATGCCTGCTGTGATCCGCGCCGGGGGCAAGGGCTGGGACGAGACGGGTGCCAAAGGTGACACCAACTGTGTGATCCCAGATCGCTGCTACGCGACCGTCTATGATGAGGCGATCAAGTTCTTCAAAGCCAATGGCGCGTTGAACCCGTCCACTGCCGGAGCCGTGGCGAACGTGGGCCTGATGGCTCAGAAAGCCGAGGAATACGGTTCGCACCCGACAACTTTCGAGGCACCGGCCGATGGTGCAATCCGCATCGTTCTGGCCAATGGTGAAACGTTGCACAGCCACAGTGTCGAGGCCGGCGATATCTGGCGCGCCTGCACCGTCAAAAAGGCGCCTATCGAGAACTGGATTCAGTTGGCTATGGACCGTCAGCGTCTGACCGGGTCCGAAGCGATTTTCTGGCTGGACTCAAACCGGGCCCATGACGCGGAACTTATCAAATATGTCAAACCGGCGCTTGAGGCCGCTGGCGTGGCCGACAAGTTCCAGATCATGGCCCCGCGTGAAGCGACCCGGCAGTCGTTGGAGACGATCACAGCAGGTAATGACTCGATTGCTATCACCGGCAACGTGCTGCGGGATTATTTGACTGACCTGTTCCCCATCCTGGAATTGGGTACTTCGGCCAAGATGCTCTCCATTGTCAAACTGATGAACGGCGGTGGTTTGTTCGAAACCGGTGCCGGTGGCTCGGCGCCCAAACATGTGCAGCAGTTGGTCGAAGAAAATCACCTGCGCTGGGACTCGATGGGTGAGTTCTGTGCGTTGGGTGAATCGCTGAACTTCCTTGCTGACAGCAAAGGCAACGAGAAAGCGGGCATTCTGGGTGCGGCGGCCGAAGCAGCGACGCAGGGTATTCTGGACAACAACCGCTCACCCAGCCGCAAAGTTGGTCAGCCGGATAACCGCGACAGCCACTATTGGTTTGCTCGCTACTGGGCTGAGGCTTTGGCCGCCCAGTCCGAAGATGCGGAACTGGCTGCCGAGTTTGAATCATTGGCCAAGGATCTGGCCGCCAATGAAGCGCAAATCCTGTCCGAGTTGGCCGCAGCGCAAGGTAAAGCTGCGGATTTGGGCGGTTACTATCACACCGACCCAGCCAAAACGGCAGCGGTTATGCGGCCCAGCACAACGTTGAACGCAATCATCGGCTAATCGCTAACGGCAAAACAGGTGATCCCTCGCCTGTTCAAAACATGGAAAGGGACCGGCACAGTTGTGCGGTCCCTTTTTGTATCGCAGACACTGTGACGGAAAGTAGGGTCGGCAAAAGTTTTTTGCATTTACAATGCTTTATAAAAAATTTGTTTGTACTTACGGGATTCCCCTAATAGCACGACAGCGCTGACTGCTTTAAACCTTGGATAACAGAGAATTTCACTGGTGATGCCTCAGGGCCTTATCACTCACTCAGAGAATGACCAGCATTTGGGGTGCTGGTCATTTCATTTTGGTTCTCAGGATTTTCTGGACAGTCCAGCAGTTCAACCATGGTTGAAAACGAACACTATATCGAGTGCTCACAAAATACTGGAGACAGGGTTTTAACCAACACGCCGGGGTTCTGGGCTGGCAATCGGCGCTTGTATTCTGTTCGCTCCGCTAACCGCAACACCTTTATGCCGTAGATAAGAAAGGCGACGCGCCTCACGCCGGGCGAGCGCCAGGGATTCAAGGATAAGCGCGCACACGATCGACAGCATGGTTCCAACAAAACCGGATACTGCGACAACCAAAGACGGAACTCGGTCAACCAACCCTGTTTCCAGAAACTCTCGGAAAACCGATACGAATACGAAAAGCGACGGTAAGAAAATAAACAAGGCCAAAGAAAGGAAGAAAGCGATTGGTTTTTCGTCCTTGATCAGAAGGCCAATCATCTTGAGAATTCGCCACCCATCGGAATAGGTGGCTAGCTTGGAATTCGAATCCGGAAGCCGTGCGACGTATTTGGTCTCAATTTCTCCAATTGGCATGCGCATCTGCATCGCGTGTACCGTAAGTTCAGTTTCAATTTCGAAACCGTTGGAAACCGCTGGAAAACTTTTGACAAAACGTCTGCTGAAAACACGATAGCCGGACAGCAGGTCGTTGATTTTGCTTTTAAAGAAGAATTTCACCAGCCCGCTGAACAAGGCGTTTCCAAGTTTATGGCCCCGCCGATAGGCTTGAATGTCGTCGTTTACCCGTGCGCCGTTGACCATATCAAGATTTCGAGAGACCAGCAGATTTATCAATTCAGGTGCTGCCATACTGTCATAGGTCGCATCCCCGTCTGCCATAACGTAGACATCCGCATCCACGTCGGCAAACATCCTGCGGACAACGTTACCTTTACCCTGATATGTTTCAGAATAGACCAGCGCGCCAGCTTCTTGCGCCACTCTGGCTGAGCCGTCCGTGGAATTGTTGTCGAATACATAGATTACGGCTTCTGGCAGGGCGGCGCGGAACTGCTTGACTGTTTCACCAATGGCAATTGCTTCATTGTAACACGGCAAGATAACGGCAATCTCCAAGCCCGGCCACGACGCCCGCGTCAGAGCTCCACTTCGGATATTCAAGGCACCCTGTATCATATGTTACTCATGCTCGCTCAGATGTGTCACTTGAAGGATGATTGCACTTCACCCCCAAGATGCTGCGCGTATGAGGCAGTTCTGAAGCAGATAAATGGCTGAAATTTGGCATCCGGCTGAAACGCACCGATAATTCAGCAAAAAGGGGCCGGTTCAGGAACCGGCCCCAAAGTTTCAGCTGAACCGAGGGATCAGTTCGAAGCTGAGTTCAGCTTTTCATTTTGCTCACGCAGTGTATCCGAGATAATCGCGTACCATTCACCGGATTGACGCATTTCGATCAGACCTTTGTTCATCATTGCGATGTACTCGCGCGCGAATGGGTTAGTACGATGTGCAAGGAAGCTCATCGACGACAATGTAGACACATAGGGGTTCTCAACAATGTCAGCCGATGTCAAACCCATGTCTTTCATTGTTGATGCGAACAGATCAACTTCGAATGCCGCAACATCTGCAGTCCCGGTCAATACGGCGTCAAGACAATCACGGGCCGAATTGGGCTGAACCACAGTCGTGTTCTCGCGGTTCAGTCCTTGTTCTTCCAAGACAACCATGCTCCAGCCTGCCATACGGCAAATGGTCGAGCCTTCCAGGTCCTTGAAGCTTGTCGCGCTTGCGTATTCGCTTTCCGGCAGTGTGAAGAAGCCACCGACGATATCGTATACCGGAACGGAAGCTACGAATTGACTGCAGCGAGCTTCGGTTTCTGGAGACCATTCGTACGTACGGTTAGTACAATCCGGAACGGTCCATGCAATTGAAATATCAAACGCACCAAGCGGCAACAGTGTATCCAGATGCGAACTCCAGTCGTCGACAAAGCTGACGGAATACTCGCGGCTGTTTCCAGCCCGCTGAAGGCTGGTCGTTGCTAGGCGGGTCATGATGCCCCCGCCGCTGAGTGTTTCGGTTGTGAACGGTTCCCAGCCGTTACCTGCCACCATTTTGATCGGCGGCGCATAGACATTCGACCGCTTTACGCTGGCCGCACGCTGTTCTTCAGCAGCGATGATTTCCTGTGCGCTCTGACCGTTCGGCAAGCTGCCGTCTTCACAGGGCAGGGCCAGCACCAAACCAGGGTTGAGAGACCCCGGGTTGGTGATTGCATTCCTGTTCGCGTTGAAGATCGGCTGGTAGTTCGAGGTGCCATAGGCGGCGATCGCGATGGTTGCCAATGTGTCACCGTCTTGCACAGTATAGTTCGTGCACGCTTCCTGTGCAGCGGCGGCGCCTGCGCTCAGAGCTGTGATGGCGGTTGCCGACAGCACTGCTTTCTTAATATTCTCGTTAAACATGTCCACTTCCTCCAGACTTTAGATTGTCAGGCCAGACGGGGGCCTTATCCATTTTCCATTTGATGACGCAGTGCGGTCGACACGATATCGCGCCATTCGCCCGACTGCTGCATGATTGCCAGACCCTGATTCAGCGTCTCTAAGATCGCTTCCCCATCAGGATTATCTTTATGGGTCATGACGTTTAGCGACTTGATCGCCGCCAGGTTGGGGTTTTCGATAATCCGGTGTTTGTAGCCAAGCCGTGCGATGGCTTCCTCTGCCAGATGCGCTTCGATTGCCACGATGTCAGCAGTTCCGTCCATCACAGCATGAAAGCACTCGTCGGGCGATGTTGGCCGCATCAACTTGATGACGGGTTCGTAAAGACTTACCGCGTCCATATGTGAAAGCGACCAACCTTCCGGGCGGCAAATTGTTGTCCCGGCAAAGTCGGCATGGGTCAGCGTCTGCTCGTACCCCGATCCATCGCGTGCAAAGAATGTATCCACGACTTCATAGAAAGGGTTCGAGAAATCGTATGTTTCACAACGATTACGGTCACTTTCGGACAACGCTGCTACATCTTCGCAATTTGGGCGTGACCAGGGGAAAGTGCCGTCAAATGCAAGTGTTGGCATCAATAGATCCAGATGCGACGACCAATCGTTCACGAACTGAATTTTGTACGCTTGTTCCGGTGCGGCCCGCAGCATCGCTGTCTCAACCAGATGCGTGTAAAGCCCCCGGTTGGGCAACGCTTCGTCCGTAAACGGAGCGTAGTTCCCGCCGGTAATCAACAGCAACTGACGATCACGAATTTCCGGGCGCGTTTCAGCGTTAGCATTTCTGATCAGTGCGGCGGCTTCCGAGCGGGCTGCCTCGATCTCTTCTTTGGCAGCTGCCCGTGCAGCCACGACTGCATCTTCACTTGCCTTTTTTGCCTCAGCTTCTGCTGCCGCAACACGGGCTTCCGCTTCGGCCACGGCTTTTTCCGCGCGTTCTTCAGCGGCCTTTACCAGTTCTGAGGCCATTTCAGCCGCCAGACGTCCAGCTTCGGTGTCGGGCAGCTCGGGTGCGCGCCCAACATCTTCCAGACATGGCAGATTTAGAACGTCACCGATACGAATGATATTGGGGTTTTTGCCGATAACATCCCGGTTGGCATCGTAGATTGGCCGGAAATCTTCAGTCGCGTAAACTCGAATTGCCAATTCCCGCAGGCTGTCGCCGCGCTGAATCTCGTAGGTTGAACATGCCTCTTGCGCTGACACCGCGCTTGTGGCGGCGGCGAGGGCAAGGCTTGATATGATTATGTGTTTTCTCATGGGTCCTGTTGCTTTGCCTGTTTAATTTCTCGTAAGTTTGGCGACGGCGATCGACAGATTGTCCTGATCGGGATCGCCCTTGGCCTGCACAGCCAGTTGCAAGGCTTCGGCGATTTCCTGTGCTAGATCCTGCTGATGCAGGCGCAAAACATCCTGAATCTCAGCGTCGCTGAGATATTGCAGCCCGTCACTGCCAAGGATCAGAATATCAGCCGGAGACACGATCAGCGGTTCTTCAGGGCAATCCACTTTTGGAATAGCGCCCCCCATGATTACCGACGTCAGTTGGTTCCTGTCCAGTTCCCGTGCTTCAGCTTCCGAAAGCTCGCCAGCGGCCAGTTTTGCGTCGATCACGGGGGCCATCGAGTGGTCTTCGTTCACCTGTGTCAACTTGCCTTCGCGGAACAGGTAAAGGGGGCTGTCTCCGATTGAAATCCTGAACACACGCTGACCCAGAAAGAGGACACCCAACAAGGTGGAGCCCATGTTGAAACCCTGGCCCTGCGCTTCGTTATGGTCAGAAATCGCTGCATTGGCTTGCATGGCTGCCAAAGGCAACGCATCAATTGCGGCTCCTTCATTTAAGGTGTCAGCTTCCAGCTCGGCATCCAGCGCGTTGCGCCAAGCGGAGATCACCATTTCCGAGGCTACTTCACCCGCTTCGTGACCACCCATGCCGTCAGCAATCGCAATATAGCCCGCGTCCGATACATCGAACATGCGCGCGGCAATTGCGTCTTCCTGCGTTTCCCGCTGACCCTGGTTCAGGATCAGAGCAACATCATATGCCGGAGTTGCCAGCATCTATCAGGAATCCCGCCAATCAAAACCTTCATCGCAGAAGGCCATAAATCGGATTGAGGTTTCACTGATGCGGATTAGATCTCCGCTGGAGAGCGCGATTGTGCTCAGAACGGGTTTACCATTCAGCCTAACAAGGTTGGCCTTACCGCCATGTCCCAGATAGCATTTTCTATCTTCGGGGTCGTAAGCAATAACGGCGTGGTTCGAACGTGAAATGCCCGTGTCGCCGAAATCCAGTTGGATCGCCTGGTCATCGTTTCGACCGATTTGCATCAGGCCTTCGGTCAGGGTGATGCTGGCGCCCCGTCCGGGACCAGCCGTCACTACCAGCCAGCCAACCGGGAATGTTTCCCGAGCGGCTTCGGTTTTTGAGACGGGTTCTGATGTTTCAATCAATTCCTGAACATGCGTGTCCGCACGCTCAAACCCCAAGAACGTTGTTTTGACCCGTGAACGACGGTCTTCGGCCGGGGCGGCCGGCGTGGGCTGAGCCTGCACGGCGACCTCGTCCACCATTGTTGGTTCTTGCATGGGCGGGGTTGCATCTTCAGCTTCCACCTTCTCTGGCGCACTCATTTCAGCTGCATCCAGAGGCGGCTTAACTTCATCCGGTGTTTCTGCAAGCTCGTCGGCTACATGCAAAGTGATGATTTGATCGTCCGAGATATCCTCGTCATCATCGGGGTCGGCCATCAGGTTTTTGGTATCTTGGTCGTCCTCGTCAATCGCATCTTCAACAAAGATGGATTCTTCAACCGGTTCTTCCGTTTCTTCCGCCGCAACTTCGTCGAATTCCGGCATTTTTTCTTCAGGGATAAGCTCGTCTGTTTCCTCGTAGGATTCAGACGTCATGTTTCCACCGGCCAGTGCGGCGCGCAGCGCGTTGAAGTCCGCGATAGGCTCCTGCTTTTCGGTTTCAGGTGCCGCGCTGTCCGCTGCATGAGCGTTTTCTGCAACATCGTCTTCTTTGGTTTTGCCGGCACCTTCGAGAAGCCGGCTCAGAGGGCTTTTGTATTTGAACATGGTGTCGACACCTTCGAATTGTTGGCACGGACCTTTCGTGCCATTGGGCTGCTACCTACCTCCGCGTGAAACAACGCAGAGACACTCAACGAAAAACATGGAAACTGGTACTCTCTGCGGTGGGCCGGACCCCACCGGGCGGCAAACTGAACGCCACCCTCAGTAAACACACACTGGCAGATCAAAAATGAACCGGTCAGATCACTCCTGCGCTAACTGCATGATCGCGGCTACTTCGGCACCGTTACGGAGCACGGTTAGCTTTGCTTCTGGCTGGCTGTCGGAAACCAGCGCAGCCAGCATGTCATCAAGGCCTTCGGGCCCATTCAATGTCATGTCAGTCTGGCTTTCGCTTAACAGAACATCACCTTTTCGCAGTTGGCCCGTTGGCTCTGCCGGGACGGAGCTAACTTCTGTCTGCCATCCGTCACTTCCCGAGCCGCTGACAGTGAACGAATAACCGTTCTCCAAACCGATCGAGCGCAGCGCAGGCAGTGCTAGCAGGCCATTCTGTGCACGGGTCTTTCCAAGCGGACGATAGCGTGCTGCAACGCGAGTATAGCCGTCTGGATCGACGCTTAGCTTGTCTAGGACCTGCGCAGCGAAAGACATGTCTTCACGAACCGGGTTGCCGTTCAGCGTAAAGATCACAACTCCGGGTTCCACCCACTCGCCGACAATGCTCATGTCCTGATCGGCGTCCACACCGGTAACCGCTATAGTTGCACCTGTTGCGGTGCGGCGGCGGGATGTCTGGAAGGGGATTTCAACATCCCAATGGTGGAACGATATCTGTTGTTCTGCGGGAGTACCGGAAGCGGCATCGGTTTTGGGTTCGGCCACAGCGGCCGCAATCTCTTGTTCTGCTGGTTGTTCTTGGGCACCGACCGTCTCGGTAGTTTCGGACGCTACTTCTGCGGCGGTTGGTTCCGCAGGTTCAACTTGCGCCTGCTCGACAGGCTCTTCTGGTTCAGGTTGTTGCTCTGAAGCGACCGCGACGTCGGGTTCAGGTGTTTCGACCGCGGGCTCTTCCACCGCGGGCGGTTCTGCTTCGGCAGTTTGAGTAGTTGCTTCAGGCAGCGTCGTCGTAACCTCAGCTTGTTCTTCACCTTTGTCGCCGGACATCACAAAGAAACCGCCTGCGGCCAATGCTGCCACAAGCACTGCTGCACCAGCTATCATCTTGCCGCTGCCACCGGATCCGCTCTGAACTACGGTATCAACTGCGACCGGTGTTTCCGCTTTTGCGGAAATCTTGGCCATCTCGGGTTCATTCTTTTTTTCGTTTTCGCGAACAATGTCCGAGTTCCCGGCGAGCAGAGCCGTAACAACCGCTTCGGCATTTTCGCTTTCGGCCTTGATCCGCGCCTTTTCTTCTTCCTTGTCCTTGCGATCCATGCCGACGATCACCGAAACCGGGCGATAGGCGAAGGTATCAAACATCACGCCAGGGCCGCGGAACATGCGCAGCCAATCCAAGGCTGTCTGCAAACGGTCCGTTGCGTGCACTTCCATTGCCTTGTCGATTGCTTCGAGGAATCCATCGGGATATCCGTCAAAGCGGTCTGCCAATGGGGTATAAGGGTCGTCCTGCCCGTTGTTGAATGCATTCAGGCGACTCTGGCCGTCGACCGGACGTTCACCACTGATCGCATGGTATAGGGTTGCCGCCAAAACATAGAGATCGCTGCTGGGCCCCTGTTCGGCACCTCGGACGTAAAACTCGTGCGGCGAATATCCGTCTTTTATGACGCGCAGGGTCAACAATGCGGCCGACTTGTTTGCGGCTTGCTCACGCGCGGCACCGAAATCGATCAGGACCGGGTTTCCGTTTTCGTCAATCAGGATGTTATCCGGCGAAATGTCACGGTGCAGCATCCCGCTTTGGTGGATGAACGACACCGCGGACAGCATCTTTTCCGTTACCTGTACGATAAAGTCAGGACCATCGTCGTTTTCCGGATTTTCAACATAGTCCAGCAGGTCGCAACCACGGATCAGATCCATAGCGATGTAAGCTGTGTCATTATCTTCGAACACCTGGTGAACGTCGACGATGTTCGGATGCACCAGACGCGCATGATTGCGGGCTTCCTGAATAAACAGGTCGATAATGGCGCGCAGATCATCCTTGTAGGACGGGTCGTTCGGCTCAACCAGGTCCCCGTTGCGACGGCACAACGCACCGGGGAAACATTCCTTGATCACGACATCACGCTCCAGGCTGTCGCGCGCTAGATAGGTGATTCCAAATCCGCCATTGCTGAGGTATTGGAGGATTTCATACTGTCCGCGCAACAGCTTTGCGCCCGGTTGCAGTCCTTCAATCTTTGGTTCGTCGTGCGTTGCACCGACAGCCTGGTTGTGGCTCATTTCAATCCGCCCGTTCTACTCATTTTGCGGCTTTATCTAACAGGGCCGGCAGCCCACGAACTCACAACCAAAAACAACCGCAGGACACTTAAGAACGGTTAGACGTTTCAAATTTGACTTTAATGGGGCCGCCTGATGGCTTCACTAAGGATCGGTTTTTTGAATAAAGCTTATATAGTATGCCGACTTCGTGCTAATACTACATATTGACCTATGGGGTGGGAAAAACGAAAACTGATGACCCCAAACAGGTCTGTTGGTCTACGAATTCGAAACAATAAAGGGCCGATTCTTCGGCCCTTCGAATCGCTTCACAGCGCTTCAATCCTTGTGAAAAGTGGCTAGGTACCGGTTTTAGGTTGCGCCGCGGCGACGGTACTGCCAGCCCATGCAAGGTTGTCACCAAGCTGTACAAGTATGCTGATTGCGTCTTTCAAAGGCGCATCCCCGCTTTCAAACTGAAGCAACAACAACAAGTCAGTCGCTTTTTCGAACTCAGCCGGAATCCAATCAGCATCAGGATCAATTTCACCACCTTGGTCCAACCGCTCTGCGAAATCTTCGACGATTTCCTGGCAGCTTTGCAGAAAGGCAGCGGGTTCAATATGAGCGGAGTCACGCAGATCTTCATAGATGCTTGCAATGGCAGCTAGCCAGTCTTCAAGAATGGGGTTGTTCAGTGGCGGAAGGGCAGACTCCAACGTTGACTGCATTGAGGTAGCATCGCTTACGGTCGGTTCCGGTTCGGGCCCTTTCAATGTTTCCAGGAATGGCAGAAACTCGTTCTTCAGATCCTTCCGAGCAGCGTCAAGGTCACTGCGCCGCCGGTCAGACGCCGCATCAAGGACCCTTTCCGCAAGTTCCTGGCCACCACAGTTTTCCCAAAGATCGAAATCAGGTTCTGGCTCTTGTGCCATGGCGCGCACCGCGACGGGTGTGCCAATTGGGACCACAGCGCGAAACAGACCTTCTTTTTCTTTGTTCAATCGAGCTAGCACCCGATCCAGAGCGGACTGCACCGGGGGCAAATCAGCATGCGTGACCGCCAGCAGGCTGTTGGCTCGTAGCTCGGGCGGCACCTGCGCCCACAAATGCCGTTCTGTTTCACGCCATGCGCTAGTGCCATTAGTACACCAGATGGCACAGTCGACGAATTTCAGCAGGTCCAGTGTCTGTTTGTATGTATCATCCAATGCGCCAGAGCCGGGAAGATCGAACAGTGATATCTCTTTGAGAGCAGGGGTGTTCAATCCAACAGAGATAAAGTCAGGCTCATCCGCAGCGGCCTTTTCCAGTGCTATGCCAGAATATGTCTTGGGCTCCTTGTTCCACCAGCCGACTGTCGTCTCTGGCGTATCCGCGTAGGCAACGATGACAAGTGGCAGCTTCAGGTGCTGCGGGCCGGTTGGAAGGATATCCGCCCCTGCCAGCATGTTCGCAAGGCTTGACTTGCCCGCCCCGAACTCTCCAGCGAAACCGATGTTGACCGCGTTGGACAAGCGCTCGGCATGGGCCAGGGCCCGTGCGCGCATATCTTCCAATTTCGGGTCCGACGACAGTTTTTCTGTCGTTGTCAGAAAACGCTCCAGCTGGCGCACTTCCTGTTCGGTTCCGGGAAACTCAATCATTCCGCAGCCTCTGCTTGTCGTTCGTCCACGTTGCTTGTTCCAAAGACACTATCCAACTCGTCAGCAATACGGCGCGCCCGTTCAAACGCAGCTTGTGCTTCCGCCTGAGCATTCAACTCACCCGCTCCGGAACGGTGCTCAAGATGGCCTGCCAACAGGGCCAAGTAATGATCCAGAACGGTTTTCAACCGTTCCAGAAGATTTTCACGCGTTGTGTCGATCAGGTCATCGCCAATCAGTTCGAATTCCTGCACGATCATGCGCTCAGCCCGCGCCACAACGCTGTTGCGCGATATCAGACGCGACAACCAGTTTACACGCAGCTCAACGGTAATGCCACGGGTCAAGGCGGTGGTGTCCGGACGGAACCAACGCACTGCACTTGTGTTCATGCGATTGTCGACTGGTTCCTGCCAACCTGGCAGTGCCCGCAAAGCGGCGTTGCATTGCATGTCGATCGCGTAAAGTTCGCTCAACATGCGTTGCCGCACCACTTGCGACGCGCCCTGCACCAACTCGCGCATTTGTTCGCGCAAAGGAGTGAAATTCAATTCGGTCGCGCCGCCTTTGGCAAGCAATGGGGATTGTCCTTCAGGTCCGCGCACCACAACAAAGACGGATTCAGAGACTGTGTCATCCATGACCCCACGCAGGTTTGACAGAACATCGTCCATGTCCTTGACGATGTCTTGCGATTTGTCCGCAATCAGTTTGCGCAGATCACCAAGCGTCTTGTCGCTGTCATCCGGGCTGTGCGCCCCCGCGCTGCCTTCGTCTTGCAGCGCACGAAGATGTACCTGTGACCGCTCCAAATCGCCACGCGCGAAGCTGTCGAGATGCTGCCACGCCATCCTCAGCTGTTCGTTTATCGGCCCGTCCGCCAACGCCTGAGTGACATGGCGGCGCAAGTCGGGCAAGCCTGACGCGATCATCGCGGCAAACCGTAGTACAGCCTCGCGGCTGATGGGTCCCGGGCCTTGTTTGATCTCGGCCACGCCGTTCAGGTACTGTTGCATCTGTTCCGGGTGCGCCCGCAACCAAGCCAGAATATGATCGTGGTTCACACCGGTTTCATCGCCGGTCAGTGCATAATGCGCCCATTGTGCGCTTCCCATCAGTACATCGATATTCGACGTGCCTAACGCTTTTTCGAGCCCGTCTACAACATCCAGACGCACCTTTGCCGCATCATCGGCCCCGCCGCCCAATTCATCGACTCGGTTGATGAAGACAACGATCTGTCCAAGTTCCAATGCCTGCATCAGCCTGAACAGTTTCAGGTCCGCACGCGACAACGCCTGATGCGCTGACAGAACCACCACAAAGAAATCGGATTCTTTGAGATACTGACGCGAAATCTCCTCACGGATCAGCAGGGGGTCATTTACTCCGGGCGTATCAGTGACGGTCAGAGGAAATGGGAAATGTCCGATGTCGAAATAGACCTCGGCCTTGCGCGTGATGTCGCTGTAAAGTCCCCGATCACTGCCGGGGTCAATTGTTCCATCTTCCGCAGGGTCGTCCCCGGCGCACACGTAACGCGCCAGATCATCGGATGTCAGTTGATCCAGATCGTGGTGTTGACCCAACAACTGTTCATAACTGTCCCCCAGTCGCCGACGCGCCCGGGTCTTCATGGCTTCGACCTGCTCTTCGATCATCTCGCGCTTGTAGCTGTCCTCGTCATCCGGGAACATGTTGCGCAATTCTTCGCCTTCAGCGATCAGTGATTGCCACTGGTAGTTGTCGAAGAAATGGAACTCGGCCCCTTCGGTTCGACCGTTCGGGTGCCCGAAATGCATGTCGGTGATCACGGTCGTCCAGGGGTTCACGTCCGACGGCAGGTATTCTGCCTGACCGGTGAAGCCGTTGATCAAGCGCGACTTTCCTGCTTTGATTTGCCCGACGAAGGCAACTGACGGTTTCAGTTTCCCCAGATCACCAATGATGCGCGATATGAACTGACGCGTTTCATCATTGCTCGTCCCATTCATGTCTTCTGCGATGCGAATAAGCTCGCGGCGATGTGTTTCACTCATTACTCTTTACCCTGACTACAAAAAAACAACGCATTGAATTAGTCGAAAATTTGAATGCTTTGGGGGCGGTCATTCCTCGGCCTCCTCCAAAGATTTCCAAAGATTGATTACCGCCCCAAGTTTGCGGGCATCGTGGATGGCCACAGCGATCTGCTCGTTATCGCTCAGAACTGCCATACCCGCACCCTTACCACCCGATGGCCGCATGACGATCAGATGCGGGCCTTCGAATTCGCCCCGGGTGTCATTGTTCCAACCAGCAAGATCCGAAACAAAACGTGTCAAAATCTCTTGATTGGGGTGCATTCCCTCGGAAGGTTTGCAGGTTCCTTCGCAAGCCACCGCAGTGTTTTCCATATTGTCCACAAGGACACGACCTGTGGCAAAGCGTTCGGCCCCTTCAAAAAACTGTTGCGCCAACGAATTGCCCGACCGTGCTAACGGGGCAGGGCTGTCATCTGAAGGTTTTTCAACATCTGGAACGACAGACACGATGGGCTCAGAGGAGAGCTCAATTCCGGCGCAGGCGCTCTCGATCTCACTCAGCGTAATACCAACATCATCAACCTCCAGTGATGAGGCGGGCTTTCCTGACATCAGTTCCAATGGGGCAGGTGCGGCTGAGATGTCAGAAACCAGTTGGGCCAATTTATCGACCAGCGCGGTACGTGATTCCGTTTCGAAATCAGGGATCTGCCCGGACGGCACCTGAAACACATCCGTGATCCGAGAGCTGTTCACTTCGATTTTCAGGCAGTTTCCATTTGCCGCGGTCAGCTCCAGTCGCCTGGGCAGTATTGTTCCGCGAATGAAACGCAATACAGCCGCCCGACGGGCTGCAGCAGTTTCACCGGGGACAATCACCGTCGGAGACAGGCGGGCAACCGAAGACCGCCCGATATCTTCGAGCATGTCGAGAATGTCTGTGTCCATCATACCGTGACCCCCTCTGGTCCCGTTCAGACTGCGGCCGCAACCGGCTTGAGACTGAGATGCGATTTCGTGAGTGCCAGTCCCACGTTCGCGCTGTTGCGGCAGATATAGCAGACCACATGATCAGGATATTCCTTGGTCCGCAAAAAGATGTTCAACCGGTCTTTTGAAAACACCGCGATTTCCCCGAACCCGGCGTTTTCCTCATCAGTGTTTCCGGCCTCGTGCAAGAGCGCTTCAAATGCAGCGACACCCCGCCCCTGAAACAGATTGGCCACTGCGATTGCCAAAGTGTCCAGCGATTCTGCGCAATCGGAATCAGAGACACTGCTGCCTAAAAGCATGCCGGTCTCCATGTCGATATACCCGGCTGCAATGCAGTCGGGTATCGTTTCAATCGCGGTGTTCAATGCATCCTGAATGGACATTTAACTCTTTATCGTCCTTCTTCTCAGCGTCTTGACTAAGGCGTCCTTACAAAACATGCCATTCTGCACTGCTGTTTTCTTTTGTCTTTGGAATGGCTTGCGGGGCGTGTCTGGACTGTTTCGCACTATATTCAACTGCGATCTGGTCAAATTCGGCAAGAAAGGCTTTGAATACATTCTGAAGCCCGACTGCGTCTTTTGGCAGGTCCTCCTTGTTTGTGATTTCCCGCCACATATCCGACGCGCTAAGCGGCGACCCGACTGCGGACTCTGGAAGATCGATATGCGCATCGTGGCGGATATCGCGGGCGTCTTCCTCGACTGAGGCCACGACCTCTATCAAACCGTTTGACTCAGGCTCAGGTTCGTAATCCTCAGCGTTGTTCTCGGACTGAGCCGCCATCAACGCCGCAATGGAGGATACCGAGACTTCGATACCCCGATCATCACGCGATTCAACTTCCGGCGTGAAAATTTCACTTTCATCCGCTTCGACCGAGGCTTCACGCAAGGTAGAGTTCAAAGAAGTCAGGACGTCATCAACGGATTTGTCACCCGTTTCAGCATCTGGAGTGTCATCCAACAGATCGTCAGAGTGATCTGTATCGCCGATTTCACCGGACAGGTCGAACTCATCTACATCTTCTTCCAGACCGGCGACATTCTTCAATTCCAGCGGATCGTTCGAGGTGTCTTTGAAGAAGGCGCGCAATTCGTCGCTGGTATCAGCTTTCTCGGACATCTGCTCCGGGTCCGATACCATTTCGGCACGCAGCCGTTCAGCTTCATCCGGGTTGATCCGAACTCGTTCGCCCTCATCAGGGCGCCGCTCCACGCGGGCTGGCCGAATGGGGAAGCTTGTCACGACGTTAAGATCGTTGTCTTCAGTTCGCTGTTCGTCGTCCAACGGGTTGACCAGTCGCAAAGGTGCAGCTTCGATGTCGCTGGACAGTGCTTCTCGTTCGTCTGGTTTGCGGGCAGGGCGCAGTGGTTGAACCTTGAATGCGCCCGCTTGGCTTTTGTCGATCTGGTACCGTGCCAGCTGATCGGCGCGGTTGTCCATGATCTGTTCTGTGATTTCCAGAAAACTGTCAATCATCTTACCGCCGCCGCTGCGCGACCACATTTCAGCGTCCCCAGTCTTGTCGCGGGCATTGATCGCATCCCGGGCAGAAAACAAGATGGACCGGTTGAACAGATGCCCGGCTTCGCGGTTGACACGACGCAGAACCTTTTGGCGGTCCTTAAGGTTTAGTGCATCCGCCCGCGTCACCAACAACAGAGAGTTGTGTTGCAAGCGGTCCGGCAGCGAAACCCACGTTGCACGTTCGGTTTCGCGCCAGGCTTGCGTCGCATGGGTGCACCATATGACACCATTTGCCTGACCGACTGCCCGCTGCCAGACATCTGTCGAGATCTTGGGGTCCGAGATGCCGGGGGTGTCGATCAGATCGACGGCTTCCAGAATATCTGCTTCAAGAAAGATACGAATGAACTGCGCGTCATTGACGCCAACAGTCTCAAGCTGATCCAAGTCAATTGGCTCAACGCTTCCGTCATGGCGTTTGATGTACGGTGTTTCACTGCCCCAGCTAAACCAGACCGGTGGTAGCTGGGTCGCGGTGACCTGCGTTGGCAATGTATGCGTTCGCAGTAAAAAGTTCATCAGTGTGGATTTGCCAGCGCTGAATTCACCCATCAAAGCGAAAACCGGTTTGCGGCGGGACCACTGCTCGATACGTTCCCATGCTTTCGGTGAAACAAAGCGTGTTTGTGAGTTGTTTGCCATTTTTCTACTTATGCCGCTTCGTTGCTTAGGTCTTTCAGGATGTCACCCAGAATTTCGTCTCGCGATTTCTGAGGTTGCAGGCCCGCCATCGCTGCCGAGGCCTGCCCGATATTTTTGTCCGCTGATGATGAGATACTCAGCAACGTCTCCTTCTGCTCCCGCATGAAGTCCGCCAGAATTGCGCGGACGTTTTCCAACACTGCCGCAATCTGGTTTTCCTCGATATCCTTGGTGATCGAATTCGCTTCGGACGCGATCAGGCGAGTGTAATCGGCAGCGTATGCTTCAAAGCCTTTGCGCTTTTGCCACCAGCGTCGCCACCAAGTACTTTGCAAGTCCAGAGCAATCGTCCGGCCAATCCCCAATGGTGGTGGAACGCGCGGCACGATCGGTGCTTCGATGTTGAATTCGCCCAGATGGTTGCCAAGTATCTTGTGATACAGCGCTTCGACATCCGCGGCCGCAGTTGAATAGAGCGCTCCAGCATCTTTACGCATTGCGCGGGCAAAGCTGAAATAGGCGGCTTTTTGCAGCGTCCTCAAGCCAGCAGGGTCGTATTGCCAAGTGCCTTGCTCACCATTTTTCTCAAGATGCGCGATCAGAGAGTCTGTCGCACGCTTCACGAAATTTGTCTCGGCCGAGTTTAGACGCTCCAATACTTTGTCGCGCAAAGCGTTGGTCAGTTCGGCTGCTTTCTTTTCATACTCCGCCGAGACTGTTGCAATCGCATCTTCCGGAGATACACCGTCAAGATCACGCGCGACGCCTTCACCCTCTGACAGAGTCTTTGCTACAGCGGTGGCACGAATTTGGCTGGCAATGTTGCGGGCGCGATGGCGAACCCGGTCCATCAGCCGCGCTCCCGCACCTTCTGCAATACGCTCGTTTATCGCCAACAGCAGATCAGGCAAACCGGACAATGCCCAGATTTTATCCAGCGAAGGGGCTTGATCACCGAACCCGGCGGCGAGGTAAAAAGTATTGAGTGCTTCGCGGGATTCTTCGTTCAGAATCTCGGGATTCCCGGTCAGCGCCGCCTCAGCCCATAAGGCACTGCCGAACACGACACTTGTCTTTTCGTCGATGTTGTTCTGTTTCAAAGTGTCCTGAATCCGGTCGCGGATTTCGGGGACTTGATTGACCGGGTCTGACAACTCGTCAATCCGGTTCACAAACAGGACAATCTGGCGATTCTCAAATTGAGCGATGATCCGCATCAAAGCCATGTCCATGGTGGTCAGGGCTTGGCTTGCGGCAAGCACTACAACACAGACCTCGGACCCGCGCAGGCTGCGCAGGGTAATCTGTTCACGCACCATGAACGTATCGTTAACACCCGGCGTATCACAGAGTTTCAGCGCAATCGGGTACTGAGGGATATCCATGTACAACTCGGCTGACTTGGTCACATCTGCAAACCGGCCTGTTTTTGGATTGATATCCGGGTCGTCCTCGTCACCGAGGCAGACATATCTTTGGATCAGTTCTTCATCGAAGTGGTCGTATTGGTGGCTTTGGCCAAGAATCAGGTCAAAGTGCTTTCCAAGACGCTCTTCGGATTTTGCTTTCATCTCGCCGATCTGACGGCGAATGTCCTCCATCTCGTCATCTGCACCGGCACGGTTGGCCAACTCGCCCAACCGGCCACCCCCGACCATCAGGTTGTCCCATTCTTCCTGCTCAAAGAAGGTGAACTTGGCCTTGGTGTCGCCCGGCGGGCGCGTGTTGATGTTCAGGGTTGTGACGACCGACGTCCACGGGTTCACATCTGATGGAAGTAGGGAAGGGCGCCCTGCGAGAATGTTTACAATCGATGATTTTCCCGCTTTCACCTGACCGACCAAGGTGATGCTGGCGGTAAAGTTTTCCATCCGGGTCTTGAGTGTTGCCAGACGTGCTGAAGAGCGCGCATCAGCCACCTCAGTCAATTGATCAATCTGGGCCGTCAGTGATGACATTGCAGAGGTCATCGGCGCCAGAGCTTCGTTGCCGACAGACAACAAGTGATCATTGCGCGCCATGCTTAACCTCCGGTTCCCGTAGCTGCGATGCGGGGTTCATGAGAAGAACGTCCTGTTGGAATTCCTGTCAGCGTGTCGATACGTGCGATCAGGTCCAAAGCGTTGCCCAGAATGTCAGCCTCGGCGCGCGGGCTGATGGTTTCGTAAGCCTTGGCGTCAGCCAGCACTTCGATCGAGCTGAAGCGATCACCGTTTTCAAGGCACGCAACGCGGCGTCCGGTCGGGAACCCCTCGGATTTGACCGCGGGCAATGGCATACGCGCGTTGGCCAGCAGGTAGTGGTCTCCGGAGTGGGTTCGGAGCGAAATCCCAAAGCCCGTGTTCGGATGGTCCCGGTTCAGGATCTTGAGTTCGCCAAGAAAGCTTTCACGAGCAAAGAAGACAGCCTCTTGCTCGGCAGTAGCGGAGGGATTCAGATCGGTCACAGCAGTAAACCTTGTACTGGAGTTGAGCAGGAAACTCGTACCGGCGCCAAAGTGGCAAAAAAGACTCATTAACTCCTGCTAAACAACAAGACCCTTCAAGGCGGTCTTATTTTGACGTGAATAAGAATTTTTGGCGTTTGAAATGTGGCAGCTTTGTGGTGGAGTGCTCTTGAGAATGCCTCAACCTGCGCGGGAATGCCTATGAGGCAAGTGCCAATCCGCACTTCCTGTTTGAAACCGAACGGGGACTGGCGAAACACAATAGCTTGTACCTGACGGTACAGGTCATTCAGTAAACTGTATGGTTCTGTAGGACATTGTAGCCGGGTAAGCCATTCTTGTTTTTTCAGAACCCTGAAGTCTCTCTCTGAGTTGGCAAGGGTCGCAGATGCGTTTCCTGGGGCGCCGTGGCGGGTAATCCCGCGCCTCTTTCCAAGGGTTAAATTACGAGCGTGCAACGGCAGCGAAGGATGACCTCCATATTCGCTCTTGGTGATCATGCAACAGTCTGTCAGCTTGTCTTTTTGGCCTTTGGTCAACGTAAGCGTGATATTTCGCAGGCTAGATGGGTAAAGTTTTAACTACGGCACGAGTAAAGAGCTCTTCTAAAATAACGTGGGCATAGTCTTGCAGGATACCGGATTTCACGGCCACGGATGTTCCCATCAGCTTTCCACTGACGAGTGTCTTGGGACCATTCATTTTCATAAGGTACAGTGGTTGACCCATATCCGATCAGAGGATCTACAAACTTGGCGATACGTGTATTTTACCTCTCGCGCTCGGAAGCAAGCTTTGTTATTGACCGCTTCATTCCAGCGCCGTGGCGCTGAGTTGCGGGTGTGGCGAAATTGGTAGACGCACCAGATTTAGGTTCTGGCGCCGCAAGGCGTGGGGGTTCAAGTCCCTCCACCCGCACCACTTTGATCAACTAAAGTTTTGAAGATATTAGCATCTATTGTTCAGTTAGGTTTTGCCCGCAATTGGTCCCCAAGTTCAATCGCTGCTGGTTTTCCTGTCTTCGATCCAATCGCGCATCTCTAGCGCAATCAACGGTGCTTATCTTTTCCACTGATGAATAGGGCTTTCCTTATCGGCCCATAAGTCCAGAAGAGGTTAAGAAGGCCGCTGGGATCAATGATAGGAAGATACGAGATGTTGCTGCCGTAGATTGTGGATGAGGATTGCGATCGAAGTAAGCACATCCAGTGCCAGAAATGTTGTGGAAACTGTTTCGGCCGATCTGCAGAAACAACAAATGCGCCCTTGGGCGCCTTGATTTACTGGTCGGAGTGAGAGGATTCGAACCTCCGGCCCCTGCCTCCCGAAGACAGTGCTCTACCAGGCTGAGCTACACTCCGACCGTGGCGGGTGATCTATACGGGGCTATTCCGATGCGCAAGAGGATTTTGAGAAGCGGTCATCTGAATCTGCCGTCTTTGAACCGGTATCGGATGGGCTAGGCAGGTCACGCGACACTCATGGCAGAGGATCCGTTTTGTACAGGCGAATCTTGGTGCCTCCGTGGTCTACCACCGGACCGGGTGCCAGCAAAGGCAGGCGGGTCGCCCGAGCCAGGGCCGGGGCGCTGGTGACCACCCCGACACGCCATCCGCGAAAACGGGTCATCAAGGACTTTCCTAAGGCTCCATAGACAGAGCGCAGACGCTTTTCATCTCCAATCCGCGCCCCGTAGGGAGGGTTCACAATGATCAGCCCGGTTGGTCCCGCAGGGGGTTTGATGTCACTGACGGAAAGCTGTTGAAATTGCGTATTGGCGCTTACCTGCGCTCTCTCGGCATTGGCTGTCGCGGCTTCGATTGCCCCGGCGTTGCGGTCTGAGCCGCAGAAGGTGAGAGTACATTCCACGACCTCAGCCTCGCTGCGCATGTCTTGCCAACGGTCAGGGTCGAAGCCAGCCAGGTTTTCGAACGCAAAGCTGCGGGTCCGACCGGGGTGCAGCCCCAGGGCAATCTCGGCGGCTTCGATCACGAAAGTACCCGAGCCGCACATTGGGTCCAACACCGGTTCATTGCCGCTAAACCCGCAGTCTCGAAGAAACATCGCTGCCATCGTTTCGCGCATTGGCGCTTTGGCAATTGCTTCTTTATGACCCCGCTTGTGCAAAAGTTCTCCCGAGCTGTCGACCGATATCGTACAGATGTCCTTCTCGATTCTCAGCAAGATCCTGACTTCGGCGTCGGAAGATTTCGGAGCGCCCAGAGTTTCGGATATCGCTTCCTCAACTCTCTGCCGTGCGGCACCGGCATGATATATTCTGGATTTGCGGCTGGCGGCCTCGACTTTGACCGGAACATCGGAACGCAGGAACTCACCCCACGGAAATTTGCGCGCGCGTTTGTCCAATTGGGCCAAATGCACCGCAGGAAAACTGCCCAGACGGACCAGAACCTTGTTAGCACCGCGTAACGTCAGGTTGGCGCGCCAGACCTCGGACCACGAACCACGGCAGATGACACCCCCTGGAATCGTCTTGACCTGAGAGAACCCGTTGAACTGCGCCTCGGCAGCGAGGGGAGCTTCAAGCCCCGGGGTGGCAATCAGAAAAATTTCGAAGTCTGTGTCTTTTTCCATTCCGGTTGCTTACACTGGAAGTTCAGCGGGCGCGACACGCAATTTTGACCCGTATCTTTGGCCATATTGAGGGAAAACTCCAAGATTTTGCAGTTTGATCTTAACTTTTGGCGGTAACAGGTTTGCGTTTGCGGGCATCCGCGCGTAAAGGGTCCGTGATCAGAATTACGCCTGCGGATTTTGGACCCATTTCGACGCTTTTGCGAGGGGTGCCTGAAAAAAACCGCGTTATTGCATGACCCCATAAGGGTGTCGGCAGGGCTGGCGCAGGAAAGAGGCTTGGAAGAACGTAGCGGCATGCAAACTTTCAAACTTAAAAAAGGGTTGGACCTGCCGGTTGAAGGCGCTCCTGACCAAACCATTCATCCGGGTCCGGAATACTCGACCGTTGGCGTTCTGGGTGGGGATTACATTGGCCTGAAACCTAAGATGCTGGTGCAGGAAGGTGATAGTGTCGAGCGGGGTACGCCGCTCTTTTGTCACAAAGATGCGCCTGACGCGATGATGGTCGCACCGGTGAGTGGCAAGGTTGTTGCCATCAACCGGGGTGCCCGCAGGGTGTTGCAAAGCGTCGTCATCGAAGCGTCCGACACCAATGACACGGGGTTGGATTTTTCGAACGTAGGCGACGCGGACAGCACCGAAGGCGTGACTGCCAAACTGTGCGCCGCTGGTCTGTGGACCTCATTTCGCACTCGACCTTATGCGAAAATGCCGGAACCCGGTGCCAAACCGAACGCGATCTTCGTGACAGCCATGGACAGTGACCCATTGGCGGCTGATGCCGCCACGATCATTGCCGAAGCGCCCGAAGCCTTTGCCGCTGGCTTGGCAGCAATCAGCAAGCTGACCGCGGGCAAGACCTATCTTTGCCAGAAACAAGGTGACACGATCCCCGGCGCGGATGTGGCCGGTGTAGAGGCGGTGGCATTTTCCGGTCCACATCCGTCGGGTTTGGCGGGAACGCATATTCACTTCCTCGAACCGATTGCGGGCGAAAAGCAGGTCTGGACCATCGGTTATCAGGACACCATCGCGATCGGCCGTTTAATACAGACCGGGCATCTTGACCCGAACGTTGTGATTGCCTTGACAGGGCCCGGCGCGCGTCAGCCGCGTTTGATCCGCACCGTGATGGGCGCGTCCACGGGCGACTTGACACGGGATGAGGTAAGTGTGGACGGAACGCCCCGCATCATCTCGGGTTCGATCCTGTCGGGTCAACATGCCGACGGGCCGACCGCATATCTGGGGCGGTTTGCTCGTCAAATCTGTATCATCCGAGAGGATCACGATCAGATTCCGATGGGCTGGATCCGACCAATGCCTTCCAAGTATTCCGTCCAGCCTGTATTGGGCTCGGCCTTTTCCAGAAAACTCTATGCTTTCACGTCCAACTTGAACGGTGGCCGCCGCGCGATGGTGCCGACAGGTGTGTTCGAAGAGCTGATGCCGCAGGATTACCTGCCCACACAATTGCTTCGGGCCTTGCTGGTGATGGATACGGATACAGCTCAGGCACTGGGTGCGCTTGAACTGGACGAAGAGGATCTGGGCCTTGTGGGCTTTGCCTGTCCGGCGAAATACGAATACGGGCTGGCGCTGCGCGACTGCCTGAACAAGATTGAAAAGGAGGGCTGATCCGAATGGGATTGCGTAACTTCTTTGACCGGATCGAGCCAAACTTTACCAAGGGCGGCAAGTACGAGAAGCTTTTTCCGATCTACGAGATGGTGGAAAGCTTCATCTACACTCCGAAAACCGTAACCACTGTTGCTCCTCATGCGCGGTCTTACGTGGATATGAAGCGGATCATGACATATGTCGTGATTGCCACAATTCCCTGCATCCTATGGGGAATGTGGAACACCGGTTATCAGGCAAATTCGGCCATTGCCGCGCTTGGCCCAGAGTCTGCGACCGGCTGGCGGATTGCAATTCTTCAGGTTTTTGGCATTTCGCTGAATCCGGACAGCATCTTTGCCAATGTCATGCACGGGCTCATGTACTTCCTGCCGATCTATTTCGTCACGTTGGTGGCAGGCGGTATTTTCGAGGTCATTTTCGCAACGGTCCGCGGCCACGAGGTGAATGAAGGCTTTCTTGTCACTTCGATGCTTTACGCCCTGATCATGCCTGCAACCACACCCCTGTGGCAGGTTGCCCTGGGGATTATCTTTGGTGTCGTGATCGGCAAAGAGGTATTCGGCGGCACTGGTAAGAATTTCCTCAACCCCGCCTTGGTGGGGCGGGCGTTTTTGTATTTTGCCTATCCCGCGCAGATGTCGGGCGATGCTGTCTGGACCCCGGTCGACGGGTTTTCCGGAGCGACGGCTCTGGCTGTGTCGGCTGCCGAAGGCTATCAGGCGCTGGCCGCTGACGGTATTACCTGGTGGAGCGCGTTTTATGGCACCATCCAAGGCAGTATTGGGGAAACCTCGACGCTGGCCTGCATCATCGGTCTAGCCTTCCTGCTGATCACCAAGATTGCCAACTATCGGCTGATTGTGGGATGTCTGGCAGGCACAATTGCGTTCACCTGGCTGCTGAACTTGATCGGGTCCGAGACGAACCCGATGTTCGCAATGCCATGGTACTGGCATGTTGTGTTGGGCGGTTATGCCTTTGGTCTGGCTTTCATGGTGACCGAGCCGGTCTCGGCAAGCCACACCAATGTCGGTCGCTATGTCTATGGGGCCCTGATTGGTGTCATGGTTGTGTTGATACGTGTGATCAACCCAGCCTTCCCCGAAGGTATGATGCTGGCCATACTGTTCGGCAACGTCTTTGCACCGCTGATCGATTATTTTGTCGTTCAGGCCAACATCAAACGGAGGGCGCGTCGCCATGTCTGATACGCAATCCCCTGAACGCAAGGGCGCGATTGCCCGTTTTCTGGCGGCCTCGCCAGATTCAGTTGGCAAAACAATCTTTATTGCTGTTGCGGTCTGTCTCGTTGCCTCGATGATCGTGTCGGCCGCCGCAGTCAGCTTGCGCCCGGTGCAAGAGGCCAACAAGCTGAAGGACAAACAGGTCAACATCCTGCAAGTGGCCGGGGTGTATGAACCCGGCGTCAATGTCACCGAAGCATTTGCCGCATTCGAACCGCATGTGCTGGATCTGGCCACGGGCGATTTTGTGGACGATCAGTTCGACCCGGCCACCTTTGACGATCTGGCCGCTGCCGGTGATCCGAACCTGAGCGTCGCGCTTGACGACGATCCCGCAGGCATTGGCCGCAAGGCAAAGTACCGTGTGATCTATTTGCTGCGCGACGACGCGGGGGCCTTGGACAAGGTAATTCTGCCACTGCATGGCTATGGGCTGTGGTCCACTCTGTACGGTTTCATCGCGCTGGAGAAGAACGGCAACGATATCTACGGCTTGCAATTCTATCAGCATGGCGAGACGCCGGGTCTGGGTGCTGAGGTGGACAACCCGCGCTGGAAGACGTTGTGGAACGGTAAGAAGCTGCGCGACGACGCGGGAGTGTTGCAGATCACCGTCGCCAAGTCGCAGCCTGCGGCCGGGCCCGACTATTACATCGACGCCCTGGCAGGTGCGACCCTGACCACTGTCGGTGTCGACAACCTGGTGAGATTCTGGATGGGTGACGCGGGTTACGCGCCGTTCCTGGCCAAGCTGCAAGCAGGAGAGATTTGATGTCTCAGACCAAGAAAGAGCTGTTGGTCGACCCCCTTGTCGACAACAACCCAATCACCCTGCAGGTGCTGGGCATCTGTTCGGCTCTGGCGGTGACTTCGTCGTTGCAGGTGGCCTTTGTGATGGCGCTGGCGGTGACCTTTGTGACCGCGTTTTCGTCGATGTTCATTTCGATTTTGCGCAACCAGATTCCCGGTTCGATCCGAATCATCGTGCAGATGGTGATCATCGCCTCGCTTGTGATTTTGGTGGATCAGATCCTCAAGGCTTATGCCTTTCAGATTTCCAAGACTTTGTCTGTGTTCGTCGGTCTGATCATCACCAACTGTATCGTTATGGGCCGCGCCGAGGCATTCGCCATGAAAAACCCGCCGGTAGCATCGTTCATTGACGGTCTGGGCAACGGCATGGGCTATGGCCTGATCCTGATGCTGGTGGGCATCATCCGCGAACTGTTCGGTTCGGGCAGCCTGTTCGGGGTGACAATCCTGCAAACGGTCAACAATGGCGGGTGGTACGTGCCCAACGGCCTGTTGCTGCTGCCGCCGTCGGCGTTCTTTGTGATCGGCCTGCTAATCTGGGCTTTCCGCACGTGGAAGCCGAACCAGGTCGAAGAACGTGAATACAAAATCCAGCAGGTAGAGGCGCACTGATGGAAGGGCTTATCTCTCTGGCCGTGAAGGCCGTCTTTATCGAAAACCTTGCGCTCAGCTTTTTCCTTGGCATGTGTACCTTCATCGCCGTGTCGAAGAAGATTTCGACTGCCATCGGGCTGGGAATATCAGTCATGGTGGTGCAGGCCATCACCGTGCCCGCCAACAACCTGTTGCTGTCCTTCCTGCTGAAACCGGGTGCATTGGCATGGGCCGGGTTCCCGGATGTGGATCTGACCTTTCTCGGGCTGATTTCCTATATCGGCGTTATCGCAGCGATGGTTCAGATCCTCGAGATGATCCTCGATAAATATTTCCCGCCGCTCTACAACGCGCTGGGGATCTTCCTGCCTTTGATCACTGTGAACTGTGCCATTCTAGGTGGTTCGCTGTTCATGGTCGAACGCGACTATAATTTTGCCGAGGCGACCACCTATGGCATCTCATCCGGTTTCGGCTGGGCGCTGGCAATCACCGCGATGGCAGGCGTGCGCGAAAAGCTGAAATACTCGGATGTGCCGGACGGGCTTCAGGGGCTGGGCATCACCTTTATCACCGCCGGACTGATGGCGATGGCCTTTATGTCCTTCTCGGGCGTGAAACTGTAAGGGGGGCGTGAGAATGGAAACCTTTTCGCTCGGCGTTGTCCTATTCACCCTGATCGTTCTGGCGCTGGTGGCAATCATTATGGCTGCGCGTTCCAAGCTGGTGTCGACCGGCAACGTCAACATCACCATCAACGGTGAAAAGACTATTTCGGTTCCGGCGGGTGGCAAACTGCTGCAAACATTGGCGGCCGAAAAACTGTTTGTTCCATCAGCTTGCGGTGGTGGTGGTACCTGTGCCCAGTGCCGCGTGAAAGTGCATTCTGGTGGCGGTTCGATCCTGCCGACCGAAGAAAGTCACATCACAAAGCGCGAAGCATCCTGTGGCGACCGTCTATCCTGTCAGGTAGCGGTGAAACAGGACATGGAAATCGAGGTTCCAGAAGAGGTCTTTGGCGTCAAGAAATGGGAATGCACAGTTCGCTCGAACGACAACGTTGCGACCTTTATCAAGGCCCTTACTCTGGACCTGCCCGAAGGCGAGGATGTGAACTTCCGTGCCGGGGGCTACATCCAGATCGAAGCGCCTGCTCATCAGTTGAAATACACCGATTTCGACGTGCAGGAAGAATATCGCGAGGATTGGGATCGCTTCAATCTGTGGCAATACGAGTCGGTTGTGAACGAACCTATCGAGCGCGCCTATTCGATGGCCAACTATCCGGATGAAAAGGGCATGATCATGCTTAATGTTCGGGTTGCTTCACCGCCTCCGGGCTCAGAAGGAATTCCTCCGGGTCAGATGTCATCCTACATCTTTAACCTGAAGCCGGGCGACAAAGTCACAATCTCGGGTCCGTTTGGTGAGTTTTTCGCACGTGAAACCAAGAAGGAAATGGTCTTCATCGGTGGTGGTGCCGGTATGGCACCGATGCGCAGCCACATCTTTGACCAGCTCAAACGCCTTGAGAACCGCGACCGCAAGATCAGCTTCTGGTACGGCGCACGGTCCAAGAAAGAGATGTTCTTTGTCGAGGATTTCGACCAACTGGCGGAAGAGTTCGACAATTTCGAATGGCATGTCGCTCTGTCGGATGCCCAGCCCGAGGATGAGTGGAAAGGCTATACCGGATTCATCCACAACGTTCTGTTCGAAGAATACCTCAAGAACCACCCGGCACCTGAAGATTGCGAATACTACATGTGTGGACCGCCAATCATGAACCAGTCGGTTATCAACATGCTGCTGGATCTGGGCGTGGATCGCGAAGACATCATGCTCGACGATTTTGGCGGGTAACTAATGAAACCGGCGCTGAGTGCGCCGGTTTTTTCATTCCGGCGCCAGGTCGACCTATTTTCCGTAATAGTCCCGGTACCAATTGACGAATTGGGCAATGCCGTCCTTCAGGTCGGTCTGCGGGCGATAATTCGTCAGTCGCTGCAGCAGCCGATTGTCAGCCCATGTGGCATGAACATCGCCCATCTGCATTGGCATAAAGTTTTTGACCGCTTTCTGGCCAACAGCCTCTTCGATGGCTTCTATGAAATCCATCAGACGCACCTTGTCTCCGTTGCCAATGTTGACGACGCGGTACGGTGCAACGGGCGACAAGCTATCACCATCTTCGATATCCGCGCGGCTGGTCGGGCGAACCGGCGGAACATCGATCAGCAACCTGATCCCACGCACAAGGTCTTCTACATGCGTGAAGTCGCGATACATGTCGCCATGATTGTAGATATCAATTGGCCTTCCATCCAGTATAGCGGCAACGAACTTGAAATAGGCCAGATCGGGGCGCCCCCAGGTACCGTAAACGGTAAAAAACCGAAACATGGTGGTCGGCAAATCCCACAGATGGGCATAGGAATGCCCCATCGCTTCATTCGCCTTCTTAGTGGCGGAGTAGATCGTCAGTTGGGTGTCGGCTTTTTCTGTTTCGATGAACGGCATGTCCTCGTTTGCACCATAGATTGATGAGGTCGACGCCATCAAAAGATGTTCCACTTTGTGCTGACGCGCGATTTCCATCACATTGAACGTACCCACGACGTTCGACTCGATATAGCTGCGGGGAAATTTAAGGCTGTGCCGCACGCCTGCCTGCGCGGCCAGATGTACGATGACATCGGGCTGAAAGTTCTCTGCGACCTGCACAAGCCGGTCAAAGTTCTCCAAACGGTCTTCAGTTGACGTAAATCCCGGGGTTTGAAGCAGTATCTGATGTCGGCGTTGTTTCAGGGTTACATCATAGTAGTCGGTCATCCCGTCGTAGCCGTGTACTTGAAATCCTTCTGCCAAAAGCAATTTGGCCAGATGGAATCCGATGAACCCGGCAGAACCTGTAATCAAAACTCGTTTCATAAAACCCTCAGAACTCGCTGCAAATTCATCGCTGGCTGGAAGGCTGATCCTATCTTCAGATCAACGGCTTGCAAACATCCTGCGGGCCATATCGGACAATCTAAGGCTTGTGGTCAACACTTTGCCTATTCAAACAGTTGCTGATTGCGACCACTACGCAGGGCGGGTAGGGATCAAATGCCATGATGAAAGACTGGATCAGACGGCGGTTCCAATCCGCGGCTCAGGAAAGCACCAATGCGATGCCATGCGACGTGGCACCCGCGGAAAAGGTGACAGCTGTCGGTGATATTCACGGCCGTCTTGATTTGCTTCAGGCGGTTTTGCCACGACTCGACGATCAAAGCCCACTGGTCTTTCTGGGCGATTACATCGACCGGGGGGCATACAGCGCGCAGGTACTGCGGCATTTGCATCACCTGAGTGAAGCGTCAGACGGGCGGGTGCAATGCTTGCTTGGCAATCACGAAGAGATGCTGCTGCAATTTGTAAACGACCCGGAACGTTACGCCAGGCTTTGGTTTCATAACGGCGGAGCGGAAACTCTGGTATCTTTCGGCCTCGTATGTCCCGACGAGTTGGATAGTGGAAAGCATCTGCCTGAACTGGCAGAGCGTCTGCGGCACAAGATGGGCGACAGCTTGCTGGACTGGCTTGCAAATCTGCCGCTGACCTGGACCAGCGGCAACGTCACCTTTGTCCACGCGGCACTTGATCCGCGGCTATCCATTCAATCCCAGGATCGCCAAATCTGTCTATGGGGGCATCCGATGTTTCCACGGCTTGCCCGCAGTGACGCGCAATGGGTTGTGCACGGTCATACAATTGTAAGCCAACCCCGGGTTAGAAACCGGGTTGTGTCGATTGATACCGGTGCCTTTGCCTCGGGCAGATTGACCGCCGCTGAAATAGACGGCGGCAGTGTTAGGTTTTTTTCAATCGGTTGAACCTAGCCAACGATCATCTGCTTCATACGAAGCGCTTCATACTCCAATTCCCTCAGGCGGAAATGCACAACATCTCCGATAGTGATGACACCGCACAAATTGCCATCCCGCAGGACCGGCATATGGCGGAATCGTCCTTCGGTCATGGTTTTCAGCACGTCATTCAGCGTATCCTCGGGCGTGCAGGCCTTTACTTCCCTTGTCATCAGGTCTTCGACCGACTGCGGCAGGGTCTGTCCGGGCGTATCGGCCATGCGACGCACGATGTCGCGTTCCGACAAAATCCCTTGCAATGACCCGTTCTGATCTGTCACCAGAACTGCGCCAATCCGCTTTTCCTTGAGCGTGTTCACCACCGAATGGATGGTATCATTAGGCCGCACCGAAAACACCGCATCCCCTTTACCATCAAGCAGCTTGGCCACGGTCGTCTGCGAATGCGACAGGTTCGAATCCGCTGATTGGCTGTAGGTCGTCTTGTCGGCTTTGTCACCGCGCGACGGCGACTGGTAAGAGGTTGGAGCCATGGGCAATCTCCTTTTTGGTTCTTGCAAAGTCTTTCCCTTTCACCTTAGCGCAGCTAAACGACCTGTATAGGGTCCAATTGCAAGAGTTGATAAACCGTGGGTCGGGAAAGGGAGCCTAGTCTTTTGAATGAATTCTATCTTACGCCCCCGGTCGCCGCGCTGATCTTCTTTGCGGCTGTTGTGTGCGGTCACAACTTTCGCATGGCGTGGAAGCAACAACAGCCCGGGTGGCAGAAACGCGCGTGGCTGTTCGGTATTCCGGCCGGAACTGGTCTTTTGCTGTTGGGTTTCCTTCCGCTGAAACTGTAATGCCAAATTGACTCTGGCTGGGACCGCTGGCATATGCCGGGCACAGAATGTCCCGGAGATAGCCCAATGCGTCTTTTGCCCGTACTGGCCTTTTTCACCCTTCTTTCAGGCTGTCTTTTTGACAAGGAACCCGAAGTGGTCCGTCTGTCTGGTGAGACAATGGGCACGACCTACAATATCACCGCAATTGGCGAAGACCTTGACGAAGACGCACTGGCTTCTGCCGTCAGTGAAAAGCTGGCAGCTGTGAATGCCAAGATGTCCAACTGGGATCCGAACTCCGAGGTTTCCGTTTTTTCCGCGTCGTCCAGCACAGATCCAATGCCTGTTTCCGACGAATTTGCGCTGGTTCTTTCGGCGGCGAACGAAGTGCATGCGAAATCCGGTGGAATTTTCGACGTAACCCTCGGCCCTTTGATCGAACTTTGGGGTTTTGGCCCACGCAAGCCCGAGGACCCGGTGCCATCGGATGCCGATATCAACACCGCGCTGAGCGGCGTAGGTCAAGAACGCCTGCTAGCGCTCGATACCGATGCTGGTACACTTGCCAAGTCAAACGCCAGTGTGGGCATTAACCTTTCGGCGATTGCAAAAGGCTATGGAATTGACGCTGTTGCGGAAACCTTGCAGGCCGCTGGCATCGAAAACTATCTGGTTGAAATCGGCGGCGATCTTGTGACCAAGGGTAAGAATGACAAGGGCGAAGCGTGGCTCATTGGCATCGAAAAACCTGAAACGGGTTCGCAAACTATCCAGTTGATCGTTTCTCTGGATGACAGGGGTATGGCCAGCTCGGGCGATTACAGGAATTTCTTTGAAAAAGATGGTGTGCGTTATTCGCATATCATCAATCCGACAACAGGCCGTCCGATCACGCACCGCACCACTTCGGTCACCGTGCTGGCCGAAAACGCGATGATGGCCGATGCCTGGGCAACAGCCATGCTGGCCTTGGGGCAGGAAAAAGGGCTGGCTCTGGCAGAGGAGCATAAACTTGCCGTGTATTTCATCTCGCGGGATGTGACAGGCGGCGAAGATGCCTATATCACTGCCCATAGCACGGCGTTCAAAGACGCGCTGGGATCGAACTGACTGTTGGAGCTGAGATGAGTACCTTTATTCTGGCCTTCATTCTTCTCGCTCTCGTCATGGTGGGCATGTCATTGGGTGTCATGCTGATGGGCAAGACCATCAAAGGCAGTTGCGGTGGCCTAAACGCGATCTCGGGCGCGGATAAATGCGTTGTCTGCCAAAAAGATGTCGACCCCGACAGCCCACTGCGCGACAAGCTGCAATGCAAACGCGCCCAAAAAATGCTGGAGCAAATGGACCGTCAGGCCTGACACAGGTTTTGCTTCGTTCTGCGGATAGAATTGGCTAACTAAGTCCTCGAGACTTTTGGGGGAGGGTGTCAACTTGGCTAAGGCAAAAAACATCCTGTTCATCATGTTCGACCAGCTGCGCTGGGATTACCTGAGCTGTTACGGTCATCCTCATCTGCATACGCCAAATATCGATCGTCTGGCTGCCAAAGGCGTGCGCTTCAACCGCGCCTATATCCAATCGCCGATCTGCGGCAGCTCCCGCATGTCCACCTACACAGGGCGCTATGTGCATTCTCACGGCGCGTCGTGGAACGGAATTCCCTTGAAAGTCGGCGAGATTACGATGGGCGATCACCTGCGTAAGGCGGGGATGGATTGCTGGCTGGTCGGCAAAACCCATATGCGTGCAGACGCCGAAGGGATGGCGAGGTTGGGTTTGGAGCCCGACAGCCTAATCGGGGCCCGCGTCGCCGAATGCGGATTTGACGTGTACGAACGGGACGACGGTATGCTGCCCGAAGGTCCGGATGGGTTTTACGACCCCGACGGGGCAAAGGAATACAACAAGTTCCTGAAAGCCAAGGGGTATGAGAGTGACAACCCCTGGCATGACTTTGCCAATTCCGGGTTGGATGCGGATGGCAACGTTTTGTCTGGCTGGTTTCTGAAGAATTCACCCGAAGCCGCGAATATTGCCGAGGAAGACAGTGAAACACCCTATCTGACCGGTCGCGGGATCGAGTTCATGGAAACGCATGATGGCCCGTGGTGCTGTCATCTGAGTTTTATCAAGCCGCATTGGCCGTACATTGTACCAGAACCATACGCCTCGATGTATGGGCCGGAACATGTGCTGCCTGTGGTGCGATCCGACGCGGAACGTCAGAATGCGCATCCCGTGCTGAAAGCCTTCATGGACACAAAGATCGGCCAGACCTTTTCGCGGCAGGACGTGCGTGAGGCGGTTATCCCGGCCTATATGGGGCTGATCAAGCAAGCCGACGATCAGATGGGCCGCCTGTTGGATTGGTTGGAGAGAACCGGGCGGATGGAAAACACGACGATCGTGGTGACATCAGACCACGGTGATTTTCTGGGCGATCACTGGATGGGAGAAAAGACCTTTTTTCACGATGCCTCGACCAGAGTGCCGTTGATCATCTATGACCCGTCGCCCGAGGCCGATGCAACACGCGGTACCGTCAGCGATGCGCTTGTGGAATCCATCGACCTTGCGCCGACCTTTGTCGATGCGGCTGGTGGAGAAGTGGCGACGCATATTCTGGAAGGTCATTCACTGCTGCCCATCCTTTATGGAGAGGTGGACGCGTTGCAACGCGATGTGGTGATCTGCGAATATGACTACTCGGCATCGCCAATCGCAAATGTTTTGGACGTGTCTGTCCGCGATGCGGTGATGTTCATGGCCGCAAGCAAGAAATGGAAACTGATCCATTGTGAAGGTGGGTACCGGCCAATCCTGTTCGACCTGGAGAACGACCCTGATGAGTTGAACGATCTGGGTGACAGCGCGGAACATGCCGGTGTGATTGCCGAGATGTACGAGTATCTGTTCGCCTGGACGCGGCGGGCGTCCCAGCGCACGACCCGGTCCGAGCAGCAATTGATCGACATGCGCACCAAAAGCCGGGGCAGGGGTGTTGTTCTGGGCGTCTATGATGAAAACGATGCGCCGCTGGACCTGACGGTCAGATACCGCAATCGCAAGGCGCGCCCGTTCCAAAGCTACTTAAAAGACTAACCCTGCTGCGTCGGTTAAAATTGTTCATCATTACGAAGGTGGTTCACCCGTCGAAGTCCAAAGGATAGAAGGTGACCCAAGAGCAGCAAACGGAGTACATCAATGGCCATCCCCAAACCTGTTGTCCTGTGCATTCTAGATGGTTGGGGTCTGTCCGAGGACACTAAAGCCAACGCACCCTATCTGGCAAACACGCCGACCTTTGACGCGATCATGTCTAATTGCCCGCATTCGACCCTGATCACCCACGGCCCGGATGTGGGTCTACCAAGCGGGCAGATGGGGAACTCGGAGGTCGGGCACACTAATATCGGTGCAGGGCGTGTGGTCGCCATGGACCTGGGCCAGATCGATCTTTCCATTGAAGACGGGACATTCTTTGAAAACGAAGCGCTGCAGGCTTTCATCACTAGCGTTAAGTCCGCTGGCGGCACTGCGCATCTGATGGGGTTGATCTCGGATGGTGGGGTGCATGGTCATCTGAACCATATCCTAGCCGCAGCCACTGCCATAACGGATGCCGGTGTTCCGGTTGCGCTGCACGCAGTGACGGATGGGCGTGATGTCGCGCCAAGGTCAGCTCTGACTTACATTGCTGAGTTGGAAGAACGCCTGCCCGACAACGCACGCATCGTCACCGTGAGCGGGCGGTACTTTGCCATGGATCGCGACAATCGCTGGGAGCGTGTCAGTGAAGCGTATGCTGCAATGGTCAACGGGCAGGGCCGAACAGCAAGCAGTGCCCATGGCGCGGTTGATCACGCCTATAACCAGTCCGAATCTGACGAGTTTGTCACACCAACCGTATTAACGGGGTATGAAGGTATTAACGATGGCGACGGATTCTTTTGCCTGAACTTCCGTGCCGACCGTGCCCGTGAAATCCTGCGCGCCATCGGCGAACCCGGTTTTTCCGAGTTTGCCACAGGGCTGCGCCCGAAGCTTTCAGCTCTGCTGGGCATGGTCGAGTATTCTGACGGGCATAATGCTTACATGACCACGGTTTTTCCAAAGCGCGCAATTGTAAACACACTGGGCGAATGGGTCGCCAAACAAGGGCTTCGGCAGTTTCGACTGGCGGAAACCGAGAAGTACCCGCATGTTACGTTTTTTTTGAATGGCGGTAAGGAGACGCCCGAACTAGGCGAGGATCGCTTTATGCCGAGCTCGCCGAAAGTGGCGACCTACGATCTACAGCCCGAAATGTCGGCCGCAGAGGTTACGGCGAAATTTATCGAAGCCATCGAAGGCGGGTATGACTTGATTGTTACAAATTATGCCAATCCGGATATGGTTGGCCATACAGGCGATCTGAAAGCTGCGATCAAAGCGTGTGAAGCCGTCGATCAGGGGTTGGCGCAGGTTATTGCAGCTCTTGAAAAGGTCAAGGGGGCGATGATTATCACGGCCGATCACGGTAATTGCGAAGTCATGGTCGATCCTGTGACCGGCGGCCCGCATACGGCCCATACGCTCAATCCTGTTCCCGTAGCGCTGGTTGGCGGGCCAGAAGGCGCGAATTTGCGCCAAGGACGTTTGTCCGATCTCGCCCCGACCCTGCTTGAGCTGATGGGTTTGCCGAAACCGCCGGAAATGACCGGGGAAAGCCTGCTGTCATGAAACCGGCCGCTCTGGCAGTGTATCTGTTTTTGGCCTTACCGGCGCTGGCTCAGCCAGACGCTTCCAAGGCTGCTTTGGACGCAGCGCAGATGCTCGAACAGGCGTCCATCGCGTTATCCGAGGCCGAAACCGCCCGAGACCGGGTCCATGCTCTTACGGAGACGATCCATGCCTATGAGGCCGGGCTAGGCGCGATGCGGGTGGGATTGCGCCAAGCGGCTACCCGCGAGGCGCAACTGAGCGCCGAGTTGCGGGCGCGCGAAAAGGAAATCCGGCGATTGCTTGGTGTTCTGCAAACCATCGAAACGACCGAACCACCTGTCTTGATGTTACATTCGTCCGGCCCGTTGGGGGCGGCCCGTGCAGGTATTATGCTGTCCGAGGTCACCCCTAGCCTGAACGCCAGTGCGCAGGAACTGGCGCAGGACCTGAATGAAGTGCAGACATTGCGTGTCTTGCAGCAGAAGGCCTCGGAAACTTTGACGGAGGGTCTGACGGGCGTTCAGGAGGCCCGTACCCGCCTGAGCGAGGCAATCGCCGACCGCACGGATTTGCCCCGCCGCTTTGTGGAAGACCCGGTGCGTACGGCCATCCTGATCTCGTCGACTGAAACACTGGATGGTTTTGCAAGTGGTCTGTCCGAGATCTCGGAAGGAGAGATCCTCGACAGCAATGCCAGCGTCTTGGACAGGAAAGGCCGGATATCAATGCCGGTACAGGGCATCTTGCTGCACAAGGCCGGTGAAACGGACGCCGCCGGTGTCACGCGCCCCGGCCTGATCGTAGGGACACGCCCGCGCGCTTTGGTCACATCGCCTACCGCTGCGACAATTCGCTATCGCGGGCCGCTGCTGGATCTGGGGAACCTGATAATACTTGAACCTCAATCGGGACTTTTGTTCGTGTTTTCCGGTTTGCAGGAGGTCTATGGCCAGCCCGGTCAGGTGATCCCAGAGGGCACACCAGTTGGTCTGATGCCCGGTGAAATGCCGGGAATCGGCGCAATTTTGTCAACAAGCAGTGATGGCACTGGAACTGACCGCTCAGAAACGCTCTATATAGAGGTAAGAGAAGACAATCGCCCCGTGGACCCGGAATCGTGGTTTCGGACCGACAAGGATGGATAAACGCGTATGAAGAAATTTGTGGTGGCCGGTCTGGCTGGAACTGTGGCAGGTATTCTTGCAACAACTCAGATCGCAGGACCCCTGCTGGCGCAGGAGGCCGAGAACAAGGCAAGCGTCTACGAACAACTGGATTTGTTCGGCGACATTTTTGAACGTATCCGCGCCCAGTATGTCGAAGAGGTTGAGCCCGAAGAACTGATCGAGGCGGCGATTGACGGCATGTTGACATCGCTTGATCCGCATTCAAGTTATCTTTCCCCCGATGATGCCGAACAGATGCGCGTGCAGACCCGGGGCGAGTTTGGTGGGTTGGGTATCGAAGTCACGCAGGAAGAAGGCTTTGTCAAAGTTGTATCACCCATTGACGATACCCCCGCGGACGCAGCCGGAATCGAAGCCGGGGATTTCATTACCCATGTGGACGGTGAAAGCATTCTGGGCCTGACGCTGGACAAAGCTGTTGACCTGATGCGCGGCCCGGTCGGATCCGAAATTATCATCACCGTCGTGCGTGAAGGTGAACCTGATCCGTTCGACGTCACTATTATCCGTGACACAATCAAGTTGACCGCTGTGCGCGCTCGGACCGAAGGCACCAGTGTCGTTCTGCGTGTGACCACGTTCAACGACCAGACCTTCCCGAACCTGCAGGAAGGATTGCAGGAACAGATTGCTGAAGCGGGTGGCATCGACAAGGTCAACGGTTTTGTTCTGGACCTGCGCAACAACCCAGGCGGCCTGTTGACTCAGGCGATCAAAGTGTCGGACGCGTTCCTGAACGAAGGTGAAATTGTCTCCACGCGCGGCCGCGACCCGAATGAGGGTGAGCGGTTCAACGCCACCCCCGGCGATCTGGCTGAAGGCAAGCCAATTGTGGTGCTGATCAATGGCGGCTCGGCCTCGGCATCCGAGATTGTGGCCGGTGCATTGCAGGATCATCGCCGCGCTATCGTTGTGGGCACCAAGAGCTTCGGCAAGGGATCCGTACAGACGGTCATGCCGCTGCGTGGTGACGGCGCCATGCGCTTGACCACATCGCGCTATTACACTCCGTCAGGACGATCAATCCAGGCCCTTGGCGTCAGCCCGGACATCATTGTTGAACAACCTCGCCCTGCACCTGAGGAAGAAGAGGAAGAGAACAACGGGCGTACCCGGTCCGAAGCTGACCTGCGCGGCAGTCTAAACAATGACAGCCTGAGCGAGGATGAAATCCGCCAGATCGAGGAAGATCGCGCAAGGGCCGAAGCAACCGCTGAGCTGCGGAAAGAGGATTATCAACTGGCATACGCCATAGACATCCTCAAAGGCCTGTCAGCGTTCACCCCACACGGGCCGTCCCAATAACCAAACCAATGGGCCGCGTACAACGCGGCCCATTTCTTTCTGTCTCGTAAGATTTTTTTGTCATCCAGCAGCGCAATCCGAATGCGATGCGCAGAGTGCGCATAACCGAATGGATGATCCGATTTCGCAAGCGTTTCAGCCGTCTCCGCGACTTACCCTTCGAAAAGCGCGTTTCAGCATATCCAACTCCGCGCGCAAAAGGTCCACTTCCGCCCTGAGATCATCGGCGGATGGCTCTCCTGCTATTATGGAGAAACTCCCAAGTTTCTCGACACTGCCTGCGTCAACTATGACGAAGCTGTGTACGCCTTCGGACAGGGCTGTGACGGGTACCGGAACATACAGATCCCATCCGTTGTCTGCGGGCGAAAGCTCAACACCCTCCAGAGTTTCCCCGAGATATCTAACTTCCAATCCCGGTTTCTGTTCGGCATCAACATGGCCGTGCCAAATACCGCTTTCGAACCGAATGAAGGTCAGGGATGGTTGTGTCATCTTTGATCGTCTCACAAGTCGGCGCGATGGAAGCGGCAAAACGTAAGGTCTCGTACACTTATACGGTTCATTTCCGGCTTCTCAAAAATAAGATCCAGCCAGATCTTTTCGATCCGACGTTCATTCAGGGGCAGGTGAGCCAGGTCGAACTCAACTGCGCTCACGGTGTCAGAAGGGTCTAGCTGCCGCAAAACCTGCTCCATGTTAGGGCCGTGCTGAACATTGAGGCGTGCAAACACGCCCGACGGTTTTTCGCAGTCAATCAGGGCTTCCAACCTGATCAGATGTTCGCGTGTCAGATCGCGAGCGACCTCACGCGGCAAGTCGATTGATACCGATAGGAACGAGCCCGCGAAACCAAAGATCTCGATCTCCAGGCTGAACGGGGCCAGATCACTTGCCCCCCGGTTGCGGATTTGCCGCACGACGATTTCGGTTAATGGGCAGTCGTGAAACAAGCTGACCTGATCGTCCATGACCGTTTTGCGGGGAGCAGAGGCCATTCCGGATTGCAACAACGGCGCGCGCCACAGGCCGGGCCGCCAGCTCCAGTCGGTGCCGACAGGCCGGTGAAACTGAGTTGATCCTATTTTTGGGCGGAGCAAGCGCGCATCCGCCAGTTGGATCAGGCGATCCAGTTGCCCACGCAGACTGCGTGCCTGATCGCGTTTCAACCGCAACTCGGCTTGCGCCGAACCTGGCGCCTGCCGCACGGCCCGGCGCCAGTGGCCGAGCGTCCTGCAATGAATATAGCGATCCAGAATCCTGCGCATGGCCTCTTCGTCCGATAATGTCCTTCTTTAGTCAAAGAAATGAGTAGGAATAAACCCGCAATCACAAAAACACTACTTTAGGGCTACGTTTTCTGGTTGGTGGCTAAGCGTAAAAAAGATAGGTGCCGGATTTGGAGCCTGACCCCGTCAATTCTTGCAATACGTCGGGTCAATGCTTACCGTCTGTTTCCTGAAAATGGGTTACCCCTGAACAGCCATACTTCAGTTCAGCTATCGATAAGGCCAGGCTATGGAGCCCACATTATTTTCTTTTATTTGGAAGCATTCAAAAAAGCAGCAACTTGTCCTGTTGCTGTTAACGGTCCTGTCCTTCCCGTTTCTATATGCGTCGCTGGAGCTACCTAAGCAAATCATCAACGATGCCATCGGTGCGCCGGGCGACACGGTGACAATCTGGGGCTTCACAGTGTCTCAGGTTCAGTACCTGATGATATTGTGCTTTGCATTTCTGGCTACTGTGATTGCCAGCGGATTGATGAAGATGCGCATCAACACGATGAAAGGCATCTTGTCTGAACGAATGCTGCGCCGTCTGCGCTTTACGTTGATTCAACGCACAATGCGCTTTCCGAAATCCTATTTTGCAACCACCAGCCAAGGAGAGCTGGTCTCGATGATCACATCCGAGGCCGAGCCGATGGGCGGGCTGATGGGGGATGCGATTGCGCAACCGGTGTTTCAGTTCGGTCAGATGATGACAATCGTCACGTTTCTGTTCATGCAAAGCATCTGGTTCGGTTTGGCAAGCATTGCGCTGATCCCCCTTCAGGCCTGGTTGATCCCGAAGTTGCAACGCCAGATCAACTTGCTGAACAAGGACCGTATTCAGGAGGTCAGGCGTCTGAGCTCGGAAATCGGGGAAAGTGCGGCGGGCATCAGCGACCTGCGCACGAATGGCGGCTGGCGCTATCGTCTGGCGCAGTTCAGTCATAGGCTGGGGACCTTGTTCGAGATCCGGTTCAAGATCTACAACAAGAAATTCTTTATGAAATTCCTGAACAATCTGATCACTCAGATGACGCCGTTCCTGTTTTATTCGGTGGGCGGATACCTGGCGATCACGGGCGAGGTGACAGTAGGTGCATTGGTTGCCGCGTTGGGCGCGTACAAGGACCTAAGCGGGCCCTGGAAAGACCTTCTGACCTACTACAACCAGGTACAGGACATGTCCCTGCGGTGGGAGGTGGTCACCGAAAGATTTGCCCCGGACAGCATGATCCCCGAAGAGCTGTTCGTCGGAGAGCCGGAAACCATCCCACATCTGACCGGTGATATCGAATTGCGCAATGTGACCGTTCGCGATGGCGACGGCAAAACCATTCTGGAAGACATTGATCTGACCATCCCGCGGGGCGCGCGTGTGGCGATTCAATCCGCCCATGCGTCGGAACGTAGTGCGTTGGGCCAGTTGCTGACCCGCGAGGTGCTACCTGTTCAGGGGGATGTGGTCATAGCTGGCCACAAGCTGGACGAATTGCACCAATCAGTTATCGCGGCCCGGATCGGGTATGCCTATTCACGCCCCTATCTGTTTGACGGAACTTTGGGCGATAACCTTATGATGCCGTTGCGCACCCACCCGCAACACGAAGCAGATGCCATAAGAACCCCGTCCCGTCGTCAGATCGAGTCTGTTCGGGCGGGTAACCCACCGGATTCGCTGGAAGATGAGTGGATCGATCCGGGACTGGCCGGTCTGGACGATATCGAAGGAATACGTGACTGGTGGTTCCAACTGGTGGAAGCCATGGGGATTGACGAGTTCATGTTCCGGCGCACTCTGCGCACCCAGTTTGATCCAGAGATACACCCGATACTGGCACAGGAAATAGTCAGGTTGAGAGATTCCATCGCCGAACGGCTGAAGGCAAAAGGACTGGACCGGTATGTCTATCGGTTCGATCCCAACCAGTTCAACCCGGCCGTCCCGCTTGGGGGCAACTTGTTGTTCGCGGCACCGTCGCGTGACATATCTCCAGACATTCTGGCCGGAGACGCGCGGTTCGTGCAATTGCTTAGCACCCATGATTTGGCAGATGACGCGATCAGCATATCGAATGCTGTCATGGATACTCTTGGCAAGACATTTGGGCGGGACGGGGCCGACCATCCCCTGTTTCTGCGGCTTGGCATGTCCAAGGACATGTATCATCGGCTGCTCGACATCCAGGACCGGCGCAAAGCCAAAGGGAATGCTGCGCTGAGCGATCAGGAGCGTGCCTTGCTACTGACAGTGCCTTTCCTTCTGACAGCAGAACAGATCGGCCCGGATTTCCCAGAGGAATACAAGGAAAAAATCCTTGCTATCCGCAAGACCCAAGCCGAGCGGTTGCGCGGTGCAATGGACGGTTTGTTCATGTCTGTGGCGCCTGACATCTATGTGCCGCGCCTGACCGTGATGGAAAACGCAATCTACGGCCGGATATCGTTGATGGCGGGTGCCCATGCCGAAGATATCGAAGACATCGTTGCCGAGGCCATGAACGAAGCCGGGCTGCGCCGTCGGGCAGCGGCCATTATCTATGACCTGCCGTCCGGGTTGGGCGGCAACAACCTTCCAACCGTGTTTCAGGAGCGTGCCGCTTTTTCACGCGCAGGCATCAAACGCCCCGACGTTCTGATCCTGGACAAGGCGCTGGCCAGCCACGACTCGGAAAGCCGGTTGCGCACGCGACTGAAACTGAGAGAGCTGCTGCCCGATTCCATCATGATATTCATGGAGGATCATTTTGCGCATCCCGAAGCCTATGACTTGTTTGTGGAAATAAAGGATGGACGGATCGACGGCGTCTCGCGGAGCAGACCAGCGCATGAGGACAGAACTTCGGACGATCTGAGCCGTAAACTCGAGATTCTGTCTGCAACTCAGCTGTTTTCAGGCCTGGATGGCAGAAACCAGAGGCTGCTGGCGTTTTCGGCGCAATGGTACGAAGCCAGCGCCGAACAAGTCATCTTTTCCCGCGGTCAAGCGCCGGATGCGGCCTATTTGTGCATTTCAGGACAAGCCAAACTGGATTGGTCCAATGAGGATGGAACGAAACGCACAATCTCGATCATAGAACCCGGTCGGCTCATCGGAGACCTGTCCATCATTACCGGGGAACCAAGGCAACTGGATCTGGTCGCGACGGAAGATAGCAGTTTCTTGCGCATCGGCGCAGAAGAACTGCGTGCCGTTGTTGAAAGTGACGCTTCGGTCGCTATGCAGTTGCTTCAAACAGTTGCAGGGTATCTGACCACGCTTTCGAACAGAATCAGCGTGGCCCAGAACGCCGAAGACATGTTTCCACCCGTGACGGATGAAACGGCGCAGGAAGGTATTGGTAAGAATGCCTAGCGCGTATTCAGCTCATGCGCGCCTGGTCGAAACAGCCCGCGCCAAACCCGAAATCTGGCGTCTTTTGCTGGGGTTGGCATTGATAGCCGTGTTGGTCAGCGTTTCGAACTTGGTGTTTTTCACCGTGATCGCGGGGTTGGGTCCGGAGGAATGGGCACAGGAACTTTTGCAAGGCAACACACCTATAGCGCTGCTTCTGTTGCTGGCCAGTTTCGGGTTCATCATTCTTGGCGTGGCAGTTGCCGCACGTCAGCTTCAGCACCGATCCTTGCGATCAATTTTCGGCCAGCGCAGTCTGGTTGCGGCCCAATTTCTGAAAGTGCTGAAAGCCCTGCTTATCTTGGGCGCTGTCGGTGTCTTGCTGCCGCCCTATGGCTTGGGGGACTCTCTGTCAAAGAATCTGCCGTTTTCAACTTGGCTTTTGTTGCTTCCGGTCTCGGTATTGGTTGTCCTGATTCAGACCAGCGCCGAAGAAGTTCTGTTTCGGGGGTATATTCAGCAAGCGCTTGCAGCCAGGTTTCAGTCGCCCGTCGTTTGGATGGGGGTTCCGTCTGTTTTGTTTGCGGCTGGCCATTACACGCCGGAACTGGCAGGAGAAAATGCAATTCTGTTTGTGCTGTGGGCATTTGTTTTTGGGATGCTTGCATCCGATCTCACAGCGCGCTCAGGTACATTGGGGCCCGCTATCGCCTTACATTTCTTCAATAACATCATCGCACTATTGTTCGTTTCCCTGCCGGATAATCTGAGCGGGCTGGCGCTTTTCTCGCTTCCGTTCGATGCATCTGACGCTGAACAGCTTCGTCCCTGGCTGGTGGTGGATTTGGCGGTGATGTTCGTATGCTGGCTGGCGGCGCGGCTTGCGCTCAGGCGTTGATTGCATTTCTTTCCGTGGCGTCTTATTTGACGTCAACACCGCACAAGCCAAGGTTCCGACATGAACTGGATCACAAACTACGTCCGCCCCCGGATCAACTCGATCTTCTCTCGCCGCGAAGTGCCCGAAAACCTCTGGCAGAAATGTGACGAGTGCGGAACGATGCTATTTCATCGTGAACTTGCGGAAAATCAGAACGTCTGTACCCAATGTGACCATCACATGGCGATTACCCCACGCGAGCGGTTCAATCACCTGTTCGATGGCGGTATTTTCACTGAGGTCGCAGTGCCAGCGCCAAAAGAAGATCCGTTGCATTTCCGCGACCAGAAGAAATACCCCGAACGTATGCGAGCCGCGCAGAAAAAGACCGGTGAAAAAGAGGCGATGCTGGTTGCCAAAGGCGAAATCGGGCGCACGCCAATCGTTGCAGCAGCGCAAGATTTCTCCTTCATGGGCGGATCAATGGGCATGTATGTGGGCAACGCAATCATCGCGGCCGCTCAAGAAGCGGTTAAGCTAAAGCGCCCACTGATCCTGTTCTCGGCAGCTGGTGGTGCGCGGATGCAGGAAGGCATTCTCAGCCTGATGCAAATGCCGCGCACAACCGTGGCCGTCGAAATGCTGAAAGAAGCAAATCTGCCCTATATCGTTGTGCTGACCCATCCCACCACCGGTGGTGTGACGGCGTCATATGCGATGTTGGGCGATGTCCATATCTCTGAACCGAACGCGTTGATCTGCTTTGCCGGCCCCCGAGTTATCGAGCAAACGATTCGCGAAAAGTTGCCCGACGGCTTCCAGCGGGCCGAGTACCTGCTGGATCACGGGATGCTGGACCGTGTCACCAAACGCACCGAGATGCGCGACGAACTGATCACCATCACCCGGATGCTGATGAACCAACCGCCGGCGATCAAAGGTGATCTGCCAGCACCGACACCGGATGAAACGGCCAAGGTCGCGCAGGCCGAAGAGACCGGAAAAAAATGAACACCAAGACATCTGACGCCGTCCTCGACCGGATGATGGCGCTGCACCCCAAGATCATTGATTTGACCTTGGACCGCGTCTGGCGATTGCTGGCCGCTTTGGACAACCCGCAGCTCAAGCTGCCACCGGTTATCCATATTGCCGGAACCAATGGCAAAGGCTCGACCCAGGCCATGATCCGGGCGGGCTTGGAAGGGGCCGGGCGTTCCGTTCATGCCTACACCTCGCCCCATCTGGCGCGGTTTCACGAACGAATCCGGTTGGCGGGCAATCTGATTTCAGAACCCGACCTGACTGCGGTTCTGGATGAGTGTTACTTGGCAAATGGTGGCGAGAACATCACGTATTTCGAGATCACAACCTGCGCCGCCTTGCTGGCCTTCTCTCGCTGCAAAGCAGATTATACTCTGCTCGAGGTCGGTCTGGGTGGGCGGTTGGACGCGACAAATGTTGTAGATGAACCGGTGGTAACAGTCATTACGCCTGTTTCAATCGATCATGAACAGTATCTGGGCGACACCCTGGGAAAGATTGCTGCCGAAAAGGCGGGCATTATCAAACCCGGTGTGCCATGCATCGTCGGCCCGCAGGAAGATGAGGCGCTTGAGGTGATCGAGTACACAGCCGCCCGGTTGGGCGCACCGCTGCTTGTACATGGCCAGCATTGGCACGTTCATGAAGAAAACGGGCGCTTGATCTATCAGGACGAAACCGGGCTGCGTGATCTGCCGCTCCCCAACCTGCTGGGTGCACATCAGTTCCAGAATGCCGGTGCCGCCTTGGCGGTTCTGCGTCATCTTTCAATGGGTGACACTGCCTACGAGGCTGCCGTGTCCAATGCCGATTGGCCCGCGCGTATGCAACGTCTCAAAACCGGCCCGCTGACCGAGCAAGCCCCCCAGGTCGAAATGTGGCTGGATGGAGGCCATAACGCGGCCGCAGGTACCGCGCTTGCCGATGTGCTGGCAAAGATGCCGCAACGCCCTACCCACATAATCTGCGGTATGCTTAACACGAAAGACGTGACTGGGTATCTCGCGCCACTGTCCAGACAGGTTGCAAGCCTGACCGCCGTCTCCATACCGGGCGAGGCGGCCACGCTCAGCGCCGAAGAAACCGCCGCCGCTGCCACCAAAGTTGGCTTGCCTTCTTCGGTCGCTGCAAGCGTTTCGGATGCGTTGAAGGCAATCACGGACAAAGACCCGCAGGCGCGTGTCCTGATCTGCGGCTCCCTTTATCTTGCCGGAAACATCCTGCGCGAAAACGGTTAAGCTTCATCTTTTCGCAAATACTCCGGGGGAGGCGCGCGCAGCGCGACGGGGGCAGAGCCCCTACTTCCCCCAGTTCTGGTCCTGCATTTCCCGCAGGCGCGACGCAGTACGCTCAAACTCGAAGGTGCCTTCTCCTTCAACATACAACATCTCGGGCTCTGCCGCAGCCGAGCAGATCAACCGAACTTTTGCCTCGTAGAGCGCATCAATCAGGATGACAAAGCGCTTGGCTTCATTGAAGTTATTTCTCGACAGACGGGGGATATCCTCAAGCACCAAAACTTTAATTGCTTCTGCGATAGCCAGATAGTCTGCCGGTCCCAGCATCCGGCCGCACAAGTCATAAAACGAAGCCCGTGCAACCCCGTTGCGAAATGCGGGCAATTCGACAGCGCGGCCTTTGACCTGCAATATCAACGGATCGGCAGGCCCTCCTGCAAGATCTTTCCAGACATCCCGAATTTTCTGCCGCGCCTCAGGCCCGATGGGCGTAAAATAGACCGGGGCACCCTCTAGTCTGTTCTGACGGTAATCCGTGGGCGATACTAGTTCCCATACCTGCAACTGGTCTTTGATATGGGCAATAAAAGGCAGGAACAATTGCCGGTTCAACCCATCCTTATACAGCTCGTCCGGATGCCTGTTCGACGTGGTCACAACGACAACACCACCTTCGTGCAGCAGGTCAAACAAGCGGCCGACGATCATCGCATCCGTAATGTCAGTGATCTGCATCTCGTCGAAGGCCAGCAGGCGGACGGATTTTACCACTTCTTTCGCCACAGGTGCCAGAGCATCTTCTACATTCTCTTTTCGGGCCTTGTGCATTCTGGCATGGATTTCCTGCATGAAGGCATGAAAGTGAACGCGCCGTGCGGGGATTTCACCCAGCGTGTCGACGAACATATCCATCAGCATCGATTTACCGCGTCCGACGCCACCCCACAGGTACAGGCCTTTGGGTGGCGGTGGAGCCTTGCGGAAAAACCCTCGTTTTACCGGCTCGGCCAGTGCCGCTCGGATGCGCTCAAACTGGGGCAAAACGGCCTCTTGAGCGTCGTCGCGCGTCAGAGTTCCATCCGAGACGCGGGCTTCGTAATGCGAAATCAGATCCGTCATGACCCAGAGCCTTACCCGTGACCCAGCCCGTTGAAAAGAAGACATTTCCCTGACGCATCAAATTTGCTTATCCGTGACCGCAAATCTGTTGAATTGACGCGACTCGTAAATGCAGTACGGTCCGTCGGACCAAACTACCCGAGGTCGCAATGCAGCAACCCACCCGCATGTTGAACCCGATCCTGATCGTTGGATGCATCATCATCACGGTCAGCTTTGCCGTGCGCGCATCTTTCGGCGTGTTTCAGATTCCGATCGCCAGCGAATTTGGCTGGCTGCGCACGGATTTCTCATTGGCGATTGCAATCCAGAATCTGGCTTGGGGCATCGGCCAACCGATCTTTGCAGCTATCGCTGAGAAAGTAGGAGACCGAAAGGCCATTATCCTTGGCGCTTTGACCTACGCTGCCGGTATGGTGCTTTCAGCCTGGTCCGTCACACCTCTTGAACACCAAGTCTATGCGTGGCTGGTGGGGTTTGGCATTGCCGGAACCGGGTTCGGCGTAGTTTTGGCTGTGGTTGGTCGCGCGTCTTCTGATGAAAATCGGTCCATGTCGCTGGCCGTCGTTACAGCTGCGGGCAGTTTCGGACAGGTTCTGGGCGCTCCGACAGCTGAGTGGTTGTTGTCATTCTTGCCCTGGCAACAGGTCTTCGTCGTGTTTGCCGCTGCGATTCTTGCACTAGTATTGACCCTGCCTTTCATGCGGGCGCCTCAGCCAGCTTCAAAGGCAGAGTTGCAAGAAAGCATGGGAGAAATTCTGGGAAAGGCGTTCCGAGATCCTTCTTACGCTTTGATATTTATTGGGTTTTTCAGCTGCGGATACCAGCTTGGATTTATCACCGCTCATTTTCCGGCTTTCGTAACCGAAATGTGCGGACCGATCCAAGTCGGCAGCGCGCTGCATTCCATCGGCATCACATCCACGTCCGCACTTGGCGCGGTATCGATTTCACTGATTGGTTTGGCCAATATCGCCGGGACCCTTGTGGCAGGTTGGGCGGGTAATCATTTTCCCAAGAAATATTTGCTGGCCTCGGTTTATGCCGGTCGAACGCTTGCTGCGGCGTTGTTCATCATTTTCCCGATAACGCCGCTGTCCGTCATTACATTCTCGCTGGTGATGGGGTCGCTTTGGTTGGCCACCGTTCCGCTCACGTCGGGTCTTGTCGCGCACCTCTATGGTTTGCGTTACATGGGAACACTCTATGGCATAATCTTCTTCAGCCATCAGGTTGGCAGCTTCCTGGGCGTCTGGCTGGGTGGGCGCATGTATGACCAGTATGGTGACTATGCCCTGGTCTGGTGGATCGGTGTGGCAATAGGGGCTTTCAGCGCCATCGTTCATCTACCGATCCGAGAGAACCGTCTGGCAGTCCCCGCCTGAAATAACGTTTCGCGCTCGACCAACGTGTGCGTGCCAGCGGTAATGCCGCGTGGGGTGTTAATCTAGCCAGCTCGGTCCGGAAACAATCCGGCAAGGCCTTCGGCCGAGGCGGCACAAACGCCACGCTCGGTGATAAGCCCCGTCACCAACCGGTTGGGTGTGACATCAAAGGCAGGATTGCCACCCTCCGTACCGTTCGGGGTGACGCGAACATCGGCGATATCCCCTTGGCCGTCCACGCCCATGACATGGGTCACTTCTTTCGTATCGCGTTCCTCGATCGGTATTTCCGACACTCCATCCCGAACCGTCCAGTCAATCGTAGGCGAGGGCAGGGCAACATAAAACGGAACCCCGTTGTCCCGCGCCGCCAAGGCCTTCAGGTAGGTGCCGATTTTATTGCAGACGTCGCCTTGTGCCGTGGTCCGGTCTGTACCGGTGATGACGGCGTCAACCAAACCATGTTGCATCAGGTGACCGCCTGCATTGTCCACGATGTAACGATGGGGAATGCCGTGTTCACCAAGCTCCCAGGATGTCAGCGCCCCCTGATTTCGTGGCCGGGTCTCATCCACCCAGACATGAAGCGGAATGCCCGCGTCATGCGCGTGATACATCGGGCTTGTCGCCGTTCCCCAATCCACCGTTGCCAGCCAACCGGCATTGCAATGCGTCAATAGCCGCACCGGTTCACCTGCGGGCTTTCTGGCTGCAATTTCTTTGATCAGTTGCAGACCATGGCGACCTATCGAGGCGTTGATCTCAACATCTTCGTCAGCAACCTCCTGTGCCATTGCCCAGGCCCGTTCGGCACGGTCACTTGGGGCAAGTGGCATCAGCGCGCCACGGCATCTGTCCAAGGCCCATCGCAGGTTGATTGCCGTTGGCCGGGTCGCGTGCAATAGGTCATATGCGGCATCGAACGAAGCGTCAGAGCTGTCGCGGGACATCTGTTCGGCAATTCCAAACGCGGCTGTTGCACCAATCAGTGGCGCACCCCTGACCCACATATCACGGATCGCTGTCGCAAATTCATCCAGCGTTTTCAGGGTAACCACCCGAAAGTCATGGGGCAGCCATCGCTGGTCGATAATCCGAACCTCACCTGCCGATTTGTCCCACCAAATCGACCGGTAATAAGCACCCTGTACTTTCATAATTCGGTCTCCGTTTGCGAATAGCCTGATCAGAAGTCTTTCGCAGCCTGCGTTCTTTCTGCGGGCTTGTAAACGGGCGTTTCTGGTTGCAGGCTCGCATTTTAACTTGCCGATGATTGCACTTATCCTCGGGTCGCCGCGCGAAGTTCCCGCTCTAAGGCGTCCAGAAACCTTGAACGATCGGCTTTGTTGAATGGTCGGCCGCCGCCTCCGGCCCCAAGCGGATTGGCGGCCCGAAGGTCAGCCATCAGATCACGCATTGCCAATTGCTGGCCTATGTTGGCTGCCGTAAAGGCCTCGCCGTTCGGGCGCAAAACTCGGGCACCCGCTTCGACGCATTTCGCAGCCAGAGGGATATCGGAGGTAACAACTACATCCCCTGCGCCGCAGCGTTCTGCTATCCATTTGTCGGCTTCGTCAGCGCCTTCCGAGACCACGACGACCTGAACCAACGGGTTTGCTGACGGTCGAAGACCGCCATTCGACACCAGTGCCATAGGCACCTTGTGTCGCGTTGCAACTCGTTCGGCCTCGGCCTTTACAGGGCAGGCATCGCCATCGACATAGAGCGTTGTCACGCCTTTTTGGCCTCTTTTTTCTCTGGTTCAGCAGGTTTTTTCCGCACCTTGAATTCGTCCGGGATCGGCATCCGGTTGAAAGCATCCAGCCCGGCGATCTTGTAAGCCTCGGCCAGAGTTGGATAGTTGAACGTATTCTGAACGAAGTAATCGACAGTGCCCTTCAGGTTAAGTACCGCCTGAGCGATGTGGATCAGTTCAGTCGCACCTTCGCCCACAATCTGCACGCCCAAGACACGGCGGGTTTTAAGCGAAAACAGCATCTTCAGCATGCCGTGTTCCAGCCCCATGATATGCCCGCGCGAGGTTTCGCGGAATCGGGCCACGCCGACCTCATACGGAATGCCACGTTCCTGAAGTTCTTCCTCGGACATGCCGCAGGTGGAAATTTCGGGAACCGAGTAGATGCCATATGGGTACCATGGGCTTTCCGGCAGTGTAGGTGTCTCGAGCGCATGGCAGGCAGCCACACGCCCTTGCTGCAATGAAGTCGAGGCCAGCGAAGGGTGACCGATCACATCCCCGGTCGCGTAGACATGCGGAACCGCGGTCTGATATGTCTTGCGGTCTACCTTGATCCGATTGCGGTGATCGGTTTCCAGTCCAACTGAGTCCAGATTGAGTTTCGATGTTGCGCCCATGCGCCCGGCTGCAAACAGCAGCATTTCGGCCCGCACGTGACGCCCGTTTTCTAGGGTCACTTCGACGTGCTCGCCCGCATCTTCAATCTTTTCGACAGCCGATCCCAACCTCAGATCAACACCGTTTTCGCGGACTTGATGGGTGAAATCATGGATCAAGCGGCTATCGATGAAGTCCAGAAACGTATCCCGCGGCTCGATCAGCGTCACCCGAACGTCCAGCGCCGAAAACATCGTGGCGTATTCGACCCCAATGACCCCGGCACCGATAACAACCAGTGAACGCGGGATTTCCGCCATTTCCAGAAACTCGTCGCCATCGACCACGGTCTTGCCGTTAAACGGAACATAATCGGGGCGGTAGGTCTTGGTTCCTGTCGCAATCAAAAACTTGGCGGCCGTTACACGTGTGGTCTCTCCGGCATCGGTGGCGACTTCCACTTCATGTGGCCCGACGAACTTGGCTAAACCGTCCAGAGTATCGACGTGGTTCCGGTTGAACTGATGTTCCAACACATCGACCTCGTGATCGAGGGTCATGTGCAGGCGGGCTTTCAGATCTTCGGCGCGGATCTGGTCCTTAACCCGATAGGAACGGCCATAAAAACTGCGCTCGCGCCAACCGGACAAATTCAGAACTGTTTCGCGCAATGTCTTGGATGGGATAGTGCCCGTGTGAACGGACACCCCACCAAAACGGTCTTTACGGTCGATCACCAGAACCCGTCGCTTGAGCTTGCCAGCCTGAATGGCTGCAGAACGCCCCGAAGGCCCGGACCCGATGATGACCAGATCATAATCGTATTTGCTCATACCTCAGTCTCCGTACAGCGCTTCGGCGTGGAAAACGATGTGATCTTCCATGAAGGTAGATACAAAGAAATATGAATGGTCGTACCCCGGCTGGAGGCGGATGGTTGCTTGCTGGCGACGCTCAGCGATGGCTTGGGCAAGCGCTTCGGGGCGCAGCAGGTCCATGAACTGATCATTGGTGCCCGTATCGATCAGGATGGGGCCGTCGAAACCGGTTTCTTTCATTAACAGGGAAGCATCGTGTTTGGCCCAAAGAGATTCATCATCCCCCAGATACGCGCCCAGCTGTTTGCGCCCCCAGTCAGCGCCCGTCGGGTTCGCGATGGGTGCGAAGGCCGAAACCGAGCGGTACCGTCCCGGAAGGTTCATGGCCAACGTCAATGCACCATGCCCGCCCATGGAATGACCCGTGATGGCCTGACGTTCGCTATCGATGGCAAAGTTTTCGAACAGCAGGGCGGGCAATTCGTCGGCAATGTAATCCCACATCCGAAAATGCGGTACCCAGGGCTCCTGCGCGGCGTTCACGTAGAACCCAGCGCCTTGACCCAAATCGTAGTCGTCGTGATCCGCAACACCTTCACCGCGTGGCGAAGTGTCGGGAAACACCACTGCAATTCCCTGTTCCGCAGCCCACGCCTGTGTGCCAGCTTTTGTCATCGCGTTTTCATGGGTGCAGGTCAGACCAGACAGATACCACAAGATCGGAACCGGGCCATCTTTCGCCTCGGCCGGAAGAAAAAGGCCAAACGTCATGTCGCATTGGCATGCCGACGAGGCGTGGCGATACACACCTTGCACTCCGCCAAAACAAGCATTTTCCGAAAGGGTTTCCATCAGGCATCGTCCTTATTCTAGAGTCGCAACATGGCTAACGATCCACGGACCCGGCGTAAAGTCCGAGTGCCTTTGGAGTGAGTATTTTTGAAAAGGTGAAGGTCAGGGGGTACCTAGTGCCGCAATAATAAGTGGTATGGTGACAATGCTGACGAGCGTCGACAACAAAATAGCAGCCGAGGCACGCTGTGGGGCAATGCCGTAATGCGCGGCCAGCATATAGACATTTCCTGCTACGGGCAGAGCGGACGCCGCAATTGCAACGCTTGCCGGGAATGTTTCGATCGGGATCAGCCAGATTAGGGCGATTGCTACGAAAAGCGGATGGAGCACTAGTTTGCAGAAACTCAACCAGCCAGCGATTTGAATTCTTTCCGCGGATTTGCTTGCCAAGGAAGCACCGATGGCAAAAAGTGCTCCGGGGGTTGCGGCACCACCCAGAATGTCAAGAAAGCTGTTCAACGGATCGGGAACCGGGATTTGCAGGGATGACCAGACGAGCCCGGCAGAGATCGAGACAATCATCGGGTTCTTGAGCAGACCCATTCCAATCAGTTTGAATGTGGCTGGGGTCAGCCTTCCGTCGCGCCCACCGTTGATCAGGATCACGATCAGAGACGAGAATACCACCAGATCTACGGTCAGGACCAGCATGACCGGGCCAATAGCGGCTTCGGTGAACAGCAGCGCGAGCATTGGCAGGCCAAGAAAGCCAACGTTCCCAATAGCAGCGCATTGTGCCTCAACCGCCGAAGTAGGCACGTCAAGGCCGCGTATCCACGCTATGCAAGTTGCTATGCCATAAACAGCAGCGGTGCCTATGAGATAACCGAAGATCAGTCTTGCGTTGAAAATCTCGGCAAAGGGCAGGGTCGCTGCAAATCGAAACAACATTGCCGACAGCGCGAAGAAGAAGACGAACTTGGTTAGATATGCGGTTGCTTCAGCTGTAAAGAACCGTGTGCGCCCAGCCCAAAAGCCAAGGCCGATGATTGCAAAAAAGGGAAGTGTACGCAAAAAGATATCGGCCATGGGCCAAGTCCTAGCACGGTTTGAAGCCGTCGCAAGAGCCCTGGGCCACAATTAGAACATTGGCAGATATCAGTGGAATACGAGAATCCTTGTACCTGAACCGAACGGTTTATAAACTGTATCAGGTATCGCTTGAGGAGATGACATGACCCAGACCGCCACCATCCTGCGCACAGGCCGAAAGTTCGATCAGGTTTTGCGCGGGGCCCGAGAGGTTTTCATGGCGGATGGATTTGAGGGCGCAAGCGTGGATGATATTGCCCGCGCGGCTGGGGTGTCAAAAGCAACCTTGTACAGCTATTTCCCGGACAAGCGTCTTTTGTTCATGGAAGTTGCGCAAACAGAATGCTGCCTGATGGCTGAACGGGTCGTGGCGATGATCGACGAGACCAAACCCGCCCGCGAAGTACTGATGATCGCGGCGACGCAGCTGACGGCGTTTCTGGTTTCAGATTTCGCGCAGCAAGTATTCCGGATTTGTGTTGCCGAACGGGACCGGTTTCCGGAACTCGGCCGCGCATTTTACGAGGCGGGGCCACAAAACGGCCAGCGTCAAATGGCGGAATATCTTGAAAAGGCCGTGGCCAAAGGTGAGTTGGCGGTTGAAGATGTTCATATCGCGGCCGAGCAGTTTTCCGAGCTTTGCAAGGTAAGGATCTGGACCCGCGCGGCCTTTGGAATTCAGAATTCGTTCAGCAAAGAAGAAATCGCTGAAGTAGCGACACAAGCCGTTGATATGTTTCTTGCCCGTTATGGGGTCTGATCCGATTAAGAAATGGCCCATGTCCGGATCAGGGACACAGACCATTGCTCACACACCAGAACACTCGATGCAGTTCAGCTTACAGCGATAAGTCTTTTCAAACTCTTTATTTGTCAAACCGTCGGCGCGGCTTGGGACTCAACGTAGGCTGGAAAGAAAAGCAGATAAGCGTCCGAGTTTGTTGCCCAGTTTGGTGCGCTTTAGCTCGCTAGCAACAGGCCAAGCCAGAAAGAAAACCAGCACAGAGCAAGGCTGATCAGAATATTGCCTGCTGCCAAATACAATGTGCGTTCGCGGTGAAGTTCAAGCGATTGGTAGGCAAAGCTGGAGAAAGTCGTAAAACCGCCGCAAAACCCGAAAACAAGGCGTTTTTGGTCCTCGGGTATGTCTACAGGACCGCCCAGATACCCAACCCAGATCCCCAGCAGCAGGCTACCCAACACATTTACGAGCAAGGTCGCTAGTGGAAAGTCGTGCCGAATCTTCAGCGCCAGCCAATGGCGCATCACGGCCCCCAGACCTCCACCCAAAGCGAACATGGAATGAAGATACAATTCGTTCATGACGACAACGTTTTGGAATGAAAATGTCGACCAAGTCTTTCGCCAATCAGCGCGGCAGCAAGGCCAAATGAAACTTCCAGCCCGATTGCCAGGGACGTTACCCATAGGCCGCCATCGGCTATTCGTTCAAGATCAGCAACAAAAGATGAGAAGGTCGACAATCCACCGCAAAACCCGACAGCGCCAAGGTGCAGAACATGCGCGTGCACTTTATTGCGCACGGAATACAGCCAGCCCAGAACAAAACAGGCGACCACGTTGATGCCGAAGGTCGAGGTGAGAAAGCTTAGGCCGGGGATCTCTAGTGCAAACGCCTCACGCAACAACGACCCAAGCGCACCGCCTGAGAAGACGGACAGAAACATCACGCTTTTTCGGTCACGCCAGAGGTGGGATTGTGTGTTTGCCAAGGATTGGCCCTTTGTCGTCCGTTAAGCGTGATTTATCCGCCGGTTGCACCGGGTTCAACAGTTGGTCCGTTCGTAACATGATTTCACGTTTGCGTCCCTCAGCGGACATTTTTTCGCAGACACTTGAAATAAAAATTCAATCTGTTTCACGTTGAGTTCTGACAGCATGGCTCATCGGCCCGATAGAAACACAAGGAGTTTGGAACATGATTGTCCGCAGAATTTTCTTTTTTCTGAGCTGTGTCTGTCTGCCCTTGGTTCTGATCCTTGGGTTCTTCTGGTCGCCTGCGCATTGGCTTCTGCTCATTTTGGTGCCGTATGCGATCATCGGTCTTTATGATGTTCTGACGACCAAACATAACGTCCTGAACAATTATCCGGTTCTTGGGCATTTCCGGTACATGCTGGAATTTGTAAGTCCGGAAATTCGCCAATATTTCGTGGAAACCAACGAAAGTGGACGGCCTTTCAACAGGATTGTCCGAGGGTTGGTTTACTCTCGGGCCAAGGGGCAGGTGGACACACAGGCGTTCGGCACACAATACGACATTACGGAAACCGGGTATCATCGTGCCAACCACTCACTAGCCCCCAAACATGTGGACAAGAGTGAAGAACGTGTAATGCTGGGCGGTCCACAATGTACGCAACCATACAGCGCCTCACGCCTCAACGTGTCTGCCATGAGCTTTGGCGCGCTCAGCGCCAACGCCATCCGCGCGCTGAACGGAGGAGCCAAGGATGGGGGGTTCGCGCATAACACCGGAGAGGGTGGGCTGTCACCGCATCATCTGGCCGAAGGTGGTGACATCATCTGGCAGATCGGGACGGGTTATTTCGGGTGCCGGACCCCTGCTGGTGGATTTGACATGGACAAGTTTGCCGAAAAGGCAGGCAAGGACGTGGTCAAGGCCATTGAGATCAAGTTATCACAAGGCGCAAAACCTGCCCATGGCGGTGTTCTGCCTGCCGCCAAAGTCGATGCCGAGATTGCCGAGATACGGGGTGTGCCTGAACATCAGGATGTGATTTCTCCGCCTACCCACAGCGCATTCGATGGGCCCACAGGTTTGATGCATTTTGTCCAGCACTTGCGAGAGATGTCCGGCGGCAAACCTGTCGGTTTCAAGCTGTGCATCGGCAAGCCGTCTGAGTTTATGGCGATCTGCAAAGCAATGCTTGAAACGGGTATTCTGCCGGATTTCATCACGATTGACGGGGCAGAAGGGGGCACGGGCGCAGCCCCGGTCGAATTTACCAACCGGTTGGGTATGCCCCTGAACGAAGCCTTGATCTTAGTCAGCAACTGTTTGCGCGGTGTCGGGGTGCGTGACAAGATCCGGATCATCTGTTCCGGCAAAGTGGCGACCGGATATGACATGGTCGAGAAATTGGCGCTTGGCGCCGACATGTGCAACTCGGCGCGCGCGATGATGTTTGCGGTTGGTTGCATTCAGGCATTGCATTGCAACACAAACCGTTGTCCCTCAGGGGTGGCTACACAAGATCCCATCCGCGGGCGCGCTGTGAACGTGCCGCAGAAACGTCAACGTGTTCATCGCTATCACGATGCCACACTGGAAAGTTTCCGCGAGCTTTTGGGTGCCATGGGCAAGGAAAAAGCATCCGAGTTACATCCCCGTGATATCCTGCGCCGAACTGCGGACGAGCATGAGCGTACCTATGCGGAGCTGTATACTTATCTTGAGGATGGTGCCTTTCTAAAGGACGACATTCCCGAAGAGTTTGCGGATGATTGGAAACGAGCTTCGGTCGCCCATTTCTGATATACGCATTCGGTAGGGAAATGCTTGGCCATGCGAAAGCGTACGCGTAGTTGCTCGCTCATTTCCCCTTCGTACACAGCTTCTGCTACCTGGGAATAGATCGCGGATTGTTTGCTGCATGGGTATTGATCTTGCGAATACTCCATTCAACAGAATCTCGCATCGCGCGCCCTAAAGCCAGATCAAATGCACTGATCAGGTCGGGTGTCTGATCGCTGGTCGCCACAACGTTTTCCTGAAACGAGCTGGATGCAATGATTTTGTCTTCGTACTCGTCGATCACCTTGATATTCATGCGCACTTCAATACGAACTTTGGTTCCGTTCTCGGTGTCCGCGACCACAACCCCCTGAAACTCTCGAAGGTCGGGTACAATTATGTAATCGGCCCGCAGGCCTACGGTTGAGCGTCCAACGGCTGCAACTTTGCCCGAGTTCTCAAAGCTTTCGATCAAAAGGGTCTGAACGATCAAAGGTGCGCGATCCACCCAACGGGCGCGGGGCAGGTATTGCACCTGCAACGGAGTAGGTTGAATGGCAATCTGGTCCGTGTTCACTGCGGCGGTTGCCGACGGTTCCTGAACGACGATCTGCTTTTCAATCCTGGGCAGTGCCGAGGAAAACGTGCTTTTAGGTGTAAGCAGATACAAATCATTTGGTTTTGCCGCTTGTTGCAACGTGCCCAAACCAGCGCAGCCGCCAAACAAGACAACCATCAGCATTGCAAGTGCAGGCTTGATCATTGACGAAACTCCGATGCTTGGGTGCCCAACAGGAAACGTGCCGGATCGCGTTGAACTTTGTCTACGAGGCGATCCAGACCGATAACTAGACGCTGGGATTCTTCGATGAAACGAATAAATTGAGGCAACCCGACACGCAGGAAATCCGAAACTTGTCGGCGGTTGCTCTGAACAATGCCATCGATGGTTCCCAGTAGTTCGGACGCGGAATTTGACGCGCTCAGGACGTCGTCCGAGATCTGGTCGATCTTTTCCGTGATGCCCGCGACGGTTTCGGTTACCTGATTGGCCGCCTTCCGGACATCTTCCGCAACAGGTGCCACGTCTTCCTCCATGACACGATTTGCAGAGTCAAAAGCGGATTCTGCCGAAGCCAGCGCCCCCTTGGCGGACTCCATCGTCGTAGTAATCGAACCAAGCGTCGTATTGGCGTTCATCACTGTTTCGTTCACAATTCCAAGGGTAACGCTGCCTTCATCAGACAAAACGGTCAATCGTTCAGCCAGTTGCGAGCCTCGCTCGATGAAAGGCTTCACGTCTTGCTGCAAAATACGGTCCGCCGTCTGAATGGTTGTATTAGCTTCATCCAGCGCTGTCTTGGCGGACTCGGATGCCGTTTTGACAGCTTCCAGTGTTTCAGAGCCGGTCTTGAGCGTTGTTTGAGCGGTTTCGATCAGAGGGTCCAGCCGCTTTGAAAACGCGCCAATATCCTTCGCAGCGCTGCCGATGTCATTTGCGACGGATTCAAAACTTGTCAGTGTCTTGTCCAGTTTACCTGTAGCCGAAGCAAGATTGTCCAGAATACCGCTCACAGCTTCCCGGTTTTTATCATCGACGACTTTGTTCAGGTTTTCCAAAAGCGTCACGGCTTCGTCCAGAACTTTTGGCGCGCCTTCGAACAGGGATTGAATTGTGCTGCGTTTGCTCTTGATAATGCTCTTTTGTGGCAATCGTTCAGCGTTAGCTGATCCGCCGGTCAGTTCAACATAGCCGACACCGGTTACGCCAAGGGACTGAAGCTGTGCGATTGTCTCATCGGTTATCGGAATGTCTGCGTCCACTTCGATCCGCACCCGAACCTTTGACGGATCATTTTCGTCCAGCTGCAAGGAAACAACCTGCCCGACAGGTAAGCCGTTGAAGTTCACGCCGCCAGCTGCCGACAGACCTGCGACATTGTCAAATAGTACATCGTAATAAGCGTATTGGCGCGTGATCTCAAACTTGGCGAGCCACAGGAAAAAGCCGAATGCGCCCAGCAACCCCGCGAGGGTAAACGCGCCAATGAGGATATAGTTCGCCCGGGTTTCCATTGCCTTTACCTGTTTTGCCCCTTCTGCTGCGCCGCGCGGGCGCGGGGGCCTGTGAAGTATTCCTGTACCCAAGGATGGTCGACCTTGGTCATGTCCTCAATCGGACCTTCAACCAACACGCGCTTTTCTGCAAGCACTGCAACGCGGTCACAGATGGCGTAAAGGCTGTCCAGATCATGGGTGACCATAAAAACTGTCAACCCAAGTGCCTGCTGTAACTCGCCGATCAGTTCATCATATGCCGCTGCGCCGATAGGGTCCAATCCTGCGGTCGGTTCGTCCAGAAAAACGATCTCGGGGTCAAGGGCCAGCGCCCGGGCCAGCGCTGCGCGTTTGCGCATACCGCCCGATAATTCCGAGGGAAACTTACCGCAACTCAGCTGTGGCAGACCCACAAGGCTGATCTTCAATGCACCCAGAGACTCCATCAGTTTTTCGCTGAGACCTGTGTGTTCCCGCAACGGAGCCATCACATTTTGGAGCACGGTCAGCGACGAAAACAGTGCCCCGTCCTGAAAGGCAACGCCCCAGTGGCGTTCGATTCTGCGACGATCATCTTCCGGACCATTCAGAACATCGACGCCCAGAACTTCGATTTCTCCGGCGGCGGGTTTGTTCAGCCCTACGATAGTTCTGAGTAACACGGATTTACCGGTGCCCGACCCGCCGACGATTCCCAGAACCTCTCCCCGCCAGACGTCAAGATTCAGGCCTTCATGAACCACTTGCGTACCGAACTGAGTTCGGAGCCCGCGCACACGAATGACCGCCTCGCGGTCTGTGGTCGCGGCCAACGATACCTGTTGTGTATCATTGTTCATGTCATATCCCGATCTCTGAGAAGAAGATCGAAAACAAAGCATCGATTGCGATCACCATGAAAATGGATTGAACAACTGATGCTGTCGTACGTTGACCGACACTTTGGGCGGACCCTTTGACCTGCATTGCCTGCCAGCAGGCAACAACGCCGATGACGAGCGCAAAGAACGGTGCCTTGATCAGGCCGACCGCCAGTTGCCAGACGTCGGTGTTTTCCTTCAAACGAGTGAGAAACATGCCGGGGCTTACACCCAGGTCGATCCAGCTCATCAAGGCGCCGCCAAACAGGCCTGCCATATCGGCGACAAACCCCAATATGGGCAGCATGATCAACAAGGCCAATACGCGGGGAATGACCAAAACTTCGATCGGGTCCAGACCCAGTGTTCGCATTGCGTCGATTTCTTCCTGCACTTTCATCGAGCCGATAGACGCGGTGAATGCAGAACCCGAGCGCCCGGCAACGATTATGGCCGTCAACAATATGCCCAATTCACGTAGAACCGAGATCGAGATCAGCTCGACCACGAATATCTCAGCTCCAAATTGCTTCAGTTGGGTCGCGCCCTGAAAGGCCAGTACGACACCGATCAGAAATCCCATAAGGGCCACGATTGGCAGTGCCTTGAACCCGGTTTCTTCCATGTGCGTGACCAGCGCTGCCTTGCGCAGTCGCCATGGCATGACAATGGTACGAAACAGCCTATGCAGTGTCAGACCCAGAAATTCGAGGATCGAAAGTGTGTCCCGCCAGGCACCTACCGTGATGTGGCCCATTTGGGCGATCAAATCTAGCAGACTTCGCGGTTTATCAAGCTCACCGGGTTCGTCGGGGATGCTGCGGGTTACAGTATCGATCAGAGTGGCATGTGCTGGTTTCACCCCTTGAAACTCAAGTGTTGCACCTTGCGACGTGAAGCGTCTGCCGAGATCCGCGATCAGCCAGGCACCGCCTGTATCAAGAGCTTCGACATCGGACAGATCAAGAACGACCCTGTCTCCGGTTAGGCGGACAGAGGCAAAACCCTGCTCAACGGTTTGCAGCGATTGCGTGAGCAGCTCTCCGGATATGCGTACACGAGTGCCGCTGGAATCGTATTCTGAGATTATCGTGGGCTGCGTCATGAGGTCATGTGAAGTGAAACACTCGAAGACCGCAACGGCTTTGTGCCATTGGACATCTTTTTGCCGCGCCGCATTGCCTTGGCGTCACGCCGGTCGCAGTATTGGACCGCCTTGAACTGATCCCTGCCAGATGTTTTCGCTCTGCGACTTTTGTGTGGATTATGTGCCCATGCACAACCCACAAATCGGTTGCGCATAAGCCGGAAGCAAGACACATTCCGCGTTGGTTATTACGGCGCGGAACAGGAGAAGTCGGTATGCATCAGACCAAGAACGTCTTGTTTGTCATCATCGATCAACTCAGAGCGGATTGCTTGTCCGGGGCCTTGGCAGATCATGTGAACCTTCCAAATTTACGGGCTTTTATGGATGAGGCTGTGACCTTTACCCGCCATTTTTCGGTCACCAATCCCTGCGGTCCCTCGCGCGCGTCGATCCTGACCGGCCAATATGCGATGAATCACCGGTCGGTAAGAAACGGCACGCCGTTACGACACGATACCCCGAACATCGCCACGGAAATGCGTAAGGCTGGTTACTTGCCAATGTTGTTTGGGTATACAGATACCTCCGCCGATCCGCGCGTCCATGATCCCAATGACCCAGATCTCAAGTCTTACGAGCAGTCGATGACAGGGTTTGTCGAAGTTGTCGAAATGCGCCTTGAAGAATCATATCCGTGGCAAGCGCATCTGATGAAAAAGGGGTACCAATTTGAAACGTACTGGGATGTCTACAAGCCCGTTTCGCCTGTTGGTGGACAGCCGCGATTGAACGATCCCGCGCTGTATCGGGCCGAAGACAGCGACACAGCCTTTTTGACCGATGCCTTCCTGGACGGAATCGCGCCGCATCGTGGAAAGGGTTGGTTCGCCCATTTGACCTATATCCGCCCTCATCCGCCATTGGTCGCACCGGCCCCTTACAATGATATGTATGACCCGGCGGGCATCCCTTTGCCGCATTGCTTGCCAAGCGCAGCAGCAGAAAGGGCACTGCACCCATTCTTCGGACCAAAGCTGGATACCTATAGCGCGAAAAAGTTTGTTCACGGTTTCGATGATGTTGAACCTACGGACGAAAACATTCGCACCTTGCGTGCTATATATCTGGGTCTGGCGACTGAGGTTGATCACCACATCGGTCGTGTTGTCCAGTACCTGAAGGACAGCGGGCAATATGACGATACACTTCTGGTTATCACCGCCGATCATGGTGAAATGCTGGGGGATCGACACAGCTGGGGCAAAATGACGGTCTACGACGCAGCGTATCACACACCGCTTATGATCCGTTTGCCAGGGAACGAAGCTGTGGCTGGAAGCAAGATCAAAGTACCAACCGAGTCCGTGGATGTCACTCCGACCATATTGGACTGGATAGGGCAGGCTGTTCCGAACGCTATGGATGGTCGGTCCTTGCTGCCATTGTTGCGGGGTAATATCCCGGACAATTGGCGCGACTATTCTTTCAGTGAACTTGATTTTTCAGAACCTGAGAACCCGACGTTGTGGCAGCAGGAATTGGGGACCGGCAACAGTGACTCATGTTTGGGAATATTACGGGATGAACGGTTCACACTGGTTGAGTTCGCTGCCGACCTGCCCCCGATCCTGTTCGACCATCATGGTAAGGGCGAATTCGAGAACGTCGCGAATAATCCGGATTTTGCGGCGGATCTCGCACGGTTAAGCCGACAGATGTTGCGCCACAGGATGAGAAACATGGACCACACGTTGTCCTTGCACTCGATCACATCTGAAGGTGCAAAATCCCGTCCCAGATACACATCTTAGAACGCGGATATTGTCCACCTTCATCGTTTCTGGCGCCGCCGGGCGTATTGTTGCGGGCTGATTTGTCAACGTATTTCACGTTGTGCATTCACGGATCGTCAAAAGCATTAAACCGAAGGCTGGGTCTGAAAATGCCTCCTCTCAATTCCACTACCCGCGCGTGATTTCTGATGCTACGCATGAGCCGTGGAGAAGACCAACTTGAACATAACCGAAAAGCGTATCAAGGCGATGACGACCGCCGGGCTGAACCTGATCGGTCAGGCGCTTTCCATTTATGACAGCAAGTTGCAACTGGTGCTCAGCAATCGCCGCTTCCAGGAAATGTTCGGTTTGCCGGACGAGCTGGTTCAAAGGGGCGCTCTGTTTCGCGACACGATCCACTTTCTTGCCAGCCGCGGTGAGTATGGCGACGATGAAAGTGTCGATGAAATGGTCAATCTGCGTGTCCAGCAAGCCTTGGCGTTTGAGCCTCACTACATGGAGCGCGTGCGCCCCAATGGGCAGGTTGTTTCAATAGAAGGCGCGCCGCTGCCACAAGGCGGGTGGGTCGCGGTTTACACCGATATTACCGGCACACGGCGGGCGGAAAACCTGTTGCGCGCGCGGTCAGAGGAACTGTCGGAACAGTTGCTGAGCCACGCGGAAGAACTGTCCGCAACCAACCGCAAACTTGCGGCCACGATCGCAGCGCTGGAAGAGGCGAAGCGGGAATTGACCGAAATTGAAGCCCGCACTCGTATGGTTACCGAGATGATGCCGGCTCATATCGCGCATTTAGACAGCGACGGCCGTTACGATTACTCGAACCGTCGGCTGAGCGCCGTCATGCCTGGGCGTCCGTCCGATATTCTGGGGCTTCACATTTCTGAAGCGCTGGGTGCGACCGCCTTTGAACGGGTTCAGGCCCATTTGCTTAAGGCCTATAGCGGAGAGCCGTCGGTCTTTGAGTTCACTGAAGATCAGGATTCCCGCCGAATTCGGGTTTCATTTACGCCAGATGGGGCAGGGGGCGTGTACGTGATGTCGGTGGACATCACCGAAGAGACACAGGCACGCGTTGCATTACAGCAAACCCGCCGTCGGGCGATGGCGGCCCAGATGACCAGCGGGCTTGCCCATGACTTTTCCAACCTGCTTACTATTATCCTGGGGATGCAGTCCCGCCTCGACAAGATGGATTTGCCGGATGGTGCGCGGGAACTTGTGGCGGCAACTCAACAAACCGCGCGTCGGGGCGGGCAACTGCTGAACCGGATCGCCGACATGACTGGAAACCGAACGCCGCAACCGCAGGCAACTGACATCGGAGGTTTGTTGGAAGATCTGAGGATTCTGGCGACACCGTCACTGCCTCGCGGTGTAGGCCTGTCCGTCGTAAACACCTTGCCGAAACAGACATTGATGCTTGATCCGGGTATGGTTCAGGATGCGCTATTAAACTTGGTCCTAAATGCCCGGGACGCCTGCGGAAGCACGGGCCAGATCACGATCAGTGCACATGCCATAGGTGAGATCTGGATCGAAGTCACAGTTTCCGACACCGGGCCGGGGTTTTCACCCGAGGCGCTTGAAAAGGCGCTGAACCCGTTTTTTACAACAAAAGGGAGCGACGGTTCGGGTCTGGGGCTGCCGATGGTTTATGATACGGTCAAGCTTGCCGGTGGCGATCTGAATCTAAGAAATACGCCATCTGGGGCCTCAGTTGTCATGCGTTTGCCTTTTCGGCCCGCTCCTCCGGCGCAGGACGGGTTGGTACTGTTGGTTGAAGATAACGAAGACCTGCGCGGGCAGTTTAGGGACATGCTTGTGGATTTGGGCTTTACTGTCATTGAAGCAAATTCAGTTGATGAAGCACTGGCCTTGATATCAAGTGTGAAGGACATTTCGCTAGTCTTGTCGGATATCCGTCTGGAAGGACACGGTACAGGCTTGGACATCCTTGAACAGTTGAAGCCGGGGTTACCGTTTATCCTTATGACATCCCTGCCAATTTCAGATCCACTGCATCAACGGGCCCTTGCTTTGGCACCTGTTTTGCGTAAACCGTTCTCACAGGCTCAATTGTCCGCTCTCATCCAAACCGAGGCCGCCTGATGTCGCAACCACTGGTGACCATTCTCGACGACGAACCCGAGATACGGCGCATTCTGACGGATGCACTGGAGGATGCCGGTTTCCGGACGCAGAGCTTTTCTCGTGCCAGAGAGTTTGAAGCAGCCCTAAATCGAGTGACCCCGGATGTTTGCCTCGTGGACCTGTCTTTACCAGATACCGACGGGCTGGCGCTTGTTCATCGCTTGGCGCTGGAACAGGGTGCAGCTGTGATCATTATTTCCGGCCGGGCACAGGTTCAGGACCGTGTGACCGGGCTGGAGCTTGGCGCAGATGACTATATTACTAAGCCGTTTGACCCTACCGAGGTCGTAGCCCGGGTCCGGGCAAGGTTACGCGCACCGCGCGGGCGGACGTCACAATCGGATACGGCTGAATTCAACGGCTGGATTGCGCATTTTGATCGGTATGTTCTGGAAGACGGGTCAGGGTCTGAAACACCTTTCAGCCATGCTGAAGGCGAGGTTCTGCGTCTGTTTCTGGAAAGCCCCAAGCGGCTGATCAGCAGGGGGCAGATGCAGGAGTCCTTGGGCGGCGCGGCCGGCGACAGTTTTGATCGTGCTATGGATGTCAGAATCTCCAGATTGCGCACGAAACTTGGTGAAGATCCAAAGAATCCACGCCTGATCAAAACGATTTACGGTGCCGGGTATATTTTCCTGGGGGATGTCGACTGGAAATAGTGACGCTCTGGTAGTCGGATTGCGAACCTGAATTTCTATCGACCCACTCTGCGTCAGGCAATGTTGATCGAGGATACTGTAAGAATTTGAAAAGAAACTATTTTATGGTCTTTTCAGTTACTCACGCAAAGCTTGATCTTTTATCTTCACGACAGGTTCCAGCAGATACTCCAATACGGATTTTCGACCTGACAAAATGTCAACCTCTGCGATCATGCCGGGTATGATTTCCACAGCAACACCATTTCCATCGAGCATGGTGTCGCTCGTGCGAATTTCCACAACGAACACCTCTTCGTCGTTCCGCTCTGAACGTGTGACGGTATCGGCGCCAATCCGTGCGATTTCACCATCCAGCGCCCCGTATCGCGCAAAATCATAAGCCGTGATCTTTACCTTTACGGGCTGTCCAGCACGCAAAAATGCAATATCTTCGGGCTTTACGTAAGCTTCGACCAATAGTGTGTCGTCCAGGGGAACAATCTCGACAAGGTCTTCGCCACTCCGCGCCAAACCCCCAATGGTGGTTCGGTGGATGCGGTTGACGATACCGCGAACCGGAGAGCGAACCTGCGCTCGTGCAGCGCGGTCGCGTAGGGCTGGCAAGGCGGGTTGCAAAGCCGCCAGTTCCGCAGTTGCAATGGCCAATTCAGTAAGCGCCGCACTTCGAAATCGGCTGTGAGCAGCTTGAATGCGATCATTTATTTCATCTAATCCGGTTTGCAACCTACTGGTCACGGTTTCGGCACGGACCTTGCGACCGCGCCACTCGGCTTCGCTGCGCCGCAACGCCAGCAATGTCGTTGCCGGTTCCATTTGCCGCTCGACAAGCGGAGCTATGATTGCACGCTCCTCCCCAAGCACCTTTAGGGTTTCTTCTGCTGTTACCTGATCCACTAAACCTTCTTCGTGTTCTCGCTGCTTTTGCTCACGTTGTCGTTCCAATATGGCGATTTCTGCTTCCAGCTCTGCTTGCCGACCCTGATACAATGCAGTTTCCGAACGCACGACACTGGGTGCACCTTCGATCAACTGCGCATCGAAATTCAATTGCGTACCATCAATTTCTGCTTGCAGTCGTTGTGCACGGGCTTGCAGTCCGAAAGCGCGCTGTTGTTCCTGGCTAAGTTGGCTGTCGAGTTGTGTGGCGTCCAGTTCCATCAACAATGTTCCTTTGTCGACCAACTGACCTTCGCGCACATGGAGCGACCGCAACACGCCAGGTTCGGAGGCATCGATCACCTGAATGTCGCCCGAAGGCACGATCCGCCCGTCGACGCGCGTTACGTCATCCAACTCGGTCAAATGCGCCCACAGCCCGGCCGAGACAATACAGGACAGGATCAACAGCAAGAGCAATGAACCACGAACGGGGGACCGCCCCTGCATTTCGCGCGCCAACTTCGCCAGATCAGGATGCTGCGACATTCAAGTGCCTCCCTTTCTGGCGCATGTGCTGCGTCAGCAAGCTCTTGGGCCCATCAGCCGCGATTTTTCCGTTTTCCAGAACGATAACCCTGTCCACAAGCTCCAGCAGGCTGGTTCTGTGCGTTACAATGACCAGGGTTGACCCGGAAGTTGACTTACTCAGACGCTGAACCAGTTGGGCTTCGCTTTTGACGTCCATCGCACTGGTTGGCTCGTCAAAAAGCAAAACCGGAGGACGCCCGACAAGTGCCCGTGCCAGAGCGATTGCCTGCCGTTGCCCACCCGAAAGCCCCTCACCACGTTCCGCGAGGTGAATATCATAGCCCGAAGGATGGCTGTTCACGAATTCTTCGACTCCGGCAATGCGGCCGGCTTCGACAATGTCGCAATCTCTGGGTCGGATTGCGCCACTGGCGATATTGTCCCTGACAGACCCCGAAAAAAGCCAGACATCCTGTAAAACGGATCCGATATTGCGTCGCAAGTCACCCGGGTCGATCTGACGTATGTCCAAACCATCAACCATGACCGAGCCCACTCGTGGCGTGTAAAGCCCCAATAGCAGGCGCGCAATCGTGCTTTTCCCGCATCCGATTTGACCGAGAATTGCGACTTTCTCACCGGGCTTGATTGTGAATGAGACACCACGCAGGGTATCTTCGCCTTGGTCAGAATACGAGAAGTACACGTTATTGAAGGCAATCGCCCCTTTGAAATCAGATCGGGTCAGCCATGTGCGCCCCTCTGGGCGTTCGCTTTCTGCATGCATTAGCGCATTGAGATTGCGATAAGCGCATCTGGCCTGGTTAATGCGGGTCAAAGTCTGCGCCAGTTGACCCAGAGGGGCCAACGCCCGACCGGTCAACATTACCGAAGCGACCAGCGCACCCATGCTGGCTTGCCCGTTCGTGATCAGAAAAACGCCAAGAAATACGACAAGCACTTGCGCGGCCTGTTGGGTGAATCCGGTCAGGTTCAGCGCGAATTGCGTGACCGTCCGGCTTCGCGCACCATGCGCTGACTGCTGTTCGATGGCCTGTTCCCATCGTGCGCGCATTTTTTGGCCTGCTGCCGTCGTTTTTATGGTATCTAGTCCCGAAACAGCCTCAACCAGAACTGATTGTTTGGACTGTCCATCGGACAAGCTTCGTTCCGCCATCCTTGATAAAACTGGCTGCACCGCCAAACCTGTCAGAAGCACCAACGGTACGGCCAGAGCTGGGATCAAAGCCAGTTGTCCACCAACCAGATAGATCACCAGGATGAACAACCCAATGAAAGGCAGGTCGACAACGGCCACCAGCGTCGCGGATGTAAAGAATTCTCGCAGAGTTTCAAACTCGCGAATGGTGCTGGTCATAGCACCAGTAGACCCTATGCGCGATTTCATCTGGATGTTCAGCAACTGGTCGAAAATGCGACGGCCCATCAACAAGTCGGCTTTCTGCCCGGCCTTGTCGATAAATCCCGCCCGCAGCAACTTGAGGGCAAAGTCAAAACACAATGCCAACGCCACGCCCATGGTCAAAGCGATCAGCGACTCAGTCGCTTCGTTGGGCAATACCCGGTCATAGACCACCATGATGAAAACGGACGTGGACAAACCAAGAAGGTTTGCCAGCGCCGCTGCGAGTGCGACCTGAATGTATGACCAACGACTGGCGGATAGTGCGTTCCAGAACCAGTGACCGCCATGTGAACTGCCCCCCCCAACGTTTCGCCGTCGTGATGGCGACGGAACAGGATTGCGTAACCGGTATAACAGGCTGCCAGCCTGTCTTCGGAAACTTCACCGACACCTTCGCCTAGCTCTGGGTCGAAGACCAATAAAGCGCCGGTTTGCTTTCGTCCGTGAAAGACAACGGCTTTATCTTCTGCCAACAGCAACAGGGTGGGCGTCAGATTGTTGTTCAATTCGGAAAGGCGCTTTGCCCCATACCCCGCCTGCATGCCCGCCTTTTGCGCGAGGGCGAGAATGTCCCGTATTGTCAAATCCCCATCTGCGCCAGTTTGCGCTGCGTGCAGCGCCGCGAGACTCAATGGCCGTTCAAGTGCCGACGAGATATTCAATAGGCAGGCTTCAAACGGTGTCAGCAGCGAGGCATTGGGGGCAGGGTCGGATGCGTTCATTGTGTATTGCCCCAGTCGTCCAATGAAACCCCAAGCAGGTCGAGTATGTCGCCGGTCAGGCTTAGGGCTGCATAATTGGTCAGAAAGTAGCTCTGTTCCGCAAGGATCAAACGTTCCTGAGCATTAACGTAGTCCCGCTGCGCATCCAGAATTTCAATGAGGCTACGTCGACCGATCGAAAATTGTTTACGGGAAGCAGTGATATTTTCAGCGTTAGCCTCCACGGCATTCCGGGCTTCGCGCAACCGATAGGCACCCGCTTTTTGATCTGAACGGATAAAACCCACCTCTCGCGTTATTTCACGGATAAGTTGCTCGCGCGCAAACTCAGTTTCTTTGACCAGCGATTCCGCAGCTGCTATTGCGGCGCGACGTTGGCCGGTGTTGTCCAGCTCGTAATTGAAGGAAAGATCCACTCCAAAATTCGTGTCACGATTGTTATCCTGGTTCGCGAATGCGGCGACCCTGACATCAGGGCTGCGACGCGCTTGCGCTGCGGACAATTCTGCCTTGGCAGCCAGAAGGCTTGCATCGGACCGCCGAACCTGAGGGCTGTTCATTATGATCTGCATGTCACTTCTTTCCAGTCCAGGTGCCGGAACAGGTGCAGGAAGAGCGCCGGGCTCATCCCCGAATATCTCGCGGAATCGCGCTTCGGCCCGGTCTGTGCGCGCATGCGCATCAGCCAGCTTTGTGCGCGCATCGGACATGCGCGACCGGGCAGCCAGGACGTCGGCACTCGAACCGACGCCGTTTTTTGTTCGGTCGGTTATCTGGCGAACAAGCTCTTCATGGGTCAAAACATTCTGTGCTGCGATGCTTTGAATCTTTCGTTGATCGAGGACAAGTACATAGGTCTCAATAGCTGCGAGCGCAGTGGATGAGGCCGTTTGAATCTGATCACCTCTGCTTTCCAAGACACGTGCCCGCGCAGCGGTCAGATCTCCCGAGGCCGCCCCTCCGTCATAAACCAATTGCGAGACCCTCAGATACGGCGAGACGTCCGCGATATCTGATGCAATCCTCTCAGACCGTGCGTTTAATCCCAGCGAAATCTCCGGGAGAAAAGCGCCTTCAGCTGCGTCTTGTTTAGCCTTCACGATGCCCATTCTGGATTTGGCTTGCGCCAGGTTAGGACTGTTCTCAACCGCCTTTTTCACCCGCTGCCCGAAGGCGCTGTGACTGAGTGATTTTGATGGTTTAGTTGCCCCGGCGCCGGCTGTTTGGGCTGCAAAGGACATCGTAACTGACGTCAAATCAGGTGGACGCGTGCAGGCGGAAATGGAAATCAGAAGCAGACTGAACGCAACAAAATAATATGAATACCTACTAAATGGCATACTGACCCTCCTGCCACCGATGGTCCAACAAGCTTTCCTTTCGTTGGGCGGCTGCCAGCGCCTCCATAAATTCTGAAGCATCCGACCTAACGCCGGTCGACGACTTTTTCGCCAATTCTTCGGCTCGCATTTGAGCTGGCAAAAGCCACGCGCAATGGGTCAAGGAAACTTGGTGGGCATGTATGAGGCGCAGGCCTCCGTTCATGGCGAGCAATGACAGATGCGCTGAAGGAACTTGCCGCAAGGCAGCCAGGTCGACTCCGAAGTAACCGCCGAGGCATTCGTCCATTTGTGCGCAGGCGAGTGGAGAAAAAAGCCCCATACCACCTATCGTACGGCACAACTGATATGTGTTCTCCAGTGACGCTGTAAGCTTGCGAAAGAACACCTGGACATTTTGCAGTTCAGGCCCCAGCGCTCCGGTTCGGTCAAAGAATGGCTCATCTTCTGGGTTGTCAGTAACCAGGTCCAAGCTTTCGTTGACAAGCAAACCAAACTCCCCCTCTCCGGTTTTGTCCTGAAGCTCAGGTGATCGGAACTGAAATGGCACACACCGTAGTGCCGAGGGAACGTAGCTTGCGCGCCATTCCCCTGTAGCTGACACGAATGGCGTCGGTTTGTCTGGTGTCATCGATAAGATTGCCACGGGGTAAAATCCCCGTTCGGATTTCCGGAACGCGATCGGAAAAGTGGCTGCTGCCTGTAGGACCTCTGCCTCTGCCACCGGGCAGTCGACCATGTCGCGCGCGAATTCGAACGACGTGTAACGTTTCCAGAACCGATGACCATGTCGTAATCGTGTGACCGGGGTTAAGCCAATCTGCGCCATAACTGCCTCGTGTTTCTGATGAACGCCAATTTTTTCCTGAGTTGGGTCAAGCCGTCGCACCGGTTGGGTCGGTGTGTATGATGTTGTCGGCAGTCAAGCCGCTGAGATCGGCCAGGCCATGGAAAGTGGCGAGGGTTTCGACGTTGGCATCGCCAGGTGTCAAGAAATCAGCTTTGATCAGAACACTGTCTGTTCCGTCCGTTGCCATCACATAGAGCTCATCACCCGCAAACGCTCCGGCAAGGCTCTCTACAGCCGTTTCGAGTGTCCCGGCAGTGAGGTCTGCAAGAACGGTATCGAGGCCCACAAATCCGGTGTCTGTGCCCAATGTGCCGCCGACAGAAAGCAGCTCGAAACCGGTGCCATCACCGCGAAGTGAAGCGACATTCAGTCCGCTGAACATCAGAGCGTCGGTCACATCTGCTGCGGGCCCAATTGTGAAACCGGTTATGCTGTCTGCGCCATTGTTGTTCGGGTCGGCTTCAAAGACAACGACGTCCCGCCCGGCTTCGACGATGTCAATGCTGTCATCGCCGCCACCGCCACGAATGATTGTATCCGTGTTTGCCGCGGTGAGGATGTCATTGCCATTGGTGCCAAACTGAACAGAAACAGGGCCACCTTCGGGTGATTTTATCGTCAACTCAATGGGTTGGGCAGCATCCTGTATTGTCATTGTGAAGGTGACAAGAGGTTGGGACAAATCAGAAAAAACAGTCGCCGCCCCAGCGAAGTTGATGATGTCTCCTGTACCTAGGTTTGCAAGGAACAAATCGAACGCGCTGTTTTCCGTGTCAGACCCGGTGTCGAAAGTGGCGACAGATGAGTCGAACTCAAGCTCCGCTGTAAAAGCCAAGCCACCAGAGATGTCACGATTTGCATCGGCATAAATGGCAAATGTAACGGTTGATCCACTGCGCCCGACCTCAGAGATCACGTAGGCAGCTGGTTCATGAGCAACCGCCTGATCCGATACAGGCAAGGGATCTGGTCCCCCTGCAACGGTTGCCTGGGCTGAAATAGACAGGGCATCCCCAGCTTCTATTGCGGCGAAATCTGACGACGCAACAGCCAGTGTCCAGTATCCGTCCGCGGTTACTGTCGCGCTGCCGATGGAACTGCCGTTCAGCAAAACATCTACAATCTGGCCGTTTGAAAGCCCGGCAGAGGAACCGCTGACAGTAATGCCTGACACCTTGGCATCAGCAATGGCCACCGTGTTGTTTACGCCGATATCGTTCAGCATCAGAATAGGTCGAAAGTCCGTCGTTACCGAACTGCTTGCCGGTACTGCGCTGTTGCCAGCGATATCGTCAACTGTTGCGGTGATGGTGTGGTTTGTTCCGTCGGACAGCGCGCCCAGGTCGCTGGCTGGCACAGTGATCGCCCAGGTTCCGCCCAAAGCAATACCGGTATAGGTTTGCCCGCCAAACGTGACAGAGACTGTTTGGCCATCTTCCGAGGTCGTCGTACCTGAAATTGTCAGGTCTGTACCTTGTTCCGTTACATCCAATACGGAGCCAACCGGCAAACTGTCGATCGTGATTGCTGGCGTTGTAAAATCGGTTGTAAAACTTGTCGAGGTTTGGTTGCCATTCCCAGCAGCGTCTGAAACAGAAGCCGTAACATTATAGACACTTGCGTCCTGGAGGCCTGAAAGTTCGGCAACTGTTGCTGTATAGGTCCAGACACCACCGGACACCGTTGCTGTACCGCTTATATCTACAGTACCGTCAGTTCGGGCAATCTCAACAGTAATGACTGTCCCATCCTGAGCGTCAGAAGTTCCCGCGACAACCAGGTTGGTACCTTGCTCAGTAGCGTTCATGAGAGCGCCATCAGAAATACTGGTTGTTCCAAGGGTGGGGGGTGTGAAATCGGTGGCGAAACTATTGCTGGCTTGTGACGCCTGATTGCCTGCCGCGTCCGAAACATCAGCCGTGACCGTCACGGTGGCGGCATCAGAGAGGGCCGCAAGATCTATGGCGGGGACAACTGTGCTCCATGACCCTCCGGTGGCTATCCCAGTGTAAGATTGCCCGTTCAAAGTGACGGTAACGACTTGACCGTCTTCAGCCGACGTAGCGCCCGATACTGTCAGGTCTGTCGCCAATTCGACAGCATTCAAGAGCGCCCCGGTCGAGAACGTGTCGATGCTGAGGGTTGGCGCTGTGACGTCTTTCGAAAGTGTCACATCAGCCTGAGGGGCTGTCAGCCCGTTTGCGTCGCTGACATCTGCGGTGATCTGAAAGCTGCCACCGTCGGCCAAAGATGCCAGATCACCGGCTGGGACAGTTACAGTCCATGTTCCGCCCATCACTGTTGAGGTATAGGTTTGACCATCCAGTGTGACGGTGACTTGCTGACCATCTTCGACATTGGCGGTTGCCCCGCTTATGGCCAAACTTGATCCGGCTTCAGCAGCGTTGAGAACTGCGCCGACGGAAAGAGGAGATATCGAAATAGAGGGGCCGGTCAAGTCCACTGGTACAGTAACAAGAATCGGTGCGGCCGGGTTGCCAGCGACGTCCTCGACCGCCACAACAATTGCAGCAGGTGTTCCAGTGGACAGACTGCCGAGGTCGGAATTGGGGATCGTGACAGTCCAATTTCCGCCTGTCGCAATACCGGTGTACACCTGACCGTCGAACGTGACGATGATGGTTTGCCCGTCCTCGGCCGTGGTGGAACCCGTTAAGGTTAAGTCACCAGCCACATCAATCAGGTCAATTGATCCACCCGCAACGGGATCCAGAGAAACACTTGGAGCGGTGAAATCCGTATCAAAACTTCCGCTGGCCTGTAGGGCCGGGTTTCCAGCCGCGTCAGCGACGTCTGCCGTTACATTTACGATTGCACCGTCAGGCAAGGCGCTAAGGTCAGCCGCCGGGACGGTTACACTCCACTGTCCACCGGAAACCGTACCGGAATAGTTTTGCCCGTTCAGTGAAACCGTTACGGTTTGCCCATCTTCTGCATCGGTTACGCCAGTGACAGTCAGGTCGGTCGCTTGCTCGGCTAGGTTGAGAACCGGTCCGTCAGAAAAACCGGTGATGGACAGGCTTGGTGGAACCGTATCGATGTCAAATTGAACGGATTGTGTTGACAATTCAGTACCCGACCCATCCAGGTTCGTGATGGTCACCGTCGATACCCCCTGTGGAAGTGCGCCGGCTTCGGCGGCTGTCAGAGAGATACTCCAGCTGCCATCGGGGTTGGGTGTCACGGTTTTGACCAGTGACCCTATTGTGACTTCAATGGTTGCCGTCCCTTTGGGAGGGATGGCGTTGGTGCTGATGTTGTTCAGCGCAGTAGATTGCAGATCAGCCAGGTTGAGGCTTGGGTATGTCGGGGCGGGTTCGGACACGACGGAGGTGGGCTCGGATACGACGGGGCTGTCACCGCCACCGCCGCCACCTCCTGCGGCCGCAGCCGCCCCTGCCAGACCCAATCCGCCCAACGCCGCGCCGGCGCCACTGATGCCACCTGCGGACGCGCCCGCGGAAACACTGGCTTCAACCGCGCTGAATTGGGCAATCTCCTGAACCGCATTCTCAGCGATCATGATGGCACCGCTGTCCAGGAGCTGGACGTTTTCAGCGGTCACAATCATTGTGCGGCCATCGGCCATTTTTAGAAGAACATCGCCATTCTTCAACAGCTTGACAGAGCGAACGCCTGGAATGGTTTCCGCGAATTGAAAAGCATATAATTCTTCAATTGTGGCTTGTGACAACGCGGGCAAGGCCATCAAAGTTGAAATCAGCCCACCGGCCGCTCCGCGCCCTGCCCAGCGGCCAAGTTTTCCTTCGATCCACTGGCGAATGTGTTGCTTGCGGTCCGTTTCCGAAGGTTCAGCCGCCGGACGGTTGTTGAACTCTGGTGCTTTGGTCATCTTACCCTCACATGTGGTTTCCGCGATCACCGAAAAGGAAGACAGGTCGCGCTGATAACGGCTGGCTCATCTGTCTTTCCCACTGGTTACTGTTGCGATCGAAAGCAAAAAATTGAGTTAATCTGAAACCGAACTTCTCGTTTTCACCACAATTCCGCTTTTGTTTCGGTCCGTGCATCAGGTCATCTTTTGGTCAAGGCCAGGAGTGGCGCAGGAGGTGTTGGCTGTGATGCTTCAATTCGAAGGTGTGGTGGCAACGGGGAGCGCGGCGCTCGATTCAGGTATCGGCGATACGGCTTTAAAAACGTTTAACGGCACCACGTATCTTTATACCGTCACCGGACCGGGTGGCGGCGTCGCTGTCTGGCGGTTGGTCGAAGGTGCGTTACCGCAACTGGTCGACACGGAATATTACAGCGGAACAATCACGTTTCAGGTTGGTCGCAGTGGCACACCGATAACGCTGGCGGGAACCGAACAACTTGTACTGGATGTGAATATGGCGGTCGGGTTGGTCGGATATGACCTTAACGTAGACGGCACCCTGGACAGCCTTACGGAAACCGGATCTCTGACAGGAGGCGGAGATATCTCGGCCATTGTTCAAGTGTCGATTGGCCTGATGGATGTTCTTGCAATGGCTCATGAAGAAACGGGGCAAATCGGGACATACCTTGTCAATCAGGACGGAACGCTGAGCCTTGCTGGCCTTGTTTCTGGCACTGGTGACGCGATGCAGACGCTGCGCGCAGGGACTGACCATTTTCTGATCTCAAGTGATGCGGCCAGCAATACAGTCTCAACTTATCGGATCGACAGCATTTCCGGTCAGTTGACCGAAATTGACAACGGTTCGGCCCTCGGGACGCTCGGAATCTCAACTCCGACAGCCGTCGAAACGATCAATGCCTACGGCAAACCCTGGGTGATCGTGGCGGGTGCAGGCAGCAATTCGCTCAGTGTGCTTCAATTGAACGCTGACGGCAGCCTGAGCGCCACAGATCATATTCTGGATTCGCTCACGACCCGCTTCGAATCTGTGCAGGACCTTGAGGTCGTGGACATCAACGGGCGCGTATTCGTCGTGGCGGGTGGCGGTGACGATGGGCTTACATTGTTCACGCTGACACCTGAAGGCCAGTTGGTCTATCTGGATAGTTTCGCTGACACGTTGATTAGTGGATTACAGAACGTCGAATCGCTGAGCCTTGCCCATGTTGGTGACGAGTTGCAGGTTCTGGCTACGTCGCAACAAGGCGCCGGAGTGACTGTCATTACGGTTCCTGTCGATAATCTGGGGATCGTGGACAAAGGGTTTGGAGCAGTGTCGGGGACTGCCGCAGACGACATGCTGAGCGGTAGTATTCTGGATACCGCCCTGATGGGTGGCGATGGCGACGACATACTGATAGCAGGAACGGGTGCTACGACCATGTCAGGTGGGGCAGGGGCCGACATTTTCGTGATGCAGTCGGGCAGCAGTATGACGACGATCACGGATTTTCAGCCGGGTGTGGACCGTCTGGACTTGTTTGACTACCTGCTGTTGCGGTCCCCTCAGCAACTGACCTTTACCAGCACTACACAAGGGGCCCGGATAGAGTATCGGGGCGAGGTCGTGCAGGTTCAGTCCGCTTCGGGTGGAACGCTGACCAGCGCTGATATTTTCGGGGCCGGGTTCGATGGCCCCGATCACATTCCGGTTGATTTCGGTAATTTCGGCGGTTTGACGCCGGACAGTTCGGATGGCGTGCTTGGGCCAATCACAGTGGACAGCCAATCTGCTAATCCCGGATTGTCGGATGCAGAGATCAAGTTCACACCGGTCGGTGGTGGCACGGTATCCGTCACGGCTGACGATCAGGGACAATTTGACTTGGACCTTCCGGATGGCACTTTCCCCGGAAGACTGGACATCATCAAGCACTATTCGACAGCGAGCAAAGAGATTGACGCAATGGATGCTTTGCAAGTGTTACGCATTTCGGTTGGCCTCGATCCGACTTGGGGTCCCCCCGCTGCGGAAAACCTGATCGCGGCAGATATCAATCAAGATGGCACCATCAATGCCCTGGATGCACTGGCAATATTGCAGGTGGCCGTTGGACAGCCCACTGCGCATGAACCTCAATGGGTCTTTTTGGATTCAAATGCGGACTTGTCGGGAATTACAAAAAGCAACGTTGATTATCAGACTGGAATGGATGTTGTTGCCATAGACGGGGTGATAACCGCCGATATGACGTCCATATTGCTCGGCAACCTCGAAGCGGCATGAATTGAACGGTGCTGCAACTCAGTCATTGCAAGGCTTCCGCTTGGTCCGCAATGTTGGCCTTAGATACACAAACACAAAAGGACAGGCCATGAATCGTCTTTCGGAACGCAGAGATTTTGCCATCGCGGTCTGTGAAGAAGCTGGGGTGATTGCCGAGAAATACTTCTTGGACAGGAGTAATCTGGTCATTGATCAAAAAGGTGCTCAGGACTGGGTGAGTGAGGCGGACAAAAACGTCGAAACGTTCATTCGCCAAAAGATCATGGCTGCCTGGCCGCAAGACGGGATATTTGGCGAAGAACACGGCGCTGCCACCGGTGAGAGCGGTTTTGACTGGGTGATTGATCCAATTGATGGAACTACGAATTTCGTCAATGGCATACCGGTATGGACGATTGTTCTGGCCGGTGTCACCGAAGGGCGTACTGCGGTCGGTGTGATTCGGGATCCGAATATGGACGAGACCTTTGTGGCAACACGCGGAGAGGGCGCGACACTGAACGGTTTACCTATACGCGTGGCCTCTGGCGTGGCTCTTCAGGACGGGACGGTTTCTGTTGGGTATTCGAACCGGATCGAAACTCGCCACGTCGTGCCTGTGGTCGCAGAACTGATCGAGCGCGGTTCCATGTTTCACAGAAACGCCAGCGGGGCGTTGTCATTGGCCTATGTCGCAGCCGGGCGACTTCTGGGTTATGTGGAAGAACACATGAACGCTTGGGATTGTCTGGCCGGACAACTGCTGGTCGCGGAAGCGGGCGGAGTTGTCGAAGATCAAGACGCCGACGCGATGATCCGCGACGGTGGGCGCGTGATCGTCGGCACACCAGACGTATTTGAAAGCTTGCTGGAAATCGCAGAGAGCGCTTGGGGTGCTTAACGTCTAGGCCATTGGCAACCAAGTGGAAAAAGGTCGTAGAGTTGTCAGGCTAGCCTGCCAATAATGGCCTTGTGACGGTTGATCGTAATGGCGGTCAATCGGATTTCCGGAAAGCTCACACCACAACAATGTCCCGACCGCACCATGTGTAATGATAGCGAGGTCTCCGGTGCCATGAGCACGAATGATCTCCGACACTGTCCGACGAATGCGCCTCTGCGCGTCGGCCGCAGTTTCCCAACCGCGAAAGCTAATCTCCGGCTGGGCAAAGAATGCGTCGGAGGCCGCCTCGAACCTTTCCCGTGGCAGGAAACCAGTGGCACTCCGATCATTCTCACCAAGATCCGGGTGGATATTTAGAGGCAACCCCAAAGGTGCGGCCAAAATCTCACCAGTGTCGCGAGCCTTTCGTTCGCTGCTGGCCCAGACGTGGGTGACATTGGCCATAACTTCACTGGCGGCAAAGGCTGCGGCGCGCCGGCGACCTGTCGCGTTCAGACCCCATTCAGTAATGGGGGTATCCGGATCAATAACGACCTCGGGGTGAGTGATGATCAGTAAACTCGGCATCTAGTCAGGCAGAAGTACCGGTCCTTTGCCGGCAAACCCCATCGTGATTTCGGTACCCGGCGCAAGCGGTGCATCAACATCATCGTGGACCGCAAAAACCTGACCAAATGCGCCGGTCAGTGTGTATTCCATCCGCACGCCAACATAGGTTGCCTTGGCCACTGTAGCGGCGATGCCGTCATCAGATCCAATTACAAGGCGCGAGGGTCGTACAGCGATGGTCGCGGGCCCATTGGTCAAACCGCGGCGCGGCAAAGTTTGGCGGTACCCTTCGATCTCGATTGTTGCAGTATCACCGTCGGTTGAAACGATCTGACAGTTGAGCAGGTTTGCCTCGCCTATGAAATCGGCAACAAACCGGTCATTCGGGGCGTCATAAAGCTCGCGAGGTGTACCCATCTGAGCGATCGCGGCGTTTCGCATCACGACGATCTCGTCAGAGACGGCCAAGGCCTCTTCCTGATCGTGGGTGACATAGACAACCGTCAGTCCAAGGTCTTGTTGGATGGCCCGGATATCCTCGCGTACCTGGCGTCGCAGCTTGGCATCGAGGTTGGACAGCGGTTCGTCAAACAGCAGAACCTGTGGTTCAAGAACCAGTGCACGCGCGACGGCGACACGTTGTTGCTGACCACCCGAGAGTTCGGAGGGAAGGCGATTGTCGAACCCCTTGAGCCCTACCAATTGCAAGCCATGCAGCGCGCGGCTCCGAGCCTCATCCTTGGCAAAGCCCGAGAACGTGAGGCCGTACATTACGTTCTCCAGCACACTCATGTGCGGAAACAGCGCGTATGATTGAAACACCATTGATACGTCGCGGTCTGTTGCGGGCAGTTTGGTGACGTCCCGGTCGCCAATCATAATCTTGCCAGAGCTTGCCATCTCTAACCCGGCGATCATGCGCAACGTTGTCGTTTTCCCACAGCCTGATGGGCCAAGCAGCGTGACCAGTTTTCCCGCTTCGACATGAAGGTTAATGTTATCAACAGCAACAACATTTTTGCCGAACACTTTCGACACGTTCTCAAATAATACCGGGGCGGCCTTGGAACCGATTTTGTTGTCGGTCATGAGGGTGTCTCCGTTGTGCTCTGTGTGCGCCGACCGATCTGGACCCGACCGACGAGAATTTGCAATAACCCGACCGCTGCCAGCATCACGAAGATCAGCGTCGTCGAATAAGCAATGGCGAGACCATAGTCGTTATTCTCGACCCGCCCGATGATATAGCTGGTTGCCATGTCGTATTCGGCGCTGACCAGAAAGATCACAGCCGAGATCGCCGTCATCGCGCGGACAAAGCTGTAAACAAGCGCGGCCAGTATCGCGGGGCGTAGCAGCGGCAGAATGATACGACGAAATGTCTGCCACGAGTTTGCGCCAAGGGTCAGCGATGATTCATCAAGACTGCGGTCAAGTTGCGACATGCTAGCGATGCCCGCACGGACCCCAACCGGCATGTTGCGGAATATGAAACTGACAACAAGGATAACGCCTGTGCCGGTTATTTCGATCGGCGGAACGTTGAAGGCAAGAATATAGCTGACACCAATCACCGTACCGGGGATAGCAAAGGACAGCATGGTTCCAAACTCGAAAGCATTCTTTCCTGCAAAGTTCTGCCGGGTCAACAGGTAAGCCGTTACCAACCCAACCGCCGCCGTCAGAGGGGCAGCAATTGCCGCAATGGTTATGGTGGTCCAGAAGCTGTCCCAAGCGGCGCCGGTCCAACGAATGCCCTCTTCTTCAAATCGAACAGAGAATGCAGTGACATAGTGTTTTAGGGTCAGGGAGTTATTGACCCCCCAAAGCTCGACCACACTGCCGTAGATGATCATTGCATAGACAATGATCGTGAACACCGCCCAGCCAAGAGCGATTACCAGCACGGGAACTGAAAGACCTGTCGGCATCAAAGGGTGCACGCCTGCGTCACCTTTGCCTGTCACGGTGGTATAGCTTTTCTTGCCCAGCCAAACACGCTGCGCGTAAAAGGCCGAAAGGGTGAAAAACAGCAGTACCATGGCCAAAACGGCCGCCCGGCCTTGGTCGTATTGCGCACCGACGATGGCAAAGAAAATCTCGGTCGATAGAACGTCGAAATTCCCACCCAGAACAAGCGGGTTTCCGAAGTCGGCCATACTTTCGATGAAGCCCAAAAGAAATGCATTGGCAAGACCTGGGCGCATCAGGGGCAGGGACACTGTCCTGAACGTTTGCCATCTGCTGGCGCGGAGCGTCTGGGCCGCTTCCTCCATAGATGGCGAGACGCCTTCCACCACGCCGATAAGAACGAGGAATGCAATGGGTGTGAATGCAAGGGCCTGTGCGATGAATATGCCTGGCATTCCGTACAGCCAGCGCGTTGCCTGCGTGCCAAACAGTTCTGCGACGAACCGTGTGACTGAGCCTGACAGGCCAAAAAGCAGGATCAGCGCGAGGCCAATCACAAATGGCGGGGTGATGATCGGAAGAACAGTCAAAGCCCGCAGCACGCGTTTGTAGCGGAAACCCGAGCGGGTCACAACCAGTGCAAAGCACAACCCCAGAACTGTCGTGACGAAGCCAACCAGGATGGCAAGAAACAACGAGTTCCATGCTGCGCCGCATCTGGCACCAAAAAAACACCCCAACCCCCATAGCCGGGCATCAAAGAACTTTGAGAAGAAGACAGCAATGGAATATGCGCCATCTTCAGTGACGAAGGCAGCGAACAGCATCTTGGCGATCGGAAAAAAGACAAAGACAGTGACGATGGTAATCACACCGCCAATCGCACTGACGACAAAGACGTCACCGTTGATGGCACCTCTTGCCGCAATGCCTTGGGTCAACAGGAATAGAAAGCTTGAAGCGCAAATCATTGCACCATAGCCCATGCCGAATTGGCGATCACCAAGTTCGCCAAAATAGGCTTCCAACCAATTGAAATTGAATCCCCTGATGCCAATCCCGAAACCCTGCGCGATCAACCAGCCGAAGCCGAGTGCGCCGGAAAGGATCAGAACACGGGCATAGAGCGGGTCAGACTTGGCTTGCTTCAACACCAAAAGGGGTAAGGTCAGGGCGATCAACAGTGGGGCAAGCCAAAGCTTCTCACCCTGTGCGATCAGGAATGCAGCGGGGGCATAATCTTCGTCAAACGGGTAGCCGTCAAAAAGCCATTCGAATGACCACAGGCCGCCGTCGACCATGTACCACGGCAGCAGAAAGAATCCGACCCACCCGGCGATGATCCAGAAGATCAGAACCTGATGGGTCGTTTTTGAAGTCCGGTCAGTCATTTACTGCGGCAGAGTTGAAACCTCTTCGTCCCATTTCTGCAACAGGCGCTTTCGCTCGTCTGAGGAACCATATTTTTTGAAGTCATAGTCAATCAGCTTGATCTGACTCATGTCAGGCGCGCTATCCGACGTTTCTGCGCTCTTGTTCGAGGGCACCTGAAACGCGTTGACCTGAAGGGCAAGGTTCTGAGCCTCGGGCGACAGCGCCCAGTCATAGAACTTCTTAGCCTCTTCCTCGTTGCGGGCGCCTTCAATAATGGACATCGAGCCAATTTCGTATCCCGTGCCCTCGCATGGTGCGACGACCTTAATCGGGAAACCCGATACAGCCTGCTTTACCGCATCATGCATGAAGACGATGCCAATGGTGTTCTCACCACGACCGGCTGCTTTGATTGGTGCCGATCCGGATTTTGTATACTGATTGATATTCGAATGCAGGCCTTTCATGAACTCAAAACCTTCATCCTCGCCAAAGATCTGCACCATCGAGGCCAGCGTAGTGTAGGCCGTACCAGACGAGTTCGGGTTGGCCATCTGAACGTGACCCTTGTATTCAGGCTTTAGCAGGTCTTTCCAGCAGGCGGGTTCGGGCAGGTTATTGGCCGCTAGCAAGTCTGCGTTATAGCCATACCCAAGTGCGCCGGAATAGATACCGATCGTTCTGTTTCCGGCACTTTCGGCCTGGGAAATCGCCCAATCATGAAGCTGATCGCGCATTGGCGACATGTATTCCATTGTCAGGCCCTCTTCGGCGGCCTGCAAATGCGGATCACCCGTGCCGCCCCACCACACGTCTCCTTTTGGGTTCGAACTTTCGGCGCGGATTTGTGCAAAGGTTTCACCTGACGACTTACGCGTCATATTGACGTCAATGCCCGTCGCATCTTCGAAACTGCGCGCCATGAGTTGGCACCAGTCTTCCTGCGCCGAGCAATAGAGTGTCAGCTTGTCTGCCTGCGCTGCCGACACAGACGCGGCTATTGCAATCAGCGACCCGACGGCCGTGGATGTAATTTTTTTCATTATCCTTCCTCCCTTTGGTAATTGCGCGCCCAGTATCTTTGATTTTGTCAGGCGCTTTCTCATCCAGCTTTTCGTAGCTTGTTAATGACAGACTGGGCGTTCTGGTCGCTTGTCAGATTTTTCAAAAAACTTGAGAGATCTCTTTCTTCCACCAGCTTTGCCGCTTTCCCTGGTGAAAACCAATGACGCGTCCGTTCGTCCCGTTCTTTCCAACGCCGTTTCAACTTTTCAACGACCATGGGATAGAGAGTAACGCGGCAGCGAACGCTACTCGCGCCCTCAAAGCGCTTGTCATAGAAAAAATGACCAATTGGCTGTTTCGAGATTGCCCCGACAGCACCTGCTTCTTCCAGTGCTTCAATTTCAGCGGCATGCCAGGGTTTCTTTCCTTCCATCAACCAACCTTTTGGGATGACCCACCGCCCTGTATCGCGCGAAGTCACCATCAGAACGTGCAGTTTTCCATCCCTGTCCCAGCGCATCGGAAGTGCTGCAATCTGGTCTGTTATGTCGCCGTCGCTCATGCTGCCCTCAATGACACGGTATCAAAAGCGCGCCCAGAATAACCTTCAGTCGTTAATGGTGGTCCTTAGGTTTTCACTTTGAACCGGTTCAATTCATCATTCTTGCTTTGCGCTTTGGACTCTTCCGAATTGTCACAACCTACTGAGGGTTATGCAACAAAAATTATTGCATTATGCCCGAAATCCCACAAAAGTGGGGTTTGAAACCTGATTGGGTTGTTGGATGTCCAAAACGAAAACACGTGCCAAAACGATTGAAAAGGGACGGGGTAGGGTAAAGAAATCCGACCGGCGCCAGCAAATACTGCTGGAGTTGAAGCTTCGCCCACACGTTCGCATCAATGAATTGGCCCAGCGTTTCAACGTCTCTAACGAGACGGTGCGCAGGGATTTCGACGCTCTGTCGAATGACGGCCTGATCGCACGCGCGCACGGAGGGGCATCTGCCCCGGCGCAAGGGCATTATCCAGGTCTGGACGAGCGGGCCAACGCGCGAATTGAGGAGCGCGAACGCATAGGAATCAGCGCGGCAGGGCTGGTGCGCGACGGTGAAACAGTCATGATCGATTCCGGTTCGACCACAATCGAGATGGCCCGTGCATTGGCTTATCTCGGCACTCCTTGCACAGTGATTACAAATTCTATTCCGGTGGCAATGACCCTCGGCCATGGGGCTGCCGAGGTTTTGCTTTGTCCAGGAGAATATCTGGCAACCGAATCTGCGACGATTGGAACCGAAACGCTGGAATTCCTGTCTCGGTTCAATGTCGACAGATGCATGATCGGCTCATCAGGTTTTTCGGCCGAAGGCCCTTCAGAAACCGTGCGCGGCTTTGCGGCTGTCAAAAGAATGATGCTGACGCGCGCAGCAAATCGACATCTTTTAATCGATTCAGGAAAATTTGGCCGTAAAGGCCTGTCTCAGGTCGGAGACCTGACCAACCTGGATTCCATAGTTTCCGACACGAAACCAACAGGAGAGTTGCTTAACGCGATCAACGGTGCCGAGGTCGATGTTCTCGTCGCCCCGTAAACACTGAAATGAATGACGAACAGCGGACTGCAAAAAGACCGCGCATAACTGGGAGGAAAACATGAAGATAGACATCAGATTATTGGTTGGGGCATCGGCATTTGCGCTCATGTCGCTTTCAGGCACAGCTTCGGCGCAAGATTGCCCGAGGGGTGATCTCGACGAGCGGTTTTGCGATGTCGACGGGGATTTGATTGCGGATATCCCCACAGATCCTTCCCAGCAAATTGATCCTGACACCCTGATTTTTGCCTATACACCGGTAGAAGACCCCGCCGTATACAAAACCGCATGGTCAGATTTTCTTGACCATTTGAAAGCGGAAACTGGCAAGGACGTTGTCTTTTTTCCCGTTCAAAACAACGCGGCCCAGATCGAGGCGATGCGTTCGGGGCGTTTGCATATTGCAGGCTTCAACACCGGGTCCAACCCACTTGCGGTAAACTGTGCCGGGTTCCGTCCGTTTACGATCATGGCCTCAAAAGACGGTAACTTCGGTTATGAAATGGAGATCATCACCTATCCAGGCTCGGGCATCGAAAAGGTCGAGGATATCAAAGGCAAGCAACTTGCGTTTACGTCGCCCACCTCCAACTCGGGCTTCAAAGCACCGTCGGCGATCCTGAAAAGTGACTTCGATCTTCTGCCCGATCGCGATTTCGAACCCGTCTATTCGGGCAAGCATGACAACTCGATCCTGGGTGTGGCAAACAAGGATTACCTGGCGGCCTCAATTGCGAACTCCGTTAAGTCCCGGATGATCTCGCGCGATGTGATCAATGAAGATGATGTCGTTACGATCTACAAGTCGCAGACCTTCCCGACCACAGGGTTTGGGACCGTTTACAACCTGACGCCCGAATTGCAGGAGAAAATCCGCAATGCGTTTTTCAACTTCGAGTGGGAAGGGACGACGCTTGAAGCGGAGTTTTCCAAGTCGAACGAAGGCCAATTTCTTGAGATGACTTACCAGGAATTCTGGGACGTCATTCGCAAAATTGACGCGGCAAACGGCGTCTCCTACGCCTGCCAATAAGTCTTGCTTAATCCAGCGGGCCTGAAAAGGCCCGCTTATCACCCTAATCGGGGGCAATTTATGCTGCGTCTTCTAAAGCTGACGAAAACCTACAAGACCGGAGATCAGGCACTGAAGGCCATCGATCTTGAGGTACCCAAAGGGCAGGTGCTTGCACTGATTGGACCCTCGGGCGCGGGGAAATCGACCATGATCCGTTGCATCAACCGCTTGGTCGAACCCACAAGCGGCGGTGTTCTTCTGGATGACATGGACCTGACCAAACTCGGGTCGGGTGCGTTGCGGAAAGCACGCCGCGAAATGGGTATGATCTTTCAGGAATATGCCCTGGTCGAACGCCTCACCGTGATGGAAAACGTATTGTCCGGTCGGTTGGGGTATGTGGGATTCTGGCGCAGCTTTCTGCGGCGGTATCCGCAGTCGGATGTGGACGAGGCTTTCCGCCTGCTGGACCGGGTGGGGCTGTTGCATATGGCCGACAAACGCGCGGACGAGTTGTCGGGTGGTCAACGCCAAAGGGTCGGTATCTGCCGCGCTCTGATCCAGGACCCAAAGTTGTTGCTGGTCGATGAACCGACCGCGTCGCTGGATCCGAAGACCAGTCGACAGATCATGCGGCTGATCACCGAGCTGTGTCAGGAGCGCGGGCTGGCGGCCATCATCAACATCCATGACGTGGCTCTAGCCCAGATGTTCGTTCCGCGTGTCGTGGGCCTCCGCTTTGGCGAAATCGTATTTGATGGTCTTCCAACAGGGCTCACCCCGGAAAAGCTGACCGAGATTTACGGCGAGGAAGACTGGGAAGCGACCATCGAAAAAGTGGATGAGGATGAAGATGTCGAGGCCGCAGAATGAGCCATCGAGAACTTGACGACATGCTGGGAAAAGGCTGGCGCAAACCGGCCTTTATCAAAAACACGTTGTTGCGCAGGGCATTGATACTGGGGTTCTTCGCTTACCTGATTGCGGCGTTCATGACCATCGATGTTGATTGGGGCAGGGTCTATGAGGGACTGGACAGGGGATGGGCGTTCGTCCTTGCCTTTACCAGCCCGGATTTCATTTCACGGTGGTCAGATATCTGGGCCGGCCTTCTGGAAAGCATTGTGATGACCGTGGCCGCGTCGGTTGTTGGCATCCTGATTTCGATCCCGATTGGATTGGGGGCTGCACGTAATATCGCCCCGTTGCCAATCTACATGATTTGCCGCGGCATTGTCGCGTTAAGCCGGGCATTGCAGGAAATAATCGTTGCCATTTTGCTTGTGGCCATCTTTGGCTTTGGCCCGCTGGCAGGATTTTTAACGCTGTCTTTCGCAACCATTGGGTTTCTTTCCAAGCTTTTGGCCGAAGATATCGAGGCGATGGACAAAGTTCAGGCTGAGGCGATCCAGGCCTCTGGTGCACGATGGCTGCAATGGATCAACTACGGGGTTCAGCCTCAGATCATGCCTAGGCTTGTGGGTCTGTCCATGTACCGGATCGATATCAATTTCCGGGAAAGCGCTATTCTCGGGTTGGTGGGGGCAGGCGGCATTGGCGCGACACTGAACACCGCGTTTGATCGATATGAATACGACACGGCAGCCGCCATTCTGATCCTTATCATCGGAATCGTCATGGCCCTCGAATACCTTTCGGGAATTATCCGCGCGAGGGTTCAGTAATGCCGGTTCTTGAACGCGACGATACACAAATCTGGCGCAGGCGGACGACGGGCCAAAGCCTGGTTCGCTGGTTTGGATGGCTTCTGGGTGTAGCGGTTTTTGTCTACTGTTGGCAGCTGATTTCGCAATCGACAACCTGGTTTTTCGTCTGGGATGCGCCCCGTATCGCCAACGATATCTGGACCCGCGCAACGCCGCCCAAATGGGACTATATCACCCAGCTGGGTCGCCCGATCTGGGATACCCTGAACATTGCTACTCTGGGTACGATCATCGCTCTGTGCATGGCTGTGCCGGTTGCCTTTTTGGCGGCCCGCAACACTACCCCGTCGGCGTTGTTCATCCGGCCCATTGCTTTGTTGGTCATTGTCTCGACCCGCTCAATCAACTCGCTGATCTGGGCGCTGCTATTGATCGCTATCATTGGACCAGGTGTGTTTGCCGGTGTCATAGCGATCGCCATCCGTTCAATCGGGTTCTGCGCCAAACTTCTTTATGAAGCGATTGAAGAGATTGATCACGGTCAGGTCGAGGCGATCACAGCCACCGGTGCTTCGCGGTGGCAAGTCATGGCGTATGGGATTGTTCCGCAAATCCTGCCTGCTTTTGCCGGAATTGCAGTCTTTCGTTGGGACATCAACATTCGCGAGTCCACAGTTCTTGGGCTGGTTGGTGCCGGCGGTATCGGGTTGCAGCTTTCGGCCTCGCTTAATGTTCTGGCGTGGCCGCAAGTCAGCCTTATCCTAATCGTAATTCTTCTTGCGGTCATGATCAGCGAATGGGTTTCGGCAAAAGTACGAGGAGCGATCATTTGACCGGATTCTCAGCGCAGGAGGCATTTAAGGCTTACGAAGCCGTCCGGCACCGCCTTCCAGATATTGAACCGAACGACGTGAATTATTGTCGTATCGAGACCCTTTCCGAAGTTATGGATGAGTTCGACGTGTTTCTGCTGGATGCGTTCGGGGTTCTCAATATCGGAGAAACGGCGATCCCCGATACGCCGGAACGGATCAAGTCACTAACGGCTGCGGGCAAACGTGTCCTGGTGGTGTCGAATGCCGCCGGGTTTCCCCACGCCACGCTGTTGGAGAAATACACCAGGCTGGGATATGACTTCGCTCCGCAGGATGTGATTACCAGTCGGGCTACGTTGCTGTCCGGGCTGAATGGTCAACATGGGCTGCATTGGGGTTTGATGGCGACACCCAGCGCCGGGCTTCGCGATTTGGAAGATTTGAAACTAACCTATCTGGAGGATGACCCGCAACCCTACGAAACTGTTGATGGTTTTCTGATGATCGGGTCAGCCGCCTGGACCGAAACCCGGCAGGCGATGTTGGAGGCGGCATTGCTAAGCCGACCCCGCCCGGTATTGGTTGGCAACCCGGACATCGTTGCCCCACGTGAGTACGGCTTTTCCAAAGAACCCGGTCTTTTCGCGCACCGTTTGGCCGACCGGACGGGCGTAACCCCGCAGTTTTATGGAAAGCCTTTCGGCAATATCTATGATCTTGCTTTTAAGCGACTTGGGCCTGTCGACAAATCCCGCGTTCTGATGGTGGGTGATAGTCTGCATACTGACATTCTGGGCGCGCGTCATGCCGGAGTGGCTTCGGCACTTGTCTCGGATTTTGGATTCTTCGCCGGGCATGATGTTGAGGAAGCTATCAAACAAGCAGCGATTGTGCCGGATTTTGTCGTGACCCGACCCTGAGATTTCGAACTAAGGCGTATTTTAGGAAGAGTGTACGGGCAGGTTGCCATGCAGAAGATGCGTGTAATGATGATTATGTTGCTTTTGTGGAGGTGTATCCAGTAGGTGAATTTTCTAACGGCAAATACCCATAGTCTCAGAACCTCGAAACCGGTTATTTCGCATCCTAACAATCTGGAACTCAATGCTAAGGGTCACTTTCGAGAACTCAAGCCATCTCAGGCTGGAAACACCGCTGTTTTCTTGACTGTTCCATAGACAAAACTGGTGTCGATCGAAGCTATTCCGCCGATCGGGTGAATTCGGTTTCGAATAAAGTCCTCGTATGCTTCGAGGTCTGATACCAATACCCGCAACTGGTAATCCATTGCGCCGGTCAGCACGTGGCATTCTAGAACTTCATCGATCATCCGAACGCGTTTTTCGAATTTCTGCACATCTGTTTCATTGTGCCGCTCAAGCCGGATGCGGACAAAGACGGTAATCGCCATCCCGTATGCGGCAGCGTCCACATCGGCGCTGTATCCTTTGATGACACCGCTGGCCTCAAGGTTTTTGACCCGCCGCAGACACGGTGAAGGAGATAGGTTGACCTCATCAGCAAGATCCTGGTTCGTCATACGCCCGTCCCGTTGCAACGCTCGAATGATCTGCCTGTCTTTGGCGTCCATCTTCTCTCCATTCTTAGCATATTATGCCAATACTTGTCCTAAACTTGGCATTATTCGCAACCCGTTGCTCAAAGTAAAGGCGCAAAGTGATAACAACTTAGCTCAGGAGCCCACCGTGACCCGCACAACCGGATTTGCCACTCGCGCCATTCATCATGCCTACAACCCGTTTGAAAACGATGGTGCGCTGACCCCGCCCCTCCACTTGACCTCAACTTTCTCCTTCGAATCCGCAGAGGCTGGCGGGGAAATGTTTGCCGGTGAGCGCGCAGGCCATATCTATAGCCGAATATCGAACCCGACATGTGACCTTCTTGAAAAGCGCATTGCCGTGCTGGAAGGTGCCGAGGCCGGGCTCGCCCTCTCCAGCGGGATGGGCGCAATTACCGCCGTACTTTGGACCCTGCTGTCACCAGGTGACGAAGTCATTGTCGACAAAACGCTATACGGATGCACTTTCGCTTTCATGCGCCACGGGCTGGCAAAATGGGGTGTCATTATTACCCATGTCGACATGACGGACCCTGCAAACCTGAAAGCCGCTGTTTCCGAAAAAACCCGCGTCGTCTATTTTGAAACCCCAGCCAATCCAAACATGCGCTTGGTGGATATCGCCGCCAGTTCAGAGATCGCGCATTCTGTTGGTGCGCATGTTGTGGTCGATAATACATATGCCAGCCCCTATCTGACCCGCCCGATCGAGCACGGCGCGGATATCGTCCTGCACTCCGCCACCAAATATCTGGGCGGGCATGGCGATGTGGTCGCGGGTCTTGTGGTCGGAACCGCCGAGCAGATTTCTGAGATCCGGCTGGTCGGCATGAAAGACATGACAGGCGCAGTGATGGCACCTTTTAACGCAATGCTGATCCTGCGTGGGTTGAAGACACTGAACCTGCGATTGGATCGTCACTGTGCGTCCGCCAAGGTGGTTGCCGATTACCTTCAGGCACACCCTACCGTCAGTGAGGTTTATTTCCCGGGGCTTGAGAGTTTTGCCCAGCACGATGTCGCACAACGCCAGATGTCGCAGCCGGGGGCCATGATCGCCTTTGAAATCAAGTCTGGCCTGTCCGGTGGCATCGAGTTCATGAACCGCCTGAACATGATCCAACGCGCCGTGTCCTTGGGGGATGCAGAAACCCTGATCCAGCACCCGGCATCCATGACTCATTCGACTTATACTGCGGAAGAACGGGCAGAACATGGGATCAGCGACGGTCTGATCCGTCTTTCCGTCGGGCTGGAAGACGTTGATGACATCCTTGCGGATTTGGAGCAAGCTCTGCCCTACCCTGCCCGCAGTGCCGCATGAACCCGGAGACCACCATGCCGTATGATCCCAAGCTGTTGAAAATCGTCGAACAGCGTTTGCTGTGGTTGTCGCATTGGATGATCCACCATGCCAACCATATCCGTCCCAAGGTGGATGGGATCAAGATTGGTGGTCATCAAGCGTCGTCCGCGTCGATGGTTTCGATCATGACGGCGCTCTACTTCTCAGCTTTGCGCCCCGAAGATCGGGTTGCGGTCAAACCTCATGCGTCACCGGTTTTCCACGCGATGCAGTACCTTATGGGCAACCAGACCCGCGAGAAGATGGAGAACTTTCGCGGGTTTGGCGGCGTGCAAAGCTACCCCAGCCGGACAAAGGATATCGATGATGTCGACTTTTCGACAGGTTCGGTAGGTTTGGGTGTCGCGATCACCTCGTTTGCTTCGATCATTCAGGACTACGTCAAGGCCAAAAACTGGGGGGCAGATGCCCCGATGGGGCGCATGGTGGCTCTTGTAGGCGACGCTGAACTGGATGAAGGCAACGTATACGAAGCATTGCAGGAAGGCTGGAAAAACGGCCTGCGCAACACGTGGTGGATTATCGACTACAACCGGCAGTCGCTTGACGGCATCGTTCGTGAAGGTTTGTTCGAACGGATAGAAAAAATCTTTGATGCCTTCGGATGGGATGTCGTGCGGGTGAAGCACGGCGTGTTGCAGCGCGCGGCCTTCAAGGAACCTGGCGGTGATCGGCTGCGAGACTGGATTGATGCCTGCTCGAACCAGGAATACTCGGCCCTGACATTCATGGGTGGCGAGGTTTGGCGAAAGCGCCTCATGGACGATCTTGGGGATCAGGGGGATGTGACGGCGCTGATCGAACGGCGCACAGATGCCGAACTCGCTGCATTGATGGAAAACCTCGGCGGCAACTGCGTCGAGACCATGGCCCAAACCTTTGATGCAATCGAACATGACCGCCCTACCTGTTTCCTGGCCTACACTGTCAAGGGATGGGGCACGCCAATTGCGGGCCACAAGGACAACCACGGCGGACTGATGAACAACAGCCAGTTCGTCGCGTGGCAAGAACATATGGGCGTGCCTGCCGGCAAGGAATGGGAACCTCTCTCGGCAGTGCCGGACCCAGAGGCGCTGAAAGATTTTCTGTCGAAAGTTCCCTTCTTTGCAAAAGGTCCGCGACGCTATTTCGATGACAAGCTGGATGTTCCATCTATTGACATCGACACAAGCCGCGAAATCTCGACCCAAATGGCTTTCGGCAAGATTCTGGATGACTTGTCGAAGCGCGACAGCCAATTGGCCGAGCGTATCCTGACGACGTCCCCTGATGTCACAGGCACAACAAACCTTGGCCCTTGGGTAAACCGGCGCAAACTGTTTGCCCGATCCGAGCAAGCCGACGCTTTCATTGAACACCGTATCCCTTCGACGGCAAAATGGGAATTTACTCCCGAAGGGCAACATATCGAACTCGGTATCGCCGAGATGAATCTCATGTTGCTATTGGGCGCTGCGGGCCTTTCGCATTCCCTGTTTGGCAAGCGGCTCATCCCAATCGGTACGGTGTATGACCCCTTTGTCAGCCGCGGCCTCGATGCGCTCAATTACGCTTGTTATCAGGATGCGCGCTTTATGCTGGTCGGCACGCCTTCGGGCATAACGCTGGCACCAGAAGGCGGCGCGCATCAATCCATTGGCACACCGTTGATCGGGATGAGTCAGGACGGTCTGGCAGCCTTTGAGCCAGCCTTTGCCGATGAACTGGCGGTGATCATGGAATGGGCCTTTGATTACCTTCAGCGTGGCGGCGAAGGACAACCGGACGAACGCACCTGGCTGCGGGACGAAACAGGCGGTTCGGTCTATCTGCGCCTGACGACAAACCCGATTGAACAGCCTGGAAAGCGTGTGGACGATGAGTTCCGCCAAGGTGCCATTGATGGTGCATACTGGTTGCGGAAGCCGGGCCCGAATTGCGAGGTTGTAATCGCCTATCAAGGGGCCGTTGCACCCGAAGCGATCAAAGCCGCTGGCGTAATGGGCGAAGGACGCAAAGACATTGGCGTGTTGGCGGTGACTTCGGCAGATCGGCTAAACGCCGGGTGGACGGCTGCGCAACGGGCGCGTTCGCGGGGGAACTTGGCTGCTCGGTCCCACATCGAAGCTTTGATGTCCGGTCTGCCGCGCCACTGCAAGCTGGTTACAGTGATCGACGGACACCCCGCGACATTGTCTTGGCTGGGTGCCGTACAGGGACATCAGACCATCCCATTGGGGGTCGAACATTTTGGTCAGACAGGGACAATCGGCGACCTCTATCGGCACCATTGCATTGACGCGGAAGCCATCCTGGAGAAGGTGAATGGTCTGACCCATGGTAAGGCTTTGCTTCGCACATGAGCGGCGGTATTGGGCGTCACAGCTGAGGCACCTTAAGCTCCGGGTATTTGGGCCCTTTCTGCAGGCGCGCGCTTGGGTTCAAAGCCCGGAACGAAAGGCACCTTGTTCGAACCAAACTTTTGGGATCTGAGAATAATTGCCGTTTGGGACTAAAGGAGAATGAAGTGGTCCTACCTTTTTGGACAGTTTTGCAGCGTTAATAAGGTGTATCGGGTTTAGGTTTCATGCTGCTTTTTGCTCTTCCAAGCTGGTCCAATGTGCCTCGTCCGGCGTTCGCCGGCCAAGTGCGGAATGGGGTCGCTCTGTGTTGTAGAATGCCTTACCTTTGCACTCAGAAGTCTCGCCGAGATGATGGTCTTGGCTATCTTTTCGGGCGCTGATCTGGGATTTGTCATTACCCATCACCGGACACGGGTGTTTTGGTGATCATCGGTGCACCGGTCACTACAAACCTTCTATTCCGCTGGAACTGATCGCGGAAGTGATCCAGATGATCAAAGCGCTTTTTCACCCAGCTTGCCGTAATCTTGAAGCATCTACGATACGACGACGAAAATTGCCGTTGGTTTTACAGCTGCGGCTGAATAGCGCTTCTTTACGCTAAGGACCCGCGGTTTCTTGCCTAAAAAAAGATGTGCAAACTTGGCAAGGCTGATCTAACTTTTTAAATGCGGGGGCGCATCTCCGAATAATGTGGATTGAAAACATTGAAACCTGAACACCGCGTATCTGCGGCCCCCCGCCATGAACTGCGCAATGTGCGCAATCAGGGGATCGCGTTCCTTGCTTTGGCGTTCTTGTTCAGCATTTTTGTGAACCTGCTTATGCTGACGGGCCCATTGTTCATGTTGCAGGTGTATGACCGGGTATTGGGCTCACGTGCGGTGGAAACCCTGACAGCGCTGTTTTTGTTGGTGGCGTTGCTTTATGCGCTGATGGCGATGCTGGACTTTGCCCGCGGTCGCATCGTTGCCCGGTTCGGTGCACGGTTTCAGTCACAGTTGGATGAGCGCGTCTTCGAAGCAACGCTGCGACGTTCACTTCTGCCGCAAATTCGGTCGGCCCCGGCAACGGCTTTGCGCGATCTGGAATCCATTCGAAACCTGTGCTCGTCCCCCGTTTTGTTGGCGGTGATGGATATTCCGTGGACGCCGGTTTTTTTGGGTGCGATTTTCCTGTTTCATCCTTTGTTGGGTTGGCTGGCCGTGACAAGCGGTGCGTTGCTTGTCGTGATTGCATTGCTCAATCAGGCGCTGACCAGCAGGAAAGTCGCCGAGGCACAATCAGCAGCAGCGCGAGCAAATGCCTTTGCCGAACATGCGCGACAAGCGGCAGAGGTTGTGCGCTCTCAAGGTATGCAGGCGGACGTGACAAAGCGATGGTTGGACCAGCGTTCGAATGCCTTGCGTCAAACCATCTCCGCCAGCGATTGGACGGGTAGTTTTACGTCTTTGACCAAGTCTTTACGACTGTTTCTTCAATCTGCAATGCTTGCCTTGGGCGCGTGGCTGGTTCTGCAAAATGAAATGACACCGGGCGCGATGATTGCGGGCTCAATCCTTTTGGGTCGGGCCCTCGCCCCGGTCGAACAAGCGGTTGGCCAATGGGGCATGATCGAGCGTGCGCGAACGGCCTGGACTTCGCTCAGCCGGTTTTTGGATCAGACCCCACCCGAGGAGCAGCGGATCCGCTTGCCCATCCCGAAAGCGCAGCTGGAAGCCAAATCTCTGACTGTTATTCCCCCTGGGGCAACAACGCCTACGTTGCGGAACGTGAATCTGAAGCTGCAACCGGGCAAGGCGCTGGGTGTCATCGGCAAAAGTGGGTCGGGAAAGACGACTCTGGCCAAGGCGTTGCTGGGGCTTTGGAACCCGGCAGCCGGGGAAATTCGGCTGGGTGGTGCCACTCTGGATCAATATGACTCCAACGATCTGGGCAGCCATATCGGATATTTGCCGCAGCAGGTTACCCTGTTTAACGGGACCGTGGCCGAGAACATCGCCCGGATGTCAGAAAACCCGGATTCCGAAGCGGTGGTGGCCGCAGCCAAGAAAGCTAATGCGCACGACCTGATCCTGTCTTTGGAGAAAGGTTATGGTACCTTCCTTGAAGGCAATGACAGCCAGTTGTCCGGCGGACAGAAACAGCGCATCGCGCTGGCCCGCGCCCTCTATGGCGACCCTGTTCTGCTTATTCTGGACGAACCAAACTCGGCACTGGACGCGGATGGCACCGAAGCCTTGAACGCAGCCGTGAGGGGGCTCAAGGCGGCCGGCAAAGCCGCGATCATCATGACACACCGCCCGCAGGCCATTTCGGAATGTGACGATCTGGCCGTTGTCGAAAAAGGACAAGTGGTCAGATTCGGCAGTCGTGACGAGGTTCTCAGCGCAATGGTGCAAAACGCGGGCGCGATTAAGCGCAAGCTTAGCCCCGTAGGTGAATAATGGCAAAAAAGACGACCAAGAAGCAGGCGCAGGCCTGGAGTATGAGAATTCCTGCCCTGGTGGGATTCGCCGCGCTTGCCATTTTGGTTGGCGGATTGGGTCTTTGGGCAGTTAAGACGCGCCTCGCCGGTGCGATCGTATCCTCAGGCGTGATCGAAGTGCAAAGCAACCGCCAGGTGGTCGAACATCCTGATGGTGGCGTTGTTGGAGAGATCTTTGTTCGCGATGGTGATGTGGTCGCCTCGGGCGAGATGCTGTTACGGCTGGATGATACCTTCTTATCGTCCGAACAGACGATTGTCGAAGCGCAGCTTTTTGAGCTGCTGACACGCCGTGTCCGTCTTCAGGCCGAACGCGACGGGCTTTCGTCGCAAGAGCTGTCGGCGCGGTTGCACGAGGTTCAGACGGAATACAACATCGATCTGGACCTGATCGAAGGTCAGCAAAACCTGTTCAACGCCCGCGTGGAAACGCTGTCCAAACAGCAGGAACAGCTGAACAAGCAGTTGGTTCAGATCGAAAGTGAGATTGAAGGTACACAAGCCCAACTCGTATCGCTGCGCCGTCAGGTCGAATTGATCGAGGATGAGTTGGAAGACCAGCAAAACCTGCTGAAACGTGGATTGACGCAAACCAGTCGTGTGCTGGCCCTGCAACGGGAAGAAGCCAGCCTGACAGGTGAAATAGGCCGACTGGAAGCCGCAGTCGCCCGCCTCAAAGGGCAGATCGCTTCAACCGAGATCCAGATCGTTGAACTGACTGCAACCCGCCGCGAAGAGGCAATTACCACGTTGCGGGACGTTCAGGCACAAATTGCTGAACTGTCGGAACGCCGACTGTCCCTGACCGAGCGGCTGACACGTTTGGACATCCGCGCACCGGTCAGCGGAACAGTATATGGAAGTCAGGTCTTTGCCCTTCAGTCTGTCGTTCAGCCGGGTGAACCCATGATGTATGTTGTTCCACAGGATACGCCATTGCTTGTCGCCGCGCGCGTTGACGCGATCCATGTAGATCAGTTGCATGTGGGTCAACCTGTTGCCCTGCGGTTTCCAGCCTTCAATCAGCGTGAAACGCCTGAATTGGACGGGCAGGTCAAAAACGTATCAGCCGATACATTCACGGATGAAAAATCAGGCTTTACATTCTACCGCGCCGAAGTGGTTATGAATGATGGCGAGCTGGACCGTCTCAACGGTCAGGAGCTTTTGCCGGGTATGCCTGTTGAGACACTGATCAAAACCGATGAACGCACCCCGTTGTCCTATCTTGTCAAGCCGATGGCAGATTACTTCAACCGTGCCTTTAGGGAATAACGGCAAGGCTATCTCTGGATAACTGCGCTTTCCCATTCGGCCAGAAAACGGCGGCGTTTTAATCTGTCCAAAAACGTCATCAGCGCTGGATCCAGCCCGATCGTTTCACGTTCTTCGTCCGTTTCAAAAGGTGCCAAAGGCGGGAGGGTGTGGCTGCCGCCTGCCCGGCTGGATTGACTGGATACAAGGTGACGCACAAAAGACGCGGCAAATTCAGGTACGGGTGTACCTTCAAGCACCATCGCCGTGCGCATCATGGTTGTCTGAAAATCCGACGGCAGGATAACCTCAAGTGTATCCTTGTGCCCGGTGCGCGCGTCCGCATAGCTGCCAAGAACATTATAGGCGACGGCGATCTCACCTTTGACAAGATCATCAATCATGTCGCCGGAACAGCAGTAAAGGCGCACATCCAACCCGCCCATGACTTCCATCAGACGCCAGAACGTTTCTGACGCACGGGCATCCTGCGTCGCAAACAGATACCCTAGACCGGACTGACGGATGTCATATGTTCCCACCCGGCCCCGAAAACTGTCCGGTCGCATTCGAAGAGCTTCAATCAGTTGCTGTCGGGTCTCTGGAATAGGCGCACCGGAAAAGGCGGCACGGTTAATCACGATGGTCGCGGGCTCAAACGTGAAGGCGAAAAGACTGCGATGCCACTGTGCCCAGGACGGCAGAGATATGTCATCTATCACGCGTCCATATCCGTCATTGGCCAGTTTCAGTTGCAGGTCCATAGCGCTGGAAATGACAATATCGAAGTCTTCCGGTGCGGCACGCACGATCCGATCGATGTCGGCAGTACCCGTCACCATATACTCGACGGAAATGTCTGGGTTTTCCTTGATAAAGCCGGAAATCATGGGTTCAAATAAAAGCGTATCCGTGCTTGAGATGACCCGAATATGCGCCTCGTCCGCTTCGGCGTTGAATACTTGCCGATCCTCCCAGATTTGCGCCTGTGTGACTGCGGGAAACCAAAGGAGGACTATAGCGATAATGTAACGCATGCGCCGCCTCCCTGCCTGTTGGACAAGTCAAGCGCTCCACCATGCGCTGTTGCAACGTCCTGCACGATGGTCAGACCCAGACCGGACCCGATGGTGCCGCTTGCGTTCTTACCCCGTTCAAAACGGCGCGTGAGAGTGTCAATTTCGTTTGAGGGAAACCCCGGGCCACGGTCTTTTACCCGGATTTGAACCCGAGGTTCTGAAGTGACTTCGATGCGAACAGAACTGTCAGCCGGAGCATATTTCAGTGCATTGTCGATCATGTTGCGCACGGCGTTTTGAATGAGGATGGGGTCACCTGAATACATGACCTGTGGGTCGCCACAAAGCGACAGTGACAGGTCCTTCATCTCGGCAATTGGTGTCAGGCGCTGCACAAGGTCACGGACCAAGGCGTTCAGATCTATGTCTTCCCGCTCAAGATGGTCAGCCCGGAACGTGATCATCGCATGATCCAACAGCTGTCCAGCTGCACGAGAGCTTTCGTCAATGGCGCGCACCATCGAACGCAGAGCCTCGCGGTTTTCTTCTTTTTCAACCCTTTGCAAAGTGGCGTCAGCATATGACCTGACCGTAGCAAGTGGGGTGCGAACACGGTGTGCCGCCTCGGCAATAAAGTCTTCTGACTGGCTGAGTGACTGATCAAGCCGACCCATCAATGAGTTCAGTGAAGCAACCAAAGGGGCCATTTCGCGGGGTACCGGCTTTTTGAACGGGCTCAAATCCTGCGGCCCACGGCGGGTGACAGAGGTTGTTAATCTGTTCAGCTGCCCGATGGTCGAGGACGTCGCCCAAAAGGAAAGAGCGGCAGCAAGGGCAAAGAACCCTACACCCAGAATAGCTGCATTGCGCGAAATCTGGTCCAGAGTTTCGGCCAACGCGTCTTGTGTTTGCCCCAGCGCGACCACGAGCTCGGTTTGCTTATCCAATCCCACCAATGTTCGGCTGGCGCTGACCTGACGTATGGTTTCACCCCGGATCTGACTGAATCTAAAAAGCGACTTGCCGTCACGCTGTCCAACGGTCGGAGGAAAATCCTCGTATCCGGACAGAAAAGACCCGTCCTGAAAGATTGAATAGAAGATCCGGTCATCCGCAGGGGTGCTTAGCATCGCGAAGGCGGCATATGGGATGTCGACCTCCAACACCCCTTCCCGCAAAGCGGCCGCATCGAGGATAGATGCCACTGATGCGCCAAGTATGTTGTCCTGCCCCTGTTGCGCGACCTGCGCAGCATAGTTTCGCACTGCGACAAACAGCAGGAACGCAAGTATGGCCGCGCCACCGATCAGTGTCAGAACCAGCCTGTTCCTCAGCGATCCTGACACATTGGGATCAGGAGGCATGGTCAAGTCTGTATCCCAGCCCACGCAACGTGGTGATCTTCAGGTTCGAGGGTTCCAGATGCTTGCGCAGGCGGCCCACATAAACTTCGATCGCGTTATCAGAGACATCATCATCATAAGAAAAAAGCCGGTCGGTTAGTTTTTGTTTCGAAAAAACCTGACCAGGTGCGCTGATGAACAATTCCAGCAGGCGCAGTTCACGATTCCGCAGCGACACGGTCTCGTCACCCACGGTAAGATGGCCCGCCAGGGGATCGAATACGATGCCACCGACTTCTATCGTTGTCTTCGTATTCCCGGATTTGCGACGCAGAACTGCGCGGCAGCGCGCTTCAAGCTCGGCATGATCAAACGGCTTGGTGACATAATCGTCAGCACCCAGATCAAGCGAGCCGATTCGATCCGAAACCTGACTGCGGGCCGTCAAAACGATCACCGGCGTGTCCAAATGGCTCGCGCGATGCCGCTTGAGGAAATCGCGACCGTCCCCGTCCGGCAGCATGATATCCAGCAGGATCAGATCGTATTCCTGCGATTCAACAAAGGCTGTCGCATCGTCCAGTTTTGAAGCGTGATCAACCACATGGCCGTCCAACCTCATGCGGGAACCGATCGCGTTTGCGAGGTCAAGATTGTCTTCGACAAGTAGAAATTTCATCGGGTCTTAACACTATTCTCGTGCATGACAGGTTGATGTCAGGTTGGTGTGTTTAAGTTTTTCCCAATCTGAGCCGCCATGCGGCCCGTTGTCAAATGGGAGGACATCATGACAACTTTCGCACTGGGCCGTCGCGCCCTGATCGCAGCTGTTGCTGCAGTCGGTCTTGCAGGACCTGTTCTGGCTGAAGACCAGGTAGTGGACAGCATCCACTTTCTGATCCCCGGCGGTGCCGGTGGTGGTTGGGACGGTACCGCTCGCGGCACCGGCGAAGCGCTGACGAACGCCGGCCTTGTGGGCACCGCATCTTATGAAAACATGTCAGGCGGTGGTGGCGGCAAAGCCATCGGCTATCTGATTGAAAACGCCGACAGCAACCACGGGACACTGATGGTGAACTCCACGCCAATTGTGATCCGTTCGTTGACTGGGGTGTTTCCTCATAACTTCCGCGACCTGACACTGGTGTCGGGTACGATCGGTGATTACGCAGCCATTGTCGTCGGTAAAGACAGCCCCATCAACTCTATGAGTGATCTGCTGGCTGCCTTCGACGCTGACCCGGGCAACACGGCCATCGGCGGCGGCTCGGTCCCCGGTGGCATGGACCACCTGGTTGCAGCCATGGTGATGGAAGCGGCTGGGAAGGATGCGCTTGGCGTGAAATACATTCCGTATGATGCGGGTGGCAAAGCCATGGCTGCCCTTCTGTCCGGCGAGATTGCAGCGCTGTCCACCGGTTTTTCGGAAGCCGTCGATCTGGCCAACGCAGGTGAAGTCAAGATCATTGGCGTCACATCGGCAGATCGTGTTGACGCCGCCCCAGACGCGATGACCATGAAAGAACAGGGCATCGACACCACATTTGTGAACTGGCGTGGCTTCTTTGCGGCCCCAGGTCTGCCCGAGGACAAGCTTGCAGCTTACCAGGCCGCGCTTGCAAAGATGTACGAGACCCCTGAATGGGAAGAGGTTCGTGCACGCAACGGTTGGGTGAACATCCACAACTCGGGCGATGATTTCCGGTCATTTCTTGAGCAGCAAGAACAACAGATTGGTGATCTGATGAAGAAGCTGGGCTTCCTCTGAATCCAACTTGGGCAGAGCGGTAACCCGCTCTGCCAACCCTGACGACTAAAAAAGGAGGGGGTCCCATGGCGCTGGATCGCTGGATCGCGCTCATTCTTCTGGGTGTTTGTTTAACATATGGCTACGCCGCTTGGTTCACGATGGACAGTAGCCTGCCCCCTTTCATGCAAAGAAACCCCATATGGCCAAGCACTTTCCCCAAAGTGCTGTCAATTCTGGGGATCGCCACTACCACGATCATTCTGCTGGGCTTTGAAAAGGCTGAACCCAGCGAACCTGAAATCGATTACCGGCGGTTGGGCGATTACCATCTTGGTCAGGCGATCATGTTACTAGTTCTGATGGTCGTCTACGCGTTGTGCCTGCGCCCCGTAGGGTTCCTGATCTCAACTTCGGCCTTCCTGATCTTTGGGTCTTTTATCTTGGGTGAACGAAAATGGCATATCATGCTGCCCGTCGCCCTGATCGCCACCGGTACGGTCTGGTATCTGGTTCAGGAAGTCCTTGGCATCTACATGCGCCCTTTGCCCGGCATTTTCGGAGGCTGACATGCTTGAAGGACTTCTGATTGGCCTGCAAACGGCATTCTCACTGCAAAATCTGCTGATGGTCGTGGCGGGCTGTCTGATTGGCACATTCATCGGAATGCTTCCGGGTCTGGGCCCGATGTCGATTATCGCCATCATGATCCCGGTCGCAATTTCCATGGGCGACCCGTCCGCTGCGCTGATCCTGCTGGCCGGCGTGTATTATGGCGCCATTTTTGGTGGTTCGACCTCTTCTATTCTGCTGAATGCGCCGGGGGTCGCGGGTACCGTCGCCTCCAGCTTTGACGGCTACCCGATGGCGCGTCAGGGCAAAGCGGGCAAGGCCCTGACCATTGCAGCAATCGCGAGTTTTGCAGGCGGAACGTTAGGCGCATTGCTTTTGATGATCTTCGCCCCTGCCCTGTCCTCTGTTGCGTTGCTTTTCCATTCAGCCGAGTATTTCGCGCTGATGGTTGTCGGCTTGTCGGCCATTGCCGCCTTTGCGGGAACAGGCCAGGTTGCCAAGGCTATCATAATGACAATCCTTGGGTTGATTATGGCGACCGTTGGTGAAGGCGCACTGTTCAATATGCCTCGTTTCACCATGGGCATCATGGATTTGCAGTCGGGCTTTGGCTTTATCACACTTGCAATGGCCATGTTCGCATTACCCGAGGCGCTGTTTCTTGTCCTCAAACCCAAGGACCTTAAGGGGGAAGAAGGTGAAATCAAGGACCTGCGCATAAGCAGGGAGGAAGCCAAAGCCATTGCACCAGTGATTGGCCGCCAGTCTATACAGGGGTTTTTCATCGGCGTTCTGCCGGGAGCGGGCGCAACGATTGCCAGCTTTCTGGGCTACGCGGTCGAGCGTAACATCGCCCCAAAAGCCGAGCAGGACGAATTCGGTAAAGGGTCGATCAAAGGGCTGGCCGCGCCTGAAACGGCGAACAACGCCGCCTGTACAGGCTCGTTCGTGCCGCTGCTGACCCTGGGCATTCCCGGATCGGGAACGACGGCAATCCTGCTTGGGGCATTGATTGCTCTGAATGTGACACCGGGCCCACGCCTTATGCTGGACGACCCGCAGATCTTTTGGGCGGTCATCATGTCCATGTTCATTGGCAACCTGGTGCTTCTGATCCTGAATCTGCCGCTGATCCCTTATATTGCCAAAGTACTCTCGGTGCCGCGCAACTATCTGATCCCCTTTATTTTGTTCTTTACTCTGATGGGGGCCTATATCGGGCAGAACAATGCAACCGAACTGCTGATACTGGTAGGTTTTGGGGTATGCGCAACGGCGTTGAAATTCGCTGATTACCCATTGGCACCACTGCTGATCGGTTTCATCCTCGGTGGCATGATGGAAGATAACTTCTCGCGGTCCATGCAGCTGTACGATGGCATCGCCTTTATATGGGAGCGCCCGATGACGCTGGGTCTGCTGGTTATCGCGGCGCTTCTGGTGCTCCTACCCAGCTACCGCGCGCGCCGTGCACAGGCCAGGTCAGAAGGGGTTGCCGAAGGTGACTGACCCGCTGGCGGGAATACGGGTTCTCGATCTGACCAATGTCCTCGCGGGTCCGTATTGCTGTTACCAACTGGCATTGATGGGTGCCGACGTGATCAAGGTCGAACGCCCTGATGGTGGCGACCTTGCTCGTGTTCTGGGTGCTGATCCTGCCAGAAACAAGGCGGGGATGGGGATCAGTTTTCTGGCGCAGAATGCCGGGAAAAAGTCTGTCGCGCTGGACATGAAATCGGAAAAGGGCAAGGCGCTGCTGAAACGCCTTGTCCAGTCCGCTGATGTTCTGGTGGAAAACTTCCGGCCCGGAGTAATGGATCGTCTTGGTCTTGGTTATGAAGTTCTGCGCAACGTCAATCCCAACCTGATCTATTGCGCCATCAGCGGGTTCGGGCAGGATGGCCCCCGGCGCGATGATCCGGCTTATGACCAGATTGTGCAGGGTATCAGCGGCGTGATGTCAATCACCGGCGCCCCCGACACGGCACCGTATCGTGTCGGCTATCCGTTGGCGGACACGGTCGGGGGGATGACGGCTGCCTTTGCAGTCTCGGCGGCATTGAACGCCAACCCACGCGGCACCTATCTGGATGTTGCGATGTCCGAAGCCGTTATTTCGACAATGGGCTGGGTTGTATCAAATTATCTGGTGGGTGGTGTAACGCCCGGAGCGCATGGGAATGAGAACACAACCTCGGCCCCCTCAGGTACATTTGCCACGCTGGACAGCCCGATCAACATCGCGGCCAATCGGGACGAGCAATGGCAGGCACTTGCCCGCTATCTGGGGCGAGATGACCTGCTAAACAACCCCGACTACGCAACGCGTGAAGACCGCAAAAGAAACCGCCACGCCTTACGCTCAGAACTGGAACGAACCCTAAGAACGAAGGCTGCGTCCGAATGGGTGAGTGCACTAAATGCATTGGGAGTACCAGCCGGACAAGTTTTGACCGTGCCCGAAGCCCTTGCAGACCCGCAACTTTCCGATCGCGGTCTGATTGGCTCTTTACAGGTTCACGGCGAACAGATGCAGCTTGCAGGCAGTCCCGTCGTAATGGATGGCATCCGGCGAATGCCGCAAATCGCACCACCAAAGCTTGGGGCCGACAACAAAGCGGTGTGGTCCGAAATCGGATTGACCGACGCGGAAATCGACGCGCTAAGCAGAGAGGGGATCATATGAGCGATGTGGCAGATTGGTGGGCAACTTCCATCATCGATATGGAACCTGGCCGGATAGACCTGCGCGGAGAGCCGATTCAAAACCTGATCGGACGTCTTGGTTTCGCGGAAATGATCTGGTTTATGGTACGTGGAGACCGCCCATCAAAAGCGCAGGCCAAATTGTTCGAAGCCGCGCTGGTCGCGGCAGTCGACCACGGTCCTCAGGCCCCATCGATTGCGACCGCGCGCATGGCGGTTACATGTGGCCTGCCCCTCAACAACGCGATGGCAAGCGCGGTGAACATGTTGGGCGACATTCATGGAGGGGCCGGCGAGCAGGCCGTGGAACTCTACCATTTTGTGGGCCACTACCCTGGCGCTTTGGAGCAGGCAATCGATGCGTGGATCGAAAGCCACGGAAAGATACTTCCGGGTTTTGGGCACAGGTTTCACACGCCTATAGACCCCCGTGCGCCGTGCCTGATGGACTTGGTCGCCGAAGCGGTGAAAACCGGTGCTTGCGATGGGCAATTCATGCGCATTGCGCAGCAGATCGAGGCAGAACTTGCGCGGCATAAGGGCAAACCTGTCCCGATGAACATCGATGGCGCAACCGCAGTTATTTATGCCGAGCTTGGGTTTGCGCCACCATTGGCGCGCGGCCTTTTCTGCCTGTCCCGATCAGTGGGTATTCTGGCACATGCATGGGAGCAGATGCAGCAAGGTGGTCGCAACAAAGGACCGACCCCGCCCTCATATCGCTGGACGTACCAGCCTAGCTAAGCGCTTTTCCGATGGGATCGATTTGCCAACAGATCGGCGGCCGCACGGGCAATAACCAACTCTTCATTTGTCGGAATAACCATGGCGACCACTCGGGACAGGTCTGTCGAGATGATCCTATCATTGTCCGCGTTGGCTTCGGGATCCAGTTCAATCCCCAACCACCCCATTCCGGAACATACCCTGTCGCGCACAAGGCGCGAGTTTTCTCCGATACCACCTGTGAAGATCAGTGCGTCAATACCGCCCAGTATTGCTGCCATTGCACCAAGTTCGCGGCGGATGCGGAACGTGAAATAGCTGATGGCCTGTCGACTTTCGCGGGTATCTGCTTTTTCAAGAGTGCGCATGTCGCTTGAAAGTCCGGACAGACCCAGCAAACCTGATTTGCGAAACAGAAGGTCGGAAATCTCAGAGGCGCTCAACCCTTCCTGATCCATAAGATACAACAAAACACCGGGATCAAGCTGACCGCAACGGGATCCCATCGGCAGCCCGTCCAACGACGAAAACCCCATGGTCGAACCGACGGACCGGCCCCCGATCATGGCACACATCGACGCCCCGTTACCCAAATGCGCAACCACAACCCGCCCCGCGTGCAAAAGCGGCGCGGTTTTGGCCAAATGGTCCGAAATGTACTCATAACTAAGCCCGTGAAAACCATAGCGCCGGACGCCTTTGTCGTAATACTCGCGCGGCAGGGCGAATACGTCGTTCTCCCAGGGGTGGCTGCGATGAAAGGCCGTGTCGAAACAGGCAATCTGGGCGGCATTTGGAAAGCGTTCCATAGCTGCCTTGACGCCAGCCAGGTTATGCGGTTGGTGCAGAGGTGCATACGGAGAGAGCTTGTCCAACTCCTCCAAAGCAGCGGCAGTCAACGGCAAAGGCGTATCGATCTCAGGTCCGCCGTGAACAATACGATGCCCAACCGCGGTGACCTCGCAACTGGGGAAGGCCCGTGACAACAGATTCAGTACCCAGTCCAGGGCAGCAGCGTGGTCGTGAATATCGCCTGCCGTGCCATTCGCCAGAACTCCACCACCAGATGACCGCGCCTTGACGATTGGCTCAGGCTCACCGATCCGTTCGACCACACCGGTGCACACCATGACTGGATCGTCTTCTGTCAGTTCGAACAGGCCGAACTTCATCGAAGACGATCCGGCATTCAGTGTCACGACATGTGTCATGCATATCCTCTGGTTTGCGAAAAGGTGAAGTTCCTAAGGTTTACTGATCCGCTCTGGTACAAGGTTGAGTTTAAGACATTACCCAAGACTACGAGCCAGCCAACCGCTACAAACCCCGGTCTTTGCAAATCTCCATGGAAGAAAAGATCGTTCAGCCCATTTTTTTCCGGGGTGCCAACATCACCTTCATTCCTGCCAACCTAGTCGTAATCATGGATTGGAGCACGTGCAAGGCACTAAGCTGACGCCGTCAAACACGGGTTCCGAAGCACAGTGCACTTCATCCCCCGCGACGGTTTCCTCCACCCCCTTGTCTTCGCATGGTCAACCCAATGCGCTTTCGCGGGACATCAACATCGACGACACGTACTTTAACCACTTGCCCGGTCTTAACCACGTCATGCGGATCTTTGACAAACCGGTCCGCCAGCTGGCTGACATGAACCAGCCCATCCTGATGCACGCCGATATCCACAAAAGCGCCGAAGGCGGCGACGTTGGTGACTGTGCCTTCCAAAACCATTCCGGGTTTCAGATCGGTAATTTCTTCGATGCCATCGGTGAAAGATGCGGTGACAAAACTGGGGCGGGGGTCGCGTCCGGGCTTTTCAAGCTCGGCAAAGATGTCCCGAACGGTCGGCAGGCCGAAATCCTGAGTTACAAATTGTTCGGCCCGCAACCCCTTTAACGCGCCATCATGGCCCATGATGTGACGGATATCGCGACCGCAGGCAGCAACGACCCGGCGCGCAATGTCATAGGCTTCGGGGTGCACTGAAGACGCATCTAAAGGCTCGGAACCGTCCCTGATGCGCAGGAAACCGGCGCTTTGCTCGAACGCGCGCGGTCCAAGGCGGGCGACGGACAGCAAATCCTTCCGCGATCGGAAGGGCCCGTTCAGGTCACGGTGGGTGACAATCGCTTCGGCCTGCGCCGAACCCAGACCAGACACGCGTGACAGCAAAGGGGCAGATGCGGTGTTCAGATCAACCCCGACAGCATTCACCACATCCTCGATCGCGGAATCCAGCGACTGTGACAGACGATGCTGATCCACATCATGCTGATACTGGCCAACACCAATGGATTTCGGTTCGATTTTAACCAGCTCGGCCAAGGGGTCCTGCAATCGGCGCGCAATCGAGACCGCACCACGCAGCGAGACATCCAGGTCCGGAAATTCGCGTGCAGCCAGTTCAGATGCGGAATAGACCGAAGCGCCAGCTTCTGACACCACCACTTTTGTTGGTGCTTTCACCGTCTTGGGTAGAAGTGCAAGAGTGTCTGCAACCAATCTTTCGGTTTCACGGCTGGCCGTCCCGTTCCCGATTGCGACCAGTTCGATCTGATGAGCAGATATCAGATTGAGGATACTGGCCTGTGCGCCATGCAAATCATTCTTCGGCTGAAACGGATACAAGGTATCAGTGGCGACAACCTTGCCGGTCGCATCAACGACAGCAGCCTTTACGCCCGTACGAATGCCCGGATCCAGACCCAAGGTCGCCTTGGCACCTGCCGGTGCGGCAAACAGCAGGTCCTTGAGGTTTCGCGAGAAGACCTGAATGGCTTCGTCCTGCGCCCGGCTGCGCAGGACAGCCATCAGTTCGACCATCATGGACAGCGAAAGCTTTACCCGCCATGTCCAGCCCGCGACTTTGCGCAACCACGCGTCTGCCGGCCCAGTGCCGCGTGTCTGTAGATGAGCGGCGACAATCGTCTCGGCCCGCGCGGCACCAAATTCCGGTTCAGGCGCGATATCCAGTGTGACGACACCCTCTTTGGATGCCCGCAGCATTGCCAAAGCCCGATGTGAAGGCACGTCCGCCCACAATTCGGCGTGGTCAAAGTAGTCACTGAACTTGGCGCCGTCCTTTTCCTTGCCTTCGATGACCTTTGCGCTGAGCAAAGCCTCGCGCTGCATGAAGCTGCGCAATTCGCCCAGCAGTGCGGCGTTTTCTGTCAACCGCTCGGTCAAAATGTCCCGCGCGCCGTTCAAAGCATCCCGGGTCGTTGCTACCACCTCGGTGAGGTACGCCGCGGCTAGCGTTTCAGGATCGCAGTTGCGGTCCGTCAGAATAGCATCAACCAAAGGTTCCAGCCCATTTTCGCGCGCAATCATCGCCTTGGTGCGCCGTTTTGGCTTGTAAGGCAGATATATGTCTTCCAACTGCGCTTTGGTTTCCGCACGCGCTATGGATTTGTTCAGATCTTCCGTCAGTTTGCCCTGATCCTTGATCGAGTTCAGGATGGTTTCGCGCCGCGCTTCAAGCTCGCGCAGATAGGTCAGCCGCTCGGACAGCAGGCGCAACTGGGTGTCGTCCAATCCTCCGGTTGCTTCTTTCCGATACCGGGCGACAAATGGCACGGTTGCTCCGTCGTCCAGTAGCTTGATCGCGGCACCGACCTGCTCGGGACGTGCATTAATCTCGGTAGCGATGGTGCGGGCGATACGGTCCAATGGTGCCTCCTGAAACGACGCTGGAAGAACTTCTTAACCAGCTGTTTCGGCAAGGGGAAGACCCTTGGTTCAATCTGAACCGGTCGCGGATTGATGCCGCTCAGTCGCGGCGTGCAATCGACGATTCCAGCGTTGAGCGCAGAAGTTGCGCATCTAGCGGTTTGTAGAGCAAAGGCAGATTGGCGTGCTTGCAACGCTCGGCCAGTTCAGGTGATCGGTTCGCCGAAATAATGCAGCCGGGCAGAGGCCCAAACTCGTTCGTCAGGGCATGTATCGCGTCGATACCGGTTCTGTCGTGGTTCAACTGAAAATCGGCAACTATTGCGTCGGGCAGAATGTCAATTTCGCGAAGTAGATTGATTGCTTCGTCTTCGCTTTCGCTCTCCAAAACCTCGACCCCCCAGGATTCGACGGTCATGGTCAGTGCGCTACGAAGATTTTCATCATTCTCAATCAACAATACGACCGTGTTACCAAGTATGTTGTAGCCCGGATCGTGGGCCGCAGGGGCACTGCCGCATGCAGTCTGCTCTTCCTGTGCCAACGGTACTTCGACCGAGAATCCAGTTCCTTTGCCTACTTCGGAATACAGCTGGATTGGATGTTGCAACAGCCCACAGGCGCGCTCTACGATTGCAAGGCCCAATCCCATACCTTCTGCGGCACTGGCATCAGAATGCAGGCGCTGAAATTCCTGAAAAACGAGGTCTCTTTGGTCTGACGCGATTCCGATGCCCGTATCCCAGACCTGCAAGGCAATTGCGCCTTCACGACGCCGCACACCGACCAGAACTTTTCCGGTCTCGGTATACCTGATCGCGTTCGACAGCAGGTTCTGCAAAATCCGACGCAAATAGCTGGCGTCGCTGGTCACACGCGCGTTTGTGTCAACAAATGACAGTTCAAGCCCTTTTGCCTGCGCAACCGGGCGAAATGCGTCTTCCATCTGAGAAAACAGCGCACTCACTGATATGGTGGACAAATGCGCGGTGGCCCGTCCTGAATCCAGCTTCGAGATATCCAGCAGCGCTTCCAGAATGTGTTCAACGCTGTTCAGCGCACTTTCAGCCTTGCCTGCAACGGTCCTTGCGTCGTCTTTGTCCAGGCCGCTGCCCAGCGATGCAACATAAAGCTTTGCCGCGGAAAGAGGTTGTAACAGGTCGTGGCTGGCCGCTGCCACAAATCGCGACTTGGACGCGTTTGCACGCTCGGCCTCGTTCAAAGCGTCAGCCAGTTCCATCGTGCGTGATGTTACGCGTTGTTCCAACAGCTCTTTGGCTTCATATAAGGCCTGAGCGGACTTTCGTTCTGCGGTAACATCGGTGAAGGATATCACAAAACCCCTGTCGGGCATTTCCTGCGCAAACACAGAAAGTATTTTCGACCTTCCACGGTGCATCTGAAATTGCAGAGGACGGCGATAGGTTTGCCGCGTTACCCAATCCAGCAGATCGGCTTCCGTTATTCCCTTCTGGAACTTGATGTTCGCGCTGAGGCGGTTGGACAGCGATTCAAACCGGGTCCCCATCTGAAACTGCGCGATCGGAATGGCCAGCAACTCGCTGGCGCGGTTGTTCCACCCGATCAGACGGTGTTTGTTGTCAAAAATACAAACGCCCTGTTCAATATGTTCCAGCGTTGCGCGGATCAGCCTGGCCTTGTCATCCAGTATCCGGTCACGCTCCTGCCGTTCGATCCGCATGATATCGGTCACATCGGTTTGCAGAATAACAGTGCCGCCATCCGGCGTGCGGTGTTCGGATACTTGCGACCACCGATTGCCAACAAGCCGGACGTTGAACACCACATGATCGTCCGTGTGCCGATCCAGACGGCTTTTGGCCCAGTCTGTCGGGGTCATTGTTTCAGGCAGGGACAGAAACCCTGATCGGCTGACCAGTTCGACATATGCGGCAAAGCTCAATCCCGGGCTCAGCCGCTCCTGAATGTCGGGCATATGCAGACCAAAACGGCTGTTACACAGCACCAGTTTTTCGTCGCGATTGAAAAGGGCAAACCCCTCTTGCACCGTTTCGATTGCATTGGCCAAGTCAGCGCGTGCGGCTTCGGTGTCCTTGTTCGCCTGTGCCAATCTGGCATTGGAATCGTTCAGCAATTCAAGGGCGCGTTCCAGATCATTCGTCCGGGCGCGGACCTCTTGTTCAAGCACGGCCGCGCGCTGAAACTGCGCATAGGCTGCGCCTGACGCATCGGTGGATTCTTCTACCCGGCGCATCAGCGCTTCAGCGATCTTGCGAAGCTTCTCGTTCTGGCGGTCAACCGAGTCCGACGGGTCTGTAAGATGCTCGATCATGGGTTACTCTTTCTCGGGTGGATAAATAGCAACACCCGTCAGAGTTTGGTTCACGTGGATGGAATTGTACTGCTCTCCGTAGGTTGAAAATCCGACAACGTGATTGCGGGCCAGAATGTCCGAGATGTCGCGCGTCTTTTGCTTTTCCTGCGCTTCCAGTCGGCGGAGAATGCAGTCGCAACCCAGAATGGTGTCGGGTTGCCGTTTCTCGGTCAGAAATCCGATTTCTTCCTCAAGGTGCTCGACCATGTCCCTTGGTTCGGCCAGCGTCAGCACAAGCCCTTCATCAATGGCCGAAAAAAAAACGAGGTCCCCGTTGCCCGCCACCTGCTGAATGGCGCGGACGTGATGCTGCCCGCCAATCTGCACAACAACGGGGTGCGCCGCAAAGGTGAATGTCGTCAGTTGATCCGGATCCTTGCCAAGGATACGGGCGTATTCGCGGGCGGCGGGCTCGGCGTTGATTTCCTGAACGATGCGTTTTGCCGGGTCCGCCTTGGTCACCACCATACGCCGGTTCGTTGGTACCAGATGATCGGTTTTGAACACCTTGATCGGGCACCGCGTACGAACCTGAGCCAGAATGGCAGCATTGCTCAGCGCCTTGCCCTGATGCAGTACATAGGTACGCCCGAACCGGGTTCCATCACCGGCCGATCCGCCGAACAACGGCACTGGCCCCAGACCGACGGCCAACTCAGAGGTCAACGCATCCTCTTTGGTGGACAATCCGTCGATCATCAGGAACGTAAATTCATGGCTCCAGTCGGGCGCCGTGACCATCATGTTGTTTCGGTTGTGGATCATCTCGTTGATGATGCTTTCCGCCTCAAAATCGTTCAGATCGGAAACCAGGACCGTACGCGCGTCGAAATGGGATTGTGGCAGGCCAATCGCGACGATCTGATCCTCGCAATAACCGCTATCCGCAAGTTCTCCGGCAGTGGTACAGCCAACCACCGGAGTAGGCGCAAACACCTGCTCGGCATTGGTAATGACCGCAGCCGCGTCCGCGTTTGGACTGACAAAAAGTATCACCAGCGCAAGCGGTTCAGCCCCGAGTTGACGTACGAGCACCCCAAGCGCCTGCCCGGTGTCGTAACGCGCGAAAGCCGTTTTGACGATGCCTGCCGCACCGGTCCGGGCTGTCGCCCACCCGACTGCTTGGTCCATCGAGCCTCCTCCCTAAAGCGCGACGATGTAGTGAGAGTATGACGCTTAGCCGTGGTCTTGCAAGACGCTGGCAAACGAAGCTTTCTTTGCAATCAGAACGGCTTGCGTCCGGCTTTGCACACCCAGTTTCCGCATGATTGCGGTGACATGGGCCTTGACCGTGGGTTCCGCAATGGAAAGGTCATAGGCAATCTGCTTGTTCAGCTTACCTTCGCAGATCAGTTGCAGAATGCGGGCCTGCTGATTTGTCAGTGTCGCAAGCCGATTGACCGCCTCGGCGTGTTCATCTTCTTCGACATTGAACAGAACGCACCCTTCGGGCACAAAAACTTTGCCGGAATGCACTGTCTCGAATGCCAGGCGAAACACATCGCGTTGGCTGTGCTTGGGTACATAACCCGATGCGCCCGCCTGAATCACCTGACTGACAACGCGATTATCCGTCATCGAGGACACCACGATAACCGGGGCGTTCGCAGCAGCCTTCAGACGGACAAGGCCGTCCAGCCCTTCCACATCCGGCAGGTTGAGGTCCAGCATGACCGCGTCCGGTTTCAGCCCCCCTGCCAGAAGTTCCATCGCACCTTCCAATCGGTCCGCTGTATGGATTTCCCCGATTTGCGCCACGCTTTGCAAGGTCATCGACAACGCGTCGCAAAACAGGGGGTGGTCATCGACGATCAGCACTTTCTCGAAGCCAGATCTTTCGACGGAGTCTGCAAGCATTTGGTATTGCCTTTTTTCAATCAGGTTGCCCCCAGTTTATCCAATCCTAACAACGAAAGTAATCTGCGCCTACTGGCCCAAAGTCGTACATAAGATCGGCTCGGCGACACCTACACCCAAGGTCTAATAGGCAGGGCAAAAAACACCACGTAGCGTAAGAAAAAACACTTGGAGAAGAGAAATGGAGCTTAGTGACAGCCGCGTCATTGCCGCGCCGCGATCCAAGGTCTGGGACGCGCTTTTGTCGGCTGAGGTTCTGAAAGAATGCGTTCCGGGATGTCAGGAAATGACGGGCTCGGTCGATGACGGATTCGAAGCGACGGTGGTGCAGAAAGTCGGCCCCGTCAAAGCGACCTTCAAAGGGGCCGTTACCCTTTCTGATATTGTAACGCTTGAAAGCGTGAAGCTCTCGGGTGAAGGTAAGGGTGGGGCTGCGGGTTTTGCCAAGGGTGCGGCCGATGTCAGTTTGTCTGATGTGCCCGAAGGTACACTGCTGACCTATACCGTCGACGCACGTGTCGGTGGCAAGCTGGCCCAGCTGGGCAGCCGGGTCATCGATGGCGTCGCCAGAAAAATGGCCGACCGGTTCTTTGAAAATTTTCAGAACGCGGTCGAACCCGAAAAAACACCCGATCCGGAAACCTCGGATCAGGTTCAAGCCGAACCTTTAGCCGAGGGTGAAGGCGGCGAAGCAAAAAAAGGTTGGTTCAAGCGCGTATTGGGCGGTTGAACCGTTGGAATTCAGGGAGGAGAAAGTCATGAAAATTTCCATGACCGTGAACGGCAAGGCCGTCAGCGGCGAAGTCGAGGGCCGGACATTACTGTCCGGCTTTCTGCGCGAGCAACTGTCATTGACGGGCACGCATGTCGGCTGTGATACGGCCCAGTGCGGTGCCTGCGTTGTACATGTGAACGGCCAGGCCGTGAAGTCGTGCAATATGCTGGCGGTCGAAGCTGACGGCGCTGACGTTGGCACAATCGAAGGTCAGGCAAATGCGGATGGTTCGCTGAATGTGATTCAGCAAGCCTTTCAGGATCATCACGGCCTTCAATGCGGGTTCTGTACTCCGGGTATGGTGATGAGCGCCGCTGCGCTGCTGAAAGACAACCCACGCCCATCTGAAGCCGAAATCAGGAAGTACCTGGAAGGCAACCTGTGCCGCTGCACAGGGTACCACAATATCGTCAAGGCGATCATGGCCGCCTCAGGTCAGGACGTCGGCAGTATCGCTGCGGAATGATGCCGCCGCGGGCGTAAACGTTGCGCCCGTGGGACAAGTGAAGGGTGCAGCAGCATCCGTTTATGGGAGGAGAACAAGCAATGCCCAAAGACAGTGGCATCGGAGCCAGTTCCAAGCGACGCGAGGACGTCCGCTTTCTGACCGGAGCAGGCAACTATACCGACGACATCAACGTACGTGGTCAGGCTTACGTATATTTCCTGCGGTCCGACATCGCGCATGGTCGGATCAATTCTGTAGATACATCAACCGCCGAAGGTATGCCCGGTGTGGTCAGAGTATTCACCGGCAAAGACTTTGAAGGCGTGGGCGGAATGCCCTGTGGCTGGGAAGTGACCGACAAGCACGGCGCGCCGATGCAGGAACCACCACACCCAATTCTGGCACAGGGTAAGGTGCGCCACGTGGGTGATCCAATCGTTGCCGTGGTGGCTGACAGCCTGGAACAGGCCCGTGACGCGGCCGAGGCTATTGATCTGGATATCGAGGAACTGCCCGCCGTGATCGACATGAAATCCGCGGCGCAGGAAGGCGCGACGCTGGTTCATGACGATCTGAAAAACAATATCTGCTATGACTGGCAGTTGGGTGAGGCCGACGACGCCAAGGTGAACGACGTCTTTGCCAATGCGGCGCATGTCACCACTTTGGATCTGGTGAACAACCGGCTGGTCGCCAACCCGATGGAGCCACGCGTGGCTGTGGCCGAGTACAGCAGGGGCACGGATGAATATACGCTCTATACCACTTCGCAGAACCCGCATGTCATCCGCTTGTTGATGTGCGCGTTCGTTCTGGGTCTGCCGGAACACAAAGTCCGCGTCGTGGCCCCGGATGTGGGCGGTGGTTTTGGCACAAAGATTTTCCACTATGCGGAAGAAGCATTCTGCACCTTTGCCGCCAAGGCCTGCAACCGGCCCGTCAAGTGGACAGCCAGCCGGTCCGAGGCATTCATGTCGGATGCGCAGGGTCGTGACCATGTCAGCACGATTGAACTGGCGCTGGATGCGGACAACAACTTCATCGGCCTGCGGACCAACACCTATGCCAATCTGGGCGCCTATCTGTCGACCTTCTCCAGCTCGGTTCCGACATGGCTGCATGGGACGCTGATGGCAGGCAACTATAAGACCCCGGTCATTCAGGTGAATGTGAAGGCGATGTTCACAAACACGGTGCCGGTGGACGCCTATCGCGGCGCTGGTCGACCCGAAGCAACCTTCCAACTGGAGCGTGTCATCGACAAGGCTGCGCGCGAGTTAGGTGTCGATCCGATCGCCCTGCGTCGCCAGAACTTTGTCACGCAGTTCCCCTATGACACGCCGGTGGCGCTGACTTACGACACCGGGGATTATAACGGGACCATGGACAAGCTGGAGGCCGCTGCTGATCTTGCGGGCTTTGCCGCACGACGCGCGCAGAGTGAGGCCAAAGGCAAGCTGCGCGGTCTCGGCGTCAATTGCTATATCGAGGCTTGCGGTATCGCGCCTTCGAATATCGTTGGCATGTTGGGAGCCCGTGCAGGTCTTTACGACGCGGCGACAGTTCGGGTGAACGCCACTGGTTCGATCAGTGTTATGGTCGGCGCACACAGCCACGGGCAAGGCCATGAAACAGCCTTCCCGCAGGTCGTGGCCGACATGATCGGCATCGACGAGTCAATGGTCGAGATCGTGCACGGAGACACTTCGAAGATCCCGTTCGGCATGGGCACCTATGGCTCACGCTCGCTGGCGGTCTGCGGCTCGGCTATGGTCAAGGCCACCGAAAAGGTGATCGACAAGGCCAAAAAGATCGCAGCCCATTTGCTGGAAGCGTCCGAGGCAGATATCGAACTTAAGGACGGTCAGTTCAGTGTTGCGGGGACCGACAAGTCGGTGGCGTGGGGGGATGTGACCCTTACGGCCTATGTGCCGCACAACTATCCGCTGGAAGTTGAACCGGGACTGGAGGAAACCGCGTTCTATGACCCGGCCAACTTTACTTTCCCGGCAGGGGCTTATGCCTGTGAGGTCGAGGTAGACCCCGACACTGGTCAGGTCAGTATCGAGAAGTTCACGGCAGCGGATGACTTTGGCAACATCGTCAATCCGATGATCGTAGACGGTCAGGTACATGGCGGTATTGGTCAGGGCATCGGTCAGGCCCTGCTGGAGAACTGCGCCTATGACGAGAACGGCCAATTGCTGAGCGCGTCGTTCATGGACTACGCGATGCCACGCGCCGATGACGTCCCGTTCTACGGCGTGGATCATTCCAGCCAGACGCCCTGTACGCACAATCCGCTTGGTGTGAAGGGTTGCGGCGAGGCCGGAGCGATCGGCTCACCGCCAGCGGTGGTCAACGCGGTGCTGGATGCGTTGAACTCGGGTGGAAGGGCTGTTGATCATATCGACATGCCGATGAGCCCGTCACGCGTTTGGACGGCGATGCATGGTTGAGAGGTTGGGGTGCGAGGGACCAGCCCCTCGCGCTCCCCGGGATATTTATAGCCAGATGAAGGGCGGATCAGCGCCTTTTGGAAAGGAAGAACGAAATGTACAATTTCGAGTTTGAGAAGCCCTCGACCATTGCTGACGCGGTTGCAGCATTGGCAGCAGAGGATGCGCAGGCATTGGGAGGCGGGCAAACCCTGATCCCGACATTGAAACAGCGATTGGCGGCACCGTCCAAACTGGTGTCGATGGGCGGCATTGCCGAGATGCAAGGCGTCTGCGTTGATGATGACGGCTCGGTCTCTGTTGGGGGTGCAACACCTCACGTTGTCGTTGCTCGCGACGCTGCGGGGTCTTATCCCGCGTTGGCGGCATTGGCTGGACAAATTGGCGACCCGGCAGTGCGCAATCGTGGAACCATCGGTGGTTCGGTTGCGAACAATGACCCGGCAGCCTGTTATCCGGCGGGCGTGCTAGGATCCGGCGCGACCGTCGTGACCAATACGCGTCAAATTTCGGCAGATGACTTTTTTCAGGGCATGTTCACCACAGCCCTGGATGAAGGAGAGATCATCACTTCGATCCGCTTTCCGGTTCCGCAGGCGGCAAGCTATCAAAAATTTCTGCAGCCAGCGTCGCGGTTTGCACTTGTTGGGGTATATCTGGCCCGTTTCACGGACGGTGTGCGTGTGGCAGTGACCGGGGCAAGTGAGGATGGCGTCTTCCGTTGGAGCGAAGCCGAGCAGGCGCTGAACAAGGAGTTCCGCCCGGACGCCTTGATGGACCTTCGGATTAACCCTGCCAACATGATCGCTGATTTACATGGCAGCAAGGAATACCGGGCGCATCTTGTGTCGGTCATGACCAAACGCGCCGTTGAAGCCTGCATGTAGACATTTCTCGACAAGATGCTCTGAAGCCCCGGTTTTTGCCGGGGCTTTTTCGTTGAGATATGGTTTTTAGTGTTTCGCCAAGGTCGGGCTGGCCAGCACCTTTTCGCTGTTTGAGGGTTGTGGCCAGTCTCTGCGCAAAAAAAATCAGGCCACCCAATTCCGGGCGGCCTGATCAAGTCACAAGCTAAGCTTTCGCTTTATTCGGCGGCTTGTGCACCAGTAGCGGCGTGTTTGTCACGCTGGCTGTCGCGGAACAAAGCTTTGGCCAGAGCAATACACATCAAACCCATTACAGCAGTAAAGGGCAATGCGCCGATGATCATTGCGTTTCGCAGCGCATCCATCGGGTTGTTTTCACCCGCCGCGAGGATCAGCGCGCCGATCACAGCCGTCAGGATGACACCCCAGATGATGCGGTGCTTGATGCCCGTCTCTTGGCTGCCGCCCGACATGATGGTATTCATCACCAGAATGCCCGAGTCTGCCGACGTGACGAGGAATGTCATGATCAGGATCACGCACATCACGTTCAGCATTGACAGCAGACCACCGTCAATCATGTAAGATAGTGTCACGAACAGCTTGTTGGTGTTCGATGCACCGATGATTGCACCTTCTGCGGCGCCTGCCAGTTCCAGATCAATCGCAGTTCCACCCAGAACAGTCATCCATGCAAAGCAAACCAATGCCGGTGCGAGCACACAGCCTACGATGAACTCGCGGACAGAGCGCCCTTTCGAAATACGGGCAAGGAACAGGCCCACGAAGGGCGAGAACGCGATCCACCAGGCCCAGTAGAACGTGGTCCAGCCCGACTGCCAGCCGAACTGACGCCCCTGCTCACCCGCCGCATAAACGGCTGCCAGGGTTGCTTCATCCAACTCAGCTGCTGCCCCTTCCAGGCCGCTCTTGAAACCGTCAAAGCTGCCCCATGCATTGGTGGCCCCACCCATCAGATCATTGGCATGGGCTTGTGCTTCGGCAGGCAACGCCGCAGCGAAGGCTTCAACTGACAACGGGCCATAGGCGTTAAAGCTGAGCGACAGGATATGCAGGATATAGTCGACCATTGCTGTGCCATAAGTGGTCATGGCAAAGACGAACGAGCCGAAGACGATAAATGTGCCCAACAGGATGATCGACAATACGAGGTTCAGGTTCGACAGGTATTTAACACCACGACCAACGCCCGATACTGCGGAAATAATCGACAGGCACATAATGACAACCAGACCGGTGATCAGACCCACTTTGCTGGGGGTTGGAACTTCGCCACCCAGATCCATGACCCACTCCATACCGGTGATGGCAAAAAGCCCGTCGATGAACTGGCTGACACCATAGCCGATGGTGACAGAAACACCGAGGATCGTTGCAACAACGCCAAGTACGTCAACCACATGGCCGAAGAAGCCATTGACGAAGCGGCCAAACAGGGGCGTCAGCGCCGAACGGATGGTGAGAGGCATGTCACGGGTATAAGCGTAATATGCCAGCGACAAACCGGTCACCACATAGATGGCCCACGCGTGAAATCCGTAGTGCAAGAAGGTATAGCGGTAAGCCGACTGCAGTGCTTCGGGGGTATTTCCCACGACCGCTTCGGACACGACTTCGGGGTTCGAACCCCACAGCCCTAATGGTTCTGCGGTTGCAAAAACCATCAGACCAACACCCAGGCCGGCGCCGAACATCATGGAGAACCAAGAGAAGTTCGAAAACTCGGGCTTTTCACCGGGTGTTCCCATCACACGGCGACCCGTGGACGGAATAGCGGCGACAACGGCCAGAAAAACAAGGAACAACCCGACAATGACAATGTAGAAGCTGTTGAAAAGCTCGAGCAACCGCCCGTTCAGGCTGCCAAGCGTTCCGTTTGCGTTTGCAGGGAATACCAATGCCCACAGAACCAGAGCGACCATAATGGCCTTGCTGATCAGGGCAATTGGGACGCTGTAGTTTTCATAAAAACCGGCATCCGCCGTTTTTATCTCAACGTCTGTGAATGGTTCGGGTATCGACATGTTGGGTTTTCCTCCGTGTGTTCGCAGTTTTTTTTGTTCTTTTGAGTTCCGTTTGGGATGCAGCGTGCCGGACGGCGTAAACAAACATGCACAATGCACCAAACAGTGAGTGGGTAGTGTTCAGATCAACTGAGATTTGCGGCAAGTCCATACGCGCAAGTGGCGTCTCCTACCGCTCTTTTCCTCCCGGATTTTTGCCGCCTGCAAAATCTGTTTGTCCTTAGTGACCTATCAGTTTGCCGTTGAACCTGCTTGCAGCTTCGCAAGAAGTGGTTGCGCCCTTCAATTCGAGAAAACCTATATCGGAGGTTGGGGCTGCTCGCCCGAGAATCCGACCCTTATGCGACTCGAAACGACCATCTTGATGGCTCTTATAACATGTTAGCGACAACAGATGGAGGGCGTGATTGTAACTCCATTTACAGTTTCAGAACCAGTATGTCGGACTTTGCCCGCGAAACGCATGTGCACAGGAACTCATGCGTTTCCTGCTCTTGTGGGGTGAGTATACCGTCGCGATGATCAACTTCGCCGGAAACGACATCAACGATACAGGTTCCGCAAAGCCCTTCGGAGCAGCCGAAATCAACCTGCACACCATTGGCCTGCAAAACCTCCAGAATGGATTGGCCCTTGCCAACGGGATAGACCGCTCCGGTCGACTGGATCTTGATCTGGAAATCGGCGTTCGGGGCATGCTCAATGTCCGACGCAGCGGCGAACCGTTCAAAGTGTATCGCGCCGCCGCGCAGCAAGGCACCAGCTTCCAGTACCGCGTTCAACATCGGTTCAGGGCCGCAGGTATAAACGTCTGCGCCCATCGGCATCGATTGCATGACCGATTTCAGATCGAATACCCCGTCTGTGTTATCACAATGCAAATGATACCATTCATCCAGACCAAGTGCCCGGAATTGTGCATCCATCGCCGCGTATTCTTTTGATCGAACAAGATAATAGACACGAAAATCCTGCCCTCGGTTCAGCAGCTCACGTGCCATTGCAACCAGTGGTGTGGCCCCAATACCGCCAGCGATCAAAGTGACGTGCCGATCATGACTTTCGAGTTTGAAGTGGTTGCGGGGACCGCCGATTTCGACGGTCGCGCCCTCTTGCAGGTCATGCATCGCCAGTGACCCGCCCCGCCCTTCGTCTTCACGTTTTACGGCCACGTTGATCAGGCGCCCATCCTGACTCCAGCTCCACAGCGAGTATTGCCGTATCAGACCGTCTTCAAGATGGATGTCCACATGCGCCCCGGGCTCGAGGCTGGTGAAGCGCCCGCTTTCGATCTCGAAGCAGAAATCAGTGGTGTCGGGGCTGAGCGATGTTTTTCGCACAAGGCGGGCGACTTGAGTATCCATCACTTGTCCTGTTCGGTCTCACGTGGCGTACATTCTGCGTCGTTCAGCAAACAACAGGAAAAAAGATAGATTTCAATTGCAAAATTTCTAACATTCGGGTGAATTGAGCTCACCCAGAGTTCGAAAGCCAACAAACCTCCATGTCTCGACGCCACTACAACCTTCCCCCACTTACGACATTATCGGCCTTTGAAGCCGCCGCACGGCATCTCAGTTTCAAGGAAGCCGCAAGCGAGCTTTCCGTGACGCCAGGTGCCGTCAGTCATCAGATCAAGGCGTTGGAAGGTGAGCTGGGCGCGGCACTTTTTGTCCGGAAACACCGCGGCGTGGAACTGACCGAGGATGGGCAAGACCTGTTTGAGGCACTCAGCGCTTCGTTCCGCCAGATTTCAAAGGTGCTTGAGAAGATTCGCAGCAGTGATTCCGAAAACCACGTAACCGTTGGGTCAACTACTGCCGTCGCCGCACTTTGGCTGTCGCCGTCTGTCATCCGGTTCTGGCAGGATTATCCGCACGTAAAAGTGAACCAGATGGCACAGGACAAGGCGTTCACGGACCGGCCGGATATCGACTTGTTCATCCGCTATGGCCGGGACGCGAACGCGCAACTCACGCACACGAAACTGTACCGCGATATCCTTACACCCGTTTGCAGCCCCCAGATGGCCGCGGACCTTAAAGGGGCCAGTCTTGAAGACCTCGTGCAGCGGCGTTTGATCCATCTTGAAACGCAGGACAGCACCTGGACGACCTGGTCATCCTGGTTCCATGACCTCGGGTTTTCCGGGGTTGTTCCTGTGGGATCGCGGGTGAACAGCTATGCGCTTGCCCTTCAGGTCGCGCGTAAAGGCGCGGGTCTTGCGTTGGGGTGGAAACGTCTGGTCCAGCCCATGCTCGCATCGGGGAAACTCGTGGCATTAGAGGAGTTCAGCCTGCCTGCCCCGGACAATTTCTATCTTGTCGGTCGCCCGGACGATCAGCTCTCGGAAGGGGCGCTGGCTCTCAAGAATTGGTTGCTTAACGAACTGTCTCAGGGCTCGGTTTAGCCTGCCTCAATTTGCCATTAGGATTTTTAGTATTGAACGTGGACGGCCTCAGCCGCCAATGGATGCAGCGATAAACTCATTCAAAATCACTCAGGAGTGGCCGATGAACAAGCACGCACCGCTTTCGTCTGTTCTGACACCGGTAAACACCGCAAAGGGTCTGCCGAACGAGCATTATATTGATCCCGCAGTTTTTGCCGAAGAACGGGATGCGGTCTTGTTTGCGAACTGGTCCGGCATCGGCTTTGGCAAAGACATTCCCGAGGCGGGCGACGCGTATCCGATCGATTTCCTGGGTGTGCCGCTCTTGATGGTTCGTGATCGCGACGGTCAGATCGGAGTGTTCCAGAACACCTGCCGCCATCGCGGCATGATTTTGGTCGACAAGCCGCAAAAGATCCGCGGCGCGATCCGCTGCCCCTATCACAGCTGGTGCTATGGCCTGAATGGTGAACTGCGGACCGCCCCTCATGTCGGTGGCCCCGGGCAAAATACCCATGAGGATATGGATTTTGCCGAGTTGGGCCTTATCCGTATCCGCTCTTATGTCTGGCGGGATGTTGTCTTTGTCAATGTCAGCGGCGACGCGCCGGAATTCGAAGATGTCCATGGCGAGTTGATGGAACGCTGGAAAGAATTCGATCAACCGATGTATCACGGTGGCGCTGGCGCATCGGTTTATCTTGAGTTGAACTCGAACTGGAAACTGGCTGTTGAGAACTACTGCGAAAGCTATCACCTGCCCTGGGTTCATCCCGGCCTGAACAGCTATTCGCGTCTGGAGGATCACTACAACATCAACGAGTTGGGCAAATATTCGGGTCAGGGCACCTATGTCTACCGCCAGTTCGAAGGTCACGATGGCGAAAAGCTGGATGATTTCGAGAATCTGAGTGAGCAGTGGAATGACGGCGCGGAATATATCGTCGTTTACCCGAATACCCTGCTGGGTGTTCAGCGCGATCACGGCTTCGCCTTCCTCATCGATCCGATTACCCATGAGCGTTCGAACGAACGGATTGAGCTCTACTACGCCAAAAAACCGGAAGACGCTCCAGAACACGAGGCACTGCGCGCCAAGAATGCGCAACTGTGGAAAACGGTGTTCGAGGAAGACGTCTTTGTGGTTGAAGGCATGCAGAAAGGCCGTCACGGCGTGAAATTCGATGGCGGCCGTTTCTCGCCCGCGATGGACGGCCCGACCCATTGTTTTCATCATTGGGTGGCAACTCAGATCGAAAAAGCCCGGGCTGAAGTGTAAGCAATCCTGAAAATGTTGATCTGGTCAGGCCCTTCTGACCAGATCGCGGATCGGTTGTAACAACAGCAGACGGGACCGCGTTGCAGTCTTTTGTCTCCTAGAGGACAGCCGGTGTGAATTCACCGAAAGGGTCACAGTGGATCTGGACGAACTCGACAAACAACTCTTGCGGGCCCATGCGGAAAAAGATGTACCCGCATTGATCCGGCTGTATCACCAAGCGGCGATTCTGGCCGAAGAGCGCCAGCATCATGAAGCCTCGTGTTTCTATCTGACCCACGCATTTGTGTTTGCTTTGGAATACGGCGCGCCGGAAGCAGATGAGTTGAACCTAAAGCTGTTTGAACGTGGCCGTGCACACCGATTGACGTTCTGACGAATTCGTTTGCATAAGCGTATCGCGCAGTCAGGCAATTCCCAAAAGTTTGAGTTTAGTTGACTTCATTCGATCTCGAATTTTGTCGACATTGTCGATGGGCCCGTCTTCATGAAAGAACAAGCGCGAACGAAAACGCGCGAGATAGCCAAAATGCGAAACGAAGCTCAGGCCGTGGTCATCGGCGGAGGAGTGATCGGGTGCTCGATCCTGTATCATTTGACCAAACTGGGATGGTCGGATGTTGTTCTGTTGGAGCGGGACGAGCTGACCTCAGGGTCAACCTGGCACGCAGCCGCAAACATTCACGGATTGCACGACAGTACCAATATCAGCCGCATCCAGCATTACACGATGAGCCTGTATAAAGCGCTGGAAGCTGAAACCGGTCAAAGCTGCGGAGTATTCCAGCCCGGTTCGCTATACCTGGCCCAGACGGAAGAGCGCGAACATCAGCTGAAGCTACAGGCCGCAAAGGCCAGGCTGTATGGCATGAATTTCTATGAGATCAGCATCGAGGAAGCCCAGAAGCTGAACCCGCTGGTCAATTACGACGGCATCCGTTGCGTGATGTTCGAACCTGATGGCGGCAATGTGGACCCGTCGGGCGTGACCAACGCCTATGCGGTCGGCGCACGTCAACGCGGGGCGCAGATTCACCGTTTCACTCCGGTCACTGCAACCGAACAGCAGGAGGATGGCAGCTGGATCGTCAGAACGCCTAAAGGTGACATCAGGACACGCTGGGTGGTGAACGCAGCGGGCCTGTGGGGGCGCGAGGTTGCTGCACTGGCTGGAATCGAGCTGCCGCTGCAACCTACAGAGCACCAGTATTTCGTAACCGAATCCATGGCGGATGTGAAAAGCCACGGCACCCGCCTGCCATCTGTGTCAGACCGGGATGGCGAGTATTACTTGCGTCAGGAAGGCAACGGCCTGCTGGTCGGCGCTTATGAGAAAGACATGAGGTTCTGGGCAGAAGAAGGCACACCGCTGGATTTTGCCCACGACCTGTTCCCAGATGATCTGGAACGGATCGAAGAGAACATGATGAACGCGATTGAACGCCTACCGGCGGTCGGTGAAGCCGGGATCAAGCGTGTCATCAACGGCCCGATGATCTGGTCTCCGGATTCGAACGTTCTGATGGGGCCGGTGCCCGAAGTCGATGGCTATTTCTGCTGCAATGGTATCATCCCCGGCTTCTCGCAATCGGGTGGCATGGGCCTGATGGCAGCGCAATGGATCATCGAAGGTGAAACGGAATACGACATGTTCGCCTGGGATCTGGCGCGTTTTGACAGCTGGGCCACCAAGGCGTTCACCAAAGCGCGCGTGGCAGATCAGTACAGTCATCGGTTTGCGATCCATTTCCCCAATGAAGAACGCGGCGCCGGTCGTCCGGCACGGGTTCGCCCGATCTATGAGGCGCAGAAAGCCATGGGTGCGGTTTTTGGCCTGAACGCCGGTTGGGAACATCCGCTGTGGTTTGCCGCAACGCCCGACACCAAAGACACCAATGGCTTTACCCGTCAGAACTGGTGGGGACCGGTGGGCGAGGAATGCAGGATGTTGCGTGACCGTGCCGGGATCATCGATATCTCGAACTTCGCCAAATATGTCTGCAAGGGTCCGGGTGCGGCAGACTGGCTGAACGCCGTCTTTGCCAACACCATGCCCAAAACCGTTGGTCGGTCCTGTCTGACCCCACTGATTTCAAAGCGCGGCGGTATTGCAGGCGACTTTACCGTCACCCGCGTGGCTGATGACGAGTTCTGGGTGATCGGCTCGGGCATGGCAGAGCGGTATCACAAGCGCTTTTTCAAACAGGTTCCGCTGCCTGAAGGCACCACTTTCGAAAGCAAAACTGAAGCGATGTGCGGTTTTAACGTGGCCGGACCCAACTCCCGCGACATCCTGCAACGACTGACCAACACATCGCTGGCAACCGAAGATTTCCCCTTCATGCGGTCCGCCAAGATCGAGCTGGCGGGGGTTCAGGTTCTTGCCCTGCGCGTCTCCTTTACCGGCGATCTGGGATGGGAGCTGCATTGCGCGACCCAAGATCAGGTGCGGCTCTACAATGCGTTGCTTGAGGCAGGCAAAGAGTTCGGGGCTGGCCCTGTTGGCAGCCGGGCGCTGATGTCTATGCGGGTCGAAAAGGGCTATGGGTCTTGGAGCCGAGAATACAGCCCGGAATATTGGCCACATGAAGTGGGTCTTGATCGCCTCTGCAAGTTTGAAAAGGACTTCCTCAACAAGGCAGCTGCGCAGAAAGTGTTGCGGAACCCGGCTCGGGAACACCTGGTGATCCTGCACCTGAACGAAGCGGATGTGACAGCGTCCAACGCGGATGCAACAGGTGGTGAGCCGATCTTCAAGAACGGCGAAGGGATCGGCCGGGTGACCTCGGGCACCTATGGCTACACCGTCGGAATGTCGTTGGCCTTGGGATATGTAAAAAACGCCCAGCGAGGTGATGAGGTCGAGGTTATGGTTCTGGGGCGTCCACACAGGGCCACAATCCTGCATGAACCGCCCTTTGATGCCGCGGGAAAAGCGCTTAGGGCTTAAAACTGCAATAGCTCAAGGCCTTGCCCTTCGGGATATTCCGTCACTTCCGCCGGGATGATCGCCAATCCATCCGCTTGCGCAAGCAAAGCAACACGACCACTGTAGGACGGCTCCATCAGACGCAATCGGGGCCGTCCGTCCGGTGTGTAACCGTCAATCTGAACCGGGCGATATTCCTGTCGGCCTGCGGTACGGTACAAAGGTTCCGACAGAACTGCTTGTACGGCTGCCTGCGGTGTGTGGTGCAGACCGGCACGGCGCGCCATCATCTGCGATCCGATAATTTGCCAGGTCACAAAAGCAGAAACCGGGTTACCCGGCAGACCGATGTAAAGCGCACGGCCACGCCGACCGAATATGATAGGCTTGCCCGGTTTCATTGCGACTTTCATCACATCCGTTACGCCACCGATCTCGGTGAGCAGACGCGGCATATGATCCTCATCGCCGACAGATACACCACCGGTCGTGATGATCAGGTCAGAGGTCTCAGTCGCGTCCAGCAAGACCTGTTTCAAAAGTTCGGGGTCATCTTCAACCTGCCCCCGGTCCGTTAGGTCAATCCAGGGCTTCTGCAACAGCGCAAGCAGCATGTAACGGTTCGAGTTATAGATCTGCCCCGGTCCAAGGGGCTCACCCGGTTGGCGCAACTCACTGCCGGTTGAAAAGATCGCAACCTTCAACTTGCGAAGCACCACGACCTCGCCATACCCGGCGGATGCAAGGGCTGCCACCTCGCGCGGGCCAATCTCGCAGCCGCGCCGCAGGATCGGCGCTCCGGCATGAAGGTCTTCACCGGCACGCCGGATATGTTGCCCGGGCTTTGGACGGCGGCTGAAGCGAATTTGTCCCTCCACAACATCACAATCTTCCTGCATGACGATGGCGTCGTAATCAGAGGGAACGGGCGCTCCGGTAAAAATCCTCAGCGCGCTACCCACAGGTGCAGCATGAGATCCGCTGTCCCCCGCCGCGATGCGACCCGCAACAGCCATCTGGAACAGGGCGGCATCGCCAAGATCGGCGGTTCGAACCGCATAGCCATCCATTGCCGAATTGTCGAAAGCGGGCATATTGACCTTGCTGAAACAGTCGCGGGCCAATATTCGCCCTATTGCAGCGGCCAAAGGCAGCGTTTCCGTTTCTGTGATCGGATCAGCAGCGGACCGGCCCCGGCACAGGGCTTCATCCACGCTCAGATACATATGCGCGTGTCGATCACAGCCGCATCCATCAGCCATATCCAGCCTCCAACTCTGCGAACATGTCTCCACCCATTCTAAGGTGGGCCAGGCTCGCTCAACCGACACGACGTCCGCTGTGCTGTCATTGACATAGGTCACGTGTCACCGCGTGGTGCTTCGAAACGACGGGATGGCGGGCTAAGCGTGACTTCCACTACAGTGGCTTCTCGGATGGTTCTCAGACCGGGATCAACTCTTCCTGATAAGCGAACAGCGCCGGTTGCCCACCCGTATGCAACAGCACAACTTTCTGGCCCTGTTGAATGGTGCCGTTCTCACGTAATTCCAACAAACCTGCAAAGGTTTTGGCCGAGTAGACCGGATCCAGAAAAATACCCTCGGCGCGCGCCATCAGTGCAAGCGCCTTCCGTGTGGACGGGCCTATTCGCCCGTATCCAGGAGGCAATGCGCCGTCCCATGTGAGGATGTCATTCATGACCAGAGCCGGGTCAAACATCATCATACCGGACAACCGTTCCAATATCTTTTGCAACCGCGCATGTTGCTGGTGGCGGTCGCGGCGAACGCAGATGCCAAAAACAGGCGCCGTGTTGCCAGCCAGACGCAGCCCGGCCAGAAACCCGCCATGGGTCGAACCGCTGCCGGATGGCACCACCGCCACGTCGAAATCGGCGATCTGATCCAGTAGTTCGGCGGCCCCGGCCACATAGCCTAACGCCCCCAAGGGCGGATGATCGATGCCCAAGTGAATTACATATGGCTTTCCGCCCTCATCGATAAGCTGATCTGCCCGAACGTGAAGGGCATTGTCGGCCCCGGCCTCGTCTTCTCCGGTGTGGTAGTGAATGTGCTCGGCACCCAGAAGCCGGGCCAGAAGAACATTTCCCGAGGAATAATAATGTTCTCCCATATCCGGTACGCGCTCTTCCAGTTGAAGCACGGCGTCCATCCCAAGCTTCGATGCAGCCATGGCAGCCGTGCGCACGAAATTGGACTGCACAGCGCCGGTGATCAGAATGGTATCTGCCCCCTGTTTCTGTGCTTCACCCATATAGAATTCAAGCTGTCGGGTCTTGTTGCCACCAAAGCTCAATCCTGTCAGATCATCCCGTTTGATCCACAGATCCAGACCAAGCTGGTCGGACAGACGATCAAGCCGTTCAACCGGCGTAGCAGCTGTCATCAGTCTCGCGCGGGGGAAACCGGCCAATTTCTGTTCAATCGTCATGTCTGCGGTCCATCAACTCACCCACTCAGCATCGCGCGGGAAAGGGCATATCCGGTAAGAATAGTAAGGAAGGTGCTTGTGAGAAAGATCGCGGATCGGACTTGGCCTGTTCTCTGCCCCGAGAAATATCCAGGTGGCTCTATTTCTCGCTCGGGTCGCTTTCCGCGTAATTTCGCAATACATCCATGTCAGCAATTTCCGCGTGGTTTCGGTTGATCTTCACCCCGACTGGTTTCAACCTCGAAAACGCGCGGCTCAGGCTTTCGGGTTTCATCCCCAGACGCCCGGCGATCAGCATCTTGTCATACGGCAGTTCAACTTCGCACTGGCCGGCATCGCTATCACACAGATTCAGCAGGAATTCCGCGACGCGCTGCGCACCGGTCTGGGCCTTGAGCTGTTCGAGCTGCGCCACCAGAGAATGCAGATGCGTGAATGTGGCCGCCAGGATTGATACGCAAATTTCCGGATCTTGCTTCATCAGCGATAGCAGCACCGGACTTGGAATGTGCATGATCTCACATGGGGATACCGCTTCGGCCGACACCGGATAGGGCACATTGCGCAGTGCAACGGCTTCGCCAAAGCTTTCACCGCGCGTGAAAACGCTCACCACGGCTTCGGCACCGGTCGGGGAAATGCGGAACAACTTGACCCAACCAGCCAGTACAACATGTACGGCCTTGGCCTCTTCCTCTTGCAGAAAGATCGTCTCGCCTCGATCATATTGCCGCCAGACGGCCTGACGCAGCAGAGTATCGACATGTTGCTCTGGCAGGCTTCGCAGGAGCAGTGACTGCCGCGCAACTATCTTTTGTGCCTCGTGTGACAAGAAGGCAGCCCCTTATTCGTCCGCTCCGGGAACATCCCCGGATGATCAACCCCGTGTCATGCTATGCCAAAGCCAGCGCGGGGGTGCCACCCTTTTCTCGATCTCCAACTTGACTATTGTCATGTAAGGGCGCGCGCCACTGGCATAGGTTCAACGAGATTTCAATTATCCGGGGAGCACGCCAGATGGACTTCGAGCAATTTTTCAGCCAGAGCCTCGACACTTTGAAAGACGAAGGCAACTACCGGATTTTCATCGACCTGCAACGCCGTCGCGGTGCGTTCCCGAACGCGCGTCAAACTGACGGACCGGTCCAGCGGGATGTGCGGATCTGGTGTTCTAATGACTATCTGGGCATGGGGCAGCACCCTTCGGTGATCTCTGCCATGCACGACGCACTGGATCGCTGCGGCGCTGGCGCTGGCGGTACACGCAATATCTCGGGCACCACGCATGATCACGTTCTGCTTGAAGCTGAGCTAGCCGATCTGCATGAGAAAGAAGCCGCGTTGCTGTTCACCTCGGGATATGTGTCGAACTGGGCTGCTTTGGGGACATTGGCGGCGCGAATTCCCGGGCTGATCGTGTTTTCTGACGCGCTCAACCACGCCTCGATGATCGAAGGTATCCGGCATTCGCGTGCCCAGAAGGTGATTTGGAAACATAACGACCTGGCGGATTTGGACGCCAAACTGGCCGCAGCGGATCCCGACGCACCCAAGATGATCGCATTTGAATCGGTTTACTCTATGGATGGCGACATCGCTCCCATCAAGGAAATCTGCGAACTGGCCGACAAATACGGCGCGATGACCTATCTGGACGAGGTTCATGCCGTCGGCCTTTACGGCCCGCGCGGTGGCGGGATTGCCGAACGCGAAGGATTGACGGATCGCCTGACCGTCATCGAAGGCACGTTGGGCAAAGCCTTCGGCGTGGTTGGTGGGTATATCGCGGCCTCAGCCGCGCTGTGTGATTTTGTCCGCAGCTTTGCCAGTGGTTTCATCTTCACCACTGCCCTACCCCCATCGATTGCAGCCGGCGCCGCCGCTTCGATCCGGCATTTGAAACATTCAGGTGCCGAGCGTGACTTGCAAAAAACCCGTGTGGCGCAGGTGCGCGCCCGATTGGATGCCGAGGGCATTCCGCATTTGCCCAACCCCAGCCATATCATCCCGGTGATGGTTGGCGACCCGGTGAAGTGCAAATTCATTTCAGACACCTTGCTTGAGGAGTTTGGCATCTACATTCAGCCGATCAACTACCCAACAGTTCCAAAAGGAACCGAGCGCCTGCGGATCACGCCGTCACCCGTCCATACGGATGACGATATCGATCATCTAGTGGGCGCCTTGTCGGCGCTGTGGCAGCGCTGTCAGATCGCGCGGATGCCTATGGCCGCACAATAACCTGAGCGTCCCTTTGCTTGGAAAACTGCCGCCCCTTTTTGGGGGCGGCTTTTTTCAGATCAGGTACAGTGCGAAGATCACCACAGAGAACCCCGTCAGAACCATGGTGAAGCCCCGCAGCCAGCCCGGACTTTCAACCAGGTCCAGATATCGGGCCAGAATTACACGGGCTTTTATCAGTGCAAGGAGCAGGATACCGCCTGCAATGAGTACGTCTGGCGATTTCATCAGGGTCAAAAGCGTTGAGGCCAGACTGAGCGCCAAAAGCACCAGCCACGCGCTGGTGAGTGAGTTCGGACGCCTCCGGCGGGAGTATTTAGCAAAAGATGAAATTGCCGGCATCTTGTTTATCCCAGAAGATAAATCACGGGAAACAGCAGGATCCAGACCAGATCGACCATGTGCCAAAACTGTGCGCCCGCTTCGATGTTACGAGGATCATCGCGCCACGCGACCAGCAACAGGATACCCACCCCGGCCAGAACATGCGCCGCGTGAAACCCCGTCAGCAGGTAGTAGAACATGAAGAACGGGTGGGTTTCATAGGTAATGCCCTGCCCCGCCTTTCCAGCATATTCCACGCTTTTGATAACCAGGAATGCGATTCCAAGTACGGCCGCGCCTGTCAGGGCAAGCCTGGCCTTGAACCGGAATGCTGCGCGGCGCCAGTTCAGGGCCTGCGCGGCCAGATAACCAGATGTGACCAGTATTGCAGTGTTAAAGGCTGCACCTGTTCGATAAAGATGCGATTGCGCCTCGGCAAAGCCTGCGGGGTCGGTCAGGCGAACACCCATGAACGCGATCAGCCCGGCACCAAAAACCAGCAACTCACTGATAATCAGAACCCACATCAGCAATTCGCCCGGCAGCTCGTCGATGAAAGAGGTTTCGCTCATGCTCCGACCAGTTGGTGGTAGATCTGCGGTAGAGCCATGGTCAGGCGGTGTGGGTCAGGAATAACCGCAAACCCACCCTGTCCGAACATGCGCGGGAACCAGCTTTTGCCGGTTTTGTCGATGGTGACGCCAAAAACCGATTGCCCGGCGCGGCGTGCTTCGCGCACGGCCATGCAGGTGTCTTCTATCCCGTGGCGCCCTTCGTAATGGTCAAGATCATTGGGTTTGCCATCGGTGATCACCAGCAACAGGCGGCGCTTGCGGGATTGACTTGCCAAATCCTTTGAACAGTGACGGATCGCGGCCCCAAGCCGCGTGTAATGGCCTGGTCGCAGCGACGCGATACGTTGTTCAACTTTGGCACCCATCGGCTCATCAAACCGTTTGCATCGCTGGACATAGACGCGCTGGCGTTTCAGCGAACTGAAGGCATGAATGGCGAAATCGTCACCGCAGGCGTTCAGGCCCCAGGCCAAAGCGGCCAGAGCTTCACGTTCAATGTCGATCACGGCGCGGCCGGTTACGGCACTTTCGGTGGAACGGCTGACATCCAGCAGGATCGAGACTGCCAGGTCGCGCGCCTCGGGACGGGATTGTTGCCAAATGCGGTCGTTGCTTTCGCCGCTGGCCATGCGGTCGGTTTCGGCACGCACGGCGGCTTCGATATCCAGCTGGTCACCGTCCAGATGGCCACGTGTCATCACACGACCGGGGCGCAGCGCCTCGAACTGGCGTTTGACCGCGCGGATGCGGCGGGCGGTGGCAGGGTCCTTGCCGAAGGCGGCAGCGTCGTCGCGGATATCCGCATCCGACAGCAGGACGTTGACGTGATCTGGCAGATACCGGCCCGATCGCACGTCCCATTCGGGATAGAGGATGCGGCCGGACAGACGCTCGCGGTTCACATCCTCGGGTGCCAGATCAAGGTGCAGCTTCAGCCGCGTTGGGGGGGCCTTTGATATCTGACCCAGGCCAATCTCTTCCTGATCATCGGCCGCTTTCTTGGCGTTGTCGGGATCGTCATCGTCGATGCGGCGGTTGATGTTCAGGAACTCGGCCCAGCTGAGGATGGCTTCGAACTTATGCAGAATGAAACTGTCGCTGCGCTCGGCCTGATCCGATCTACGGCGCCGGGCACGGTGCGTCTTTTCGCCGGATTCCTCTGGCGGGCCTTCGGTATCGGGGTTTTCCACCTCGTTATGTTCGGAAAAGCCAACCGCGCGCAGTTCGGGCCACAAGGGAACCGGGCGCATAGGCTGATAGCCGCGGGGGGCGATCAGGTTATCGTCCAGTGTCAGAAGCTGCTCAGCTTTCACCGACAGCTGTTGAGAGTCGCCCAACTTATGGCGGATCAGCTCTTCGACTGCGTCCTCAACCGGTGGCAGATTGGGAATATCGCGCTGATGCAACACGCCCTTGCAAAGTTCGGTATAAAGTGGGCGCAGGCCGGGGGCGTCGTCCAGGGTCGCATCAACCATGCCCTGCGCGGCAATCAGCGATCGCAGGTCGGCGCGCAGCGGGTCGTCTTCATCAATTCGCGTTCCGGCATGGGCAGCCGCGGCGGCCAGCCAGACATACAGCGCGCCGTTGGCTTCGCGGGCAGGAAAAACCGCCAGCCGGTCCGGTAGGCGCAGAACTTCACCATCGAACGAGGCGCGTGGCATCAGTTCTGCCTCTGTTGCCAGACGACGAAGCCAACCCAGACGGTGGTGTGAAACCTCGGGCGAGACCGGGCGCAATTCTACGCCCGGACCACCGCCCAGCCCTCGAAAGAGGACGGCCAGCCGCCCCGCGACCTCAGAAAGGTCGACCGCGGCTCCATCGTGCACCTCAGGTGCATCGAGGCGGCTGGCAAGGGAGTGCCACAGTTTCCCGATCGTTTCTTCGGGTTCCCATGGCTCAAAATCGATCTTGACCATCGGCCGGCCTCACCCAAAGACAGCCGTAACAAGATCGAGGAGCCCGCGTTTGATATCCTCGTCATCCGTCAGAGGTTCGATCATGGCGGCAAGGATGGCGCGGTCGGTGGACATGCCCTGTGCGATCAGTGTTGCGGCATAAACAACCAGTCGGGTGGAAACGCCTTCCTCAAGATCCTGACCCTTGAGCCCGCGCAGCTTACCTGCCAGCCGCACCAGCGGCTTGCAGCGTTCCAGCGGCAGGCCGCTTTCCTGCGCGACCACTTCGGCTTCCTTCTGAGGCGAGGGAAAGTCGAACTCCAGCGAGATGAACCGTTGCCGGGTCGAGGGTTTGAGGGTTTTCAGGATATTCTGATAGCCGGGGTTGTAGGACGCCACCAGCATGAAACCGGGCGCGGCCTCCAGCTCTTCTCCGGTGCGGTCGATCGGCAGGATGCGCCGGTCGTCGGTCAGCGGGTGCAGCACCACGGTCACGTCCTTGCGCGCCTCGACCACCTCGTCGAGATAGCAGATCGCACCTTCGCGCACCGCGCGGGTCAGGGGGCCATCAACCCAGACGGTTTCCCCGCCTTTCAGCAGATAGCGCCCAATCAGGTCGGCGGCGGCCAGATCGTCATGGCAGGCTACTGTATAAAGCGGGCGGCCAAGTTTTGCGGCCATGTGGGCGACAAAGCGGGTTTTGCCGCAGCCCGTCGGACCTTTCAGAAGAACTGGCAAATCGTTGTTATACGCTGCGGTAAATACATCGCATTCGTCGCCTTGGGGCAGGTAGAAGGGGGCGTTTGCCGCCCCCTCATTCAGTTTCATGGAGCCATCCATATCCATCACTCCGCAGGGGTTTCAGCCGCGCCGGGTTCAATGACTTCTTTCCGGGGAACCCAGATCGAGTAGATGAACAGCAGCGCACCAAGGACCACGACGATACCGGAACCCAGACGCATCCAGTAGAAGATTGCGATCTGGTCTTGTACGTCCATGAAGTAATCTCCGACCACGCGCTGCATGTGTGTCTGCACGGTGCCGCCGAAGGTCAACACGAAGGTCATGAAGACCATGCCGCTGGTCATCAGCCAGAACGAGCCCATGTTCAGAACCTGATTATAGGGATCACGGTTCTTCAGGATCGGCATCGCATAGCTGAAGATCGCAAGGTTGAGGCAGACATAGGCGCCGTAGAAGGCCAGGTGACCGTGTGCCGCCGTGATCTGCGTTCCGTGGGTATAGTAGTTCACCCCGTGCAGCGTATGCAGAAAGCCCCAGACACCGGCACCGAAGAAGGCAAGCGTTGCACAACCCAGCGACCACAGCAGCGCGGCCTTGTTAGGGTGGTCACGACGGCCCTTCCAGACCATGACGAAGGCAAAGGCCATCATCGCGAAGAACGGGATCACCTCGAGGCTTGAGAAGATCGAACCGATCCACTGCCAGTAACCGGGAGTACCGATCCAATAGTAGTGGTGACCTGTTCCAAGAATGCCCGAGAACAGCGCAGCGGCGACGATGACATAAAGCCATTTCTCGACGATCTCTCGGTCCACACCGGTCAGCTTCAGCATCAGGTACGCCAGGATCGACGCCATGATCAGTTCCCACACACCTTCGACCCACAGGTGGACAACATACCACCAGTATTGCTTGTCCAGAGACAGGTTGCCCGGGTTGTAGAAGGCAAACAGGAACAGCAGCGCCAGACCCCACAGACCCAACAACAGGATGTTGGTGATGGCAGTCTTCTTGCCCTTCAGAACGGTCATGGACACGTTGTAAAGGAAGATCAGCGCGGCAACGACGATACCGGCCTTGACCCATTTGGGTTGCTCAAGGAACTCGCGCCCCTCTTTGCCCAGCAGCCAGTTTCCTTCGAACAGGTTGAAGACATAGGTCAAAACCACGCCCAACGTACCGACCACAAGAATGATCAGCTGCAAATAGGCCAGCTTGGGCGAGTGGATTTCACGCTCGGCCTCTTCCGGGATCAGGAAATAGGCCGCCCCGAAAAAGCCCAGTATCAGCCAGACGATCAGCGAGTTGGTGTGCAGCATCCGCACGATATTGAACGGCAGAAGCTCGCTCAGGAAGTTTGGCGACACATAGATCAGACCGGCCAGCAGGCCGCCGATCACTTGGATCGCGAACAACGCCATGGCTACCGCAAAGTAGGCATAGGCGATTTTTTGGGATTCGTATTTCATTGCTCCATTCCCCTTCTCAGCCAGCCTCGTTGGGCGGCCAGTCCTGAGCGTCGATATTGTCCGTCCAGATCAGGAAGTTGGTCAGATCCCGGATCTCTTCGTCGCTGAGGTTGAATTGCGGCATCTGCCGACGACCGGGAATGCCGGTGGGTTGTGCCTCCATCCAGCCCTTGAGGGATTCAAAGGCCGATTCCGGGTCGTCCAACACGCCCCAACGTGTCATCACATTGCCGACCTCAGGGGCAAAGTACGCCCCTTCGCCAAGGATCGTGTGGCAGTTGATACAGGCGTGTTTTTCCCAAACATGTTTGCCCCGAACCACACTTTCGTCGAGCTTCGCGGCATTTTCGGAATTGACGATATACAGATGTGAATGGGCTGATAGAGCCAGAAAGATGAGGATGAAGAACAGTGACCCGCCATAGAATATGTTGCGAGCCATGCTCTTTGTCATGACTTCTCGCATCGCGCTCTCCTTTGCGCAGATTAGCTAGTGCAGGCAACATGACGTGCGGGTCACAGGGCTGCCTTAACGAAAGTCAAGACTTCTAAAGTATCCTCAGGAACAAGATCAGAGATCCGCAAACACCGAGATTAACGAAATGACCTTATGGTCGCCTTGAAATCTGAGGCAATTGTGAACACTTTCGCGTCGACTTCTTGATATACCGGACGTAATCAACCACCTGAGAAAAGGTGAAAATTCCGCTTCAAAGATTGATGGGCAAAAATGGCGAACTATTCCTATATCGGTTATACACCCGGTGTCATCACGGTGAATACGATTGGGCCGGACACGGTTACGTTGGATGTCAATTTTGATCCCGACACGGATCGTCGTTTGTTCAGCGTGACTGACGCAGCCGGTGGTTTTATTCAAAACGGCGGCGGACCACCTATCCCCGATACAGGGGATGTTTTCAACGGTGACCGCTTTGACAACGAAGACGGTGATGACCTGACGCAGACCGGTACTATCACCACCCTCGATGGTTCGACCACCTTTCTAAGCGGCCCAATATACCTGGAAGAATCCTACGTTCTGTCCAAACCAGGCGGGGGCACAATTACTGTATATCGCGTCGAAGTTGACGGCGTATTGGGCGGCTATATTACCTCTGAACCTCTTGTGCCCGGTACGACCTACTCGATGAACATCGTGAACGTCACGCCGACCAATGCGCCCGACACAACTGACCCGGCTGCCATCATTGACGTGCCGTGCTTTACTGCCGGAACACTTATCATGACGCCAGAAGGTCCGATGCCCATCGAGGATCTGAAGGTGGGTGACATGGTCGTGACTGCCGACAACGGACCGCAACACATACGTTGGATCGGAACGCGAAACCTATCGCATGAGGAGCTGGTGAAAAAACCCAAGCTGCTTCCAATCCTCATCAAGGCCGGGGCCTTGGGGTGTGACTTGCCAAAACGCGACCTGCTTGTTTCGCCACAGCACCGTATGTTGGTTCGATCCCGGATCGCCGTCAGAATGTTTGACACAGAGGAGATCCTGGTCCCCGCGCGCATTCTTACCGCCAGCCCTGGTATCAGCGTTGCAAAAGACACCCTGTCAGTCACGTATTACCATCTATTGTTCGACCGCCATGAAATCATCTTCGCAGAAGGTGCCCCGTCAGAAAGCCTTTTTGTCGGCGCACAGGCTCTGTCCAGCGTTCCCCCAGAAGCAAGGGCAGAAATCTTCGACCTGTTTCCGGAACTAGAGACCCCTTGGCACGTTCCTCAGTCTGTGCGGCACATACCTGAAAACGGAAGACGCGCTCGTGCGCTCGTGTCCCGCCACGTAAAGAACGAACGCCCTTTGATATTCTGAACTGTAATCCGCGCTTACGGTTCCGGTGTCAGCCGTGCTTTGCTGCGCGCGGGCCCGTCAGCGCGGGCCACATGGAAAACAGATACAACCCGATTGCGGCAATCCATAACCCGTCAGCCGTCAGCATGGCGGTCATATATCCACCTGCCAGCCCGGACCCCAGCCAGCGGACCAAAGCCGCTGCCGCCATAAGCCCGTATCCGACCGCCATGGGCGACGGTGCAACAAGGGGGCGGCCACTGTGGCCAAGGGCGGCGCGGCTCATGACGGCAAGGGTCATGCCACCAACACACCCGATCCCCAAAATGTGCAGCGCGCCGATCTCATTACCATATCCGATGACGGCAGACCCCCACAGCAACAACCCAAGGGCCAGCATCATCAAGCCTAAGTGCAGAGCAATCAGGATCGGCTGCCGCAGCGCCCAACCCGCTCTCCACCGTGCCATGCGCATCAGCTGGGCGCCGCCCAGCAGCAGCGCGCAGATACCCGCCAACGAAACACTGCCCAAGGTCAGCACCAACAACGGCAGCACAAGGGCGAGCGCCATCACGGCCTTTTCCAGCGGCGCATTTGAAACCGGCCACAGGGCTTCGGGTACACCGTCGCGTTTCATTGCATTGCGCGTAAAGGCTGGTGTGATCCGTCCCCCCAGTATCGCTATCATAGAACACAAGGTCAGCAGCCCTGCGCGCACCCCGGTATTCAACGTGTCTGTGGTGATACCAATCCATTCCAGATGAACCATCAGGTTGGCCACCCATACCAAACTCAGGAGATACAGAAATACCATGTTCTGTGGCTTGGGCCTGCGTATCAGCTGGCTGGCAATTTTCAGGACAAGAATTGGAACAAAGCTCAGATCGATAATTGCGACGGTAGTCGGAGAGAGCGACCCTGATAACCACACAGCCAGCCGCCCCGCCATCCAGATCAGCGCTACGACCGTGACAAATCGCGCCCGCACTTCGGGCGTCCCGGTCCAGTTCGGAACTGCCGTCAGAAAGAACCCACCCAGTGCCGCCGTTGCATAGCCAAAAATCATCTCATGGGCATGCCACATGACCGGGGGCATTCCATAACTTTGCTCGTCATAAGGTAAAAGCCCATCCAATGAGGCCAGCCAAATACCCCAAGCGACACCGGCAAACACACCATAAAGACCGGCGGAAAGGAAAAATATCCGAAACCCTTCGCTGAAAATGCGCGATATTGCAGATGACATGCCTGCTCTCCATGGCCCATCTCGTCATTCAATAAGCAGTACCGTCCGACGGGATTGGGGCACTTAACCGAAATCAAGACGCCAAAAACATGTGTGAAAAAAACAGGTTTTATTGGCGAAATCTGAACCTGGTTTTTGTCCAAAGAACGAAGTTAGCGCCGCGCCCGTTGACTTTGGTCAAGGATGACAATCCCGTGATGGATCAGTCTCTGCATTGCCTCACCACGCAAATGGAGAGTGATCATGTCACTTGGAATCAGCTACAACAAGACCGGCCGCGCTTTTGGGGTCGGATTGGCAATGTTGTTGGGCAGCGTCGCTGCTCCAGCTTTTGCCGACGAGCCAACGCTTAGCGACGAAGCCTTTGAAGCTTCGAAACAACTGTACTTTGAACAATGTGCAGGCTGCCACGGGGTTTTGCGCAAAGGCGCAACCGGTAAAAACCTGGAACCGCATTGGAAAAAGACCGCAGCCGACGGCACCGTAACCGAAGGCGGCACTCTGAAACTGGGTCAGGAACGCCTTGAGAAAATCATCGCCTGGGGAACTGAAGGCGGGATGAACAACTTCTCGGACATCATGTCCGAGCAGGAAATCAAGGATATGGCGACCTACATCATGATGGAGGCCCCGAAGCCGCCTGAAATGTCGCTGGAACAGATGAAGGCAACCCGCAAGGTTTATGTCGAAGAAGCGGATTATCCGACCGAGCCGCTGCACGGCCGCAACTGGGAAAACTTCTTTGTCGTCATCGAACGCGATGTGGGCAAGGTTGCCGTCATCGACGGTGACACGAAAGAAGTGCTGACGCATATTCCGACTGGCTACGCCGTGCACGTCCTGAAAGCTTCAGAGCATCACAACATCACCGAACCCGAAACGCCCGGACGTTTCTGGTACACAATGGGCCGTGACGGCAAGATGACCAAGATCGACCTCTGGCAAACGCCGGACAAGATGCTGGTTTCAGAAGTCAAGATTGCCTATGACGCGCGAGATGTTGCCGTGTCGGGTGACGGTAAATACGTCATCGGTGGGGGATACTGGCCGCCGCATTTCGCAATCGTTGACGCGCAGACCATGGAACCGCTGAAAGTCGTTTCGACGCGCGGAACCAACGTGGACGGTGAATATGTGGAAGAAAGCCGTGTGGCCGCCATCTACACCACACCGAATGAACCCACATGGATTGTTGCCGTGAAAGAGCTGGGTCAGCTCTGGCAGGTTGACTACACCGACCTCGACAATTTGCGGATCGACAAGATCGACAGCGCCAAGTTCCTGCATGACGGGTTCTTCGACCCGACAGGCCGGTACTTCCAGATCGCGGCAAACGCATCGAACAAGATGGTCGTTGTCGATACCGAAACGCACAAGCTTGAGGCGATGATCGACACCGCTGCCCTGCCGCACCCCGGTCCGGGCGCCAACTGGATTGACCCGAACTGCGGACCTGTGGCGGGTACAACCCACCTGGGCGTCGGCACCGTGACAGTCTGGGGCAACGACCCAGAAGGTCACCCGGATCAGGCCTGGAAAACCTGTTACGAGGTGGAAACCGACGGCCCCGGCCTGTTTGTCCGTACCCATCCGAACTCGGACTACATCTGGGCTGACCAGACCAAACACCCCGAGCCGGAAATTCAGCAATCGGTTCAGGTCATCTCGAAAGAGACCGGTGAGATCGTGAAAACCATTCAGATCACCGAAGACGAAGGCAGCGCCGCTGTTCACTTCGAATTCAACGCCGATGGTACCGAGGTTTGGGTTTCCAAGTGGAACCTGTCGGATTCGAAAGAACCCAATGGCCAGATCGTGATCTTCGACGCCAAGACATTGGAAGAGATCGGTCGGATTGACGGGCTTTACGCCCCGACCGGCAAATTCAATGTCCACAACCGGTCGAACCACGTCACCTGACGGGTTCGCAACTTAAACCGGAAAGGGCGGGCCCCTCGCCCGCCCTTTCCTCGTTTGACAGATCCGCCAAACTCACCGGCCTGCCACCAAAGGCCAGATAAGACAGCCAAAACGGAGCCCGGATATGACTTCCGAACCGGATAAGAAAAAACCGATCTGGCGCCGGTATTTCCTGTGGGGAATGCCCGTGGCCGGCATTGCTGCGGCCTTTGCCGCCGGCATCATCTTCTGGGGTGGGTTCAACACCGCCATGGAAGCCACAAATACCAAGGAATTCTGTGTCTCGTGCCACGAGATGCGGGATTTTGTTTATGCGGAATACCAGGGCACGATCCACGACGTGAACCGTTCGGGCGTTGGTGCGGTCTGCTCGGACTGTCACGTACCCAAGGACTGGACCCACAAGATCATCCGCAAAATAAAGGCCTCGAAAGAGCTTTATGGAAAGGTGGTCGGTACCATCAACACCCGCGAGAAATTCGAAGCCAAGCGCATTCATCTTGCCATGAATGAGTGGGAGCGGATGAAAGCAACGGACTCGCGCGAGTGTCGAAACTGCCATGACTTTGAATCGATGATGCCCGAATTCCAGCGTCCCCGTGCGCGTCAGCAGCACCTGAACGCAATGGAAACCGGTCAGACTTGTATCGACTGCCACAAGGGCATAGCCCACTCGAACATCCGAGACCGCGCAACCGACGAGTATCTGGAAGAGCTTGAAGCACCAAACCCGGCCTTCATCCGGCCAATTCCGCCAGAATACCTTGCCAGCCTTGAGCGGGTCGAAGCCAAGGAAGCTGCCGACGCCGAGGCCGAAAAAGCTGCAAAGAAAGCCCAGCAGGAGGCCGTTCAGGCCCAGATTGCGGCAGCAGTTGACGCGGCCGTCGCGGAAGAGCGGGCAACGGCTGCAACCGATGGGTCTGCAACACCTGCCAGCAGTGAAAGCGGCGATGTTGGTGCCAACATCGACTGGAATGCGGTGGCCAGTGCGGACCTGAAACTGTTCTACCCAGGCCAGGCGTCATTTGAATGGGTGCAGAACGGAAAAACCCATGGCGGGGCCCGTCCGCTGACCAAAGGTGGTGATCAATGTTCGACCTGTCATGCCAAAGAACTGGATGCGATTGGTAACAAGATCGTTGCCGGTGGCGAGCTGGAGCCCACTCCTATCCCCGGCAAACGCGGTGTGATCGACGCAACCGTTCAGGCGGCGCATGATGACGAAAACCTGTACATCCGCCTGCAATGGCCGGATGCGGGGCATAACCCTGCTCCGTTTGCCGATGGCGGCAAAATGGATCCCGAAAACCAGATCAAGGTCGCTATGATGATCACCGGAACTGGCATCGAGTTGGGCGATCAGGTCGGGTGCTGGGCGTCGTGCCACGCCGACAACACCTATATGCCCTTTGCGCCTGAGGCGGATGCAATTGCTGCGAACGGGGATGTTTCCGGTCGCCTGACCGCTCAGGACACCGTGACCAAATACATCAGCGAAAGCCGCACCGAGATCGAGATCAAAGGCAGGGGTGGCAAGGCTTTGGGCGGTTGGGACAAGCTGCAGGCCGCTGAACAAATCGAGCAGTATCTGGCTGATGGCACCTATCTTGACCTGATGCGTGTCTACGCGGACGGCAGCGCCACAAATGGTTATCTGCTGGAACAGCGGGTGGTCAATGATGGTGAGATTGCAGCCTCGGCAAACCTGTCAGGTGGCATGTGGACGGTCGTCTTCACACGTCCACTGAACTCAGGTGCACCCGGCGATGTCCCTCTGGAGGCCGGTCAAACCTATACGGTCGGTTTTGCAATCCATGATGACTTTGCCGCCGCTCGTTTCCACCACGTAACGCTGGATACCAGCCTGGCGCTGGACGACGACAGCGCATTTATCAACGTGGTCAAGCAATAACAGTTTGGGGCCGGTTCTCTCGGCCCCAATCACTTTGGAAAGGAGACATGGACCATGAAACCCCACCGCCTTCTTCCCGCGCTGCTGCTTCTTGCCGCGCCAGCCTGGTCAGATGAAACCGCCGAAATCTGTGCTGAAGCCGAAGAGCGTTATGTCGAGCTGTTCGGCCACCCCTCGGCCTCGGTCGAGGACGCCAAGGTGGTTTTGATGTACAACTACAAATTCTGCCCGTTCGAACTGACCGTAAAGGCAGGTACAACTGTCCGATGGGTGAATGTCGACAAGCGCACCAGCCACAGTGTGTTGCTGAAAGATGGCAGCGAACCCGAAAGCGACCGGCTGTTCCCGGAAGAAACGGTTGAAATGACCTTCCTGACACCGGGCCCTCAGGATTATCTCTGCGGGCCCCATTGGGAGACACAGAACATGATCGGGATGATCACTGTCGAGCGCTGATTTTGGGTGTACTTACAGGCTGAATTAAGGGGCGCGGGCGCAAATCCCGCGCTCCTTAACTTATGTCAAGGAGGTTGGTTTTCGATTGCGCCAATCTGCCTTCATGACACGCCCGGCCTACCCAGCAACGTCCCGCAAAAGCATTGGATTCGCGCAGGAATACCCGGGTTTCGAAGACATTCAGACCCAGCGAGTTTGAACATGAGCGGTAAGGTTTTTCTGATTGGTGCAGGCCCCGGCGACCCCGAACTGATGACGCTGCGTGCCCTGCGAATGCTGCAGGAAGCGGATGTAGTTGTCTATGACAGGCTAGTGTCTGCCGACATCCTGAATCTACACGCCGAAGGCGCGCGGCTGATCCCTGTCGGGAAAGCGCCCAAATGCCATACTGTCCCACAGGACCGGATCAACGAAATCCTTCTGGAAGAGGCCAGGGCAGGTCACACGGTCGCCCGTCTGAAAGGTGGCGATCCGATGATCTTTGGCCGCGGCTCGGAAGAAGCCGCTTATCTGATGGCCCATGGCGTGGCGGTAGAATACGCACCGGGGATCACCGCGGCGCAGGGCGCGTCCTGTTCGACCGGCGTGCCGCTGACCCATCGCGGGCTGGCGACCTCGGTTCAATATGTCACCGGACACCGGCAGGCAGACAAAGTGCTGGACCTGGACTGGAAACGCCTGGCCGACCCGGACACGACACTGGTGGTTTACATGGGTGTGGCCAATATCGGCCAGATCGCCATGGGTTTGATGACCGAAAACCTACCAGGATCAACACCGGTTCTGGCCATCGGAAATGCGACGACACCTGATGAACGCCGGCTGGTGTCACGGCTGGACCAATTGGCCAACGATGTGCGCACCTCCGGGCTGAAGGCGCCAACGCTTTTCATCATCGGCAAAGTTGTCTCACTTTACGCCGAACAGCCCATGGCGGACATTCTGGAACGGGCCCATGGCTAAGCTGGGGTGCAGAAATCGTGTGCCGTGTCCCGCGCCGAACGGAAATGTGCCCGGCCGTGCGGGGTGGGTTGCCCGAACTTTTCTGACAACTGCGGTTCTGGCTGCAACGTCCGCCTTTGCTGCCGATGTCATTGATCCCAACGCACTGAAAAGACTTGTGCATCAGGACTGCGGCTCGTGCCACGGACTGTCGCTGAAAGGCGGCCTGGGGCCCGATCTGCGCTCGAATACACTGAAGCATTACGACGCCGAGGTTTTGACCGGTGTCATCCTTGACGGCATCCCCGATACGGCGATGCCCCCGTGGCGGCCCCTGATCAGTGAAGAAGAGGCCGAATGGATTGCCCGATACCTGCTGGAACAGGAGGCACGATGAAACACCCTATCCTCAGCCTTGCGGCGACATTGATGATGACCACGGCCCAAGCCGAGCCGATGGCGACTGGAGACCTTGGGCTGGTGATCGAACGTGCCAGCGGATCGGTCCTGTTGGTGGACCAGTCCGACCGTGCCGCTCTGGCCCGGATAGAAGGATTGGGCGATCTGTCCCACGCCTCGTTGGTCTATTCACCGGATGAACGTTTTGCCTATGTCTTTGGCCGCGACGGAGGCCTGACCAAGGTTGACATTGTCACCCGCCAGATCGTGAACCGTGTTGTGCAGTCCGGAAACGCCATTGGCGGCGCAATCTCGGACGATGGCGCCCTTGTAGCTGTATCGAATTACGAACCCGGCGGTGTGCGCGTGTTTGATGCGCAAACGCTGGAGATGGTGGCTGACATTCCCACCGGCAGCAAAACGATTGGTCTGGTCGACGCGCCGGGCCGCCGTTTCGTTTTCACAATGTGGGACACCGGCGAGACATGGATCGCGGATTTCGCACAAGGCGCGCCCGAGATCACCAAGATCCCCGATATCGGCAAGAACCCTTATGACGCGCTGATCACTGCCAATGGCCGCACCTATATCACCGGCCTGTTTGGCGAGGATGGTCTGACCGCGCTTGATCTGTGGTCCGACAACCCGGAACCGATCCGCGTTCTACCCGGCTATGGCCGTGGTCAGGAGGAAATGCCGGTCTACAAGATGCCCCATCTGGAAGGTTGGGCGCTGACAGGGTCCGAATTTGTCTTGCCCGCCGTTGGCCACCACGAGGTTTTGTGGATCGACGCCACCACCCTGACCGAGACCGGACGCACGCAAACCTACGGACAGCCGGTTTTTGCCATGGCCCGCCCGGACGGGCGGCAGGTCTGGGTTAACTTTGCCCACCCGCTGAACGATACCATTCAGGTCATCGATACCGTCAGCAAACAGATCATCCACGAATTCAAGCCCGGCCCGGCCGTTTTGCACATGGAATTCACACCGCGCGGGCACGAGGTTTGGATCAGTGTGCGCGATGCGAACAAGGTCATGGTTTATGACACGCATAGTTTTGAAAAACTGCGTGAGATCGAGGCCGAAAGCCCTTCGGGTATCTTCTTTACCGCGCGTGCGCACAAGACGGGTCTGTAAGTCATGCAACACATTACAGACCCGATCGACCGCCGCTTGCTGGATGAATTTCAGCGCGATTTCCCGGTAACCGAACGCCCGTTTCAGGTTCTTGGAAACGCACTTGGACTTGACGAAAGCGAAGTCATCCACCGCCTTTCAAGAATGCGCACTACGGGTCGCATCACGCGGGTTGGCGCAACCATCACGCCCGGCGCGGTGACGGCCAGTACGCTGGCGGCTGTGTCCGTCCCGGAGGAGCGGCTGGAAGAGGTCGCCGCCCTGATCGACGCCGAACCGGGTGTAAACCACAATTATCAGCGCGAGGACGCCTGGAACCTCTGGTTTGTTGCAACCGGCCCGGATCGGGCGCATGTGAATGCTACCCTAGCGCGGATCAGCCGGGTCACCGGGCTGCGGGTGCTGGATTTGCGGCTGGTGCGCCCTTTCAACGTTGATCTTGGGTTCCGCATGATCGGCGGGGTCAAAACCGTGCCTACAGCACGCCAGGTGGATGCAACTGCGATGCGCGAGGGTGATCGGTATCTACTGCAGACGCTGAGTTCGGGACTGTCTCTGGTCGCTGAACCCTATGCAGATTTGGCACATTCACTGAACCGGGACGTTGATGATGTGATGGCGCGAGTCATCGCGTTGCATTCGGCCGGTATCATCTCGCGGCTGGGCGTCATCGTACGTCACCGGGCGCTTGGCTGGTCGGCCAATGCGATGGTTGTCTGGGACCTGCCAGCGGAGCAGGTCGATACAGCCGGCCCCGCTTTGGCGGCTTTCCCCGGTGTGACCTTGTGTTACGAGCGCAACCCGGTGCCCGGTGTGTGGCCATATCGCCTGTATTCCATGATCCACGCGCGATCCCGCAGCGAGGCTTTGGACGTACTGACCCGTGCGACGGCCCTGCCAGAACTGACGGGTGCACGGAACAAGGTTCTGTTCTCAACCCGCTGCTTCAAGCAGACCGGCGCGCTGATTCAAACCAAGGAGGTCGCCGCATGATGCTGGACCAAACTGACCGTGCGATCCTGAACCGGATGCAGGACGATCTGCCACTGGTTTCACATCCTTACGCAACAGTCGCCAAAGAACTTGGGCTGTCCGAGGCCGAACTGCTGGCGCGCCTGACGCGCATGACAGAGGCCCGTGTCATCACACGTTTTGGGCCGTTTTTCGATGCCGCGGCGATGGGCGGTGCCTTTTGCCTCTGTGCGATGGCCGTTCCAGCTGGGGAATTTGAAGCCGTCCTGACCAAAGTCAATGCACATCCCGAGGTCGCCCATAATTATGAACGCACGCACCGGCTGAACATGTGGTTCGTACTGGCCACGGAAACGCCCGAAGGGATCGAGGCCGCGGCCGATGCAATTGAACGGGAAACGGGGATCGAGGTTCTTTGTTTCCCCAAACTTCAGGAATTCTACATCGGCTTTCGGGTAGCGGCATGATCGACGCAACAGACAGACAGATTATCCAAGCACTACAGGGCGGATTGCCTCTGGTTTCCGCCCCATATGCTCAGGTTGCAGATGATCTAGGGATGCCGGAAGCCGATCTGCTTGAGAGGCTGTCAGCCCTCAAGGCGCGCGGCGTAATCCGCCGCATCGCGGCCGCCCCTAACCACTACAAGCTGGGCATGACCTCGAACGGCATGACTGTCTGGGATGTCGAAGACGACCGCATCGCCGAATTGGGCGCTCAGATCGGTGCCCTACCCTTTGTCACCCATTGCTATGAACGTCCCCGCGCGTTGCCGGACTGGCCCTATAACCTGTTTGCCATGGTTCACGGATCGGATCGGGATGAGGTCGAAGAGAAGCGAGCCGAGATCGCCGCAATTCTGGGTGACGCCTGCCGGGCCAAGGATATCCTCTATTCCACGCGCATCCTGAAAAAGACCGGTTTGCGCCTGAAAAAGAAAGGCTGAGACGATGTTTCGCCTGACCGAATACATGCACCAGCTGGTCAAGCCGACCCCGGTGCGTAAACACCGCCCCGGCCCTGTGAAACCGGTGGTGATCTGGAACCTGACGCGGCGCTGCAATCTGAAGTGCCGCCATTGCTACACCGTCTCAGCGGACGTTGCGTTCCCGGGCGAGCTCAGCCACGAGCAAGCCATGGTAACCCTTGAGGATCTGGGCCAGTTTCGCGTCCCGGCCCTGATCCTCTCGGGTGGGGAACCACTGGACAGGTTCGATTTCTTCGACATTGCCAAACGTGCCCGCGACCTTGTGCCGATGCTGGCGCTGTCGACCAACGGGACACGCATTCATGATGAGACCGCCGACATGATTGCCGATGTCGGATTCAACTACGTTGGTATCTCGTTGGATGGGATCGGGGCCACGAATGACTGGTTCCGCGGTGTTGAAGGGGCTTTTGCCGACGCCCTGCGCGGTGTGCGCGAATGCAAGAAGCGCGGCATCAAAGTCGGCTTGCGGTTTTGCCTGACCGAAGGCACGCAGCATCACCTGCCGGACCTGCTTCAGCTATGCGACGACGAGGGCGTCGACAAGTTCTACCTGTCGCACCTGGTTTATGCCGGGCGCGGTGACAAGAACCGCGGCGAGGATGCTGAGCATCAGCGCACCCGCAAGGGAATGGATCTGCTGTTGGAGCGCGCGTGGGAGGCTGCCTCGGGCGGTCGCCCGCTGGATATCGTGACCGGCAACAATGATGCAGACGCGGGGTACTTTCTGAACTGGATTCGTGCGCATTTCGACGCTGACAAGGCTGCGCATGTCCGCGAGCATCTGGCCGCTTGGGGAGGAAATTCCAGCGGTTTGGGTGTGGCCAATATCGACAATCTGGGCCGGGTCCATCCTGACACCTACTGGTCCGATTACACAGTAGGCAACGTTAAGACTAATCCGTTTTCCGAGCTTTGGACCAGCGACGATCCGATGCTGGCCATGCTGCGCACGCGTCCGCGCCCGCTTAGGGGTCGATGTGGGGCCTGCGAGCTAAAGGATGTCTGCGGTGGCAACACCCGCATCCGGGCCCTGCAACTGACCGGTGATCCCTGGGCCGAAGATCCGGCCTGTTACCTGACAAACGAAGAAATCGGTGTTGACGACGCAGGCGAGCGTCTGCGGGTTACGCCATTCCGGGGGAAAAGCCATGATCCGGCGCATCAATTCTTTTAATCCCGTCTGCTCTGAGCCTTCGACATGGGTGCCAGAGACACCCAAGGGAGCCTCCGGCGGGAGTATTTTTGAAAAGATGAAGCTCGTGGTGATGTGTTCCGTGCTGACCGCAGGTGCAGCCTGGGCAGACGCGCCAACGGATTATGCTGAACATTGTGCGTCCTGCCACGGTGAAAACCGTCTGGGCGGCGTCGGCCCGGCCTTGATCCCCGAGACGCTCCAGCGCATGCGCGGGCCCCGCATCGCAGCGGTGATAGCCGAAGGGCGCGCGGCGACGCAGATGCCTGCTTTCTCGCACGAACTTGACGCTTTGCAGATTGAAGAGCTGGCCGGCTGGCTAAAATCACCGCTGGAAACCGACCCCGAATGGGGCGAGGCCCATATCATGGACAGCCGCACGCTGGATGACGGTTATATCCCGGTTGATGCGCCAGTCTGGGCCAGCGATCCGATGAACATCACTCTGGTGGTAGAAACCGGGGACCATCACGTCAGTGTGCTGGATGGTGACACGTTTGAGGTTCTGGACCGGTTCGAGACACCTTTTGCTGTTCACGGCGGGCCGAAGTTCAGCCCGGATGGGCGTTACGTTTTCATCATGTCCCGGGATGGCTGGGTTCAGAAATACGACATTTGGGCCCTGCAACAGGTGGGGCGCATACGGGCGGGGCTTAACAGCCGTAACATCGCAATGTCCGGCGACGGCAAGTGGTTGGCCGTTGCGAATTATTTGCCCAACAGTCTGACCTTGCTGTCGACCGAGGACCTGTCGGTGGCAAAAGTCATTGCGATCAAAGGAAAAGCGGGAAAATCCAGCCGCGTATCCGCGGTGTATCAGGCTCCCCCGCGTGAGAGCTTTGTTCTGGCACTCAAGGATGTTCCCGAAATCTGGGAGGTCTTTTACGGAGCCAACCCGCCGCAATCCGGGTTGGGTCACGACTTTCGCATCGAAGGGCAGTTCAAGAACCCCGACCCCTTCCCGGTGCGCAAGATCACCACGCCCGACTATCTGGACGATTTCTTTTTCGATCAGAGCTATGAATACGTGATGGGTGCCGCGCGCGATGGAAAGGGCGGACAGGTGATCGACCTTGTTATTGGGCACAAGGTGGCCGATCTGGACTTGCCGGGGATGCCGCATCTGGGCTCGGGGATTACGTGGAAGCATGGCGATACGACCGTTATGGCCACACCACATCTGACCGACGGCACGGTGTCGGTGATCGACATGGGGACTTGGGAAACTATCAAGCGGATAAAGACCGAAGGGCCGGGCTTCTTCATGCGGAGCCACGAGAATTCGCCTTACGTCTGGGCCGATGTCTTCTTTGGCCCCAACAAGGACGCCATGCATGTGATAGACAAGCAAAGCCTTGAAATCGTAAAGACTTTGCGCCCTGCCCCGGGCAAGACCGTGGCCCATGTCGAATTCACAAAGGATGGCCGCCACGCGCTGGTCTCGATCTGGGAAGATGACGGAGCGGTGATCGTTTATGATGCGCAGACGCTGGAAGAAGTACGCCGCTTGCCGATGCGTAAACCGTCTGGGAAGTACAATGTCTGGAACAAAATCACCTTCTCGGAAGGCACCAGCCACTGAGGGCAAATGGCCGGTCTGGAAACTGGCCATTCTGCTTTATCCAGCCACCATGTTGACCGTGGCCATCAACCTGTTTCTGGCCGGGCTGATCCTGCACAGCGCCGGTTTCGGGGTGATTGGACCGGTTCCGGCGATCCTTTGGTCAATACCTTTGGGCATACCCGCGTCTTGGTTGGCGGGGCGATGGGTGCGTGGGTTGATGGACGAAGCGGACGGCTGAAGGGAAATTCCAAAGGCCTGACGAAAGTCAAGTATCGGACAGGGAAAACCGCCTACGACTGGGGAAAGAATACCGAGTTGGATTCTCCATGCCTGCCTTTAACTCCTTCCACAACCTCCCTGATCGCGCGTTACGTGCGGCGTGTGGACTGGCAGGTATTTTCCTTCTGTTGTTGCAAATGCTTGGCCCGGTGCTGGCGAGTCCCGGTGAGAGCATGTGGGTGGAGATCTGCTCGGAGGCGGGCGCGGTCTGGGTTCAAGTTGACCTTGAAGAAGGCGACGATGATCCAACCGCGCCCTGCCCGAAATGCGCGGACTGTGCGCTTTGTGCGGTGACGGCGTCAGCACCGATGCCGGGCGCTTTGCTGTCCGCAAGCGTCGGAAATGTTCAAAATGTACGCTTTGAACATGGGGAGCAGTGCATTTTGTACAGCCCCAAACACCTGTGGCCCGAAACCCGGGGACCCCCGTTCACGACCCAAGAAGAATCTGAACGCGCCCCGCGCGCGTCCATGGCGTCCACCCAATTGATCGGAGGTGCGCCGTGGTCGTAAGTCGCGCAATCCATTTCCTTCTGGCCCTCGTTCTGTCCTGCAGTGTTGCAATCAGTGCACGCGCCGACAGTCTTGCCAGCTTTCTTCCCGACATTGATCCGGCTGACCTAGCACCGGGCGCCGACGCGTTTGGCCCGGTACGCAGCGACGTGAAGGTTGCCCCGGTCCTTCGGGGTGGCGAAACCATCGCGTGGGCTTTTCTGACTTCGGACTTTGTCGGTACGACCGGCTATTCCGGCAAACCCATTCACGTGGTTGCCGCCATCGACGCAGACGCTGTTTTGACCGGTGTTCAGCTGGTCAAGCATTCCGAACCCATCGTGCTGATCGGCATTCCCAATTCCCGGATGGTCGAACTGACCGAAGGCTATGCGGGCCTTGACCTGAAACGAGAGGCCGAGACCGGGGGCGAGGGGCATGACCTCGACATTATCTCGGGCGCGACCGTGACGATCATGGTGATTGATGACAGCCTTGTGCGCGGAGGGATCAAAGTGGCCCGCGCGCTGGGGCTGGGCGGATTGTCTCCGGTGCAGGCTGGAGGTCCGAAGCGCGAAGTCGATATGGCGCAGGGTGCGGTTTACGATTGGACCACATTGTCGGGAGACGGCTCGGTCCGGCGCATGACGCTGGATGTCGGGCAGGTCAATGCCGCCTTTGAAGCCACCGGGGATCAGCGTGCGATCAAGCGACCCGAACCGGGCGAGCCGGATGACACCTTCATCGACATGCACATGGCGCTGGTCTCGGTCCCGTCCATCGGCAAGTCGCTGCTGGGTGAAGCCGAATACCAGAACCTGACCAACTGGCTGGACGAAGGTGAACAGGCTATTCTGGTACTGGGGCGCGGGTCCTATAGTTTCAAGGGATCGGGCTATGTCCGGGGTGGGATATTTGACCGGATTCAGCTGATCCAGGGCGACAGCTCGGTGCGGTTCTTCGACAGGCAGCAGCGCCGTCTGGGTGAGGTTGCAGCGCCGGATGCCCCCAGCTTTACCGAACTGGATATCTTCAAGATCCCGGCGGATGCCGAGTTTGACCCGGCCGAGCCGTTCCGCCTGCAATTGCTGGTGCAGCGTGCCGTCGGGGCAGTGGAAAAGACCTTTCTGACCTTCGATCTGGGATACAAACTGCCGGAACAGTACCTGTTGCCCGTCACCGCACCATCGGTCGTGGATGATGCAACGGGCGAAGCGGCCGCCAAGGCCGCCCTGTGGCAGCGCATCTGGAAGGATCGCACTGTCGAGATCGCCGGGCTTGGTGTCATGCTGCTGGTGCTGACGGCGACGTTCTTCTTCCAGTTCCACGCCACGATGAATGCGCGCGTCTTCTACTGGTTCCGCATCGGGTACCTGACGATAACCCTGTTCTTCATCGGCTGGTATGCCAATGCACAGCTGAGCGTGGTGAACCTGATGGCGCTGGCGGGCAGTCTGCGAACCGGGTTCTCGTGGGATGCGTTCCTGCTGGACCCGCTGGTCTTTATCCAGTGGTTTGCCGTGGCCGCCGCCCTGCTGTTCTGGGGTCGTGGGGCCTATTGCGGATGGCTGTGCCCGTTTGGCGCGCTTCAGGAGCTGACCAACAAGATCGCGCGGGCGCTGAAAGTGCCGCAATGGACTTTGCCCTGGGGCCTGAACGAGCGTCTCTGGCCTGCGAAATACATGATCTTTCTGGGTCTTTTTGGCCTGAGTTTCGTGTCGATCCCGCTGGCCGAGCAATATGCCGAGATCGAACCGTTCAAGACCGCGATCATTCTGAAATTCATGCGCGACTGGCCGTTTGTGGTCTTTGCGCTGGTCCTGCTGGGGATCGGGCTGTTCGTTGAGCGGTTCTATTGCCGCTATCTTTGCCCGCTGGGCGGAGCGCTGGCGATCCCTGCCCGTATCCGCATGTTCGACTGGCTGCGCCGCTACAACGATTGTGGCACGCCCTGTCAGACCTGCGCCAATGAATGCCCCGTTCAGGCGATCCACCCCACCGGTGAGATCAATCCGAACGAGTGCGTCACCTGCCTGCATTGTCAGGTGCTCTATCAGTCCGAGGACAAATGTCCCGTCGTTATCCGCCAACTGAAACGGCGGGCCAAGACCGGGTCGGTCACACCTAAGACCCCCCTCGGGCAACCACCGGCGAACCATCCGAACGCCAAACCGAAAACCGTTTCCTAAAAGGAGGAACGACCATGTCGGACCAAGAAAACAAACTGAACATCACGCGCCGCGGTATGCTGGGGGCCACTGCCACCGGTGCCGTCATCGCCGGGACCGGTCTGGGATCGACCCTGATGACCGCGAAAGAGGCCAGCGCTGCCGCCAAGCAGCATCTGGAGCCGGGCGAGCTGGACGAATATTACGGCTTCTGGTCGTCGGGCCAGACCGGCGAGCTGCGCATTCTGGGCGTGCCGTCCATGCGCGAGCTGATGCGGGTGCCAGTGTTCAACCGCTGTTCGGCCACGGGCTGGGGCCAGACCAACGAGTCGCTGAAGGTTCTGACCGAAGGCCTGCTGCCTGAAACCAAGGAATTCCTGGCTGCAAACGGCAAGGTCACCTATGACAACGGCGACCTGCACCACCCGCATATGTCTTTCACCGATGGCACCTATGATGGCCGTTATCTGTTCATGAACGACAAGGCCAACACCCGCGTGGCCCGTGTGCGTTGTGACGTGATGAAATGCGACAAGATCATCGAAATCCCGAACGCGCATGACATCCACGGCCTGCGTCCGCAGAAATTCCCGCGCACCGGCTATGTCTTTGCCAATGGTGAGCACGAGGCCCCGCTGGTCAATGACGGCCAGATCCTTGATGACCCGTCGCAATATGTGAACATCTTTACTGCCATCGACGGCGACAGCATGGAAATTGCGTGGCAGGTGATGGTGTCGGGCAACCTCGACAACACCGACTGCGACTATCAGGGCAAATACGCCTTCTCGACCTCGTATAACTCGGAAATGGGTATGAACCTGGCCGAGATGACCGAGAACGAACTGGACCATGTGGTCGTGTTTAACCTCAAGGGCATCGAGGATGCGATTGCCGCGGGTAACTATCAGGAGCTGAACGGCGTCAAGGTCGTGGACGGGCGTAAAGAGGCGGGTGGAAACCTGACCCGGTACATCCCGATCCCGAACTCGCCGCACGGTGTGAACGCGGCCCCCGACAAGAAACACATCATGATCAACGGCAAGCTGTCGCCGACCGTGTCCGTGATCGATGTGGAAAAGGTCGATGCGCTGTTCAGCGAAAACGCCGATCCGCGTTCCGCTGTTGTCGCCGAGCCGCAGCTGGGTCTTGGCCCGCTTCACACGGCATTCGACGGCAAGGGCAACGCCTATACCACCCTGTTCCTGGACAGCCAGGTGGTGAAGTGGGACATTGCCAAGGCGATCGAGGCCTATGCGGGTGCCGATGTTGACCCGATCGTCGACAAGGTCGACGTGCATTACCAGCCGGGCCACAACTCGACCTCGATGGGTGAAACTGCCGAAGCCGATGGCAAGTGGCTGATTTCGATGAACAAGTTCTCGAAAGACCGCTTCCTGAACGTGGGTCCCCTGAAGCCCGAGAATGAGCAGCTGATCGATATTTCCGGCGACAAGATGAAGGTGGTCCATGACGGCCCGACCTTTGCCGAGCCGCATGACTCGATCATTGTTCACCGGTCCAAGGTGAACCCGGTCAACGTCTGGGACCGCAACGACCCGATGTGGGAGGAGGCGCGCGCGCAGGCTGCTGCTGACGGTGTCGATCTGGACGAAGGTGCCGAGGAACCGATCCGGGATGGCAACAAGGTACGGGTCTACATGACCTCGACCGCGCCCGTGTTCAGCATGGAGAAGTTCACCGTCAAACAGGGTGACGAGGTGACCGTTTATGTCACCAACCTCGATGACGTGGATGATGTGACCCACGGCTTCTGCCTGTCGAACTTCGGCATCGCGATGGAAGTTGCACCGCAGGCCACCGCCTCGGTCACGTTCATTGCCGACCGGCCGGGCGTGCACTGGTTCTATTGCCAGTGGTTCTGCCACGCGCTGCACATGGAGATGCGCGGCCGGATGTTTGTTGAGCCGCGGAGCGCATAAACATGCGTTGGCCCCTGCTCATACCGCTCCTGCTCGGCTCGCCCCTTTGGGCGGCGGATTGGGATGTGCCCAACCGGGCGGGGGCCATCAACGAGATACTGGCGCAGGCGGCGGATGGGGACACCCTTCGCCTGAGCCCCGGCGTTTACGTCGAGCAGTTGGTTCTGGACCGGCCCGTGACCCTCGACGGGCTGGGACATGCCACCATCGACGGCCAAGGCCAAGGCAGCGTGATCACAGTGACCGGGCCGGGCGTGACCCTGCGCGGGCTGACGGTGATCGGATCGGGATCGGACCATGACGGGATCGACAGCGGTATCCAGCTGACCAAGACGGCGCGCGCGCCGGTGGTCGAGGACAATGTGCTGCTGGGTAATCTTTACGGCATCGACATCCACGGTGCGAAGGACAGCATCGTGCGGCGCAACCGGATTGAAGGGCGGCAGGATCGCCACATGAACGCGCGCGGCAATGGTGTCTATGTCTGGAACGCGCCGGGTGCGGTGGTTGAAGGCAATGACATCCGCTATGGGCGCGACGGGATCTTTGTGAACTCGTCCAAGAAGAACATCTTTACCGGCAACCTGTTTCGCGATCTGCGGTTTGCCGTTCACTACATGTATGCCGACGACTCGGTCGTCAGCGACAATGTCTCGATCGGCAACGATCTGGGCTATGCGGTGATGTTCACGACCAATGTGCGGGTCGCCAACAATGTCTCGATCGGGGACCGCGAACATGGCGTGATGCTGAACTATGCCAACAAGAGCGTCATCACCGGCAATGTCGTGAAAGGTGCCAAGGAAAAATGCACATTCCTGTATAACTCGAACAAGAACGAATTCACCGACAACTGGTTCGAGGGATGTGGCATCGGTATCCACTTTACCGCCGGCAGTGAACGCAACCGCATCGTCGGCAATTCATTCATCGGCAACCGGACGCAGGTGAAATATGTCTCGACCAAGTGGGTCGAGTGGTCAGAGGACGGGCGCGGCAATTACTGGTCCGATTTTGCCGCCTATGATGTGGATGGCAACGGTATCGCCGATGTCCCCTATCGACCCAATGACAGTATGGACCATGTGCTGTGGACCCAACCCGCAGCCAAATTGCTGCTCGGCTCGCCTGCCGTGCAGCTGGTGCGCTGGTCGCAATCGGCCTTCCCGGCGTTGTTGCCGGGGGGTGTGATGGACAGCAACCCATTGATGCAAGCCCCTGAACCCCCAGCTATGAAAAAGGTGCCTCATGACGGATAAGGCCCTGTCAATTGACCATGTCAGCAAGAACCGGGGGAAAACCTGCGTTCTTGACGATATCACCCTGTCCCTTGCCCCCGGTCAGCGCGTCGCGCTGCTGGGCCATAACGGCGCGGGCAAGTCGACCCTGATCAAATCCATCCTTGGCCTGACACCAATTCAGGACGGGACCATTCGGATCGGGAACGCCACCCCCGGCAGCGCGCAGGCACGACGGGATACGGCCTATCTGCCCGAGGCGGTCTCGTTTCACCCGGCGTTGACCGGGCGCGAGCAGCTGACGCTGTTTGCGAAACTGTCCGGGTCGAAAGCCGATGTGCCCGGTCTGCTGGAACGCGTCGGCCTGAGCGACGCTTTGGACCGCCGGATCGGAGCCTATTCCAAGGGGATGCGGCAACGACTGGGGCTGGCGCAGGTGCTGCTGGGACAGCCGAAAGTGGCGCTGTTGGATGAGCCGACATCGGGCCTGGACCCGATCTCGCGTCAGGACCTCTATGCCATTATCGACGAATTGGCCGAGCAGGGTACTGCGGTGCTGATTGCCAGCCATGCGTTGACCGAGGTTGAGGCCCGCACCGACCGGATCGCCATCATGCGCAAGGGTCGGATGGTGGCCGATGACACGCTGAACAACCTGTCGGCGCTGGCCGGGCTGCCGATCCGCCTGAAGGTGCGCGCCAGCGCCAATGCAGATGCCCTGGCCGCTGAACTGGGCGGCAACCGGATCAACGGCGCATCGGTCGAGCTGCTCTGCACACCCGATGACAAGATGGAGGCCCTGCGCCGGATCGCCGGGTTGGGCGATGCAGTGGCGGATGTGGAAATGACCCCGCCCAAGCTGGAGGATCTTTATCGCCACTACGCACAAGAGGAGAGGACATGACCCGCTTCCTTGCCATCACCCGAACTGAAATGCTGATCCTGCGCCGCAACCGCTGGCTGCTGGTTGCCACGCTGATCATGGTGCTGTTCGCCTTGGCGCTGACCTTTGCGGGCAGTGCGCCCACCGGCACTTTGGGTGTTGATATGCTGACCGTCTCGGTCGCGTCGATGACCACATTGTCGGTTTACCTTGCGCCTTTGCTGGCGCTGATGATTTCCTTTGACGCCATCGCAGGCGATGTGGACCGGGGCAGCCTGTCGCTGCTGCTGTCCTATCCGGCTGGACGCGGGGAAATCCTGTTGGGCAAGTTCTGCGCCCATCTGGCCGCGCTGGCCTTTGCCATGACCGTGGGTTTTGGCACCGCAGGTGCGGTAGCCGCGTTCTTTGGTGGTGCGGGGCCGGAAAGCCTGATGGCGCTGGTGCGACTTATCCTGACATCAATCCTACTGGGCGCCGTGTTTCTGGCGCTTGGATACCTGCTGTCCGCTTTGGCGAGGGGCGCCACGGCGGCTGCGGGTCTGTCGGCCGGGCTTTGGCTGGTTTTTGTCGTCCTTTATGATCTGGGCCTGTTGGGGGCCGTCGTCATGGACAAGGGCGGCGCTTTCACCCAATCCGTCTTTCCATGGGTGATGGTGGCCAACCCGGCCGACGCGTTCCGTTTGTGGAACATCGCCGCGACGGAAGGCGTGGCCATGGCCTCGGGCATGACCGGGGCCGCACAGGCCCTGCCGGTCTGGGCTGCGCCCGCGTCGCTGCTGATCTGGCCGGTGCTGGGCTTTGCCCTCGCCCGGCTGGCTTTCCGGAGGGTTGAGCCATGAGACGTCTTGCCCTGATCGCATTGCTCGTACTGGCGGCCTGCAAGGAAGAGCTGGCCGAGGCCCCCGATCCGGTCGATCTGACACCGGATGCGCTGAGCTATTTCTGTCAGATGAATGTCGCCGAGCATGGCGGCCCCAAGGGGCAGGTTCATCTGAAAGGCTATCCGGCCCCGCTGTTCTTTGCGCAGGTGCGGGACATGGTGGCCTATCTGAAAAGCCCCGAGCGCGATGCGGATATCACTGCCATCTATGTCAGCGATATGGGCGTCGCGCCAAGCTGGCGGCAGCCGGGGATTTCGAACTGGATCGCTGCGGATGATGCGACTTTTGTCGTCGGTGCCGATGTGGCAGGCGGCATGGGTGCGCGCGAAGTGGTGCCCTTTGCCGATCCTGCCGATGCCCAGGTTTTCGCGGAGACCTATGGCGGGACCGCGATGCGCCTGCCCGACATTCCCGATGCCGAGGTGCTGGGCCCTGTCGATCTTGATCTGACATTGGAGACCCCCGTATGACCGCCCTGTCCCGTCGCCGTTTTCTGATCATTTCCGCCGCCTGTGCGGCCACTCCGGCCATGGCTTCGGACACGCACTGGCGCGGAACCGCCCTTGGGGCTGCGGCCAGCCTGCGGCTGGTCGGGCTGACGGATGCCGAGGCCGCACCGATCATCGCCGCCGTCGAGGGTGAGGTGACCCGGCTGGAGGATATCTTCAGCCTGTACCGTCCGCAGTCACAGCTGAGCCGCCTGAACCGCGACGGTGTTTTGACCGCACCTGCGCCTGAACTGTTGAAGGTGCTGAGCCTGAGCAGCGCGCTGCATCAGGCATCCGGCGGCGCATTCGACCCCAGCATTCAACCCCTGTGGTCTGCTTTGGCAACACGCGCAGGCCCCGGAGATCTGGCTACCGCCCGCGCTGCTGTGGGCTGGGAACGGGTGTCTTTCGATGCCGCGTCGGTGCGGCTGCCGGTGCCGGGCCAGTCGGCCCTGACGCTGAACGGTATCGCCCAAGGAGCGATCACGGATCGGATCGCCGCGCTGCTGCGGGGCTTTGGTTTGCGTGATGTTCTGGTCGATATGGGAGAGGTTGCCGCCATGGGTACACGAGGCGACGGCGCGCCCTGGAAAGTCGGGTTGGCCGCGCCGGACCAGCGGGTTCTGAAGCGGGTCGCGCTGCGTGACCGCGCGGTCGCAACATCATCGTCGCTGGGGACGCAGCTGGGACAGGGTTTCGGCCACATCATCACCTTGGATGGGCCTGCAAACCGGGACAGAACGGTTTCGGTTTCTGCCCCTGACGCGGTGATGGCAGATGGTCTGTCCACAGCAATTTGCGCGGTATCTGACAGCCAAGTCGCTGAAATCTTGCTGCGTTTTCCCGAGGCCCGTGTCGAGCTGAATGTTTAGAAAAGTACCGCAAACAGCAGAACGAGCAACAAAATCAGAAAAAATATGATATAGGTCAAGTCCTGCACTGCTTCACACAGCTAGGAAGTAAGGACGCGAACCAATCTATCCAAACTCGAGTCGCCAGCCATGAGCCAGTTGACCAGCAGACGCGCTTTTCTGAGCGCACGTATCCTACGGGAGGATCCTGATGCGATCCGACCGCCGGGTGCGGGCGTGACAGGATTTGCCGATCTGTGCACCGGCTGCGAAGACTGCGCCGGGGCCTGCCCGGAAGACATCATCACATTCGACAACAGCGGCTTTCCGGTTCTGGATCTTTCCGCAGGCGGCTGCACCTTATGCGGTGCATGTGCCGAGGTTTGTCCGACCCCGGCGCTGTTGCCCGAGCGTGTGGCCGAGTGGCCGTGGCGCGCACGGATCGAGGCCGCAAGCTGCCTGTCGATGAACGGGGTGAGCTGCCGCCTGTGCCAGGACACTTGTGAACAGGAAGCCATCCGCTTTCGCCTGCAACTGGGCGGGCGGGCTGAACCGGCGCTTGAAACCGAAACCTGCATCGGATGCGGCACATGTTCTGCCGCCTGCCCTGCCGGGGCCATCACGATGCACCGCCCCACCCCTTTGCACCCGGAGGTGACCCAATGAATATCTGTGGCTGTCTTGTCCACATCGCCCCCGATCACACCGACGCCGCGCGCGCGGCGATGACCGGCACCGATGGCGTCGAGCTTCATGCCGAGGCCGGGGATGGCCGGTTCGTCGTGGTTGTCGAGGATACAGCCGACCGGCTGGCCTCGGAAACCATCATGGATCTGCACCAGATCCCCGGCGTGATCTCATTGTCACTGACCTATCACCATTTCGAAGATCCCGCGGAGGCTGCTCCGCGTCCTGATGCTCCAAGCCAACCGTCCAGCAGGAGGCCCATGCAATGACCATCTCTGAATCCCGTCGTACATTCCTGAAAGCGTCCGCAGCGGCTGCCACGGCCTCGGCTGCCGGCATCCCGCTGGCCGCTGGTTCGGCCAGCGCTCAGGCCGCTGCGCCTGATATCCGCTGGGACAAGGCCGCCTGCCGGTTCTGCGGCACAGGCTGTTCGGTTCTGGTGGGCACCAAGGATGGCCGCGTAGTCGCCACGCAGGGCGACCCTGATGCGCCGGTCAACCGGGGTCTGAACTGTATCAAGGGCTATTTCCTGTCCAAAATCATGTATGGCAAGGACCGCCTGACCACGCCGCTTTTGCGCAAAACCAACGGCGAATATGACAAGAACGGTGAGTTTGAGCCGGTCAGCTGGGACGAAGCCTTTGACGTCATGGCTGCCAAGTGGAAAGAGGCGCTGGCCAAGAAAGGCCCGACCAGCGTGGGCATGTTCGGTTCCGGTCAGTGGACCGTCTGGGAAGGTTATGCGGCGGCCAAGATGATGAAGGCCGGATTCCGGTCGAACAACATCGACCCTAACGCGCGTCACTGCATGGCGTCGGCCGTGGTCGGCTTTATCCGCACCTTCGGCATCGACGAGCCAATGGGCTGCTATGACGACCTTGAACACGCGGATACGTTTGTTCTGTGGGGGTCGAACATGGCCGAGATGCACCCGATCCTGTGGTCGCGCCTGACCGATACGCGCCTGACCAAGCCGGGATGCGAAGTGCATGTTCTGTCGACCTTCGAGCACCGCTCGTTCGAGCTGGCCGACAATGGCATGGTGTTCAACCCGCAGACCGATCTGGCGATCCTGAACTATATCGCCAATTACATCATCCAGAATGGCGCGGTGAACGAAGAGTTCGTCAAGAACCACGTCAACATCACCAAGACCGCCACCGATATCGGTTATGGCCTGCGCGACAATCATCCGCTGCAACAAGAGGCCGCGAACCCCAATGTCGGCAAGATGGAACCGATCAGCTTTGAGGAATATGCCGAGGCGGTATCGGCATACACGCTGGAATACACTTCGGAGTTGTCCGGTGTTCCGGCGGACAAGCTGGAGCGTCTGGCCCAGCAATATGCCGACCCGAACCGCAAGGTCATGAGCCTGTGGACCATGGGGTTCAACCAGCATACCCGCGGGTCGTGGGTGAATTCGTTGATGTATAATGTGCACCTGCTGGTGGGCAAGATTTCCGAGCCCGGAAACTCGCCCTTCTCGCTGACGGGTCAGCCGTCGGCCTGCGGAACCGCGCGTGAGGTTGGCACCTTTGCCCACCGTCTGCCTGCCGACATGGTTGTCATGAATGACGAGCACCGCGAGATTTGCGAAACCGCCTGGAATGTGCCTGCGGGTACCATTCCGGCCAAGCCCGGCTTTCACGCCGTACTGCAACACCGCAAGCTGAAGGATGGCGATCTGAACGCCTATTGGGTGCAGTGCAACAACAACATGCAGGCCGCACCGAATATCAACGAAGAAGGTTATCCCGGGTATCGCAACCCCGAGAACTTTATCACCGTTTCAGACCCCTACCCGACCGTCACGGCCGTGTCCGCCGACCTGATCCTGCCCACCGCCATGTGGGTCGAGAAGGAAGGCGCCTATGGCAACGCCGAGCGCCGTACCCAGTTCTGGCGGCAGCAGGTCAAGGCACCGGGCGAGGCCAAGTCGGACGTGTGGCAGGTGATGGAATTCTCGAAACGTTTCACCGTTGAAGAGGTCTGGGGCGAAGAGTTGCTGGCCACCATGCCGGAGCATCGCGGCAAGACCATGTACGAGGTTCTGTTTGCCAATGGCAGCGTCGACAAGTTCCCGCTGTCGGAAACCGCCGAGGGCTTTGACAACGACGAATCCGAGCATTTCGGGTTCTACGTTCAGAAGGGTCTGTTCGAGGAATATGCCAATTTCGGACGCGGCCACGCGCACGATCTGGCACCGTTTGAAACCTATCACCAAGCCCGTGGCCTGCGCTGGCCGGTCGTGGATGGCAAGGAAACGCTGTATCGTTTCCGCGAAGGCTATGACCCTTATGTGCCCGAAGGTGCGGGCGTGAAGTTCTATGGCAAGAAGGATGGCAAGGCGAGCATCATCTTTGCGCCTTACGAGCCTGCGGCCGAGGAGCCGGATGCAGAATATGATCTGTGGCTGTGCACCGGTCGTGTGCTGGAACACTGGCATTCTGGGTCGATGACGCGCCGTGTGCCAGAACTGCACCGCGCCTACCCAGCGGCTGTGGTTTACATGCATCCGCAGGACGCCAAGGATCGGGACCTGCGCCGGGGTCAGGAGATTGTTCTGTCTACCCGTCGAGGCGAGGTCACCAGCCGGGTCGAGACCCGTGGGCGCAACAAGGTGCCGCGCGGTCTGGTGTTCATGCCGTGGTTCGACGAAGGCCAGTTGACCAACAAGCTGACGCTGGACGCGACCTGCCCGCTGTCGAAAGAGACCGACTTCAAGAAATGCGCCTGCAAGGTCGAGCGCGCATAGGCAACAAGGATCGTACGGGTATATCCTCATGTCTTTTGCCGACAAACCCCTTTCGCCGCAGCGGCGCCGGTTCCTGCAGGATTCGGCGCGGGCGGCGAGCGGCTGCGTGGTCGCCGGGACGGTGCTGGCCTATCTGGCCCGCGACGCCCACGCCCTGCCGGCCGAGGCTTTGCGCCCGCCCGGCGCGCTGCCGGAAAAGGAGTTCCTGTCAGCCTGTATCCGCTGCGGCTTATGCGTGCGGGATTGCCCATATGATACGTTGAAACTGGCCGAGTTGGGCTCGGACGCGGTGGCGACGGGAACACCCTTTTTCACCGCGCGGGATATTCCCTGTGAGATGTGCGACGACATCCCATGTGTCACCGCTTGTCCGACCGGGGCACTGGACCCGGCGTTGGACAATATCGACGATGCGAAGATGGGGGTCGCGGTTCTGGTCGACCAGGAGAACTGCCTGAACTTCCTCGGGTTGCGCTGCGATGTCTGTTACCGCGTCTGCCCCGTCATCGACGAGGCGATCACGCTGGACACCACGCACAACACGCGGTCGGGTCATCACGCGATGTTCATCCCGACCGTCCACGCCGACCGCTGCACCGGCTGCGGCATGTGCGAGAAAAGCTGTGTTCTGCCCGAGGCCGCCATCAAGGTGCTGCCTGCCCGGCTGGCGCGGGGCAGTTCGGCAGAGCATTACCGCAAGGGTTGGGAAGAAAAGGCCGCGAAAGGCGCGCCGGTGGTCGAGGGGATCATCGACCTGCCGGACCGTTTGCCCGGACCGGGCACGGACAATCTGGCCACGCCCGGCGGCTTTGCGCCGGGATATGATCTGCCGGGGGTGGGACAATGAGCGCCCGCACAGATATGCCCACAGGTCAAGAGGCCATCGCCAGCAAGGGCTGGATCGGCGCGCATCGCTATCTGCTGTTGCGCCGTGCAAGCCAGCTGTTCTTTCTGGTTCTGTTTCTGCTCGGCCCATGGTTCGGCATCTGGATCGTTCAGGGCACGCTGGCCGGGTCGCTGACGCTGGGCGTGCTGCCTTTGACCGATCCGTTCATCCTGTTGCAGAGCATGGTTGCGGGCCACTGGCCCGAGGTGACAGCATTGATCGGTGGAGTGATTGTTCTGGTGATCTACGCGCTGATTGGTGGCCGTGTTTATTGTTCCTGGGTCTGCCCCATAAACCCGGTGACGGACGCGGCCAACTGGGTGCACCGCAAGCTGGACCTGCCGAAAGGCTGGCAGCCCAAGCGCGGCACGCGCCTGTGGATTCTGGCAACCGTCCTGCTTGTTTCGGGTCTGAGCGGCATGATCGCGTGGGAGTTGATCAACCCGATCACCATGCTGCATCGCGGGCTGGTCTTTGGAATGGGCTTTGTCTGGGCGCTGATCGCCGCCATCTTTGTCTTTGACGTCTTCGTCTCGCGCCACGGATGGTGCGGACACCTGTGCCCGGTGGGTGCGTTCTATGGCCTGATCGGAGCAAAAAGCCTGCTGCGGATCAGCGCCACAAACCGCGCCGCCTGCGATGACTGCATGGATTGTTACGCGGTCTGCCCGGAAAATCAGGTGATCTCGCCCGCGCTGAAGGGCAAACCGGGAAGTACCCCGCTGATCCTGTCACCCGACTGCACGAATTGTGGCCGCTGCATCGATGTCTGCGCGGTCGACGTTTTTACCTTTACTCACCGGTTCGACGACCACGTCGTCCAACCTTCCGATCCAGTTGCCGCGCCCGAGCCGCGCGCCGCCAGACCTATCTAGGGGAGTGCCAAGATGAAAAAATCAATCGTTACAGGCGGAATTGCCCTTCTACCCGTATTATTGCTGAGCGGATGGGCCGTCGCGCAATCTGCTCAGGTTGAAACCCTGCGCGGTGCGGACGTGGACGAACTGATCCCGTTGGATCAAATCCACAAGAATGTAGAAGGACGGATGCAGCGTAATTATCGCCAGCAGCCGCCGCTGATCCCGCATTCGATCGAACAGTATCAAATCGATGTGCGCACCAATCAGTGTTTGTCATGCCATGACTGGTCCAAAGCTGGTGAGAGAAATGCACCGACCCTTTCGATGACCCATTATCTGGACCGCGAAGGCCGCGAACTGGATCGGATCGCCGGAACCCGGTATTTCTGCAACCAGTGCCACGTACCGCAGGCCGACGCCCCGCCGCTGGTCGACAACGTGTTCCAGCCCTCCGCCGGCAATTGATCCAACGCAAGACTGAAAGGAGCACCGATATGGCCGACTCTCCTGAAAACCGCGGCTTGCTTGGTCGCCTCTGGAACGCGATCTGGACGCCGACGGTGCTGTTCAGTTCAGGCTTTCTTGTCCTGGCCGGATTTCTGGCCGGTATCCTGTTCTGGGGTGGATTTCACTGGACCCTTGAGCTGACGAATACCGAAGAATTCTGTACCTCGTGCCACACAATGGAAACCAACCTGGGCGAGTATCGCGAAACGATCCATTACAACAACCATTCCGGCGTTCGTGCGATCTGTTCCGACTGCCACGTGCCGGATGAATGGAGCCACAAGATCAAAGCCAAGATCATGGCCGTCAAAGACGTCTATCATGAGCTGGCCGGAACCATCAGCACACCCGAGCAGTACGAGGCGCATCGCCTGAGCATGGCTTCGGCCGTGTGGAAGAAGATGAAGGAGTCGGACAGTCGTGAATGCCGCAACTGTCACAACTTTGACTACATGGACTTTACCATTCAGGAAACCCGCGCCGCGTCGGAACACCAGCGCGCCATCGACACCGGCATGACATGCATCGACTGCCATCAGGGCATCGCGCATAATCTGCCCGCGAACTATCTGGAACAGTACCAGAAGATAAGCGAGGCCGTGGAGGGCGAGGTTCTTCAGGAACATGCATCCGCCTCGGGCAGCGACATCCGCGCGTTTCTGAACAAAAGTTCGAATTAGAGTGGGGGCAGACATGTTAGACTTACTTGGAACAATCGGCGCCAATGTCCTGGGCCTGCCCGGCATACTTGGGCTGGCACTTGGAATGATGACCCGCAAGCTATGGCTGGGTGCGGTACTGGGCGCCGTTGTCGGCATTCTGGAAACGCTGGTTTTTGCGGGCTTTCAGTTTGCCCATGTGGAAGCGCTGGAACTTGGTATCTCGGTTCTGGTCGGGCTTTGCGCGGGCAGCCTTGGTACTGCCATCCGCCTGAAAGGCGCAACCGTCTGAAGAAGAAACCGGTTCTGCCCGTTTGGTGGAACCGGTATCCTGCCGAGTCACGTTTCCCGCGCCAAAGCGGACGCTTGTGCCGCGCGCGACGCGTCTATTGACGTAACGGAAGCGTTTAAAGAGCGCGGCAGCAACGAAAATCGGCAGGGTGTGATTTTCGCATTTCCACAACTTCGATGAAAGCGCACGAGGCCCTAGAGCCTAGGGAGAAACACCCATTCCCATTCCGTGCGGCAAGGCAGCAGGCCCGACCCAGATTTGCGCGTGAAAAATCAATATGAAACCGAAAGCCAATGATTTGACAAGAAAAATTCAAAGTGGAGTGGAAATTCGAAACGACATCTGTCACAGCAGATAACAAGTTAATAATGGTGTCCCTGCGTCATGTGGATAGAACGTAAATTCCTCTCTATTTTTGCTTATACAAATACAATATGTTTTGAGGGGAGTAAGGGGGGAAGGAAAATGGACGGGGGCGCAGAACGATGACGGGGGTCCTTGAGGCATCGCCGCGTATCTCTAAAGTTCTTCAACTGGCTGATCTGGAAAACCATGCCACGCTGTTTCGGCAGGAAGGCGTGGATGATGATATTCTGGACGAGCTGACAGATCCCGAACTGCGTGATTTGGGGTTGACGGTTGGCGAAAGAAAGCGGTTTCGCAAGGCGCAGGCGCGTCTGAAATCTGAGGAAGCTTCGACCCGGCAGGAGCTTAGGTCCGAAGCCGAACGGCGGCAGCTTACGCTGGTTTTCTGCGATCTCGTGGGGTCCACGCAGCTGGCCCAGCGGTATGACCCGGAAGACCTGATGCAGATCATGAACCTGTATCTGGATACGGCGATCGGGACCCTGAAACAGCATGGCTGTCACTTGGCCTACAGGCAGGGCGACGGGATCATGGTCTATTTCGGATATCCCAAAGCCATGGAGGACGATGCCGAACGCGCCGTTCGCGCCGTGCTGGAGACCATCGAAGCCGTACAAAACCTTGAAAACAGGTTTGGCGAAAAACTGGATCTGCGCGCGGGAATTGCCACCGGTATGGTTGTTGTAGGGGTGGTTTCGTCGACAAGTCTTGGGTCGCAGGACTTTCTGGTCGGTGAAACCGCGAACCTTGCATCCCGCCTGCAAGGTCTGGCCGAGCCGGGTGAGGTGATCGTTTCCGCAGAGACGTGGCGATTGACACAAGGCGCATTCGAGTTCGAGCCCCGTGGCAGCCACAACCTGAAAGGATTTGACAATCAGCGCACCGTCTATCGCGCCATTTCCGAAAGCGTTGCGACCAGCCGGTTCGATGCGCGTGTCGGACAGTCAGCTGTTGATCTTGTCGCCCGGGGCGACGACCTTTCGGTCCTGACCCAGCTTTGGAAAGATGCACAGGCGGGCTCCGGCAGGTTCGCGTTTGTCGGCGGCGCCGCAGGCATTGGCAAGTCGCGGCTGATCAAATCGCTGTCCGAAACAATTGGCGTCAAACCCTTTACCTTGCAGTGCATTCCGCATCTGGCCAGCCTTCCGCTTCACCCGATCGTGGGAGAGTTGAGGCGGGTTTCAGGCAACAAATCCGATGACAGCATCAGGGCTGCGATTTCCGATTTTGTTCAGGCCGCCTCTCGTCTGAGCGACGCGGATTTGCCTGTTCTTCTGGATATGGCCGGGGTCGAAACGGGCGCAGCGCCGGATCCAGACCCCCTGAAGAAGGCCCGCAAGTCGCTGGACGTGTTGTTGCGCAGCCTTGGCAGCCTGTGTGACAGGCGGGGCACCTTGCTGCTGGTGGTGGAAGACGTGCACTGGGCTGACGCAACCACGCTGGACGTGCTGGAGGCGCTGGCATCAGGTCTGGACGGGTTCCCGATACTGGTGGTCCTGTCGCATCGCCCTGAATACGAGCCGCCTGAGCATTACGAGGGCCGCGCGGCGCGCATCGATCTGACGCCTCTGGCCAGCAGTGAAGCCTCGGAACTGGTCCGGCGCGTGGCCGAGCCATACAGTTTGCCGGTCATCCTGATCAGGCAGATTGTCGAGAAAGCCGATGGCGTGCCGCTTTACATCGAAGAGATGACCAAGGCGGTTCTGGATCAGCTGCCGCAAGATGCGCCGATCAACGCCGAGGTTCTGGATGCCCTGAGTATCCCCGCGACCCTTCAGGATTCGTTGATGTCGCGTCTTGACCGGATGGAAAACGCCAAGCCCATTGCGCAGCTTGGGTCTGTTATCGGGCGCAGTTTCACCTCGGCGATGATCCAGGCGGTTGCGCAGGAAGACATGGATGTGGAAAGCGCGCTGATGCAGCTGATGGCGGCTGGCGTTGTGCTGATCACGGGCGAAGCCGGAACGGCCACCTATACGTTCAACCACGCGCTGGTTCAGGATACGGCCTATAACTCGCTGCTGCGCGAAGACCGGCAGAAGGTTCATCTTAAAATCGCACGGGCCTTGCTGGCCGGACATAACGCATTCGGAAACCCCGCCCCCGATACCGTGGCGCATCACTGCGACCATGGCGGGTTGAAGGATGAGGCGGTGTCCAACTGGTTTACGGCAGGCGAACAAGCCCTGTCGCGGTTGGCGAACCTGCCTGCGATCTCGGCGTTTCGCGCGGCACTGCGCAATATCGGAACGATGCCCGCCAATGCCGAGCGTGACGGGTTCGAGCTTCGGGTGCAGATGAATATCCTTCCGGCTTACATGGCGATCTATGGATGGTCCTCCGATCAGGTCGGAGAGACAGCCGCCCGCGCGATGGAGCTTGCCCATGCCTTGGGCGATGGCGAAACCCTTTTCGCGGCCACCTTCTGCCGCTGGACCAATTTCTTTGTCGCGGGCCAGATGAACCGGGCAATGGAGATGGGGCAGGCTCTGGACGCGATGGCCGGTATGAGTGGCGATCCTGTCGCCAACGTGCTGGCAGCCCGCGCGCTGAGTTTCACGCATTACTTTCGCGGGGAATTCGCGGATTGCGAGCAGCAGCTTGACCGTGCCTTTGCGCTGATCACGCCCGAGCTGGACATGGCCATGATGCCGATGACCCAGTCCTCGACCACGGCGTCGTTGCTGGCCATTCAGGGGTGCCTTCTGTGGCAGCAGGGCAAGTTTGATGAGGCGGAGGCCGCACGTCTGAAAGCCATCGACGTCAGCCGGGCACTGAACCACGCACCCAATCTTGTCTATGTCATGGGCGCGTGCAGCATGTTCCTGCCCTACGCGGGCGAATGGGACCGGCTGGACGTCACTATGAAAGAAGCCCGCAAGATCGCCGATGAGGAAGGGTTCCTGTATCTTCACGCCATGCAGGATATCTACATGGGTCTTGCGCAGGCGGGAAAAGGTGACATCGAGGGCGTCCCGGCCCATATCGAGGCCTGCATGAACCTGATCTCAAAGTCTGGTGGAAACTTTACTTTTCCGCAGAATCAGATTGTTCTGTCTGAGTTGATGATCGATCACGGGGATATTGATCAGGCCCTGGACCGGCTTGAAACCGTGTGTACCCCCGGTTGGGAACGAGGAGAAACGCTGAACAAACCGGAATATCACCGCGTGCGGGCCAAAGCCTTTGCTGCCAAGGGTGATCGGGACAGCGCGATTGCCGAAGGTGAACTGGCATTGGCGCTTGCCCGCGAATGTGGTGCCGTTGTTCAGGAACAACGCGCCGAGGCACTTCTGGACAGTTTGACGAAAGCCGAATGAACGAGACGGACTGCCCGGCCAAACAGGGCAGCATCACCAAGAGGGATTTACAATGACCGACGCATTGGATTGGAACACCGAACAGTGGAATGCCGTTAACAAGGCCGTCCATGATGAAGCGCTGCGTGCGCGGGTGGCTGCGAGCTTTCTGCCGCTTTATGGGCCGCTGCCTGCGGACACGCAATCTGTTCCCCTGAACAAGCTGGGTCTGGTCGACAACGCATCAGGCGCGGCCAAGCGTCTGGAAGTGAATGATTATGACACCCTGCGGCTGACGACGGTTTCCGTCAACGTCTACCTGAAAGGCGCGCAGGTGGCTGATCCGGAACTGGCCGCAGCCATGATCATGTTCCGCCGGGCCGCCGCCGTCGTGGCCAAGGTCGAGGATGACATCGTTTTCAACGGCCAGCCAGGCAGCAGCGAAGCGCCCAAACATGCCGGTGGCGCACCTGCCGATCTGCCGCCGATCTATACCGTCAGCGGTGGCGGCAAATACCCGGGGCTGCTGGAGGCTGGCGAAGGTCAGTCCATATCGATCAACGGGAAGAAAAAACCCTGTTCCGGCCCCGAGGTTTTCGAGGCCGTGGTCGCGGGCATCAACAAGCTGGAAGCGCATGGATACCTTGGGCCTTTTGCCTGCGTGATGGGCAATGGGCTGTTTCAGGCCGTGACCACGCCGATCGAAAACTCGATGGTGCTGCCGCGTGACAGTATTCTTCCGTTCCTTGACGGCCCGCTGCTGCGATCGGGCACCCTGCCCGCAAACAAGGCAGCACTTGTATCGCTGCAAGGTGCGCCGGTCGAGATTGTCGTGCCTTCGGATATCGCGGTGAAGTATCTGCAAACCTCGTCTGACGGTGAGCACATCTTCCGCGTGCAGCAGAAGTTTCACCTGAGGATCAAGGAAGCACAGGCGATCTGCACCATCACGTGCTGACCGGAGAACTGGTCATGCGAGAATTCACAGACCGGGGTGTGACATTGCGTTGGTCCGAATTGATCAACGAAAATGGGTTAAATCGGGTGCTGATCGAAGCCGGACCCGCCGTGTCTTCGCATGACGTGGTGCGTGTGATCTTTTCTGAAGATGGCGGCCCCGAACGCGCCATTCGCGGCTGGCCCTTGCGTTGCGACCCCATGACGGGGTTTCAGCAGTTTGCAGCCATGCTGCCATCTGTGACCCAGAAAAAGGCATTGACCTGGCGACCGGTGCTGACGACCGGTGGTCGCGAATATGATCCCGGCCCCGGAAAGGCCCCCGAACCTGCGCCGCCAAACCTGGCAAAGCCAGTCACGCAAGTGCCCGCGCTTGAACACGTTGGCAGGTTTGTGGTGCCGTTCACCGACGAGTTCTATCCGTCGGGGGAAACACCGGACGGCATCTGGCTGCATTTCGGGATCAAAGAGGGCGGAACGGTTGAAGGGCCTCATCTGAAGGGGACGATCGATCCGCTGGGGGGCGACTGGATGCGCGTGCGATCCGACGGAGTTGGGCTTTTGCACGCCCGAGCGCTTATCCAACCCGTTGAAGGGGGTGCGCCGATCCTGTTCGAAGATACCGGCGTGTGTGACTTTGGCCCGGATGGGTATGCCGGGCTGGCGAAGGGCACTCTGCCCGCCTCGGCCCCGGTCCGGCTGGCACCGCGATACCTGACGTCAAACCCGAATTATGCCTGGATGAACAGGTTGCAGGGGTTCGGCATCGGCGAAGCCAGCCTGTCCGATATCACCCTGCGCTTTGACGTCTATTCCGCGAAAGGAACATCCGATGGCTGAAAAGGTTGTCATATTGGGCGGTGGCGTGGCCGGAATGAGCGCCGCGCATGAGCTGATCGAGCGCGGGTACGAGGTCGAGATTCACGAGCGCCAGCTGATCCCCGGCGGTAAGGCACGCAGCATCCCCGTGATGAAGGGCGAAGGCGATCACGGGTCAAAGGCGAAACACATCAAGGCGCTTGAACAATGGGCCGAGATGGACGGTGCCAGTTATCCTCCCGGTGTGAAACGCCCCTGGTTGCCCGGCGAGCACGGGTTCCGGTTCTTTCCGAATTTCTACCGCCATATCACCGATACGATGGCGCGCACGCCCTATTACGGCAAAGGCACCTGTTATGATAATCTGGTGTCCACCACTCAGGTTCTGGTCAGCCAGTTTGACGACCCAGGCATCATCGTTCCCGAACGGTTCCCCCGCACGCTGAAAGACGTGGCCGATGCGCTCAAGACGGTTGCATTCACGCTCTCGCCCCGTGACCAGATCGCCTATGAGGATGTCGAACATTTCATCGCCTGCATGTGGCGCATCGCGACATCCTGCAAGGAACGCCGGTTCGACGAATATGAACGCATCGGGTGGTGGGACTTCATCGGTGCCGAACAACGCTCGGAAGCGTATCAGAAGTTTCTGGCCATTGGCCTGACCCGTTCGCTGGTGGCCGCGAAGGCGACAACTGCCAGTACAAAGACGGTGGGCGACATTGCCGTTCAGCTTCAACTGGGTATCGCGACGCCCGAGCCACATGGCAACCGGCTGTTGAACGGTCCCACCAACCTTGTCTGGATACAGCCATGGCTGGATTACCTCAAAAGCAAGGGGGTCGTGTACAAGTTCAACTCAAAGGTCACGGGCATCGACTGCCAGGAGGGCCGCATCGTCAGCGCGACAGTTGAACAGGATGGCGAAGAAAAGCAGGTCACCGGGGATTGGTTCATCAGTGCGATGCCGATCGAACGGATCGCGCCGCTGATCACCCCTGCGATGACGGCAATTGACCCGTCTCTGGCCAAGTTGCCCCTGCTGGCCGAAGATGTGCAATGGATGAACGGAATTCAGTTCTATCTGACCAAGGATGTTGAACTGACGCACGGCCATGTCATTTTCATTGACAGCCCCTGGGCCCTGACCGCGGTTTCGCAAAAACAGTTCTGGTCGGCCATCAACTTTGAAAACTGGGCAGAAGGCAAGACCAAGGGTTTGCTTTCAATAGATATTTCGGAATGGGACAAGCCGGGGCTGAACGGAAAAACCGCGCGTGATTGCAGCCGCGAGGAGATTGCGCAAGAGGTTTGGGAACAGCTCAAGCGGAGCGTCAACGTGGATGGCCAGACCGTCCTGCGCGACGAGGACATGCATTACTGGTTCCTTGATCCGGATATTGTGCAGGATCCCAACGACCCCAAGCGCCAAACCAATGTGGAGCCGCTTTTGGTCAATCGCATCAACAGCTGGCGGTTGCGCCCTGAGGCGGCCACGTTGATCCCGAACTTCATGCTGGCATCAGATTATGTGCGCACCTACACCGATCTTGCCACCATGGAAGGGGCGAACGAAGCGGCGCGCCGGGCGGTCAATGCCATCCTGCAACGCGGCGGATCAAAAGCTGAGCCCTGCCAGATCTGGGACCTGCACGAGCCGGATATCCTGAAACCGCTGCGCGCCTATGATTTTGCCCGCTATCAGGCCGGTCTGCCCTGGGACAACCGGTTTGCGGTTGCGGTCGAAGCCGCGCTGAGGATGGGACAGGATTCCGTGGGTGTTGAGCGTGGCGGTGAAGGGCCGCTGGCCGTCATCGGGGAACCGGCGGCTGAGTATTCAAAACCCGGCGGGATTACCGAAGACCCTGCGATTGCGGACGCGTTACGCATGATCTGCCCTCCGAAAGAGCTGTTTGACCTGATGGTGGCCTACGAGCCGACTGCTGATCTTCCGATCCCGGGAGAGGAGATTGCAGAGGATGTTGCCTTTGATCTGGGCCGGGACAGCGGCCAGTCGGGGGTGTTGTCCAAAGCCTTGCCGCTGACGGATTCACCTTTGTCCGCAACCGGAACCAACCTTGCCGAGACGGGCAGGAACGAGACCAAAACCCGTGTGATCATCACCCAGAAGGGATGACCCTGTGGCCACTGGCACAGCACATCTGGATCCTGCGGCACAGCAGGATTTTCTGAAAACGCTGACCTCATACGGGGATCGCGCCCGAGAGACGCTTTTGCAGATGCTGCCGACGGGCGAGCCGCAGGCTTATCTGTACGGGCCGATGCGGGATTACATCGAAACCTCGGGCAAGGGGTTGCGGCCCGCGCTGTTGCTGGCCACATGCGAGGCTTTCGGCGGTGACAGCGAAAACGCACGGGTGTCTGCCGCCGTTCTTGAACTGCTGCACAACGCGTTTCTGATCCATGACGATATCGAGGATCAAAGCGATTTCAGGCGCGGGCGCGAATGCATGCACAAGCGGCTAGGGGTCCCTTTGGCGATCAATACCGGCGACGGGATGCAATCGCTGGCCCTGCGCCTGTTGCGCCAGAACCTTGGGCCGCTGGGCCCTGAAACGGGTATACGCGTGGTGGACGAGTTCGATCACCTTTTGCAGCAGTCCATTGAAGGTCAGGCGCTGGAGCTTGGCTGGATACGGGACAACCGGCTGAACGTGGATGCATCGGATTATCTGACGATGTGTCTGAAAAAGACCTGCTGGTACAGCTTCATTCACCCCATGCGCATCGGGGCGCTGATTGCCCGGCCACATGATGTTGCGTCAGGCGCGCTTAATCTGGACGATTTCAACGCGTTTGGGTTTTTTCTGGGGGCCGCGTTTCAGATACAGGATGATGTTCTGAACCTCGTGGGCTCGCAGGACAAATATGGCAAAGAGATCGGCGGGGACATTTACGAAGGTAAACGCACACTGATGCTGGGGCGGCTTAGCCTGCAGGCGGACGAGCCCGAAAAGGCGCGCCTGTCGGAGATGCTGTCAAACCCGCGCGACAGCCGCTCGACGCAGGATGTGGGCTGGGTTCTGGATCGCATGGATCACTATGGCTGCATCCGATACGCTCAGGACGCGGCCAATGACCTGCTGGCCTCGGCCCGTCAGGAGTTTGCGCAGGTTTTTGCGGCCACCGAAGAAGTGCCGCGCGCGTTTCTGGGTCATTTCATGGACTATCTCGTAACCCGTCAGGTTTGAGCGCCCGCCACCTCGTACATCACGATGATCGAGGTTTGCACTGTGCCTGCGCAGGCGATCCGGCCGTGATATTCGCCGGGATCGGCAAGATCCGGCACGGTTACAATGACGGCAACATCTGTTGACTCACCGGGGTTTAACTGGATTTGTGGGGGGACAACATTGACCCGGTTTGCCGGAAGAGTGTCGCCGTTCCGGTTGATCAGGTCACCCGGTTCGAACTGTAGTGCGACAGGCCCGCCACCGTTTGGTGCGTCAAAGGACAGCAATATGGTCGCGGTGCCGCCGGGGTGGCAGGTTTTGCGGCACGCAAATGGCCCCTCAAGCGGCTGTTGCGTGTCCCGTTCAGCCCCAAGCACGCGGCGGGCGATGTCAGAGATCGGTTGCGCATCCGGCTGCGGCGCGATCGGGCTGACCGGAAGTGGCGTGCTAACGTATGGTTTTCGTTCGAAATAAGGCATGCCCAACTGTGCACCTGTGACGCGGATCAGTAAATGGGAAATTTACTTGGTCCGCGCGACAAACACACCGCGTTATTATTTGCCTTTCCAGACCGGATCACGTTTTTCAGCAAATGCACGCGCGCCTTCAAGCTGGTCCTCGCTGGAATAGAGGACATCCACGCTGCGCAGTTGCCGCTTGGTGATGCGGTTCATGGCGTCCTGAAACTTGGCGTCTTCGGCATCGCGCACGATTTCCTTGATGGCCGCGTAGACCAGCGGTGGCCCTGACGCCAGCAGGCGGGCAAGGTCCCACGCGCGGTCCATCAGCTGATCAGCGGCGACAATCTCGTTCACCAACCCCCAGCGGTTGGCTTCTTCGGCATCAAACCAGCGGCCTGTCAACAGCAGCTCCATCGCGATGTGATAGGGGATGCGCTTGGGCAGTTTGACGCTGGCAGCATCCGCAACGGTGCCCGAGCGGATTTCCGGCAAGGCAAAAGTGGCGTGGTCAGCTGCAAGGATCATGTCTGCTGACAAGGCCAGCTCTAGCCCGCCGCCGCAGGCGATACCGTTGACGGCGGCAATCACGGGCTTGTTCAGATCGCGCAGCTCTTGCAGGCCTCCGAACCCGCCGACGCCGTAATCTCCGTCCACCGCGTCGCCGTCGGCGGCAGCTTTCAGATCCCAGCCGGGGCAAAAGAACTTTTCGCCCGCACCGGTCAGGATGGCCACGCGCAGGTCCGGGTCGTCGCGGAATTCGGCAAAGACCTCGCCCATTCTGCGGCTGGTGATCAGATCAATCGCGTTTGCCTTGGGGCGGTCCAGCGTGACCTCGAGGATCGAGCCATCGCGGCGGGTTTTGATCGGGTCCATATCTCAGGCCTTTCTTATCAGGGCGTCCACGGCAACGGCCTTGTCCGGCGTGCACAGGAGCGGGTTAATCTCGACCTCGCCAAGCGTGTCAGCATTTTGCACAACATAGGTCTGAACGGCCTCGACCGCGGCAACAATCGCATCCATATCAGCCGCCGGTTGACCGCGATAGCCCGCCAGCAGCGGGGCGATCTTCAATTGGCTAAGGGCGGAGCGGACGTCTTCGGGCGGGCTGGGCACCAGCAAGGATACCGTATCGCGCAGCAGTTCGGTCAGCACGCCCCCTGCCCCAAGGGTCAGAACAAACCCATGCGCAGGGTCACGCACCACGCCAATCAGAAGCTCGGCAACGGGTCCGGTGACCATCTCCTCGATCAGGATGTCTTCGGTGCCGATATCAGCCGTGACAGCCGCGACGTCCTGGGCCCGGATGCCCAGCCGAACGGCGCTGTGTTCGGATTTATGCGCAAGCCCGACACCTTTGACGGCAAAGGGGCCTTCCATCTGGTCCGCTGCGGCACGGGCAGCTTCCGCGCCCCGCACCGTCCGGTTTTGCGGGATGCGCAGGCCGCATTCCGCCAGCGCCGCCTTCGAGGCGCCTTCGGTCAGGATTTGGGTTGGTTCCATCATGCCCGGTTGCAATACGGGCGCAGCGGATGGGGCCTTGACCTGCCCTGCGGCGCGGGTCGCAGACAGCGCCTCGCGCAGGCCCATGAAGGGCACAACACCCCCGGCCATCAGCTGTTGTGCGATGTCTTCCGGCAAAAGTTCCGGCAAGGTGGCGACAATCGCAAACCGGGCACCGGTTTCTGCCCGTACGTTCAGCGCTGCCTGCGTTGCGCAGGCCCAATCGGTAGAGTCGGTGGTCGGGTAGTCGACGATCGAGAATGTCATGTCGATATCGTCGCCCGTCATGCCCGACCAGGCCCGCGTCATCACCAGCTCGTCACGCCAGATATAGGTGTGATAATCCAGCGGGTTGTTCAGCGCGACCATGGGCCCGAGCGCGTCACGCAGGCGTGTCAGTTTTTCATCGTCCAGCCTTGGAAATTGCAGCCCCGTGCCGACAGCCATATCGGCAATCAGGCTCGCCTCGCCCCCCGAACAGCTGATCGAGGCGATGTTGCCCCCCGGCAGCGGTCCGTAGCAGTGCAGCAGTTTGAGTGTTTCAAGGAAGTCGGGCAGTGCCGGAAGGCGTGGAATGCCAAGCCGGTCAAGCAGCGCCTGCGCCCCGGCATCGCTGCCCGCCAGCGACGCGGTATGGGAAACTGTTGCCGCCTGCGCCTGTTCCGATGCGCCGACCTTGAGGGCAACCAGCGGGACGCCCTTTGCATGGGCTTTGGCGGCCAGCGCCTCCCACTCACGGATGTTCTTGAAGCCTTCGATATGCAGGCCCACGGCAGTCACGCGCGGGTCATCGATCAGGGCCGAGGCGATCTGCGCCTGACTGGTCTGAGCCATGTTCCCGCAAGTGACCATATAGGCAATCGGCAACCCGCGTTTCTGCATGGTCAGGTTGATCGAGATGTTCGAGCTTTGCGTCAGGATCGCCACGCCCTTGTCGACGGGCACAACCCCGTGCTGATCCGGCCACAACAATGCCCCGTTCAGCGCGTTGATGAAGCCATAGCAATTCGGGCCCAGAATGGGCATATCACCGGCCGCGGTGATCAGTTGATCCTGCAAATCCCCACCGGTGTCGTCCTCGGCCACGGCCTCGGAAAAGCCCGAGGCGAAGCAGACAGCGCCACCCGCACCCATGCTGGACAGGACTTGAACCGCTTCAATCGTGGCGTGGCGGTTGATGCCGATGAAAACCGCGTCAGGTGCATCGGGCAGGTCTTCGATATGGCCATAAACCTTGTGGCCCGCAATGTCCGAAGCCTTGGGGTGGACCGGCCAGATCTGACCGGCATATCCCATGCGTTCGGATTGCAGAATAACCTGTTGGCACCATGCACCGCCACCAATGACAGCGATGCTTTTCGGGCGCAGCAGCCGGGTCAGGTCTTTGGTCATGGTCAGGCGCCCAGCGGACGCAGAAGATCGCGGCTGATGATGTGGCGCTGAATCTCGCTCGTGCCGTCCCAGATCCGTTCGACCCGGGCGTCACGCCAGAACCGTTCGATCGGGAAATCATCCATCAGGCCCATGCCGCCGAAGATTTGCAGCGTCGTGTCGGTGACCCGCGCCAATGCCTCGGAGGCATAGAGCTTGGCCGAGGCGATCTCGCGGTTTGCGGGCAGGTTCTGATCCAGACGCCAAGCGGCGGCAAGGGTCAGCCAGTCGGCGGCGTCAATCTCGGTGATCATGTCGGCGATCTGAAAGCCGACGCCTTGAAACTTGCCGATGGGCTGACCGAATTGCTTGCGCTCGGCGGCGTAGTTCAGCGCATAGTCAAAGCAGCGCCGCGCGCGCCCGACCGAGAAGGCCGCAACCGTCAGCCGGGTCGCGTAGAGCCATTCGTTCATCACCGCAAAACCGCCATCGACCTCGCCCAGAACCTGCGCATCGGACAGGCGGCAATTGTCGAAATACAGGATACAGTTTTTATAGCCCCTGTGGCTGACGGATCTGTAGCCGTCGCGCACTTCAAAGCCCGGTGTGCCGCGATCCACCAGGAAGGTGGTGATGCGTTTTTTAGGGCCTTTCGGGGTCTCATCCACGCCGGTGGCAACGAAGACAATGAAGAAATCCGCGTGTTCCGCGCCCGAGATGAAGTGTTTTGATCCGTTGACGACCCAGTCGCCACCGTCGTGCACCGCCTGACATTTCATGCCGCGCACGTCCGATCCGGCATCCGGTTCAGTCATCGCCAGCGCGTCCATCTTTTCCCCGCGCACTGCGGGCAGCAGATAGCGTTCGCGCTGTTCGTCGTTGCAGGCCATGAGGATGTTTTGCGGGCGGCCAAAGAAATGTGTCAGCGCCATCGACCCACGGCCCAGTTCACGCTCGACCAGTGTAAAATCCAGATGCGACAGGCCCGCGCCGCCCACTTCTTCGGGGAAGTTGCAGGCATAGAACCCCAGATCGATACATTTCTGCTTGATCTCGTTGCCAAGCTCCGGCGGGACCGTTCCGCTGCGTTCCACCGCGTCTTCATGCGGGTAGATTTCTTTTTCTACAAAGCTGCGGACCGTCGAGACGATCATGTCCTGTTCTTCTGTCAGACCAAACTGCATGGCGCGTGTTCCCTGGATCGGTGGTTGACCAACCAAACGCCATCGCTCATGGTCGCGGCATGCAGAGATAGATCATTTTCATGCCGAGTTCGAAAATATTATCGCAGCAATACAATGTCCTTCTGTTCGACGGGTTCTCGAACCATTGCCTTGCGAACATGGTCGAACCGTTGCGGGCGGCGAACACCCTGTCGCGGCAGGCGTTATATGCATGGCGCTTCTGTTCGCTTGACGGCAACCCTGTTCAAAGCTCCAGCGGCCTTGTCGTCACCCCGAACGGGGCCATCGGCGATCAACAGGGGGATTTTCTTGTTGTCATGCCGTCATATGGATACCTGAAGCTGGATACGCGGCCGACCATACGTGCCGTGCTGGCTGCGGCCAAGCAACACAAGCACCTGGCCGGGCTGGACACGGGAAGCTGGCTGCTGGCCAGCGCGGGATTGCTGGATGACCACAGGGCGACCATTCATTGGGACGAGTTTTCGCGGTTCGAGGAAAGGTTTCCGGCGGTGGAGGCCGTGCAGGAACGGTTTGTCATCGATGGCAACCGGCTGACCTGTTCCGGGGCCATGGCCGCCTTTGATCTGGCCTTGACCCTTATCCGCCGGGATCACGGCCCGCTGCTGGCGATGGAGGTCGAGCACTTGTTCATGAGCCGGAACGGGCGCGGCCATTATGACCTGCCTCTGAAATCCGAGGACACGCTGGTCAATCGCGCGCTGACCGTCATGCAGGCGCATCTTGAAGCACCGCTGTCAGTCCGAAGTGTGGCCCGGAAAATCGGGTGTTCGCAAAAACGGCTTGAAACGCGTGTTCAGGCGGAACTGAAAACAACTCCGCAAGCGCTGTACCGGCGTCTGCGCCTGAACCGCGCACGCAATCTGACCGAGGATACGGAACAATCCATCGCCGAGATCGCGGGGCGCTGTGGATACGAAAATGCCAGCGCCATGACCCGCGCGTTCAAGGCCGAGTTCGGTCAGACGCCGACCGCATTTCGGAACGGAAACCTGTCGGGGCGATAAACCCGGACTGGCGGGATTTCTGTTTCAGGTGTCGAACTCGGAAACAAACCGCGCTTTTGTCGTAGCGATTTACGTTAGCGCCGTGGTCGGCCCTCAAAGCGCCGGAGAATATGCGTGGACAATGCGCCCACGCAGGTCAGGTTTGGTTCGGGCGTTCAGGCTGCGGCGATCTGGCTTGCCTTTTCGACCAGTACTTCGGCCTGACGGATCGAGGCATAGTCGATCAGACGACCATCCAGTGAAACGGCGCCCATTCCATCCGCCTCGGCCTCGGCCATCGCGACAAGAATGCGTCGTGCCTTGGTGACTTCGGCATCCGAGGGCGACATCACCTCGTTGGCCAGTGCGATCTGGCTGGGGTGGATGGCCCATTTCCCCTCGCACCCCAAAACAGCGGCGCGTTTTGCGGCGGCCTTGTAACCGTCGGGGTCCTGAAAATCTCCGAACGGCCCATCAATCGGACGCAGCCCGTTGGCGCGCGCCGCAACCACCATGCGGGCAAGGGCGTAGTGCCACATGTCGCCCCAGTGGGTCAGGCGGCCTCCGTCGGCATCCGGGTCGGTCAGTACCGAATAGTCCGGGTTCACGCCCCCGATGATTGTGGTTCGCGCCCGGGTCGAGGCGGCATAATCCGCGACACCAAAGTGAAGGCTTTCATTGCGCTTTGATGCGGCCGCGATCGCGCTGACATTCTGCATACCAAGCGCGGTTTCGATGATGTGTTCGAACCCGATCCGTTTCTTGTATCCCTTGGCGTCTTCGATCTGGGTCACCAGCATGTCGACCGCATACACATCTGCAGCTGTCCCGACCTTGGGGATCATGATCAGGTCCAGACGCTGGCCCGCCTGTTCGACAACATCCACGACGTCCCGATACATGTAATGGGTGTCCAGACCATTGATCCGCACCGACATGGTCTTGTTGCCCCAGTCGATATCGTTCAGTGCCTGAATGATGTTCCTGCGCGCCTGTTCCTTTTCATCGGGCGCGACGGCGTCTTCCAGATCGAGGAAGATGACATCCACGTCCGATTTCGCGGCCTTCTCAAACATTCCGGGCTGGCTGCCGGGCACGGCAAGCTCGCTGCGGTTCAGGCGGGCGGGGGCTTGTTCAATTGGATGAAAGCTCATGGTTGGGACCTTTCGGCTTACAGGTTTGGGTATATGGGGAAGCGGTTGCAGAGGTCAGCGACCTGGGCGCGGACGCTGGCTTCGACTTCGGCGTTGCCGTCTTCGCCGTTGGCAGCCAGGCCGTCGACCACTTCGATGATCCAGTCGGCGATCTGGCGGAATTCGGCCTCGCCAAAGCCGCGGGTGGTGCCGGCGGGGCTGCCCAGGCGGATGCCCGACGTGATGGTCGGCTTTTCCGGGTCAAACGGCACGCCGTTCTTGTTGCAGGTGATATGCGCCCGGCCCAGGGCCTTTTCGGTCGCGTTGCCCTTGACGCCCTTGGGGCGCAGGTCGACCAGCACCACATGGGTGTCGGTGCCGTGGGTCACGGTGTCGAGCCCGCCCTTGATCAGCTGATCGCTGAGCGCCTGCGCATTGATCACGACCTGCTGGATGTAGCTTTTGAACTCGGGGCGCAGCGCCTCGCCAAAGGCCACGGCCTTGGCCGCGATCACATGCATCAGCGGGCCGCCCTGAATGCCGGGGAAGATCGCCGAATTCACTTTCTTAGCGATATCTTCATCATTGGTCAGGATCATACCCCCACGTGGGCCGCGCAGGGTCTTGTGTGTGGTGGTGGTCGCCACATGCGCGTAGGGGAACGGGCTGGGATGCTCGCCCGCCGCAACCAGACCGGCGAAATGCGCCATGTCCACGTGCAGATAGGCGCCGACCATGTCGGCGATCTGACGCATGCGGGCAAAGTCGATCTGACGCGGGATGGCCGAACCGCCCGCGATGATCAGCTTGGGGTTATGCTCTTTCGCCAGCGCCTCGACCTGATCATAGTCCAGCATGTTGTCCTGCTGGCGCACGCCGTATTGCACGGCGTTGAACCACTTGCCCGACTGGTTGGGCCGCGCGCCGTGGGTCAGGTGGCCACCAGCATCCAGGCTCATGCCCAGAATGGTGTCGCCGGGCTGGATCAGCGCCTGGAACACGCCCTGGTTGGCCTGGCTGCCCGAGTTCGGCTGCACATTGGCAAAACCGCAGCCAAACAGCTGCTTGGCGCGGTCGATGGCCAGATTCTCGGCGATATCAACAAACTCGCAGCCCCCGTAATAGCGCCGACCCGGGTAGCCTTCGGCATATTTGTTGGTCATCACCGAACCCTGCGCCTCCATCACAGCGGCAGAGACGATGTTCTCGGACGCAATCAGCTCGATCTCGTCGCGCTGACGACCCAGCTCAGACCGGATCGAGCCAAAAAGCTCAGGGTCGCGGTCCGACAAGGACTGGGTGAAAAATCCGGTGTCACGAAGATTGGCGTTCATGGGCGCTCCACATGGCTGGGTAAAATCTTGCGGATTTCCTATCGGAAACGTCACACGCACAAAAGGCTTAAAGCGACGATTTGGCCAACTGCGGCGTCAAGACTGGCCTATTGGGGAAAGGTATGTTTGTTTCGGAACCAAATGTGCAACACCGGAAACCACAAAACATGAAAAAGAGAATCGCCTTTCTCGCCAGCGAGGTCAAAGTGGCGCAAACAGCGCGTGACATCCTGGTGGCCAAATATGGAAATGTGGCACCTCGGGACGCAGATGTTGTGGTTGCATTGGGCGGCGACGGCTTCATGTTGCACACTTTGTACAATGTGCAGCATCTCGATACTCCGGTTTACGGGATGAATCGCGGCACGATCGGCTTTCTGATGAATGAGTATCACGAAGACGATCTGATGGCGCGGCTGGAGGATGCCGAGGAAGAGGTTATCAACCCGTTGGCCATGCAGGCGATGGACCAATCAGGAAAACTGCACCAAGCGTTGGCGATCAATGAAGTGTCATTGCTGCGCGCCGGCCCTCAGGCAGCAAGGCTCAAGATCAGCGTAGACGGCCGGGTACGCATGGCAGAACTGGTCTGTGACGGGGCACTACTTGCCACGCCCGCGGGATCGACCGCCTATAACTATTCCGCGCATGGGCCGATTGTTCCGATTGGCGCTGACGTTCTTGCTCTGACACCCATCGCGGCGTTTCGCCCACGGCGGTGGCGTGGTGCCTTGTTGCCGAAAATGGCGAAAGTCAGGTTCGATGTGGTCGAAGCAGACAAGCGACCGGTCATTGTGGCTGCTGATTCCGTTTCTTTCCCGGATATCGACTGGGTCGAGATCAGGTCGGAACCAACCATTGCGCACCGTATCCTTTTCGACCCCGGCCATGGGTTGGAAGAACGTCTAATATCAGAACAATTCACGTAAAATTGGCCATCCCCGAATTTTCTCAAGTCTATGTGAAGCAGTTCACAGGAATTCCCTTAACGATTGGCTAATGTGAACTTGCCCGGAGAACACGCCAAGGTGGGAGTGAGTGGCCACCTGAACGGTGTTTTCGAATGGTTGCGCAGATTTTGCGCTGGCGAGGGTGGGTGGTGCTACGCTCGTCATCAGAAATCCGGGCTTATTTTAGCAGCTGGACCCCGGGCACAATGACCCGGGGTCTATTTTTGCTGCATGTGATCCCAAAGCGGGAAACACATCTGTCCGATGCGGGCTTCTATCGCGGCGGCGGCATCCACGGCCAGATCCTCGCGCCAGCGCTGTGCCGCGATCTGTACGTTGATAGGTTGAGGCCCTTTGGGAAGGGTGGCCAGCCGCGACGGAACACAAGCTGCGGGCAGTCCCAGAAAGTTCATCGCATAGGAATAGACAGCGCATCCCAAAACATCATGCACGCCTTCCGCGCCTTCGGTGTCCCGGTCAGGTTTGAAAAATGGCTGTGGCAGGAAAGGGGACAAAACCAGCGGGTAGTCCTGCATAAACAGGGACCATTCGCGTGCATAATGGCTGCGCTTGGCCAGCATACGAACCAATTCTGTTTCAACGATGGGTGGGAATTCCTGAAAGTAGACGTCAAAGATGTCGCGGATGGTTCTGGACCCAGCGGCTTCAATGTCAGACTTCATCAGGGTCAGCACTTCGCCCATCAAGGTCCGATACCCGATCCGGCCACATTCAAAGACATCGGGTGGATCGACCTCTTCAACGTCGTACCCTGCATCGACCAGCGCATCGCGCGCAGTGTCGAGGGCTTTTTCAACCTCGGGGTGCAGCGCATAGCCGAAAGTATTCTTGGTGAATGCCACTTTGATTGGCTGGTCAAAACGCTCGCCGCGCCAGGGTATTGGTACGTGGAACGGATCCCGCGCATCGGTGGCGATCAGGCTGGGCATGGACAGGTGCAGATCCGCAGCCGAGCGGGTGATCAGGCCCTGAACCGACATTGATTGCGCCAGCAATCCGCGTTCGGCCTTCTGACTTGGGTTCCACGCGGGAACGCGCCCCAAACCCGGTTTGACCGTCACGGCACCGATGGCGGCTGCCGGAAAGCGCAGGCTGCCGCCAATATCGTTGCCATGGGCCAGCGCACCGACACCTGCCATCACGGCGGCAGCAGCGCCACCGGATGATCCTCCGGGTGAAATGTGCCGTCCCCACGGGTTGAATGTGCGCCCATGCAGGGGGTTGTCGGTGTCGGCCCTGAAGGAAAACTCGGGCGTATTCGTTCGCCCGATCACAATGGCCCCCGCTTTTTGCAAATTGCTGACCACTGGCGCGTCATCCGGTGCAATCACATCCTTCAGCGCAATGACACCGTTGGTGGTAGCGTGACCTTTCTGATCGACATTCACCTTGATTGTTACCGGTACACCATGCAGCGGGCCGGTCGGCTGACCACGCCCACGTGCAGCATCAAGCGACTGCGCGCGCTCCAGGGCTTCGGTGCGCAAATCTTCGACGACCGCGTTCAGCGCGGGGTTCACCGCGTCCATGCGATCAATCGAGGCCTGTACCGCCTCGGTCGCGCTCAGATCGCCGCGTCGGGTCAGGGTGGTCAGCTCTGTGGCGCTGAGACGCCAGATATCGGTATGTGTCATGGGCCCTCACTGTCTTACAGCGACAGTAGGGGCCCAGATTCAGGTTGCAAGGGCGGACATGGTATGGGCGGCCTGTGCCGCCCGATGGTTACTTGGCGTAACCAATTGTCTGCAATGCTTCCTTGATTTCATCGAGGATGGCCGGGTCGTCAATTGTTGCAGGCATTTTATAGTCCTGACCGTCTGCAATCGAGACCATCGTGCCGCGCAGGATTTTACCGGAACGGGTCTTGGGTAACCGGTCGACAACAACGGCCAGTTTGAAGGCGGCCACCGGCCCGATCTTTTCCCGAACCATTTTGACGACTTCCTGAACCACATCGCCATGTTCCCGTGTGGCACCAGCATTCAGGCACAGGAAGCCAACCGGCATCTGCCCCTTCAGCTGGTCCGAAACTCCGATCACCGCGCATTCAGCCACATCGGGGTGGGCGGCCAGCACTTCTTCCATCCCACCCGTCGACAAGCGATGGCCGGCAACGTTGATGACGTCATCGGTGCGCGCCATGATGTAGAGGTACCCGTCTTCGTCAATCATCCCGGCATCGCCGGTTTCGTAATATCCGGGGAAGTGTTCAAGATAAGACTTCTTGAACCGTGCCTCGGCATTCCACAGTGTTGGCAAGGTGCCTGGGGGCAGGGGCAATTTAACCGCGATGGCACCCAGTTCACCGGCCTTCATCGGGTGACCGCCTTCATCCAGAATTTGCACGTCATAACCCGGCATCGGTTTTGCGGGCGAGCCCAGCTTGACCGGAAGCTCTTCGATACCCAGCGGGTTTCCGGCTATGGCCCAGCCGGTTTCGGTTTGCCACCAATGGTCGATCACCGGAACCTTCAGCGCATTTTGTGCCCAGATAATTGTGTCAGGGTCGGCGCGTTCACCTGCCAGATAGAGGGCCCGTAGATGAGACAGTTCGTATTTGGCGATCAATTCACCTTTGGGGTCTTCTCGTTTGACGGCGCGGATGGCCGTAGGTGCGGTGAAGAAGCTCTTGACCTTATGTTCCGAGATCACGCGCCAGAAGGTGCCCGCGTCCGGGGTGCCGACTGGCTTGCCCTCGAACACAATTGTGGTGTTTCCGTGGATCAGGGGTGCGTAGCAGATATAGGAGTGCCCCACGACCCAGCCCACATCGGACGCTGCCCAGAACACGTCACCCGGATCGACGTTATAGATATTCTTCATCGTCCAGTTCAGTGCCACAAGGTGTCCGGCAGTGGGGCGCACGACCCCTTTGGGTGCACCCGTAGTGCCAGAGGTGTACAGGATATAAGCCGGGTCATTGCCGTCGACCGGTACGCATTCAGCCGGTTCGACACCGTATTGGAAGCCATGCCAGTTGAAGTCGCGCCCTTCGATCAACTGAGCAACTTCTTGTTCCCGCTGGAAGATCACACAAAAATCAGGCTTGTGGTTTGCCAGTTCGATCGCACCGTCAAGCAGGGGCTTATAGTGTACCACGCGGCCAGGTTCCATCCCGCAGGACGCGGCGATGATTGCTTTGGGTTTGGCATCGTCGATGCGCACAGCCAGCTCGTTGCTGGCAAACCCGCCGAACACGACCGAATGCACGGCGCCCAGGCGGGCACAGGCCAGCATCGCCTCAAGCGCTTCGGGGATCATCGGCATGTAGATGATGACACGGTCACCTTTCTCGACACCCTTTGCCCGCAGCGCGCCGGCCAGAGTGGCCACGCGGTTGCGAAGCTCGACATAGGATATCTCGCGCTTGGTGTGGGTGATGGGGCTGTCATAGATGATGGCGGTTTGTTCACCGCGCCCGTTTTCCACATGACGGTCTACGGCATTCCAACAGGTATTGACCCGCGCATCGCTGAACCATTCGTACAAGGGCGCATTGTCGTCGAACAGTGCCTTGCTGGGGGCCTTGACCCAATCGATCCCATTTGCAGCGTTCATCCAGAACGCTTCGGGGTCAGTCTTCCAGCTGTCATAAACGTCCTGATACGCCATCTCGTCCTCCTCACAACGGCTTGGACATTGTGTTAGGTCGCAGAAAACATCCGGGCAAGCGCGACGCATGACGACGCGTCAGTTTATCGCAAAAAATTTGCAGATCAGCGAAATATGTCTTGCAAATTTTTGCAAAATCACAGGCCTAGCAGAGTTTTCGTCGCCGCAGTGGGAAGTTTTGCAAAATTGCAAACTTTTGCATGCAAATCCTACGCCCCTTCGGGAATCATCTCAACCAGCCGTTTTGGCGTATCGTGGCAGCTTGTCCTCAAGGTTCAGCCAGGGCAGGTGGTCGGCGTGGAACACGTGAAACTGTGGCGGCAGGGTTCCCGGGTTGGCCAGCGTTGCAGTGTAAAGATGTATGTTCACCTTGTCGCGCGCTGTGCGATAGGCCATCTGGGTTCCGCAATTGCCACAAAACAGACGCTCGACCCCTTCGGATGAACGATAGATCTTTGGTGCCTGACCCAACCATCTGACTGCTTCATGCGGCAGCCCGAAAAAAGCCGTGACCGGCGCGGCGCAGTTTCGCCTGCAATCTGAACAGTGGCAATAACAGCTCCACGCTGCTTGGGCATCGCTTTCCCAATGCACGGCGTTGCAGTGGCAATGTCCTTTCATGCGCTCCCCCCTGTTGGCAGGGGCACCAGCAAGGCCGCCCCCGGTTAACCGTAATGCGCCACGGGTGTTCCTGCAATCGCCGCCATGTTAAGCAGACCGCGCGCGGTGATGGATGGAGTAACAATATGGGCCTTGTTGCCCATGCCCATCAGGATCGGGCCAACTTCAATTCCGTCCGCCTTCATCTTCAGAATATTGCGTACGCCACTGGCCGCATCTGCGTGGGCGAATATCAGAACGTTGGCCGCTCCTTCCAACCGCGACGCCGGGAAGATACGCGCCCGCAGTTCTGCATCCAACGCCGCATCCAGATTCATTTCGCCTTCGTAGACAAAATCGCGCGGCTGCCGATCAAGGATTTCCAGCGCCGCCCGTAGCCGTTTGCCTGATCCTTCAGCCTGATTGCCGAATTGCGACTGCGAACAAAAGGCGATCTTGGGCTCGATCCCGAACCGGCGAACATGTCGCGCAGCACCAATGGTGGTTTCTGCCAGTTCTTCCGGCGACGGCAATTGCCGGACATGCGTGTCGGCGATGAACAGGGGGCCGTCTTCCAAAATCATCAGCGACAACGCGCCGTGCGGGCGCAGGTTGCCCTCGTCAAGCACCTGCTCAACATAGTTCAGATGCCAGCGATATTCGCCGAACGTGCCGCAGATCATGCTGTCGGCCTCGCCCCGATACACCATGATCGCGCCGATGGCGGTTGTATTTGTGCGCATGATCGCCTTGGCCAGATCCGGTGTCACACCGCGGCGCTGCATGATCTGGTGGTAGGAAGTCCAGTAATCGTAATAGCGCGGGTCATTCTCCGGGTTAACGATTTGACAGTCCTTGCCCGGACGAATGGTCAGCCCCAGCTTTTCACATCGGGTTTCGATCACATCGGGTCGCCCAATCAGAATTGGCGTTTCCGTCGTCTCTTCAAGAATGGCCTGCGCGGCTCTCAAAACCCTTTCATCTTCACCCTCGGCAAAAACGATGCGACGGGACGCGACGGCCGCAGCCTCGAACACAGGACGCATCAGAAGGGCAGATTTGAAGACAGTCTGGTTGAGCTTTTCCTTATAGGATTCAAGGTCCTCAATAGGGCGTTTTGCAACACCGCTTTCCATGGCGGCCTTGGCGACCGCCGATGACACCACGCCCACAAGACGCGGGTCAAATGGTTTTGGAATCAGGTATTCTGGGCCAAAGGTCAGTTGCTCGCCCTTATAGGCAGCCGCGGCCTCGGCGCTTGTGGTCGCGCGCGCCATTTCAGCGATGCCATCCACGCAGGCAATCTGCATCGCGTCGTTGATCTCGGTCGCGCCGACGTCCAATGCACCCCTGAAGATAAACGGAAAGCACAATACGTTGTTGACCTGATTAGGAAAGTCGCTGCGACCCGTGGCGATGATTGCGTCTGGTGCAACTGCGCGCGCGTCCTCTGGCAGAATTTCCGGCGTCGGGTTGGCCAGGGCGAAGATGATCGGGCGGCTGGCCATTTTCCGGACCATATCAGGCTTCAGAACATTTGGGCCGCTGAGACCCAAAAACAGGTCGGCCCCACCGATCACATCGTCCAGCGTCCGCAAGTCCGACTTCTGCTCGAACTGTGACTTGTGCGGGTTCATGTCCTCGGCCCGCCCTTCGTAGACAAGCCCGTGAATGTCGCACAGCCATATGTTTTCACGCTTCACGCCCAGCTTGACCAGCATGGTCAGGCACGCAATCCCGGCAGCCCCGCCACCGGTCGACACGACCTTGATATCCGCAAAGGACTTACCCGCCACATGTAGCGCATTCTTGGCCGCAGCCCCGACCACAATGGCGGTTCCGTGCTGGTCATCATGGAAAACCGGAATGTTCATGCGTTCACGGCAGAGTTTCTCGACGATGAAGCAATCGGGGGCCTTGATGTCTTCCAGGTTAATGGCGCCAAATGTCGGTTCAAGGGCACAGACGATATCCGCCAGCTTTTCGGGATCGGGCTGATCGACCTCGATATCGAAACAGTCGATGCCCGCAAACTTCTTGAACAGAACGGCCTTGCCTTCCATAACCGGCTTCGACGCGAGTGCCCCGATATTCCCCAGGCCAAGCACGGCGGTGCCGTTTGACACCACAGCAACAAGGTTGCCGCGCGCTGTATACCGCTCGGCATTGGCTGCATCGGCCTTGATTTCAAGGCTGGCCTCGGCCACGCCGGGCGAATAGGCGCGGGCCAGATCGCGACCGTTGGCCATCGGCTTGGTGGCCTTGATCTCAAGCTTTCCGGGTTTGGGGAATTCATGATATTCGAGCGCAGCTTGTCGCAGGCTGGGGGTGTCAGACATCGGCGATTCAGCTCCCATTGAGAATTTGATTTAGCCTTAAACTATTTATTTGGACTTGGCTACGCTACGTAACTCTGCCGTGATGTCGCAACCGTGAAACCGGATTGATATTGTCTGAGTTCATTTTCACCTTTTCACATTGCGACGACCAAGATCACTCTGGCAAGGCCGTCGTGACATTCAGAACTGATGGCCCTACTGGTAACGAATGAGGGATCAGTAGGTTGGATGTTGGTTGCAGCGGTGCTGGATGGTTGTTGTCACCCAGGTATTGGTCGAATTCACCGCGCTGATCGGCGGAGTGTTACCCGTGATCATTGAACTGCGAATCTTTTCCGTTGAAGAAATGCCGGGGATGTTCTTTTCGGTTGGCCTTTGGCGTCTGTTCTGATCGGATGGCCAAAGTTGCAATTCGAAGAGAATAATGATGACCGAGACATCCGATCTGGCGCGAACGCACGCTGAGATTCGCCTGCCCACACGGGAAATTCGCGACGACATCCCTTTCTACACAAAAAAACTGGGGATGAAGATGGACATGATTTATCCCGCTGACGATCCGCGCGTCGCGGTGTTTTCGGGGCATGGTGTGCGGTTGCGCATTGAAAAAGACGCACCGGAAAGCCCAGGAACATTGCGTATCCTGACGGATAATCCGTCAGATTTCGCCGGTGGTGAACGCGTTCTGGTGGCCCCGAATGGCACCCGGATCGAAGTTGAAGAACGAAATCCGCCACTGGTGATGCCAGAGACCGTGCATTCCTTTGTCGTGCGCAGGCTCAAGGATCAGGCCCCCTGGATCATTGGTCGGGCCGGGATGCACTATCGCGATCTGGTGCCGGATCGGTTGGGTGGGTCGATTATCGCCAGCCATATCCGCATTCCCGATGGTGGGCCGGTTCCGGACATGGTGCATTTTCACAAGGTCGGGTTTCAGCTGATCTTTTGCATCCATGGATGGGTGGATGTGGTCTATGAGGATCAGGGCGAGAAAATGCGTCTGACAGCGGGGGACTGCTTTATTCAACCACCGGAGATCCGGCACCGTGTTCTCGAAGCTTCTGATAATGTTCAGGTCATCGAGATCGGAGTGCCGGCTGAGCATGTCACAGAGATCGACCATGACATGACACTTCCCACTCCGCACATCCGCCCGGACCGCGAATGGCAGGGTCAGCGTTTCGTCTACAATCAGGCCAAGAACGCCGAGTGGGTGCCCTTCCGTCTGCCGGGGTACATCTGCCGCGACACCACGATTGCCGAGAACACCAAGGGCGTTGCTGGGGTGCAGGTTGTGCGCAAAGGGTCGGGGGATCCGGAATGGGCCAGCCATGACACCGACATTCACTTTACCTTTGTGATGGGCGGCGAGGTCACCCTGGAAGGAGAGGGGCGTGAGCCCTACCGGCTGGAGCAAGGGGATGCTTTCGTCATCCCACCTGGGATGCGCACACGGCTGTCCGACCCAACAGACAATATCGAATTGTTGGAAGTCACCTTACCCGGTACCTTCAACACAACGCTGGGTTAAGCGAAAAACATGGGTCGGGGGCTTCAAATTCCCCGCCTTAATACGTTAGCGTGCAAATTTCTGACCAGATGATCAAAAATGAGGATTCGCCATGTCGCTGAAAGACGCTGCCTTGTCTGTCCGGGAAAACGCCTACGCGCCATATTCGAACTTCAAAGTTGGCGCAGCGCTTCGGTCTTCTTCGGGTCATGTCTTTTCCGGGTGCAACGTCGAGAATGTGGCCTATCCCGAGGGCACCTGCGCGGAAGCAGGTGCAATTGCCGCGATGGTGGCCGCGGGCGAGCAGGAACTGGCCGAAGTCTACGTGGTTGCCTCCAGCCCTCAGCCTGTGCCGCCTTGCGGTGGGTGCCGTCAGAAGCTGGCCGAGTTTGGCAAGCGCGATGTAAAGGTCACTCTGGCGACCGTCGATGGTGCGGAGTTTGAGACAACCATCGGAGATTTGCTGCCGGGTGCGTTTGACGCGTCGCACATGGAGGATGTCTGAACGCATGGACGCCCGTTCAATCATAGCCAAACTGCGCAGGCACGAAGTTCCAGGCAGCGACGAGCTGATCTGGTTCGCGCAAGGGTTGGCAGACGGCAGCGTCAGCGATGCGCAGGCCGGGGCGTTTGCCATGGCCGTCTGTATGGGCGGGCTGGGTCCTCAGGGGCGTGCGGACTTGACGCTTGCGATGCGCGATAGCGGCGATGTTCTCAGTTGGGATGTGGATGGGCCGGTGATCGACAAGCACTCGACCGGTGGGGTCGGGGACTGTGTCAGTCTTGTGCTGGCTCCGGCGCTGGCGGAATGCGGTGCGTATGTGCCGATGATCTCGGGTCGGGGTCTGGGTCACACGGGTGGAACATTGGACAAGCTCGAGGCGATTCCGGGGGTCAGCACTCAGATCAGTCAGGACCGACTTGCGCAGATATTGCGCGAAACGGGCGCGGCCATCGTTGGCGCGACCGGCCAGATTGCACCGGCGGACAAGCGGCTTTATGCAGTGCGGGATGTAACGGCAACAGTCGAAAGTCTGGATTTGATCACAGCGTCGATCCTGTCCAAAAAGCTGGCGGCCAGCCCGGATGCCTTGGTTCTTGACGTCAAGGTCGGCAGCGGTGCCTTTATGAAAACAATCGAGGATGCCCGTAAGCTGGCCACAGCATTGACCGAGACAGCGAACGCGGCCGGGTGCCGGACTTCGGCGGTGATCACGGACATGAACCAGCCTTTGGCCCCGGCGCTGGGCAATGCACTGGAGGTCGCGGAAGTGATGAAGGTTCTGACCGGTCCTGACGCTTCGCCACTGGTGGACATTTCTGCCGAGTTGGGCGGCGTCCTGCTGGCTGATGCTGGCATGTGCAATTCGGTCGACGAGGGGCGTGAGCAGATCGCCAGGATCATCCGTGACGGTCGCGCCGCCGAACGGTTTGGCCTTATGATGGCAGCGGTTGGTGGTCCTGTGAAATTCGTCGATACCTGGACCCGTTTCCTACCTGAGGCGAGCGTTATTCAGGAGGTTCCTGCCTCCGAAGACGGTTACATCTCTGCCATCGACGGGGAGGCGCTGGGCCTTGCCGTTGTCGCGCTGGGTGGCGGCCGTCAGGTCGAAAGCGATGAGATCGATCCGGCAGTAGGAATATCCAACATCCTCAGGCTGGGGGATCGTGTGTCCAAAGGTTCACCCATTGCCGTGGTCCACGCTGCGCGGGAAGACGCCGCACGGCGCGCAGCGGACACTGTGCTGAGCGCGATGACGATCAGCGATACAGTTCCAAAGCTGCCCGATCTGATCCACCAAAGGATCAGCGTATGAGCCGTGCATTCCTTGTGGTTATGGATTCCGTTGGAATAGGTGGGGCACCCGACGCAGATCAGTTTTTCAACGGTGATGTCCCGGATACCGGGGCAAACACGCTGGCCCATATCGCCCAAGCCTGTGCGGAGGGCCGTGCAGAAGAGGGGCGCACCGGCCCGTTGCACCTGCCCAACCTGGACGCGCTGGGTTTGGGTGCGGCTGTGCGGCTGGCGTCTGGAGAGACCACTCCGGGCCTCGATGCCGAACCTGCTGGACTATGGGGCTACGCGCGTGAGCATTCGCCGGGTAAGGACACGCCCTCGGGCCACTGGGAATTGGCGGGCCTGCCAGTGCCCTGGGATTGGCATTACTTTCCAAACACGGTTCCGGCTTTTCCAGCGGAATTGAGCCGCGCGGCAGCCGAAGCTGCCGGGACCGAAGGGATTCTTGGTGACTGCCACGCGTCGGGGACAGCGATCATTGCCGAGCTGGGCGCTGAGCATATGCGCACCGGCTGGCCGATCTGCTATACATCCGCTGACAGCGTGTTTCAGATCGCGGCGCATGAGGAAAGCTTTGGGCTGGAACGGATGCTGGATATGTGCCGCGCGCTTGCTCCGCGATTGCACAAGATGAAAGTGGGGCGTGTCATCGCGCGCCCCTTTGTCGGAACGCCTGAGACGGGGTTCGAACGGACGACCAATCGCAAGGATTTCGCCATTCTGCCCCCGGCACCGGTGCTGACCAATTGGGTGCAGGATGCAGGGCGACGGGTTCATGCAGTGGGCAAGATCGGCGACATCTTCTCGATGCAGGGGATCGACACGCTGCGCAAAGGGTCGGATGCCCAGCTGATGCAGCACCTGTCTGATCTTATGGACGAGGCGGAAGAGTGTAGTCTGACCTTCGCCAACTTTGTCGAATTCGACAGCCTTTATGGGCATCGCCGCGACATCAGCGGATATGCGCGCGCGTTGGAATGGTTCGACCGCGAGATCGGGGATATCCTGAAGAAGCTGCACCCAGGCGATCTGTTGCTGTTAACAGCTGATCATGGCAATGACCCAAGCTGGACTGGAACGGATCACACACGTGAACAGGTACCGGTTCTGATTGCGGGGCAGGGTGCGGGACAGATCGGGCAAGTGGATTTTGCCGATATTGCGGCCAGCATTGCCCATCATCTGAACATTCCGGCGCAAGGGCCGGGAAGGAATTTTTTGTGAGCGTCGCAGACCTGCCTAAAATCGAACTGCATCTTCACCACGAAGGCGCGGCACCTCCGGCCTTCATCCGTCAGCTTGCGCATGAAAAACGCGTTGACCTGAGCGGTATCTTCAAACCGGACGGATCTTATGATTTTCGTGATTTCGCGCATTTTCTGAGCGTGTACGAAGCCGCCTGCGAAGTTCTGAAAACGCCCGAAGACTTCCGGCGGTTGACATTGGCCATTCTTGAGGAAAGCGCTGAAAATGGCGTGGTTTATTCCGAGACCTTTCTCAGCCCTGATTTTTGCGGCGGTGGCGACCTGCATGCGTGGCGGGATTATCTGAATGCCATTCAGGATGCGGCAGACGAAGCCGAGCGTAAATTCGATATCACCTTGCGCGGTGTCGTTACCTGTGTCCGCCATTTTGGCCCCGAACAAGCCAGGCGGAGTGCCCATTGTGCGGCCGAGACCGCCGGAAACTGGATCACCGGTTTTGGCATGGGCGGCAACGAATCCATTGGCACGCAGGGTGACTTCAAATGGTCTTTCGATTGTGCTCGCGAAGCCGGGCTTCGCCTGACCACGCATGCGGGTGAGTTTGGCGGTCCCGACAGTGTGCGCGACGCTGTGCGCGATCTGGGGGTTGAGCGTATCGGGCACGGTGTCCGCGCCATCGAAGACCTTGATCTTGTTCGTGAACTGGTTGACCGGGATATCACGCTTGAAGTGTGTCCGGGTTCGAATGTGGTTCTGGGCCTTTTCCCGGATTTTGCTGCCCACCCCATCGCGAAACTGCGCGATGCGGGCGTAAAGGTTACGATTTCCACCGACGATCCTCCGTTTTTTCACACTACCATGCGGCGGGAATATGAGATGTTGAACGCGGCTTTCGGCTGGGAGGCCGGGGATTTTGCGGCATTGAATGAGACGGCCCTGAACGCGGCTTTCTGTGATGATGACACCCGCGCGCGGGTCAAGAAAAGATTGGAGAACACATGAGCGAACACCTGACCGTCGTCGATCACCCGCTGGTGCAACACAAGCTGACGCTCATGCGGGACAAGGGCACCTCGACCGCCGGGTTCCGGCAATTGCTGCGCGAGATCACATTGCTTCTGGCCTACGAGGTCACGCGCGACATTCCCCTGACCACGCGCAATATCGAAACGCCGATGGAAGAAATGGACGCCCCCATACTGGCAGGTAAAAAAATGGCGCTGGTGTCAATCCTGCGCGCCGGAAACGGGATGTTGGACGGGGTGCTGGAACTTGTGCCTTCAGCACGCGTCGGTTTTGTGGGCCTGTATCGCGACGAAGAAACGCTGAAACCTGTTCAGTATTATTTCAAGGCCCCCGAAAGCCTGAAGGACCGTTTGGTCATTGCGGTGGATCCGATGCTGGCGACTGGTAACAGCTCGGCCGCGGCCATTGACCTGTTGAAACAGGCCGGGGCGACGGATATTCGCTTTCTGTGCCTATTGGCGGCACCCGAAGGTGTGGCGCGGATGAAAGAAGCACACCCTGACGTGCGTATCGTCACGGCAGCGCTGGACCGCGAGTTGAACGCGAAAGGTTACATCATGCCCGGTCTGGGGGATGCCGGCGACCGGATGTTCGGAACCAAGTAACCCGGTTTATTCGCCGCAAATATTCTGTAGCCGGACCCAGTCGCGGTCCGGCAGCACCTGTTCCAGCGCCCTTCCCGCCATCGGATCCGCTTCGATCAGGCCAAGAACCGTTTCGCCGGTCACATCACGGGCATAGGCGTAGGGCGTTGAGGGAAGCGCGCTTTGCGAGAACATCGCCAGCACGTCGTCGTCAGAAATGGCCGGACGGGGCTGTGACAGGACCTGCTCGGTATATGTGTCGATAATCTCGGGCGTCAGTCCGCCGGTTGTCAGCAGCCTGAAGGCAGAGGTCGCGCCGGTTCTGTCCAGCAGGTCATCAAGCGGATCCTTATGCGCGGCCCGCGCCCGTTCTGCAATCACATAACCCGCTGCGACAGCAGGGTCTTCGTAATCCTCGACCAAAGCACGGCTGAGCAGGACAGTGCCGCCAGGCAAGCTGAGGCTGTCTTGAACGCCTGCTGGCAGAATGATGATCTGCCGTACGCCAGTGCGCCGGGCCAGCTGTTCCAATGAATCCCGTGCATCCCGCGACGTACAGGCCTGGCCCGAAACACGCTCGATCCGGTGCAGGATCATATCGCCGATCTCCTGCCGCTTGACCTGGGGCACGACCGAGACAACATGGTTTTGCAGCGCACCGGGCAGCCAGAACAGCAACAGGGCCAGCACAGCGGCCACGACGCCTCCGACACTCAGCCAGCGCAAACGCCCCGGGTGGGGGCGGGACCGATCTATAGCGCGCTGCAATCGATCGATCGCTTCAAGCATCGTGGTTTCGGATTCCGCCAGCTCAAGCGTTTCATCCGGGTCACCGTCCGGGTTGAATATGGCCGGAAAAGAACCGGGGTTCTGGCGTTCAAGTGCCGCCAGCGACCAATGTGTTAGCGCCCTGTCATTGAAATCAGAAATGGTTAGGGTGGCTTCGCCGATAGACACAACAACCTCGCGCCGCTGTTCATCGGGCGAGGGGCGCCACAGACCGGTGGCTTCGATCCGCTGGTACTGTTTCAGGGCCGTCATCTGGGTAGGTCTGCTCGAATTTGTTTTGTTGCAGCTTAGCATGGTGAAATCGCAGGGCGCAAACCTGTTGCGCAGTCGTTGTGAATTGTGCTGGATAGCCGAATGGATCGAAACAGTCGGCCCACCATCGCAATCAGGACACGACTTCATGCAGGCGCATTCCGCATCTTCTGCTGTTCTGGCTTCGGCCCTGATGGTAAGTGCCATGGCAATTATCGGCGTCATCGACAATGTTGTGATCCTTTTGGCCGAAACCGTCGGGCTGTGGCAGTTTCATCTGACCCGTGCATTGTTGATGCTGCCGCTGATTGTTGGCCTGTCGTTTCTGGGGCTTGGCGGGTTGAGGCCCGTGCGGCTGGGGCCTGTCATCTTGCGCAGCGTGCTGATTACCATGGCGATGCTTTTCTATTTTGCATCTCTTGCCATGATGCCAATTGCACAGGCGCTGGCAGGGTTGTTCACCTCACCGATTTTTGTGCTGTTGATCTCCGCTCTGGTGCTCAGGCAACCAATAGGGCCGTGGCGCATACTGGCCGTACTGATTGGATTTACTGGCATCCTTTTGGTACTTCAGCCAAACCCCAGCGATTTTGACCTGCGCACGCTGGTGCCTGTGGCGGCAGGGTTTTTCTATGCCCTCAGTTCGATCCTCACGCGTACGCATTGTTCTCAGGAAAGCACTGTGGCCATGCTGGCCGTTATGGTCATTACTCTGGGTGTGGCAGGTGCGATGGGGGTTGCGTTTCTGACAATCTCACCGCTCGTCACGGCAGAGGGTGCTGATGGCTTTGTCTCGCGTGGATGGGTTTGGAACATGGGGCCTGCCATACCGTGGCTGGTTACTCAGGCTATCGGTTCAACAATCGCGGTTTTCATGCTGATCAAGGCGTATCAGGTAGGCGAGCCATCTTATGTGGCGGTGTTCGAGTATTCTGTCATGATCTTCGGCCCGCTCTTCGCATTTGTGGCCTTTGGGCAAACCATTGGCGTCTTTCAGATTTCGGGCATCCTTATGATTGCGGCAGCGGGTCTGTTGCTGGGGTGGCGTGCCAGCCGATCATCTGAACAGCAAAAAGTAGCCTGACGCGATTGGGTCGTATGCACGTCTAAGCCAGATCGTCTTGATGCTTCTGAACCTCTGTGAAACGCGAGGATTCGGAGGATCGACAAAATCGCCTTCGTTTCAGAAATGGAAAAAATGCCCAGTGAGGCTTATAGAGTGTTCATGAAAACTCGCGGTAACTACGCGGAATTGGTCAAAATTGGGCGCAAATATGTCTGAAATGTGACGGGCCGAATTTTTGGTGTTAGCTCATTGGCATAACCGTTTTGTGCCAAAAGGGGGTAGGGCACGTGTCCGAAGTAACAAGTATTTCTGTTTATCTGGATCAGCTGCCAGAAGTTGATCGAACCAACAATAAACAGGCGGTAAATGCGCGCCGTGGCGGGTTTTTGCACGGCACCAAGATCGCCACGACTGCCGGGTGGAAGCCGGTCGAACGGATCACGGTGGGTGATCTGGTTAGAACCCTCGATCACGGGTTCAAAGAAGTACGGCGCATCTCGATAAGCGTTGTGGTCATTCCAGCCGATGAACGCCGGGTCGAGTTCCTGCCGGTCCTCGTGCCTGCCCGCGCCGCGTATAACGGGCGACCTGTCTGGTTGATGCCCGAACAGGGCATGGCGCTAAACCTGTCCCGGATCAACGCCAAGGCCGATGGACCTTCGGTGGTGCCAGCGCGTTTGCTGAACGGCGCCGGTCACCTGACGTCACAGGCACCGGGGTCGTCTTTTGAAGTGTTTTCTTTGTTCTTTGATGATGATCAGGTGATTTTTGTCGAGGGCGGATTGCAGGCCTATTGCCCGTCCGGTCGCTTCAACATGCGCGGTGCAACCACCGGAACACGGTACGATGTCGCGGCCGAAGAGGTGGCCTCAGACCTGATCCACTCACTTATGAGCAAGGGCGATATGTCGGCTCTTGCCAACCCATTGGGTGCGCTGCCTGCACCCATTCCCCAGGAACCGAAATTTCCGATCCGCCCGCCGTTTGGGGTCAGGCGACCGGGTCGACCGGGACGCCCAAGCGCGCCGGTTCTGTTCCTGCGGCCCGAATGGCAGATCTAACCAAACACTGACAAGAACGATGCGGGCGCATGGTGACATGCGCCCGCGTCATTGGATTAAGCGGCTTTTGCTTCAGGGTTGAAGCGACCGTAGAAGTTCTGACCTTTTTCTGCCATCTCGCGCAGCAGCGTCGGGCAGGCAAAGCGTTCACCGTAATTCTCGGCCAATTGATCGCAACGTTCGGCCGCGTAGGGCGTGCCGATGATGTCCAGCCAGCTGAACGGACCACCCGACCACGGGGCAAAGCCCCAGCCCAGAATTGCGCCGACATCGCCCTCGCGGATGTCCTCCAGAACACCCTCTTCCAGCGCGCGGACGGCCTCCAGAACCTGAGCAAACATCAGACGTTCCTGCACTTCGATCAGGTCAGGCTGGTCATCGGCAAGCGGATACTTGTCTTGCAGGCCCTTCCAGTATTCGACGCGCTTGCCCTTCTCGTCATAGTCGAAGAAACCGGCATTCGCCTTACGGCCCAGACGGCCCTGTTCCTCCATCCAGAAGATCAGATCGTCCGAGGGGCTTTCCGGATAGGCATCGCCCATCGCCGCCTTTGTCGCGCGGGCGATCTTTGCACCCAGATCAATCGAGGTTTCGTCGGTCAGCTGGATCGGACCGACCGGGAAGCCCAACTGCCGCGCGGCGTTGTCGATCAAAACGGGGCTGACGCCCTCAGTGACCATGCGCGCGCCTTCGTTGATATATGGAATGATGCAGCGGTTTGCGTAGAAGAAACGCGCATCGTTGACCACGATCGGTGTCTTGCGGATCTGACGCACATAGTCCAGCGCCTTGGCCACTGCACGATCCCCGGTTTCCTTGCCCTTGATAATCTCGACCAGGAACATCTTTTCGACCGGTGAGAAGAAGTGGATGCCGATGAACTGGTCAGCCCGGACCGAAGCTTTGGCCAGATCGCTGATCGGCAGGGTCGATGTGTTCGATGCAAAGATGCAATCTTCGGGGATAATCGCCTCGACCTTCTTGGTCATCTCAGCCTTGACGCCCATGTCTTCAAAGACCGCTTCGATGATCAGGTCGCACCCTTTCAGGTTGTCCAGATCCGGCGTCGCGGTGATGCGACCCAGCATGGCCTCTTTTTTCTCAGCCGTGACCTTGCCGCGCTTCATGCCTTTGTCCAGATAGGTCTCGGTATAGGCTTTGCCTTTGTCCGCAGCCTCCTGGTCGCGGTCGATCAGAACAACTTCCATACCGGCCTGCGCCGATACCAGAGCGATACCAGCCCCCATCATGCCCGCGCCCAGAACGCCGATCTTCTTGACTGACTGGTCCGGGACACCGGTTGGGCGCACGGCTCCTTTTTCCAGTGCTTCCTTGTTCAGGAACAGCGACCGGATCATCGCACCTGACGACGGGTTCATCAGCACGGACGTGAACCAGCGCGCTTCGATTTTCAGCGCGGTGTCGAAATCGACCAAAGCGCCTTCGTAAACCGCGCTCAGCAGAGCCTTGGCGGCCGGGAAGGCCCCTTGGGTCTTGCCATTCACCATCGCCGACGCGCCAACGAAGTTCATGAAGCCCGCAGGATGATAGGGGGCGCCACCGGGCATCTTATAACCCTTTGCGTCCCATGGTTTGACCAGATCGGCGTCCTTGGCGTTCAGCACCCATTCCTTGGCTGCCGCCATTGGATCGGCTGCGATCTCGTCAACATAGCCTGCGCCTTTGGCTTTCTTGACGTCCAGCATCTTACCTTCCAGCAGCAGCGGAGCCGCCGCAATGGCGCCGACTTTGCGGACCATCCGCGTGGTGCCGCCCGCGCCGGGGAAGATGCCGACCATGATCTCGGGCAGGCCGTACTTCGCCTTTGGGTTCTCGGCCGCAAAGATACGATGGGTGGACAGGGGCAGTTCCATACCGATGCCCGCAGCGGTCCCGGGCAGAACGGTAGCAATCGGCTTGCCGCCTTTCTTGGTCTTGGGGTCCATACCCGCCAGTTCGATCTTGCGCAGCAGGGCGTGCATTTTCATCGTACCCTCGAACAGACCCTTGGCCGGATTGTCGCCCGCCTGTTCTTTCATCACCGCCAGCAGGTTCAGGTCCATGCCGCCTGCAAATGACCCTTCTTTGCCCGAAGTAACAATGATGCCTTTCACCTCATCGTCGGCCAACGCCTGATCGATGCAATCGCTCAATTCTGCCAGCCCGTCAAAGGACATCACGTTCATGGTCTTCCCGGCCACGTCCCAGGTGATTGTGGCGACGCCATCGGCGTCTTTGCTCAGAGTGAAATCAGTCATTGTCATCTCCAATCTGGTCAGCCGTCAGCGGGCTGCCATCCTTGCGGGTGAAGGAGAATCCGTTCTCATCAACCTTCACCATCATGTCCACGTCGCTGTAATAGCCGGTCTCGGTCGGGGTCCGTGTGCCCACCACCAGAAAGGTCATGGGCGCATCGGTCTTGTTCACAAGGTGATGGCCGTTGGCCTCACCTGCGGGCCAGGCGGCGCAATCGCCGGGCTGCATCTCGTGCTCGCCATCATCATCGACCAGCGTGCACGAGCCGCTGAGGATGATGGCAAACTCGTCCTGTTTCATATGGTAATGCCGCAGCGAGGACAGGCCCTGCGGTTCCAGCCGCACGATGTTGACGCCGTATTGGGTCAGCCCGCCCGCATCGCCCACGCGCTGCGCGAAGCGACCTGCGGTCGCTTCGGCCAGCTTGCCGGGATAGGCCGAGCCGCCCTGAAACGGAATCTGAGAAAGATCCAGCTTTGGCATCAGACGCGCTCGATAATGGTTGCCGCACCCATGCCGGATGCAATGCAAAGCGTGGCCAGACCGGTTTCCTTGTCCTGACGCTCAAGCTCATCCAGCAGCGTACCAATGATCATCGCACCCGTGGCACCCAGCGGGTGACCCATCGCGATCGAGCCGCCGTTGACGTTGACCAGTGCAGGATCGACATCAAATGCCTGCTGGAAACGCAGCACGACCGAGGCGAAGGCTTCGTTCACTTCAAACAGGTCCAGATCGCTGATCTTCATGCCATTGTCGGCCAAAATTTTCTCGGTCACCGGTACCGGGCCGGTCAGCATGATGGTCGGATCAGTGCCAATCTTGGCGGTTGCTTTGATGCGGGCACGCGGCTTGAGGCCGTATTTCTCGCCAAATTCCTTGTTGCCGATCAGAACAGCAGCGGCTCCGTCCACGATGCCCGAGCTGTTGCCTGCATGGTGGATGTGGTTTACGCGCTCAAGATGGGGGTATTTCAGCATTGCAACCTTGTCGAAGCCAGGCATCTGTTCGCCCATCATTGCGAATGACGGGTTCAAAGCGCCGAGGCTTTGCATATCGGTGCCTGGACGCATGTATTCATCGCGGTCCAGAATGGTCAGACCGTTTTGATCCTTGACGGTGATCACGGATTTTTCAAACCGGTTGTCGGCCCATGCTTCCGCAGCACGTCTTTGCGATTCAACCGCCAGCGCATCCGCGTCATCACGGGTAAAGCCATACTCGGTCGCGATGATGTCGGCCGAGATGCCCTGAGGCACGAAATAGGTCTCCATCGCCAGCGAGGGGTCAACGGCGATTGCTGCACCGTCGCTGCCCATGGCCACGCGACCCATCATCTCGACACCGCCTGCAATATAGGCATCGCCCGCGCCGCCTTTCACTTGGTTTGCGGCCAGGTTCACGGCTTCCATGCCCGAGGCGCAGAAACGGTTGATCGCCAAACCCGGGATCGACTGGTCGAGGTCGGATGCCAGAACGGCCGAGCGCGCCAGACAGCCGCCTTGCTCCATCACTTGCGTGACGTTTCCCCAGATCACGTCTTCGACGGCGTGACCTTCCAGGTTGTTGCGCTCTTTCACCGCGTTCAGGGTCAGGGCGGACAGGCGCACCGAGGTTACCTCGTGCAGGCTGCCATCCTTGCGGCCCTTGCCGCGCGGCGTGCGCAGGGCGTCATAGATATAGGCTTCGGTCATGGGTCTTCTCCTCAAGCTCGATCCGACGGGTTGCCGGGCATCAGGTCATAGGGGGGCTTCCAACCGGGCTGTTCGGACAAGCGGGTCAGCCAGGCGTCGATATGGGGCCAGTCGGCACGGTCAAAACCGAATGGTTCAGGGTAATACAGATAGCCGCAGCAGCTAAGGTCGGCGTTGGTTACGCCGTCGCCGACGATCCAGTCGCGGCCTTCCAGATGCGCGTTCAGGATCTCATAAGCTGCTTTCAAACGTCCTTTGTTGAATGCAATGACGTCAGGGTTGCGGTGCTGCTCGGGTAGGAAATTGATCAGGAACCGCGTCAAACCAGCCACGGAGCTGAGTTTGTGATTGTCCCACAAGACCCAACGCAGAACATCGTAGTTTTCTTCCCGGTCCTTGCCACCGAACTTGCCGGATTTCTCTGTGACATAGGCTTGAATCGCACCGGATTGGCTGGTGCGAAAATCTCCATCGACCAGAACAGGCGCTTCACCCAACTCGTTTACGTCAGCACGATATTCCGGCGTGCGGGTTACGCCTTTGAAGAAATCGACAAAGACCGGTTCCCACTCCAAAACGGACATTTCCAATGCCAAAGCAGCCTTGTAGCTGTTTCCACTTTCTCCGAAGCAATGAAGTTTGATGGTCATGTGCTCGCCCCTCCCAAGGCGCATGTGGCTAGGCTGGATTTGAGTATTTTTGAAAAGATGAAGGACTGTCGGTAACCTTAAATCAACCATCTTCGTTTTAAGTAGTTATGCGGTACAGGCTGGAGAGCCGATGGCCGCAAAAGGTGAAGTCGTTCCTGTCCTGATGGCGAGTGCGCCCGGTGGCAGGGACGCATCGCCGCTTCATCTTTTCACAAATACTCCCGCCGGAGGCGTCCGGCATTCAAGTTAGCGTCGCCGTTGAGTTTTCTTTGTAGCAGCTCATCTTTTCCGTGCCTCAAGTTCGGAATTGAAGATGCGCAGGCGGTGGGTCAGGTTCTCCTCATCAATCAAGCTGTTGAAATTCTCGAACAAGAAAGACAGCGCCTCGCCTTCGTCCAGACCAGCATCCCGCGCGAACGCTTTGAGTTTGCGATACCCTTCTTCAGTCATCGCAACCGGGAAACGGCGGGTCAGGCGAAAACGTTTTGGCATTTGGTCTCCTTCGGTAAACTGGGTCCGGGCGGGGTTGCCCGGACCCAGACTGAAATCAGAAGTTCGCCGCGTCCAGTGCCATTACCGTGTCCGCACCAGTCTGAATGCGCGCAAGATGCATCGCTGTCGCTGGTAGGCGACGCGCCATGTAGAAGCGACCGGTGTTGATCTTGGTCTCGTAGAACTGCTTGTCCGACGCATTATTGTCCAGAGCGTCCTGCGCGGCCTTGGCCATTTGCGCCCACATCAGGCCCAGGCAAACATGGCCGAACATGTGCATGAAGTCATAAGAACCGGACAGTGCGTTATTCGGGTTCTTCATGCCTTCCTGCATGAAATACATGCCTGCGGCCTGAAGATCCTTGGACGCAGCTTTCAGCGGTTCAATGAACGCTTTGTCGTATGCTTCGTTCTTGCCCGCGTTATCCTTGCAGAAGGTTTTGACCATCTCGAAGAACGCCATGACGTGCTTGCCGCCATCCTGCGCCAGCTTGCGACCCACAAGGTCAAGCGCCTGAACGCCATTTGCGCCTTCGTAGATCATCGCGATGCGGGCGTCGCGGGTATATTGCGACATGCCCCATTCTTCGATGTAGCCATGGCCGCCATAAACCTGCTGCGCCTGAACGGTCATGTCGTATCCTTCGTCGGTCAGGAAGCCTTTGATGACCGGAGTCAGCAGCGAGATGAGCCCGTCCGCATCCTTGTCTCCCGCGCGGTGCGCCTTGTCGATCATGGTCGCGCCCCATAGGATGAACGCGCGCGCGCCTTCGGTAAAGCTTTTCTGATCCATCAGGTTGCGACGGATATCTGGATGCACGATCAGAGGATCGGCCGGACCATCCGGGTTCTTAACGCCGGTCACATCGCGACCCTGCAAACGATCCTTGGCGTATTCCAGAGCATTCTGATAGGCCGCTTCGGCTTGCGACAGGCCCTGCATACCCACACCCAGACGCGCTTCGTTCATCATGGTGAACATGGCGCGCATGCCCTTGTGCTCTTCGCCCAGCAGCCAGCCGGTGGCTTCGTCATAGTTCATGACGCAGGTCGAGTTGCCGTGGATGCCCATTTTCTCTTCGATCTTTCCGACCGATACGCCGTTGCGTTCGCCCGGACTACCGTCTTCGTTCACAATGAACTTGGGCACAATGAACAGCGACACGCCTTTGATGCCCTCGGGGCCACCTGGGATCTTGGCCAGCACCAGATGGATAATGTTGTTTGCCATGTCGTGGTCGCCAGCCGAGATAAAGATCTTCTGGCCTGATATCTTATAGCTGCCATCACCCTGCGGTTCTGCCTTGGTGCGCATCAGGCCCAGATCGGTCCCACAATGCGGTTCGGTCAGGTTCATGGTGCCGGTCCATTCACAGCTGACCATGTTGGGCAGGTATTTGTTCTTCTGCTCGTCTGTTCCGTGCGCCAGAATGGCCGAGGCTGCGCCATGGGTCAGGCCCTGGTACATGGTGAAAGCCTGGTTGGAGCCCGAGAACATCTCACCTACGGCTGTGCCGATCACGTAGGGCATGTTCTGGCCACCATACTCTTCCGGCATGTCGAGGCCAGTCCAGCCACCTTCCTTCATCTGCTCGAAGGCGTCTTTGAACCCGGTAGGGGTGTACACAATACCGTTTTCCAACCGGCACCCTTCGGTGTCGCCAACAACGTTCAAAGGATGCAGGACGTTGGCGGCAACCTTGCCTGCTTCTTCCAGAACTGCGCCGGTGAATTCGGCTTCCAGTTCGTCATAGCCGGGGATGTCCGACTGTGAGACTTTCAGAACATCGTGCAGAATGAACTGCATGTCTTTGGTTGGCGCGTTGTAAACGGGCATGTGAAGCTCCCTTAATTCATATGTCCGGAAGGCAGGGCGAGGTTACTCGGCCGCCTTCTTTTCCTGTTTCATCGAGGCGATGACTTTCTCGCCCCAGCGCAACTGCTCTTTCAGATCGTCGATGGCCTGCGTCAGCTCTTCGCGGCGCGATTCCATGTCAGCCAGACGCTCGCACGCGATTTCATAAGTGCGATTCATCTGGGTGACCTGTTGATCGCCCACGTGGTAGAGATCCAGCAGCTGTCGAATTTCCTCGAGGCTGAACCCAAATCTTTTGCCGCGCAGGATCAGCTTCAGCCGCGCCCGGTCACGTTTGGTGAACAGACGTTTTTGGCCTTCGCGGATCGGGAACAGCAGTTCCTTTGCCTCATAGAACCGCAAGGTGCGTGGTGTGACATCATAGGTCTCGCACATCTCGCGGATGGTCATCACATCTTCGGTCATTCGTCATACTCTCGTCACTGGCGTCATGAGACATGAGTTGCGCAGTTGGTGGGTGCTTTACAACATGTGAGTGACGTTTACGTAATCCAGACGCTGCGTCACTTTTAAGTTGACGTAACATCCGTGCACGTAAGCGGTGTTCGACGTAATTTTGTTACCGCTACGTCAACTGATTTTCGGCATGAATAATCGGGAGCGCGGAAGGGGATGCGCACCGGTTTTGACAGGTTCTGCCACCTGCAATGTTTGATTTTGTAAAATCGGAAAAGGTTATTCCAGAGATTTGGCGGTTTGGTCGCGCAGGCGCTTGAGTTCGTTCATGGCCTCGTCCAATTGCTGGCGCTGCTGCTGAAGTTCACTCATCTGGCGGTCTGCCATTTCCACGAAGGTGGCCATTTGCGCCTCGTTGCCCTGATCTTCATAGATCAAAAGCCACTGGCGAATCTCTTCCAAGGGGAAGCCGAATTTACGACCGCGCATGATCAGCTTCATTCGCGCGCATTCCCGGGCCCCATAAAAGCGCGAACGCCCTTCGCGGTCCGGTTGCAAAAGCTCGATATATTCGTAATAGCGCAAGGTGCGCGGCGTCACGTCGAACTCGGCGCACATTTCTTTGAATGACAAACGGTTGTTGGACATTCCCGGTCTCCTCGTCAGCAACCTAGGCGGTCCCGATCCCAAGCGCAACAGGCAGGCTTGCTCTTTACTGGAGCACCGGCTCATAAAGGCAGTGCAGAGAACAGGACGCATACCCATGGTTGATAAAACAGTTTTAGCCCGCCAGTTTATCGAGGCGATCCCCCATGCGCGGGCATTGAACCTTACGCTCACGCAGATCGGCGAAGGTGAGGCTGAGATAACATTGCCCTACAACAAAGACCTGATCGGGGATCCGCGCACAGGGGTGATTCATGGCGGTGCGATTTCCACGATTCTGGACACCTGTTGTGGTGCTGCGGTGATGAGCCACCCGTCGGCGCCCGGAGGAACCGCAACAATCGATCTGCGGATAGATTATATGCGCGCGGCGACGCCAGGTCAGACGATTACTGCGCATGCCGTTTGCCATCATATCACGCGCAACGTTGCCTTCGTGCGGGCCACTGCAATGGACAACGACACGGACCTGCCTGTGGCGACTGCCTCGGGCTCTTTTACGGTTGAAGGGAAGTAACATGCCGCGACCTCGTCCCGAACCGATGCAGGTGGTCAAGCAGCGCCGCGATGCTGCCCTGCGTGCGCTTGTCGATGGCGTACCGTATATCCGTTTTCTGAACATCAGTTTTGACAGGCGCGGGGATGAACTGACCGGCGTGTTGAATTTTGATGACAAGCTGATCGGCAACCCGTTTCTGCCTGCAATTCATGGCGGTGTGACGGCTGCCTTTTTGGAAGTGACAGCCGTTATCACGCTGAGCTGGGAACACATGTTTCCAAGTATCGAGAGCGGAGAGATAGATGCAGACGCCATCGTGTCAGACGAAAGCATCCGGTTTCCGAAGACGATTGACTTTACCGTCGACTATCTGCGCTCGGGCTTGCCGCGAGACGCCTATGCGCGGGCATTTATCAGCCGGTCCGGGCGGCGTTACGCATCGGTGCGGGTTGAAGCCTGGCAGGACAATCATGCGAAACTGTTTGCGCAGGCTTCCGGACATTTCCTGATGCCGCAACCTCCCAGAGACAAGAGCTGACCATGCAGGACGCCTCGGCGCCCATCTCGCATGGACGGGTGCTGAAGATCGCGGTGCCGATTGTCCTGTCGAACGCCACCGTTCCGATTCTGGGGGCAGTTGATACCGGTGTTGTCGGCCAGTTGGGGCAGGCTGCGCCTATCGGGGCGGTCGGAATCGGCGCAGTGATCCTGTCAACGATCTACTGGATCTTCGGTTTCTTGCGGATGGGAACCACCGGGATGGCGGCGCAGGCACGCGGGGCAGGTGACGCTGTTGAAACCCGGGCATTGCTGATGCGCGGCCTGATGCTTGGCGGCGCGGCCGGGTTGTTCTTTGTCCTCACGCAAGTGGCTGTGTTCGCGGGTGCATTCGCCCTTTCTCCGGCAAGTCCCGAGGTCGAAACACTTGCCCGCGCCTATCTTGAGGTTCGAATTTGGGGGGCGCCTGCCACTATCGCGCTTTATGCGGTTACCGGATGGTTGATTGCCGTTGAACGCACGCGCGGGGTTTTTGTTCTTCAGGTCTGGATGAACGGATTGAACATCGTTTTGGACCTGTGGTTCGTGCTTGGTCTTGGCTGGGGTGTCGAAGGGGTTGCCATAGCCACTTTGATTGCGGAATGGACAGGTCTGGCGCTGGGCCTTTGGCTGTGTCGGGATGGGTTCGAAGACGGAATCTGGCGCGACTGGGCCCGCATACTTGACGCTGCCCGACTGCGCCGGATGTTGCAGGTCAACGGCGATATAATGATCCGGTCGGTTTTGCTAACCGGATCCTTCACGACCTTTCTTTTCGTCGGTTCCGATCTGGGTGATGTCAATCTGGCGGCCAATCAGGTTTTGCTTCAGTTTCTAGAAATCACAGCTTTTGCGCTGGACGGGTTTGCCTTTTCCGCCGAGGCGCTGGTCGGAAGCGCGGTGGGTGCCAGAGACAGGTGTCAGGTGCGCCGCGCGTCTGTCATGACCTCGCAATGGGGTGTTGGGGGTGCCCTGTTACTGGGTGTGGTTTTCTTTGTCGCCGGACCGGCGTTGATCGACCTCATGTCAACATCGCCGCAGGTGCGCGAGGCCGGGCGCGAGTTTCTTGTCTGGGCCGCGTTGGCACCCGTTATCGGCGTGGCAAGCTGGATGTTTGACGGCATCTACATAGGTGCTACATGGACCCGGGCCATGCGTAGCGCGATGTTCCAATCGGTCGCTATCTATTTGGTTGCGCTGTTCATTCTGGTGCCAAGTTTCGGAAATCACGGCCTGTGGGCCGCGTTGATGGTGCTTAATATCGCGCGAGGCGTGACTTTGGGGTGGCGCTATCCCAAGCTCGAGGCGCAGGTGGCCTAGAGCAGCGTAAGAAGGTTTTCCGGTGGACGCCCGATGGCGGCCTTATCGCCCGCAATGGCAAGCGGACGCTCAATCAGGATCGGGTTTTCAGCCATGGCCCGGATCAGGGCGTCGTCTGGCGAGGTCTTTGTCAGCCCCAGTTCCTTGAACCGGGATTCTCCGGTGCGCATCATCTCGACGGGCGAAAGCCCCAAGGCGGATTGTGCCGCTCGCAGCTCATCAATTGATGGTGCATCCTCAAGATATTTGCGCACCGTGACCCGTGCACCATTTTCTTCCAGCAATGCAAGACCGGCGCGGGATTTTGAACAGCGCGGGTTGTGCCAATATTCGATCATAGCCAGTCCTCTCGTTTGCTGCCGACGGCCTGAGCCACATTGTCAAAGCCGTCGCAGGCCAGCAGTTTATCCAGCCCGTTCGCAATGTCCGCCGCCAGAGAAATGCCGCCATACACCATCGCCGTATAGAACTGCACAGCTGATGCCCCGGCGCAAATCTTGGCATAGGCCTGTTCCGCACAGCTGATGCCACCGACGCCGATCAGGGGAATGTCACCCTCGGTCAACTGGCTGAGCCGCGCCAGAACACGTGTTGATTTCTCGAACAGCGGTGCACCGGACAGCCCACCGGTTTCACCTTTGTGCGAGCTGCGCAACCCGTCACGTGACAGGGTGGTGTTGGTGGCAATCACGGCATCCACACGGGTCTCGCGCGCAACCTCGGCAATGTCCTGCAATTCGGCATCGGTCAGGTCCGGCGCGATTTTCAGGAAGACAGGCAGCGGGCGAGGCAGCGCATCACGGGTTTCAATCACACCGCTCAAAAGCGCGCTCAGCGCTGCTTTGCCCTGCAAATCCCGCAGCTTTTCCGTATTCGGGGATGACACGTTGACGGTGGCAAAATCCAGATGCGGGGCACAATGCGCCAGCACCTTGACGAAATCACCTGCGCGATCCTCGCTGTCCTTGTTGGCACCCAGATTCAGGCCGATCACCGCATTTTGGGGGCGATCAGCAAGCCGTTTTGCCATCACCTCCATGCCTTCGTTGTTGAAGCCAAAACGGTTGATCGCCGCTTTGTCTTCGGTCAGGCGAAACAGGCGGGGTTTAGGGTTTCCCGGTTGCGGGCGTGGTGTGACAGCACCGACTTCGATGAAACCGAATCCTACGCGCGACAGCGGCGTCAGAACCTCGCCGTTCTTGTCGAAACCCGCGGCCAAACCTACCGGATTAGGCAGGTCCAACCCGGCTAGGCTGGTTTTCAGACGCGGTGTTGTCACCGGCCCCGGCGCAGGCGCAAGCCCCGCCTTCAAAGCCCTGATCGACATCCCGTGGGCGGTTTCGGGGTCCATGCAGTGCAGGGCCGCAAGCCCGAACTTCTCGGTCAGTTTCATCCGAACGCTTTCCCGCTTTTGCTTGATCCGCACCGGATCAGGCGCGAGGTTTCTACCGCAGCCTGCCGATGGACCACCGCTGCCCGGTACACCGGGTCAGTCACCATTTCCAGAAACGCATATGCAGTCGGATAGCGTGCGATAAAGACGGCATCCCATACCTCATCAGCCGGTCCGATCAGTGTCGTTTCAAATGCACCCCGCCACAGGATGCTTGCCCCGATACGGTCAATGATTGGGGCGGTTTCAACCCCGTATTTCTGATAAGCCTGCGCCCCGGTCAGCCCTGCGCCAGCCAATTCATGTGATTTGGGATACTGCGCCTCGGCGCGGAATTTCACCAGATTGAGCATTTCGATCGGCTGGTCGCGCTCCAGAGCCTTGAATGCCTCGAACTGGGCGCGATCCGGATCGACATAGGATGTCATGCCATGTCCTCGGGAAACTGATGTGCCGTGCCGACAAAAGGCAGGGGGCGCGCCCAGACGACATCGCTTAACCTGATCTGACGATACAGATGCGGAAACAGGGCGTCTCCTCGCGACACTTCCCATTTCAGGTCATCGCCCATGGCATCAGCATCGCAGGCCAACAGCGTAAGCCCTTCAACGCCCGCAAAATGCTTGGCGGCGGTTTCAGCAGCTTGTTCAGCGGTGGAAAAGTGAACAAACCCGTCTGACACGTCAATGGGTGCTCCGTCTGTGACGCCCAGACTTTGCAGTTCAGCCCATTCGACGGCTCGGAAAATCTTGTAGATCAGCATGATGACCTGATGCCCCGCACGGCGCTTGGAATCAAGCTGGATTTCTCCTTTGACTCTCGGTCGACATAAGCGCACGATCCCCGGCAATAATAACAGGGAGTTCCAAGATGTTGACCCGATTTTTAACTTCGGTCGCGGTGCTGGGCCTGACGGCGGGTGCCGCAGCAGCCGACTACAAGCTGACGATTCTGCACACCAACGATTTCCATTCGCGCTTTGAGCCGATCAACAAATACGACAGCGGATGCGGTGAGGAAGACAATGCAGAAGGTAAGTGCTTTGGCGGATCGGCGCGCCTTGTAACGGCAGTTGCCGATGCGCGCGCACGGGCAGAAAATTCGATCTTGGTGGATGGAGGTGACCAGTTCCAGGGGTCCCTTTTCTACACCTATTACAAGGGCAAGGTCGCGGCGGAGTTCATGAACAAGCTGGGCTATAACGCCATGACCGTTGGCAACCACGAGTTTGATGACGGCCCTGAAGTGTTGCGGGGGTTCATCGACTCGGTCGACTTCCCGGTTCTGATGTCCAACGCTGATATTCGCGACGAAGAGCTTTTGACGGACAGGATCAAGAAATCGACTGTTATCGAAGTGGGCGGCGAAAAGATCGGCCTGATCGGCCTGACCCCAATCGACACGGATGAGCTTGCCTCGCCCGGCCCCAACGTCACGTTTTCGGACCCGGTGCCAGCCGTGCAGGCCGAAGTCGATAAACTGACAGGTGAAGGCGTCAACAAGATCATCGTTCTCAGCCACTCCGGCTATGGTGTCGATCAGCGTGTCGCGCAAGAGACGACCGGTGTTGATGTGATCGTAGGTGGGCATTCGAATACGTATCTTTCGAATGTGTCGGATAAGGCGGCAGGTCCGTACCCAACGGTGGTAAACGGCGTACAGATTGTTCAGGCCTATGCCTATGGCAAGTTTCTGGGCGAGTTGAACGTCACCTTCGATGACGACGGCAAAGTGATCGAGGCAGTTGGCGAGCCATTGATCATGGACAACGCAGTGACCGAGGATCAGGCGGCGCTGGACCGTATTGCGGAACTGGCGGTGCCGTTGGATGAAATCCGCAATAAGGTCGTTGCGAGCGCTGCGGAAGCCATTGAAGGGGATCGCTCAATTTGTCGCGTGCAGGAATGTCAGATGGGCAACCTGGTTGCGGATGCGATGCTGGCGCGCGTGGCGGATCAGGGCGTTCAGATCGCGATTGCCAATTCGGGTGGATTGCGGGCGTCCATTGATCCCGGTGATGTGACCATGGGCGAGGTTCTGACTGTGTTGCCATTCCAGAATACACTGTCGACCTTTCAAATCAGCGGACAGGGTGTCATTGACGCACTTGAGAATGGTGTAAGTCAGGTAGAAGAAGTAAAAGGTCGCTTCCCGCAGGTCGCCGGCCTAAGCTTTACTTGGGATCCAAGCGTTGCGCCGAACGAGGGACGCGTCAGCGAGGTAATGGTTGCCGAGGGTGACGGTTTTGTTCCGATCGACCCGAACAAGACCTACCTGGTCGTCACCAATAACTACGTCCGCAACGGGGGTGACGGGTACAAGATGTTCGAAGGCGACGACAAGAACGCCTATGACTTCGGACCGGACCTTGCGGATGTCACCGCGGAATACCTGGCGGAAAATGCGCCCTATCAGCCCTATGTCGACGGGCGTATCAAACAGAAGTAACAGTGATTTTAGAAAAGACAAAAGCCGCATCCTCGTGATGCGGCTTTTTTGTTTGTTAGGGAACCGATCAGCTGAAATCGTATTCCGGCCAGAGCTCGGGGTCGATCCCGTCGAGCATCGGCTTGATATGCTCGGCAACCTCACGCCAGCCTCCGATAGACTTGGTCGAGATCTTTCTGCGCACCTGATCGATGCTGGCCGTGCGCACCTGTTTCGTGTTCTTTTCAGGGTGCATCATCGTTTCGGTCCACTCCAGACCGCAGAACGCGGCGACCTGCTGGCTGTAGGTTTTCGGGTCTGCCACCAGTTCTTCGTAAGGGACCGTCAGAATACGATCGCCGAACACGGCATCCCAATGCGCCATATAGCGACGATACAAATTTGCAGAATGGGCAATGGCTTGCAAATGCGAGGCATAACGCATTCCGCCCGCAGGAAAGCGTCTGATCCATTTGGACAATCCCACATCCCGCGGGTCGCGCAGCATGTTGATGACCTTTGCCTTTGGAAATGCGGACAACAGAAACCCGACGCGCTGATAATTGTGCGGCATCTTGTCTACAAAAGCGACAGAGTCGCCAGGAATGGGCGGCATCAATTCGAGGAATTCCCGCGCGAGTTTGGACGCTTCGGATGGGTCATACTTCTGGCCCTTTTTTTCATACTCACGCGACAAATCGGCACCCAGGGTCAGTTCGCCGCAACCGGCTATTCCGGGTGCAGAACTCAGCATCATTTCCATCAATGTCGTGCCAGAGCGCGGTTGACCCAGTACGAAGATCGGCATCGGCCCCTCGTCAAAGCCGGACTCCGGTGTTCCGGCATCGATTGGGAACAAGCTGGTGATCCGAAACAGTTTTTCCTCTTCAACGGACGGGACATAAGGATTGCCTTGGTGCTGAATATCGTTGGCCCGTGCAAAATGCGGCATGGCGGCATTCAACCCGTCTAACTTCGAAATCAAATGTGCCTTGGCGAACTGAAGCTCCAAAATATTATCTCCCTTGTCGGAGATCGTTTTATTAACGGCATCCAGTAGTTCCGGAGCGTCCTCCGTAGAAACCATTGTCGACATTTGCAGCAACGCTGACACGTGCCCGGGTTCATTTTGAAGAATGCGCTTCAGAATTGCCTTGGACTCATTCTTGTCACCGCTTTGGTGCAGATTGGCGGATTTATGAAAGGCAATCTTTGTGTTCTCGGGGGCCAACTCGTAGGCGCGCGCAATATCGCGAGAGTTTTCATCGTCAAAGCCAACCTTGGCGTAAGCCCTTGCACGTTTTTCAAGAAGCTCCACATTGTCGGGATCACTTTTCAGCTTTTTGCTCGCATGCTCAATTATCATGCGCCAGTTGTTGCCCTTGAGGTGAATCTCATCCAGCACGCGGTTCAATTCCTGGTTGTTGGGGAATTGTTCCAGCTTTTGCTCAGTATATTCTAGGGCCTTGGGAATCTGCCCAGTCTGCATCAAAGCATTTGCCAGGTTTTCGACAAACTGCGAATCGTCAGGTTTCATTCGCGAGGCTTCAACAAAATGCGGAATGGATTTCTTGTATTGCTTCATCTCGGTCAACACAAAGCCGGCAATGGCGTGATAATCCGAGTCTTTTGGAAACTTTTTGACACCCAGTTGCGCCTTCTTCAAGGCCTGCGGAAGCTTGCCCGCGTCTAGAAGGGCCAGTGCTTTGCTCTTGAGGGATTGTGTTGTCTGGTTTTCCATGTGACCCCGTGAGATCCTGTGCCTGTGTCAAGATAGTATCGGTGGTTCATTACCTATGTGCGGACGGTTTGCAATAACTCTTCCCAACGACGCGATGGCGCAGCTGTTTTCGGCGCGCCCGGCAAATGCGCTACCTGTGGTGCCGAATTTCAATGTTTGTCCGACAAATCAGGTACATGTCGTGCGGAGTGGCGAAACAGGCCGTCATCTGAGTGCGCTGCGCTGGGGATTTCTGCCACATTGGTACAAGACCGAAACGGCGGGGCCGTTGCTGATCAACGCCCGGGCCGAGACCCTGGCGGACAAGCCCGCCTTTCGTGAAGCCTGCCGGGCGCGCCGCTGCCTGATCATAGCGACTGGGTTCTATGAATGGACAAAAACGAAACAGGGAACGCGCCTGCCTTGGTATATCCACCGTCGGGACAAAGCTCCGATTGCTTTTGCCGGGGTCTGGCAGGACTGGGGTCCTGAAGGCGAACGGCAGGGCACTTGTGCAATCGTGACGACGGCTGCCAACAAAAGGCTTGAGGTCATTCATCAGCGAATGCCCTTGATAGTAGAACCCAAAGACTGGCCACTGTGGTTGGGTGAAGCCGGAAAAGGGGCCGCACGACTGATGCAGCCAGGGCACGAGGATGTGCTGACCTTCCACCGGGTTAGTCCTTTGGTGAACTCGAACCGGGCCAGCGGGCCTGAGCTGATCGAACCTTATGACGCGTGACCTTTTCATTGGAAACGCGGCAAGCTAGACCTTCGGCATGGCTCTGAAATTTCCTGACCTGACGCAACTTTATGCGCACGGCTATGATACCGTGATTGACGTTCGCAGCCCTGCCGAGTTTGCCGAAGATCATCTGCCGGGTGCAATAAACCTGCCGGTGCTGAACAATGAGGAACGCTCCCGGGTCGGAACCATCTATGTGCAGGAAAGCCCCTTTCTGGCGCGCAAGCTGGGCGCTGCTTTGGTATTCCGCAATGCAGCCAATCACATCGAACATCACCTCAGCCATCATGACGGAGCGTGGCGCCCCTTGGTCTATTGCTGGCGCGGTGGACAGCGTTCCGGATCTTTCACATGGATGTTGCAGCAAATTGGGTGGCGCGCCGAAGTGGTCGAAGGCGGCTATCGCACCTATCGTCGATTGGTGAACGCTTATTTGTACGATGATCCCTTGCCACATCGGCTGATCGCGCTGGATGGCTACACGGGCACCGCAAAGACCGATCTTTTGGCTGTGTTGCAGGCACGAGGCGTACAGGTTCTGGATCTTGAAGCGCTGGCCAACCATCGCGGGTCCTTGCTGGGCGAAAGGCCGGGAGGGCAGCCCAGTCAGAAGGGGTTTGAATCTGCTCTGTCCGCTGCGTTGTGTGCAATGGATCCGGCGCGTCCAGTCGTGGTCGAAGCGGAATCATCCAAAATTGGCAGCTTGATCCTGCCACCCAGCCTTTGGAACGCGTTGTGTAATGCTCCGCGTGTGAACATCACGGCTTCGATTGAAGCACGTTCGGCCTATCTGGTGCGGGCTTATAACGACATCCTGTCTGACAGTGACCGATTGCGGGACCGGTTGTCACCGCTGCGGTTCCATCGCGGGCATGAGGTCGTGGACGGATGGCTGCGATTCATTGATGCGGGTCAAAAACAGGCGCTGACACGGGCCTTGATGGAACAGCATTATGATCCCGCATACACCAAATCCCGGCAATCCCGCCCGGTGCAAGTGTTGGCCAGTCTTGATGTGGAAACTTTGGACAACACGGGGCTGAGCAACGCGGCCGCGCAAATTGAAAGCCTTCTGGATCAGCTTTGAAGGCGCAAACCCGGTGTGTCGGTCAGCTGGCCAATGATCATTGCCGGATATCCCGCGTCCAGAAGATCTTGCAGAAGGGTTTCGGCATCCTTCGCATTCACGGCGGCCAATAAACCTCCGGCTGATTGCGGATCAAAAAGCAGCGCCGCCTTGCCCCCGGACGGAAGATTGGGCGCAATCGTGCTGTTGTCGGTAAAAATCGTTGACCGGACCCCCTGATCTGTCAGCGCAAGCGCACCGTCCATCACATTTACCGCGTCCAGATCAAGCGTGGCGCCGCAATGCGATGCGTCGCAGATGCCTTGCAGATGCCCGGCCAGACCAAACCCGGTCACGTCGGTCATCGCATGGGCGTTGGCCAAAATGCGGGCTGCATTGCCTTGGGGCTGTGTCATATGTTTGTAGGCTGCCGCGACCCAGGCCCCCTCGGCAAGACCGGCCATTTCCGCCGCCATCAGAACACCGCTTCCCAAGGGTTTGGTCAGGATCAGACGGTCCCCCGGCTGACCACCCGCTAATGTAATCGGGGTAGCTTCGCACAGGCCGGTCAACGTGAAACCGACCGTCATCTCGTCGCCCATTGAGCTGTGCCCGCCGACGATTTCCGCGCCCGCATCGCGCATGACGTCACTCGCGACGGACATGATTTCGGACATTGTGCGGCTTTGCAGGGCGGCAGACATGCGTGGCAGGATGATCGTTGCCGTGGCCGCCTGAGGTGCGGCCCCCATGGCCCAGATATCCCCCAGGGCGTGAACGGCGGCGATACGCGTCATAAGTGCGGGATCGTTGGTGAAAGCCCTCAGATGGTCGGATGTCATGACTTGCTGCGTCCCGCCCGTTTGCAAAAGCGCGGCATCGTCGCCGGGCAGGGGGGTGACGTCGGTACGAGTAGGGGCGGGGAGGGATTTCAGGGCGATCTGCAATGCGTCGCGCCCGACCTTTGCTCCGCATCCGCCGCACATGGGCTTTTCACCCAAAACCCCATCAAGACCGGCGGCCCGGTCGCGCGGCAGAGCGGGTGGTGTCATTTGCGGCAGGTCGCGAAACTTGTTCATAAAGGTCTGGTCGATATGGTTCTTCCATGTCCACATCAACGGGCCGCTGAACGATGTTCCCAAACGCTCGGCCAGTGCTGACTTGCCACCCAGTGAGATCAGTTTGAGATAGTCTTTTTGCGGTGTGTATCTTTGCATCCGCCCCGCGCCGAGCACTGCGCGCAGATTTTCGAACAATATTGGCGCTTCGCGCACCGCATAAACACCAGCCTTCGGTCTGGGGTTGTCCGAAAGATGGGCGCAATCCCCGGCGGCAAACACAGCCGGATCACTGGATTGCAGGTAGCTGTTCACGCGGATGTATCCGTCCTGAAGGTCAAGCCCTGTGTTTGCGATCCAGTCATAGGCGCGGGCTCCGGCGGCACCGGTCACGAAACTAGCCGGAATTGTGCGCCCGTCCTGTAGTTCCACGTGATCCTGCCCGATCCGAGTGATCACCGCGTTTTCGATCACTTCCACACCAAGGTCGTGCATTGCAATCCGGATTGTTGCTGCCGCCTTGGGTTTGGTTGCAGTCAGGGCCGAGGCACTATCGATCAGGGTAATCTGTACCGCCCGCCCCCTGGCCTTCAACGCATGTGCCATCGCCATGACCAGTTCGACGCCCGCGACGCCGCCACCGATCACAGCGACCGAGGCCGGGCCTTGTCCATTTAGATACTCGGCCCATTTCGCAGCAAAAGGTCCCAGCGGCTTGGCTGGCACTGCATGTTCCGCAAAGCCCGGCAGGGCGGGCATGTCGGACGTGATCCCTACATTGACCGAAGCCACGTCGAAGCCTACCGGAGGATGCCCAGGGACGTGCACTTCGTGTGTTTCGGTATCGATGCCATTGACCGTGCCCAAGATCACCCGCGCGCCTGCGAAACGGGCCAGTCTGACAAGATCGATATCCAGCTCCCACCGGTCGTAATGTCCGGCGACATATCCGGGCAACATCCCGGAATAGGGGGCGGTGGGGCCGGGGTTGATCACGGTTACCCGGGCGCCGGGCAAAGGGCTCATTCCCCATTTGCGCAGCAGCAGGGCATGGGTGTGGCCGCCGCCAATTAAAACCAGATCACGGGTCAGGGGCAGCGGAGATGTGTGCATTTGTGTTAATTCGCGCTGTGGTCCGGAACATCCTCGACCTGCTCGACCGCATGGGTGGCCCAAAGCTCATCCTCGCCAGCATCGGGCAGGTCACTGGGCAGTTCATGACGGTGAATGTGCCATTTTGCAATGAACAGGGCCGTGATCGGAGCCGTCAGGAATAAAAACAGCGTGATCAGAAGCTCGTGCAGCGACAGTTTGCCTTCCAGCAGAACGGAATGGGTGATCGAAGCCAGCAACACCCCGCCCACACCCAAAGTAGTCGCCTTGGTCGGCGCATGAAGGCGGGACATAGGGTCATTCAGCTTGATCATGCCGAAGGACCCGACAAACCCGAAAACACCCGAGATTATAAGGAAAACGGCGATCAGCAGCTCTGCAATGAATGTCATATCGCCCTCATTCGATGATGTTGCCGCGCAGCATGAAGCGCGCATATGCCACGGTCGAGACGAAGCCAAGCATCGCGATGATCATGGCCGCTTCAAAGAAAATCTCGGTCCCTTTCGACAGGCCATAAAGGATCATCAGAGCAATCGTGTTGATGACCATTGTATCCAGGGCCAGAACCCGGGTCCCAACGCCGTCTGCGGTGATGATCCGCCACAGACACATCATGATCGCCGCGCCGAAACAGGCAAATGCAAAGTAGATTGCGTATTCGATCATTCGAAAATCTCCTTCAGGCGACGTTCATAGCGCTGCTTGATTTCGTCGCGCACCTGATCCGGGTTTGGTGCATCCAGGCAATGGACCAGCAGATTGTGCCCCTGTGCCGACAGGTCGCAACTGACGGTGCCGGGTGTCATCGTGATGGTGCCGGCCAGCACGGTTATGGCTTCGGGTGTCCGAAGCTCCAGTGGAATGCACACCCAGTTGGGCCGCCGGTCTTCATTGCGTTTGAACAGGACGATGCGGGCCACGGTCACATTCGCGACGACAATATCCCACAGCACTACGATCATGTACTCGGCGACCATTGGCCAGTTGCGCAGCTTGGGCCTGTCGGGCCAGTAGGGTTGTGTGACAAAGGGAATGATGATCCCAAGGATCAGGCCAAAGACCAGAGAATTCAGCGACGGCTTGTTCGCCAGCAGGATCCAGACGATCGTCAACAAAATGGTCAGGTGAGGGTGCGGAAATATCCGGTGTAGCAGTTTCATCATTCGGCCCCTCCCAATACGGCAGAGATGTAGTTTTCAGGCGCAAACAGCTGCTCTGCGGTTTGGCTTGTATATTCCAGCGCAGGGCCCGCGAACAATGTCAGCAGGATCAGGCCGGCTACTGCGCCGAAAACGGCGGTAAAGGCAAGACCCGGTTGCGGTTCCGGTGCGACCGGTTCAGGGGCAGCCTCGTTTTCCGCGGGCATCTCTATTGGAACAGCCTGAGTGTCGTGGCTTTTCCAGAAGATCAATGTCCCGGCTCTGGCCAGCCCGATAATTGTGACGAAAGAGCTGATCAGAATCACGGCCCAGACCATCGTGGCATCGGAAGCATCGCGCGAGGCGTCCAGCACAAGCAGCTTGCCAATAAAGCCGGACAAGGGCGGCATTCCCGCCATTGCAATCGCCCCCACGAAGAACAGTGCAGACACCAGCCCGCTTTGCGGCATGGGGGGCGTTGGTGCGATGGCCCCGCCCCGCCGCGCCATCACCAGATCGGCAACCAGGAACAGTAGGGCTGTCGCCAGTGTCGAATGGAACACATAGTACAGCGCTGCGGCTGTCGCATCAGGCGTGAATTGCGAGATTGCGATCAACAGGGTGCCCATGGATGCAATCGCGCAGAACGCCACCATGCGGGCGATATGTTTTGACCCCAGAATGCCGATAGTCCCGACAGCCAAAGTGACAAGTGCAGCAGGTTGCAACCACTCACCCGCCAGACCCTCTGTCGCTGCGACATCAGGGCCAAAGGCCAGTGTGAACATCCGCAGAATCGAGTAAGCCCCGACCTTGGTCATGATTGCAAACAGGGCCGCAACGGGCATTGGCGCATTGGCATAGCTGGCAGGTAGCCAGAAATGCAGGGGCAGAACGGCGGCCTTGATGCAAAAGACCAGCAGCAAAAGGACCGCGCCAACCCGCAACAATGCCGTATCCTCGGCCGGGATTTCGGCAACCCTTATGGCGATATCCGCCATGTTCAGTGTCCCGGTCACACCATAGATCGTGCCCAACGCAAACAGGAACAAGGTCGATCCCAACAGGTTGTAAGCCACATATTGCACACCCGCCTTCAACCGTACCGCACCGCCACCATGGGTCATCAGACCGTAAGAGGCGATCAGCAGAACTTCAAAAAACACGAAAAGGTTAAAGGCATCTCCGGTCAGAAATGCGCCGCAGACACCCATAAGCTGAAAATGGAACAGGGCGTGGAAGTGTTTGCCCCTATCATCCCAGCCCGAAGCTATTGCATAGAGGACAATCGGTAAGGCCAGCAGCGCGGTTAGTAGAACCATCATGGCCGACATTCGATCCAGTACCATGACAATGCCAAACGGGGCGGGCCAGTTTCCAAGCTCGTAAACCTGAATATCTCCGCCCGAAGCCTGCGCCGTGATTGTCAGCGCAATCCCAAGCAAGGCCACAACACCGGCAACGGAAAAGATGCGCTGCAGATCCAGATGGTATCGCAGGACCATGATGCTAAACGGAGCCAGGATCGCGGGCAGGACGATCGGCGCAACGATCCAGTGGTTCATGCGTCTTCTCCCGCGGCATCCACGCTGTCCTGCGCTGTCATGTCGATATGGTCATCCTTGGAGGACAGGTACGCGCTGAGCGAAATCATCACGATCACCGCGGTCATTCCAAAGGAAATTACAATCGCGGTCAGCACCAGCGCCTGTGGCAGAGGATCGGTATAAGCGACGTCCTTGTATTTGTTCAGAACCGGCGGGGCGTTCAGCGCAAGGCGCCCGGTCGCGAACAGGAACACGTTGACCGCGTAAGTAATCAGCGACAAGCCCAGAATGACAGGGAACGTCCGGCGGCGCAGGATAAGGAATATTCCGGCTGCGGTCAAGATACCGACGGCAGAGGCTACGAGCGCTTCCATCAGGCCTGCTCCTTCTCTTGTTCTTGTTCCGGTGGAGAGTCCCGCAGGGGATTGATATCCATCGGAAATTCCTGTGCCATTCCGGGTTGCCATGCAAAGCGGGACAGGCTGTCGAGCGCCAGCATGACCGCGCCCAGAACCGCAAGGAACACGCCCGTGTCAAACAGCATGGCGGTGGCCCATTCGAATTCCTCAAGCGGGGGCCAGTGGAGGTAGCCGAAGTCGCTGGTCAAGAAGGGGCGTTCATTGAACCAGGCGCCCAGACCCGTTGCTGCGGCGATCAGAACGCCCCAGCCAATGGTGCCGTGGTAATAAAACCGCTGCCGTTCAATCGCCCAAGTATAGCCGCTGGCCATGTATTGCATCAGATAGGCGATGGCGACGATCAGCCCGGCGATAAATCCGCCGCCTGGCTGGTTGTGCCCACGGAAGAAAATATAAGCCCCGACCATCAGCGCAATCGGCATCATCACGCGGGTCGCCACAACCATCATCAGCGGGTGTGAATCACCGGACTGTGGCCAGTGCGGTTTGCGATTCAGCAGGTAACTGCGGACATTGGTGCTTAGCACGGATTCCGTCAGCGCAAAGATAATCAGCGCGGCAATGCCCAGCACGATGATCTCGCCAAACGTATCAAAACCCCGGAAGTCGACGAGGATCACGTTGACCACATTGGTGCCGCCACCGCCCTTGTAGGAATTGGCCAGATGGAATTCTGAAATCGTTGGGAATGCAAAATCGCGCATCATCATGGCGTAAACCAGCGCGCCAGTACCAAGACCGGCAATGACGGAAATCGCGGCATCCCGCCATCGCCGTGCCGCGCTGCTGTCCCACGGTGTCTCGGTCGGCAGGAAGTTCAGCGACAGCAACAAAAGGATCATTGTCACCACCTCGACCGAGATTTGCGTCAGGGCAAGATCTGGGGCCGAGAGATAGTTGAAGGCAACCGAAACGATCAGGCCGACGACACCGATCAGCACCAGCGACAACAGGCGATTCCGATGGAACCACATGATGCCCAGCGTTGCGCCCACCAGACAGATCCAGCCGATGATCGGAATGATCTGCGCTGGCAGCGGAACGCGGGTTTCCACACCGATGGTTCCCGTCGAATAGGCGTAATAACCAAGGCCCACGGTGAAGGCCACGAAGATGATCGCATAGCGGCTGAGAACACCGTTATGCATCTCATCGGTGATCCAGCGGCTTAGCCTGGTCAGCGCGTCGATGATCGCCTCAAAGATTACCTTGGCCTCGGGCCGGGGCAGGGCATTCCAGACCTGCTCGCCGCGTTTGTGCAGCGCCAGCAGGAACAGGCCACCCAATGTCGCAACAACCGACATGTAAAGTGCGGGCGTGAAGCCATGCCACAGTTTGAGCGAGTAATACGGCAGCTTCTCGCCGCCTATCACCGCGCTGGTAACCACGGCGATCAGCGGGCCAACGAGTGCTGCGGAATTCAGCCCGATCAGGACGACCAGCACCACCAGCAATGCGGGTGCCAGCCACAGCCCAACAGGCGGATCATGCGGATGGGTGGGATAGTCTTCGCGCTGGGCTCCAAGGAAAACATGGCTGACGAAGCGGAAAGAATAAGCGGCCGAAAACAGCGCTGCCAAAAGTGCCAGCCCCGGAACCAGATAATGTGAATGCAACCAGGTGGTATGCACAGTCTCTTCCAGCATCATCTCTTTCGACAAAAAGCCATTCAGCGGCGGCAGACCCGCCATGGAAAGGGCTGCGATGGTGCCGATGGTAAAGGTGATCGGCATCAGGTGGCGCAGGCCACCCAGCCGTTTCAGGTTCCGCGTACCGGTCTCGTGATCCACGATTCCGGCGGTCATGAACAGGGCGGCCTTGAAGGTTGCATGGTTGATGATGTGGAAAATGGCGGCCACGGCGGCAATTTTAGTGCCAAAGCCCAACAGCATGGTGATCAGGCCCAGATGGGATACGGTCGAAAAGGCCAGCAGCGCCTTCAGGTCATCTTTGAACAGCGCGATGACCGCACCCAGCAGCATGGTGATCAGACCAGTTGTGGCCACGATGTAGAACCAGGCATCTGTTCCCGCCAGAACCGGCCACATCCGCGCCATCAGGAACAGACCGGCCTTCACCATGGTGGCCGAATGCAGATAGGCCGATACCGGCGTCGGCGCGGCCATGGCATGGGGCAGCCAGAAGTGAAACGGGAACTGTGCCGACTTGGTGAAAGCGCCCAGCAGGATCAGGATCAACGCCGGCAGGTAGTAGGGGGACGCCTGTATCAGCGCCTTGTTCTGCAAAATGACACTCAGGTCATAAGATCCAACGATATTGCCGAGGATCAGCATCCCGGCGATCATCGCCAACCCGCCCGAGCCGGTGACGGCCAAAGCCATGCGCGCGCCCTGTCGGCCATCGGGCAGATGTTTCCAATAGCCGATCAACAGGAATGAGCTGAGCGATGTAAGTTCCCAGAAAACAATCAAAAGTAGGATGTTGTCGGACAGGACAATACCAACCATCGCCCCCTGAAACAGCAGCAGGTAGGTATAGAACTGTCCCATCGGATCTTCGCGCGACAGGTAGAACCGTGCGTAGAGAATGATGAGCAATCCAATGACAAGGATCAGCAAAGCGAAAAGAAATCCCAGCCCGTCCAGCATGAAATTCGCGTTCAGGCCCAATCTCGGTATCCAATCAAACCGGGCGGTCACGACGTCTCCACGCATGACCGAAGGGATGTGGATCAGCAGCCCCATCAGGGCCAGAAATGTGGTCAACCCGGCTGCGGACGCGGCGGCATTTCGGCCCGCGCGGATCAGCAGTGCGGGAAATACAGCACCAAGGAAGGGAAGGGCCGCAATAAGGAATAGGGACAAGTGCGATACTCCGGTCTGGGCGGTCAGGGTGAGGTCAATTTTGTAAGGATATTTTGCCGACTGTCCAGAGATGGCAACTTTTTTGCCGGGCTCCAATGGATCACCAATGCATTGGTGGCATTGCGCATTAATGACGCGATCTTGATCTGCAAGCTGTGTTTCACCGCGCAACTTGCTGTCTGGTTGTGATAGAACCAGCGTCAGCGAACAGGAGGCTGAGGTGTGGCCGAAAAAATGAAACGATCCCGACGGTGGCTATTGATTGGTGGCGGTGCCGCGATTGCTGCCGGGTTTGCGATCAGGCAATACAGACTGATCCCCGAGGATCACAGCGGCGGCCGGATCAGTGTGGCGGACGCCCATGAGCAGGCTGTGGACGGGCGCGTTCTGCTGGTTGATATCCGCACACCGCGCGAGTGGCGCGCCTCGGGAATTGGCGAGGGCGCGGTACCGCTGGATATGCGGCGCGAGGATTTCGTCGACGTTCTGACACAAATGACCGGTGGTGATCAGGCTGTTCCCGTGGCGCTGATTTGCGCCCGAGGGGTGCGGTCCGCGCGCCTCAGCAATCGTTTGATTGAAGCCGGATTCACAAATATCATCGACGTGCCCGAGGGTATGCTGGGCTCGGCGGCCGGGCCAGGATGGGTAAGGGCCGGTTTGCCGGTTCGCAGATTCATTGAGGATGCGGGATGATCAGGGAAATCAGTCTTGCAGCAATCTTTGCCTTTGTCGCGCAAACGGTCCAGGCGGGCTGCGCCGATCAACAGAGCGTTTGCGAGACGCCGATGGGCGCGTATCACATCGAATTGCCCGACGCAGAAAACCCGCCATTGGTGGTGTTCCTGCACGGGTATGGCGGCAGTGGTTCAGGCACGATGCGAAATCGCGGGATGGTCGAACCTCTGCTGGCGCGGGGTTATGCTGTCATGGCTCCGGAGGGCTTGGAGAGGCCCGACCGTGGTGGCACTAAAAGCTGGAATTTCTATCCCGGTTTTGGCGAACGGGATGAAACCGCCTTTCTGTCTGAAGTGGTTCAGGACGCGGTAAACCGCTTTGGTATCGACACCGACCGGGTCATGCTGGGCGGGTTTTCGGCTGGTGGTTTTATGGTCAACTATCTGGCCTGCAAGGCACCCGAGACATTTTCGGCATATGTTCCGGTGTCCGGAGGATTCTGGCGGCCGCACCCAGAAACCTGCAAGGGTCCGATCCGGATGTTGCATACCCACGGCTGGACCGACAACGTGGTTCCGCTTGAGGGGCGCTTGCTGGGCGGTGGCCGGTTTCAGCAGGGGGACATCTATGCCGGGCTCGAAATCTGGCGCGAGGCAAATGGCTGCGTCGATCACAAACCGGCTGGGTTCAGCACAACAGGAAAATTCATGCGCCGCCGCTGGACTGCCTGTACCAAAGGCAGCGCGCTGGAGTTTGCCTTGTTTCCGGGCGGTCATACAGTTCCAGCCGGTTGGGCCGATATGGTCGTGGATTGGTACGAAGGGCTTCCAGGCAGTTGATCACTCTGCCGGGGTCATCTTGATCTTACCTTCAATCAGTTGTTTCAGCTCGGCCCGGTAACGGCGGGCCGACCGGGTGATGGAAGGTTCGCGGAAATCCTCGCGCATCCCGACCATCCGGCGTGCGGCACCGGCCGAAACACCGCTGAGTGCTGATAGTGGGATGGCCAAAGCGAGACTGATGGCGATCGGAGCCAGCCAAATCGAGACCAGCCCGGACAGGATACCAACACTCAAGGCCATGCCACTGACGGTTTCCAATGCGTGACACAGGATCAGCGTGCGCAATCCGTAACTACCACCGTCGCGTGATTGAGGCGACCAGCCCCGCTGAATGCCAAGCGCTGTCCGGAACACGGCGATCATCTGTTGCACCATCAGGATTGGCGCATACAGGATCGACAGAATGACCTCGGCAAGAAACGAGGTCAGGAACTTGAGGCCGCCTCCGAATTCGGAGTAGCGCACACCGCTTAACGGCAAAGCCAGAACTCCCAGCACCTTGGGTGCCAGCAGCATTGCATACATCACGAGAATGATCAGAACGTGCCGGGTTTCAGACATTTCCGGCCATTGCGGGAACAGCGGATTATCGGGGCTGAAGTAGTGCAGGACAGACGCGTCTTTGCCCTGACCGATCAGTGCCCACATCAACAGCAGCGCAAACCACAGCGGTGACATCAAGTACCCAACGGCACCATGGAACATGTGAAAACGCGAGACGGCCCGGAATCCGGTCGAGCCCAGCAGTTTCAGGTGTTGCAGGTTGCCCTGGCACCAACGCCGATCCCGCATCGCATGATCGATCAGTGTGGGGGGTGTTTCCTCGTAAGATCCCCGAATGCGTGGCAGGAACCGCACCGCCCATCCGGCACGGCGCAGCAATCCGGCCTCGACGAAATCATGGCTCATGATCAGCTTGTCCTGACCATTGAGCGCACGCAGCTTGGGCAGTCCGGCACTGGTGGCGAAAGCCTTGGTGCGGATAATTGCGTTGTGGCCCCAATAATTGCCCTCTTGCCCGCACCAGCGCGCCAATCCTTCGGCAAAGGCGATGCCATAGACTCCATTTGCAAATTGTTGCATCCGGGCAAAAACCGATTGCGCGCCGATCAGTTGCGGATAGCTCTGGATCAGCCCGGCACCGGGATCACGCGCCAGCGCATCGGTCAGCCGAAGTATGGCGCGACCTGTCATCAGGCTGTCCGCATCCAGAACCAGCATCGCGTCCCAATCTGCGCCCCAGCGACTGACCCAGTCGGCGATGTTACCCACCTTGCGGTCGGTGTTTAGCTCGCGACGGCGGTAATACAACTCCAGCCCCGGGGCGAGCGTGGTGCGCAGGGCTTCGACGCTGGCCTGTTCCTGCGCCGCGATTTCAGGATCGCGCGTGTCGGACAGGATGAACATGGCATAGTGATGCTGCCCACCGCGTGCCTGCAAATCCTCAAGCATGGTGCGGGCGTTGCCCAGCACGTTCCATGGCACTTCGTTGTATACCGGTGTCAAAAGGGCTACGCGCAGGGGCTGTGCTGTGCGCTTGCGCTGCGGACGATCCTGTCGCGACAGCGACACCATACCCAGCAGAACGGTGCAGACCGTGAATGAAATCCAAAAGAAGTTGAACGAGATAAGCGCCAACAGGATGCCCTCGATCAGATTGATCCCCTGGGCGCTGAACCAGTCGCTCATGATCCATAGCAGGCCCAATGTCGCCACCATCGCCGGTGAAAACGCAAGCGCGCGCCAAAATCCAGTCGCACCCGTGTCTGTGCCCGACGGGGCATCGGCATCGTGGAACCCTACGCTGAAATTCTGCGCGGGCATCGCCAGAGGTGCTTCAGGCGGCATGATATGCAGATCGCGGTTCATATGGTCCATCGGTAAAGCCACACCTCAGAGGCGGGCTGTTTGTCTTTCAGCAGCTGCGCGCGCAATTCAACATGATCGCGCTCTTCAGGTTGGAACGAAAACGCCAGACGCAACCCACCCGTATCCGGGTTGCGTTGCAGAACACCGTCCGAGGTTTCGGCATGAGGGGAATCCACGAAGACACTGATCGTCTCGATATCATCGAACAAGTCGCTGCCTTCGAAATCGACGACAACCAAACGCCCCTCACCAAAGGTATTTTCGCCCATGGCGGTGTTGGTCACCCGTGGCATCGGAGTGCGCTGAGGCTCCTCACCCCAGATCAGGCGATAGGACAGGTCAACCCTGCTACCTGCCGCGTAGGGTTCAGCCGGACGCCAATAGGCGACGATGTTGTCGTAGATTTCCTGATCTGCCGGTATCTCGACCAGTGTAACGGTGCCCTTGCCCCACTCTTCCTTAGGCTCGACCCACAGGCCCGGGCGTTTGTGATAATTCGCCTCAAGGTCGGCATAGTCCGAGAACTCGCGCTTACGCTGCATCAGCCCGAAGCCGCGCGGGTTAGTATCAACGAAGGAGGAAACCTGTAGGCGGGTTGGATTTGCCAAGGGACGCCAGAGAACCTCGCCCGCGCCATTGCGGATTAGCAACCCGTCACTGTCATGGACGGCCGGACGGAAATCGTCGAACCGGCTGTGGTTGGTCTGGTCGAACAGGAACATCGAGGTGCCCGGCGCTATGCCCACATGGGGCAGGTCATCACGCGGAAACAGCGTGGCCTCGACATCGATAATGCAATCCGCGCCCGCCGTGACATCGAACCGATAAGCACCGGTCACGCTGGGACTGTCCATAAGCGCATGTACAACCATATTCCGTTGGCCGGGCATGGGGCGTTCCAGCCAAAAACGGATAAACTCGGGGAATTCCTCACCATCTGGATCGCCGGTTTTCAGGGCCAGTCCGCGGGCCGACAGGCCATAAACCTCATGCAGGCCAATTGCGCGGAAATAGCTGGCGCCCTGCCAGACGCAGAATTCATCCGTTTTGCCGGGGCGGTGCATCTCGGTCCGCAGTCGCAGGCCTGAAAAACCCAGAGTCTCGTCGATGGGCAATTGCGGCACATCTTCGGATTTGTCGAACATCCCCAGATCGAAATCGACCGGTGTGGTCATGCCGTTTTCGACCGTTTCCACCTTGACGGTCCGGGGGAAATAAAGGCCCGGTGTGAAGAAATCGACGTTGAATGGCGTTTCGGTCTCGTACCACAGCGCCCGGTCCAGTCGAAAACGGATCGAGCGATATTGTTCGTAGGTCAGATCCTGCCATTCCTGAGGGACCATTTCGCGTTCCGCATAGGGACGGCTGGCAAGATCGCGGGCCAGTTCGATCACGTGGTCACGGTCAAATGGAACGGTGCCCCCGATCGCATAGGCCGATGGGGCAAAGGCCAAAGCTGTCGTCGAAACGAGGAATGCGCGACGGGTGAAATTCATCTCTTTAATTTCCAGGGTTGAGACTTGAACCAAGCTGCCAGATAAGCCACGCCAATGATCATGGCAAAGCCAATTATGTTGGCGACAAAGACGGTGGCAACATCCCGCCCAGCTTGATCGAGGGCAACGCCGATAAGTCGCGCTGCTGCCATGGAAAATACAAAGACTGCAAGGGATTGCTGGCCGACTTTGGTGATGACCGTCAGCAGGAACTGCCAGACACGCGCGCCTAAACCGTGACCCGTCGCTATCAGGCGGTGACCATGTTCGCCTGCCGCAACCCAGCCCAGATAGGCCAGTGACAGGAAATGGACATACCTCAGCAGGCCAAACTCGGTCTTGCCGCGCAACTCTTCGGTCAATGGCCAGCTTTTGCGGATCACAGCGCCCAGCTCAGGTGCAGCAGTGTTAACCCAGATAAAGACTTTCCACGATCCGAATGGTGCTGAAAGGATCAGGAACAAGGCAGCCGCCCAGACCAGGGTTTTCGATACCGGTGGAGCGGGAATCCAGCCGCGCATCAAGGCAAATCCGGTAAAGAACAGCAATTGCCAGCCAAACGGGTTGAAAAACCATTGCCGATCCGACCAAGGCTCGGCTGGAAGGGCCAGCGCACCGGTCTGGGTGATGCACCAGATGGTCACAGATGCAGCTGCCATCAGCCAGAAACTGATACGGTACAGCGCGATGTAGAGTGGCATCAGCGCCAGTACCACCAGATACATTGGCAGGATGTCAAAGTAGTTCGGTACATAAGTCAGGGTAAAGATTCCCACCATCTGAGGGGCGGGATCATCGAAGAAATGCTGAAGATTCAGCGACGAGACATAGGTTTTCTCGAACGCACCGGTCAAATCCAGCGCGGCCACTGTCATAGCGACGAAGAAGAACAGGGCAATATGGGCCCAATAAACCTGCCAGATGCGATAGGCCACACGGGCCGTGCCCATCCACCAGCCTTTGTGCAGGAACGCCCCGCCAAAGGCGATGGCCGAGGCCATGCCCGAACAGAACACGAAGATCTCGGTTGCGTCCGAGTACCCAAAGCGCGCCGGGATCCAATTGGCCCAGGGATCATTGGGAATGTGGGCGATCAGGATGATGAACATCGCGATGCCGCGATAGAAATCCAGTCGCGGGTCACGCGTGCGGGCGGGGGCCGCAGCCGGGGCTGCGACGGGTGCAAAATCAGCAGCGGGCGATATGGTCGCCATACGGTCTCTGTCCTTTTTGGTCGTCTTGTTATTCGGCGGGGACGCTTTGCATGTCTCCGCCGTCGCGGGCCGCATCAATCAGGGCGCGGCGCGCGATGGCATAATTGTCTTCTCCCCCGGCGCGCTTGGCGCGACGGTCGTCCAGAATGCGTTCAACCGCATCGAGACGACCGGCCCGAAGCCCGGAATCGATAGTAATGCGTTCAAATACATCACGTTGCGCGTGGCTGCCACCAGCCAGTTGCATCGAACCGCGCGCTGCCAACAGGTGATCAAATGCCGTGCCATAATGGCCGTCACCAAAGGCTTCAAGACCCATGGCGGCCGCGACACCGGGATCGGCCATACGGCGGGTGGTGTCGTCATTGGCGCGCGCTGCATCCTTGTTGAGGCGAGTCAGCATCTTGGCGGTGGCATCCGCGCGGTTGCCACCGGTCAGCGCCAGCAGATAATGCAGATCCGCAAAGATCAGGCAGCCGTCTTCGGTGCGTGCAGCACTCAGGTCAGCCAGTTCTTCCCAGCGATTCCCGACGTTTACGCCTTCTAGTTCAAGCCGCATCAGCAACGAGGTTCCGTTCGAGATGTCGCGGTAATCGTCGGTTTTGTCCTTGCGAACGTGGTTGTCATACAGATCCATCACCTGATCGACCTGACCAAGATCCAGATGCATCAGGGCCTTGTGCCACCAGACGTGATAGCGGAAGTTGTTGCAATGGGCCCAGGCCGCCTCGCGTCCGGCCAGCCAGTCAAGGCCCAGCTGCGCGTTGCCGGTCATTTCATGGACATGGGCCACCGCGTGCAGACCCCAGGCATCGTCGGACACCATCCAAAGCGCCTGACGTCCCGCGATTTCGGCCTTTTCATAAGCTCCGGTTTCTTCCAGCGCGAAGGAATGGCAGCCCAGCAGATAGCCCCGACCGGGATGATCGGGTTCATATGCAGGCATCACCCGTTCGATCGAACGGCGCATTCCGCCCGGATCGCCCAGAACGAAACGGGTCGCGTGGCTGAGTTTCATCGCCAACGTATCCTGCGGATGATCGCGCAGGACCGCTTCGAACTTTTGCACCGCCTGTGTCAGTTGGCCCGCCAGATACAGCCCCAAAGCATCGACAAACAACCGCTCGCGTGCCGAGACGGGCTGCTGTTTCATCGCAGCATTGGCAGCCGCCAAAGCCTCGACTGCAACCGCCATCATCTCGCGCCGACCGAGAAGGCCCATGAACAGGCCTTTCACGGCATGACCCAAAGCAAAATCGGGCTCAAGCTCCAGCACTTTGCTCAGATGTTGGGGCGTAACCGCGGCATGTGCCATGAACCCAAGCAGAACACCATTCCAGGCTTCGACAGCTTCAGGCTGCGCCAAGGTGTTCATCTGTCCAAAAACGTCTTGTTTCATACTTGGGTCCAATCTGATTGCGGTATTTGACACTGTTTGATGTAGCAGAGTGTGCGAGAGCGGCGTATCAGTATCGACCCCGCTCTCGAATTGGTGAAATGTCGTGTGTGAAAAAGTCGAAAAAATCCGCCGATTCAAAGGCATGTTTCAGCAACTTGCCGCCTAGTTGTGCAAGTGTTTCAATCGTCGAACGGGTTTTCAGCGTTTAACACCCAATCAGTATCGGCCCCGCAGGTGGGTGGTGCACTGCGATATGTTACAGGCGTACGTGACAGGTTAAGGGGATTCCCGATCAGGTTCACCTTACCGGGCTGGGTCTGCATCGAAATCTGCATATTTCGTGCTGCTACCTGTTCCGTATCAAAAACCTGATCCAGCGTCTGGACCGGACCCACGGGCACTTTCACGGCTTCAAGACCGGAAATTACGGATCGCGTATCCAGCCGTTGAACCGCCGGCCGAAGAATGGCGTTCAGCGCATCACGGTGTTCCAGTCGCGCTGGGTTGGTCACGAATCTGGGATCGTCGGCAAGTTCGGGTTGTCCCAGGAAATCGCACAGCTTTCTGAACTGGCCATCATTTCCAACCGCCAGAATGACATGCCCATCGGATGTCTCGTAAACGTCATAAGGCACGATGTTGGGGTGCCCGTTTCCGCGGCGTTGCGGAACGTTGCCAGAAGTCAGGTAATTGACGCCCTCGTTGATCAGCCATGCGATCTGAGAATCAACCAGTGCCAGATCGACCTGCTGACCTTCACCGGTCAGATCGCGGTGGCGCAGTGCGGCCAGAATACCAACGCTCGCATACATTCCGCACATCACATCAGCGATTCCAACCCCCACTTTCATAGGCGCGCCTTCCGGGTCGCCGGTAAGGGACATGATCCCTCCATAGCCTTGCGCCATCAGGTCATAGCCGGGCTTGCTGGCATTTGGTCCGGTTTGGCCGTAACCCGAGATCGAGCAGTAAACGAGGCTGGGGAAGTCCTGTGACAGGGTGGCATAATCCAGCCCGTATTTGGCCAGACCGCCAGGTTTGAAATTTTCGATCAGAATATCCGCGTGTGAGGCCAGCCGCCGGATTTCCGCCTGACCTTTCTTAGTCGCGATATCCAGTGCCACGGATTTCTTGTTTCGGTTCGCTGACATGAAATAGGCGCTCAGGTCCGAGCGGTTGCCGTCGGCATCGGTCACATAGGGCGGACCCCATTGCCGCGTGTCGTCTCCCCCGGTGGCAGGGTTCTCGATCTTGATGACACTGGCGCCCAGATCACCCAGCAACTGCGTGCAGGTCGGCCCGGCCAAGATACGGCTGAGGTCCAGAACCTTGACGCCCTTCAGCGGGCCCTCAGATGCGGCCATCATATCCTCCCCGGTCGATTTCAGCGGCGATGACGGTAAATGTCTCAGTCTTTACAGCAGCTTCAAGTGCTGCACGCAACTCTGCCCGGTTGCGGACGGTGTGGCCGTTCCCACCAAAAGCACGGCCCATGGTGGCGAAGTCATGGTGGCCGAAATCCACGCCATTCTTGCCCATCTGCCGCTGCCGCTGTTTCAACTCGATAAGGGCAAGGCTGGCATCTACGAAGACAAGAAAGATCGGATTGCCACCCATTTCAGCTGCCGTCGACAATTCCCCGGCGACCATCAAAAACCCGGCATCACCCGAAAAGCTGATCACCGGGCGGTCGGGCTCGGCCAGTTTCAGACCAATGGCCATTGGGACAGCGCAGCCCATGGTGCAGAGCGCCGAGGATTGGATCAGCCCACGTTCTTCGCTGCATTCCCACATCTGGCTCAGCAGAATGCGATGCGCGCCGCTGTCGGCGGTTGCCAGCGTTTCGGGGGGCAGGGTAGCGCGCGTTTCGGCGATGACCGCTGCGGGTCCCCAGTCCTCATCGGTGGGAAAGGCCTGTGCCAGAGCAGATTTGACCTGCGCGGGCTCACCACCCGGCCACGTTGCGCGGGCAGGGTTTCCCTTGGCAATGGCCTCCAGCGTCTCGCCCGTGTCGGCCACCAGATTAAGACCCGCCTGATGCATGTAGTGGTCATTGATCACCGCTGATATGTCGATGACACGTTTTTCTTCAGGGTCCCAGATTTCGCGCCAGCCGGGGCGCATTTCGATCGGGTCATAGCCCAGACACAGCACCAGATCGGCTTGTTCAACCAATGGGACAAGGTGCTTGTCTGCCAAAGGCGACAGGCCAGCGCCGCCCAAACACAAAGGGTGATCTTCGGGAACAACACCCTTGGCCTTGTAGGTGGTCACAAATGGAATTCCGAAATGTTCCAAAAACGCCTGCACCACACTGCGCGAGTCGTCATAGAGAACATCGAGACCGATAATGGCGATAGGTCGCTCGGCCTCAGCCACCCAGCGCCGGGCTTTTTCAAGGCATTCACCATTGGGGCTGACAGGCGCGACCTTGGCCAGGCGGCGGCGTTTTTTACCCGTCACCGGCGTGTCGGCGACCGAGATCGGGACATCAATATGAACCGGCCCCGGTCGCGGCTGCGTGGCCAGCGACACCGCCTTGTCTGCGATGATATCCGCACCCTTGGCCGTCAGGGTAAACGTGCCCTTGGTGATGGAACGGTAAACCTGGCTGTGGTCCATAACCTGATGGGTGTAGGTCAGCGCTTCGTCCGCATCGACACAACCGGTCAGAACGATCATCGGAACACGGTCCTGCAACGCATTGGCCACCACGTTGATGCCGTTCATCGCGCCGGGACCCAAAGTGGCGACCAGAATCGCAGGCGCGCCGTCGCGGTGATGCACGGCCTCGGCCATGAATCCGGCCGAGTTTTCATGTTTTGTCAGATGAAAGGTGATGCCCGCTTTCTCAAGCGCATCCACCAGTGTCAGCACCTCACCCCCCGGCATTCCAAACGCGTGGCGGCACCCCGCTTCGTACAGGCGTTGGGCCAGAAGATCGGCGGCGCGCGGCGTGGGGTCCTGCATCAGTCATGCTCCGAGATAACCGTTTCGAAGCAGATTGCGGAGGACGCCACCAGACGCAAGGCGGATCACGTCAGTGTGACTATTTGACTGCCTCTTCGGCGACGGATTGAAAGGCTGTATCCAATTCTGCGGCAATGTCCTGCAAGACTTGCCCGCCTTCCGCCATGTAAGGGGCAAACACGAAGCTGGGGGTCTTGTAAGACAGGGTTGCGGTCCCGTCCTCGTTCTCGGTGACGTAGAAACGGATCGGTGCTTCGATCATCGCATTGGTAGAGGTTTCCAGCACCCGCACCGCGTAATCGTTGTTGAACGCACCAATCACCAGATTGCCTGGAATGGTGATCCCGCGCGCCGCAGCAGCTTTGGTGGGGCCAGCCTGCGTCACCACAATTAGCCCGTTGTCCTTGATTGCAGCCTTGGTTGCATCGACCAGTTCCGAGTAGGTCTTGTCCGCAGGAAGCACGGCCCAACCGGTTGGGGCGTCTTGTGCCCAAACGGGTAAAGCGATCAGGCAGAGCAAGGGAATGAGGGCTTTCATTGTCACGTCTCCTGTATTGAGGTGCAACCTGTGTGCCAGACCTGAGCGATCCACGTCATCACAAACCCGTGTTTATTTGCCCGTGCGTTATTTCCGTCGCGCCTTCAATAGGTAGATATCCATGATCCAGCCATGTTCGGCGCGGGCCTTCGCCCGGGTCTTAAGGATGTTCTGCGCAACCTCATCCAGCGGGCCACTGATCAGAACCTCTTCTTTCATACCCACATAGGCGCCCCACCAGATGTCAAAACCTGCCGTATCAAGGGTTTGGAACGAACATTCGCCATCCAGCATCACCGCAACGTTCGAGGCCGCATCAGGCCAGCCTTCATCCCGGATACGACGACCGGTTGTAACAACGTAAGGTGCGCCCAGATCATTGATCGGAATCGCATGGGCAGCGGTCAGCGCCTGCAACGCGGTGATGCCGGGGATAACCTTGGTATTTGGTTGCGGGTTCAATCGTGCAGCGATGCGCAGTGAGCTGTCATAGAGGGACGGATCCCCCCAGATCAGCAACGCGACATGCTGCGCCTTTGGGTGCGCGGCAATGGCCGCTTGCCAGCGCAGGGCGATGGTGTCGTGCCATTCATCGACACCGCGCAGGTAGCCATCGTCGGCCCGGCGCTGGGGAATATCGAAATAGGCGATCTGTGGCGGCGTTTCGGCGACACGCTCGATGATCGCTTCACGCAGCCCGGCCAGATCAGCCTTGTTTTCCCCTTTGCGCGGAATCAGGATCAAATCCGCCGCCCGGATGGCTTGCGCGCCTTGAAACGTTACATGATCCGGATTGCCGGTGCCGATGCCGATCAAGCTCAGATCAATCATCGTCGAACTCCGCCAGCGGACCATAAAGGATCAGCGCCGGTGCTTTGCCAATCTCGGTTTTCAGCTGTTCTGCGAGCGCGCCAATCGTGGCGCGTTGCAGTTTTTGGTCGGGAGTCGAGACGGATTCGGCCATAAGCGCCGGAGTATCCAAAGGCAAACCTTGGGCGTGCAGCGTATCGACCAGCAGGGGAAAGGTGCGCTTGCCCATGAAAACGACGGTCGTGGCCTGCGGATCGGCCAGCGCTTTCAGGTTCAGGTCGCCGGGTAGATCACCACTGACGTCATGGCCCGTCACGAACTGAACCCGTCGGGCCGTGAGCCTGCGCGTCAATGGAATGCCAGCGGCTGCTGCCGCTGCTATTGCCGAGGGGACGCCGGGAATGATCTCATAGGCGATACCGGCTGCGCGCAGGGCGACAAGCTCTTCCTCAAGCCGTCCGAACATACCGCCGTCGCCGGACTTCAGGCGCACCACATGCTGACCGGACTGCGCGTAATCCACCAGCAGCCGGCTGACATGGTCCTGCTTGGGTGACGGACGACCGGCCCGCTTTCCGACACCAACCAGATCCGCATCGTCGCGCGCATGGCTCAGGATCGGGCCACTGCTGAGATCGTCGAACAAGATCGCGTCGGCTTTTTGCATCCGGTCCACCGCCTTGAGCGTCAGTAGTTCCGGATCACCGGGGCCAGAGCCGATGAAAGAGACAAAGCCGCTCATGCCGACGCCTCCGCAATCAGGTGAAAGAACGTGCCAGTGACATTGCCGCGTAGTGATCCGGTTTGCGGGCCTTCTTCCCCTTCGGCGTCAAACACGCGTGCCAATGGGGCGTCCGGTTGATCCATGATTGAGGAATAGTGGAACTCGTGTCCGCGCAATGCCGATCCTTTGGCAAAGCCGGGCATAGGGGCCAGAAGGGCGGCCTTTCTGTAACCAAGGTTGAACTTGCGCTTCTGATAAGATGTGACAAGGCCCAGCAAGCCGGCCATTTCATGTTGCACGCCGTCCTTGTCGATCAGCGCCTGACCAAGCGCCATGTAGCCGCCGCATTCTCCGTGCACCGGTTTTGTTTCCGCATGTTTACGCAGTCCACTCAGAAAGGTGGTGGCCGCCGCCAATGCTCCGGCATGCAATTCGGGATACCCGCCAGGCAGCCAGACCAGATCGGCATCCGCCGCCGGAGGTTCGTCTGCCAAGGGGGAAAAAGGCAGGATCTCGGCACCCGCATCGTGCCACCCTTGCAAAAGGTGAGGATAGGTAAAGGAAAAGGCGGCATCACGGGCCAGCGCGATCCGCTGGGCCGGGGGCTGCGGCAGCGCGGCTGACGAAGGTCCGCCGGGGCCTGAGGAAGCTGCCCGCTTGATAGCGTCGAGGTCTACATGTTCTCGCAAGAACGCGGCATAGCCTACAATGGCGCTTTCCAGATCGGGGTGTTCAACCGCCTGAATAAGTCCCAGATGCCGCTCTGGCAGGGTCAAATCACCACGGCGGGGCAGCACGCCCAGAACAGGCAGGCCCGCGCGCTCCATTCCCAGACGGGTCAGGCGTTCGTGGCGGGGGCTGGCGCATCGGTTCAGGATAACTCCGGCAAAGGGCAGATCGGGATTGTACATCCTGAACCCCAGCGCTGTTGCCGCCGCTGATTGTGCCTGCCCGCCCACATCCAAGACAAGCACAACGGGCCAGCGCATGCGCAGGGCGGTCTCGGCACTCGAACCGTGCCCAACTTCGCCAGGCTTTGCGACACCGTCGAACAAACCCATCGAGCCCTCGGCCACCACAATGTCAGCGCCTTCGGCCTGAGCAGAAATTGCGCTGAGCAGGGGATCTGCCATGGCCCAGCTGTCCAGATTGAACGAAGCCCGCCCGGCCGCCGCCCGGTGAAAGGCGGGGTCGATATAGTCCGGTCCGCTCTTGAACGGTTGAACGGTCAGGCCATCCTCGGCCAACGCGCGCAAGAGGCCCAGCATGACCGTCGTCTTGCCAGTACCCGAAGAGGGAGCTGAAATCAGAATACCCGGAGGGTTAGTCATCACCATGGCTCCAGGTTGACCAAGGGCTGTCGGCACTTTGCGGGCGATAGCGGCGGTCGTAGTCTCTGGAATAAAGGCAGCTTTCGTCAAAACCCTCACCGGCCAGCGCGGGGCCGACCATGATCAAAGCCGTGCGCGAGATGCTTTCATCCAGCGACCCTTTCAGGGTTTCCAGCGTTGCGCGGATGATCTGTTCATCCGGCCAGCTTGCGCGATAGACAACGGCCACCGGACAATTTGCACCATAAGCCGGGGTCAGGTCTGCAATAACCTTGTCCAGATTGCCGATTGACAGATGAATGGCCAATGTCGCGCCGGTTCGGGCAAAATTCACCAGCGTTTCACCTTCGGGCATGGATGACGCGCGCCCCGGCGTTCGGGTCAGAACCACCGATTGCGCCAATCCCGGCAAGGTTAGTTCGGTGCCCAGGGCCGCTGCGGCGGCGGCAAAGGATGGCACGCCTGGGGTCACACTGACCGGAATGCCCATTTCTTTCAGGCGGCGGATCTGTTCACCCATCGCTGACCAGACTGACAAATCGCCCGAATGCAGCCGCGCCACATCCTGACCTGCTTTATGCGCGACTTCAATCTCGGCCATGATGTGGTCCAGATCCATGGGCGCAGTGTTGACGATTTTTGCGTCTTTGGGGCAATGGCTCAAAATTTCCTCGGGCACCAGCGATCCGGCATAAAGGCACACGGGGCACGAGGCGATGATGTCGCGCCCACGCAATGTCAACAGGTCTGCAGCGCCCGGTCCGGCGCCGATGAAATGAACGGTCATGTTTGTCCTCCGATGGCGATGGCGCAGGTGGCCAGCCGGTCGTCCGAAATGCGTCTGGGTGAAAGCAGCCGCGCGCCGGACCCGGCGGCGGCAAGGGCCGATGCTTCGGCTACGCTGCCGGTGCCATAAGCGGCACGGCTGCGGTTCGAACATGTCAGGGTGCGTTGTCCGGCTAAATCGGCAACCGCCACGAAATGCAGCGGAAGGGCAAGGCTTTCCGCAAAGGCCGCCAGCGCAGAGTGGCCGCTTTTGTCGGCAACCGTCGCTAGAGCTTGGACATCATGGCTGGCTGCTGCCGCGTCATAGGCGGCGCGCAAACTGTCTGTCGTCGCGTCTGATGAAAAGCCCAAACCTGCCACGATCATAGCGTCACGCTCCACTGTACGACCGGATAGGCAGCTTTCCAGCCGCGCCGCGGTCCGAGCGGTGCAGAATGTGCCAGTTCGATCCGCAAAAGGTCTCCGCCTAGGTCTTCGTGCCATCGCGCCAACAGGGCTTCGCTTTCCAGCGTTACCGCATTGGCGACCAACCGGGTGCCAGCGGGCAAGGCGTCGCGAAGCCACGCCAGCAGGCTAGTGCTGAGCCCACCGCCGATGAAAACCACGTCCGGCAGGGGCAATCCGGCCAGCGCTTCGGGTGCGGTACCGTGGACAACTTGTAACCGATCCTGCCCCAGCGCGTCGGCATTGCGACGAATGCGTTCGGCCCTGTCGGCACGGGGTTCGATACTGGTGGCAGTCATGGTCGGGTCGCACATCAGCCATTCGATGCTGATCGAGCCGGTGCCACCGCCAATGTCCCACAGATGCTCACCCCTCTGTGGCGCCAATGCGGACAGGGTCAGCGCCCGGATCGGGCGTTTGGTGATCTGGCCGTCGGTTTCAAAAAGATCATCCGGCTTGCCCGAGGCCTTGGACACTCCCCGCCCAGTGCCGGTCACTTCCAACCCGACGCAGACAGGATGATCGAAGGTTCCCAGCAGAGCTTCGGTCAGGCTCACTGTCTGGACGTTTTCACGCGGGCCGCCGAGGGCCTGCATCACATGCAACGCGCTGTCGGCAAATCCGGTTTCGCTTAGATATGTCGCCAGTTCAGCAACCGCCTTGCCGTCACGCAAAAGTACAATGGCGTGCAGGCCCGCGGCCAGATGCGGCCGCAACCGGGTCAAAGGTGCGGCGTGCAGGCCAAAGGTCAGCGTGCTTTCCAAAGGCCAGCCCAGGCGCGCAGCGGCCAGCGAAAACGTGGACTGGCAGGGCAGGGCGGTCCACTCGTTGGCATCGAAGTTACGCGCGATGACGGACCCCGCGCCAAACCAGAACGGATCTCCTGACGCCAGAACCACCGTCTGCCGTCCGCGCAGGCCTTTCAGGATCGGCAATCCCTCCGAGAACGGCACCGGCCATTCGAACCGCTCGGCCTCGTTTTCCGGCAGCAGCGACAGGTGGCGCGGCGGCCCCATGATCACTTCGGCCCGGTCCAGCACTTGACGGCTGGTTGGCGACAGGCCATCAAACCCATCTTCGCCCAATCCCAGAACGGTCAGCCACGGAGATTCAGACATGCCCAAACTCCTGATTCTTGGCGGCACGACCGAGGCCAACGCTCTGGCCAAAGCTGTTGCGGAACAAGGGATTGCGGCTGTGTATTCTTATGCGGGACGGGTGGAAACCCCGCGCTCGCAGCCGTTGCCGGTGCGAGTTGGCGGGTTTGGCGGCCCGGAAGGTCTGGCCTACTACATCCGCGAAAACGCGATCACCCATGTCGTGGATGCGACCCATCCATTTGCCGCGCAGATGAGCCGGAACGCGATTGAGGCGTGTCACACAACGCAGGTTCCACTGGCTGCCTTGACCCGCGCGGCGTGGAAGCCGCAACCCCGCGACGTCTGGCACCGCGTGCCCGATATCTCTGCCGCCGTCGATGCGCTTGCAGGTGATCCGCAGCGTGTGTTTTTGGCTGTCGGACGTATGCACCTTGAAGACTTTGCTGCTCAGCCCCAGCATTACTACCTGCTGCGCCTTGTGGATGAGCCCGACACTTTGCCCTTGCCCAACGCAGAGGTGGTCGTGGCCCGGGGTCCTTTTACAGAAGCTGATGACCGCGCGCTGATGCAGCAACATGGAACGCAACTTGTGGTGTCCAAGAACGCGGGCGGCTCGGGCGCGCGCGCCAAGCTGGACGCAGCGCGGGCGCTGGGTCTGCCAGTGCTTATGATCGACCGCCCTGTTCTGCCCAAGCGGACCGAGCTTTCGACTGTCGCACAGGTTCTGGACTGGCTGTCTCATCCCTGATCCTCGACCGGGGTGAAGCGTGGCGTATAGACGATCGGCGTGCCGTGGCGTTCGATGACCCGGGTGCGCGACGAGCCGACAATGACCACGGTCTGCATATCCGCCATCTCGGGCGTGGCCTCGGCCAGTGTGGAAATCCGGATCGCCTCATCCGCTCGTGACACGGCGCGTGCAAACAGGATCACTCGCTCGGGTTCACATTCTTCGCGCAGGATTTCCATTGTCTTTACAAAGCCTTCCGGGCGAGATTTCGAGCGGGGATTATAGAAGGCCATCGAAAAATCGCCTTGCGCAGCTAAGCGCAGGCGTTTTTCGATCAGCGTCCATGGCTTTAGGTTGTCGCTAAGGTTGATGGCGCAGAAATCATGCCCCATCGGAGCGCCCGCGCGCGCAGATGCGGCCAGCATCGCGGTGATCCCCGGCAGTACATCGATCTGAAGGTCTCGCCATTCCGCGGGGCCATTCTCCAACGCTTCGAACACAGCTGCCGCCATAGCAAACACACCGGGATCGCCCGAGGACACAACAACCACCCGCCTGCCTTCGGCGGCCATTTGCAGCGCGTGTTGCGAGCGGTCGATTTCAACCCGGTTGTCACTGGCGTGCAGGGTCAGGCCGGGGCGGTCGGCCACGCGGGCCACATAAGGGATATAGCCCACTACATCGGTGGCGTCGGCCAAAGCCGCTGTAACTTCAGGGGTGACCAGAGCCTCATCCCCCGGACCAAGGCCTGCGATCTTGACCCAGCCGCTCATGGTCGCCGCCCCTGACCGTGCACAACGATGATCGAGAAATACGGGGTGATCTTCCCGCAGGCTTCGGACAGTTTTGTCACTGTCTGGTTCGGCATTTGCGCATATTCGACAATCCAAGCGCGGTCGTACAACCCCGAGGTTTTCAGTGCGCGTTTTACCTTGTCGATGTTCCGCCCGATTTTCATCACGACCAAAGCATCTGTCTGCGCCATACGTTCAGCCAAAACCTCCTCGGGCAGAGTGCCAACCAGCACGGTCAGCACATCATCGCCCCATGTGATCGGATCGCCCGTAGCCGTCCACGCACCGGACATGCCGGTGATGGCTGGCACAACCTCGACCGGAGCTTCGTCACGCAACCGATTGTAAAGATGCATGAACGAGCCGTAGAAAAACGGATCGCCCTCACACAGGACCACCACATCCTCACCCTGTTCCGACAGCGTCTTCAGGTGTGCTGTGCACTCTTCATAGAACGCGGCCAGCAACTCGTTATAACGCGGATCGGTGACCGGGATCTCGGTGGTCACAGGGTATTCCATCGGGAATTCAATCGCGCCTTCGGGGATCATCCCGTTGACGATTTTGCGGGCCTGACCGCTGCGACCCGGTTTGCGAAAGAATGCCACATGCTTGGCGTTGCGCAGCAGGCGATCAGCCCGGACGCTCATCAGATCCGGATCGCCGGGGCCAAGGCCCACACCGTATATGGTGCCCATCTTCATTCTGCTCGGCTTGCAATGGCGTTGATGGCCGCCACGGTGATGGCGCTGCCGCCCAGACGACCTTTGACAATGCAGGACGGCACCGGTTGCGCCTGCCATAGCGCATCTTTGGATTCCATCGCTCCGACAAATCCGACCGGGCAGCCGATGATCGCGGCAGGGCGCGGGCAATCCGGGTCTTCCAGCATGTTCAGCAAATGAAACAGCGCGGTGGGCGCATTGCCGATGGCGACCAGCGCGCCCTCCAGATGCGGCCGCCACAATTCCAGCGCAGCGGCGGAACGGGTGTTGCTCATCTCGGCGGCCAGGGGACGCACGCGTTCGTCGTGCAGGGTGCAGATTACCTCGTTGTCGGCAGGAAGACGGAAGCGGGTCACACCTTCGCTGACCATGCGCGCGTCACACAGGATCGCCGCGCCGTTTTCCAGCGCCGTGCGTGCGGTCTGCACAAACCCGGGTGAGAAATGTACAAACTCCTCCAGCCCGACCATGCCGGCGGCGTGGATCATCCGAACGGCGACCTGCTCTTCATCGGCATCAAAGCGGGTCAGATCAGCCTCGGACCGGATGGTGGCAAAGCTTTCCTTGTAGATCGCCGCGCCATCAGTTTCGTAAGTGTAGGGCATCAGGTGAAGTCCATAGTCATGAGTGTTTTCGGGTCGAGCCCGCGTTGGCTGGGCTCATCCCCCGCGCGGCCCTGTTTGACAAGATCAAATCGCCCGTTGTTGCCGACCACAGTGATGTCGGCCGGGCCCATATGGGCGCATCCCTTGGCGCAGCCCGAGACATGCAGGCGACCGGGAATGCGCCGGGCCAATGCACGGGCGATGTCGCGCGTTTCCACCTGCGCTTGCGGGCAGAACGGCGCGCCGGGGCAGGCGTCGGTTGTCATCATCGGATCGGCTCCGTCAGTGACAAAATCCGGGGCGGGTATCGCCGCCCCGCCTTCCAGCAGGATCAGTCGCCACGGGGTGACACGCAAGGCAGAAGCGCCGCTGGCTTCGATCAGTTCACAAAGCTTGCGCGCAGGCAGCGAGCCGAATGCCGCGCCGTATAGAGCACCCAGTTCACAGGGGCCGGGTTGCAGTTTTTCACCGACAGGACCGGGGGCAAATCCCTGCCATTCCTGTGGCAGTGCGTGGGTGACCCGCGCCATGCGACGTGTCTCGGCCGTATAGGTCTGGGCAAACCATCGGGCCAGCGCGATCACGTGGTTAATGGCGTCATCCTCGGTCACACATCGCCCGGTTTTGCAGCCGTCGGCGCGCAGGATCAGACCGTCGGCACCCAGTTCCAGACGAATATCTGCGGAATCTGAGGCTAACAGGCGCTTCGGGCCTGTATCTATGGCAAATCCAAACTTAGCGGGCAGAGCAGGCAATTCGGCCAGTCGATCAATCAACTCCAGTGTCAGCCGCGCGGTCAAATCGCCCGCCTGATAGAGCGGAGTGACCAGAATATTGCGGCGTACTTCGATGCCGGGTTCCGTATCAAGCAAGTTCAGCGCTGCAAGTTCCACAAGCAACGGCTGGTGGTCGCGCTCATCCACGCCGCGCAGTTGCAGGTTGGCACGATTGGTCAGGTCAATGGTGCCGTTGCCGAACCGTTCAGCCAGTTCGCACAAACCAATAGCCTGCCTGGCACTCAGTCGCGCCAGACGCGGACGGACCCGCACGACCAGCCCGTCGCCTGACATCATCGGGCGATGTGCGCCAGGGCACCAGCCTTGAACGATAGGTGCACTCATCCCAAACCCTCCAAGTCGGCACGGATCGAATTCCGGCGTGTGTTCCAAAGCCCCGCTTCCAGCAATGCACGGAACCTGTCTTGCATGGCCTGATGGGCCTTCGGGTTGGCCTCTTGCAGAAAGGCATCAACGGCCTCATTGCCCAATGTGGCTTCGTGGTAGAGATCAAATAGATGCGGAGCGACGGTTCCGGACAGATGCGCAAAAGAGGCCATGTGATCCAGCGTCGCAGCAATCTCGGCGGCGCCGCGAAAACCATGGCGCTGCATCCCCGCAATCCAGCCGGGGTTGGCAGCACGGGCATGAACGACGCGGCTGATTTCTTCCGGCAGAGTCCGGGCGCGCGGATTATCGGGGTTGGTGTTGTCCAGATGGTAAAGCTGCGCGGATCCGCCGACGAATTTCTTGGCGGCGGCAAAACCGGCCTCATGCGTGGCATAATCGTTGGCCAGCAGCAGGTCAGTTTCCGTCAGATCCTGGAGGTGAACAAAACTGTCGGCATTGGCGACACGATCCGTGATTCCCTCTTTGTCTTGCGCAATGTGCTCACCTTCCAGCGCGTACGAGCTGGCCTCCAGCCATGCCTCCCCGGCTTGGGTGCGCGCTTCGTCCGTATAGGTCTCGGACAGATGGGTCATGTTCAGGCCGTAACTGCCGGGTGCCGGGCCAAACACCCGCGCAGCCGGGGCGTGACTGGCATAGGGGTTCCAGTCGGTCGCTTCATCACGCTCTGACAAAGCCCGGACCGCCTGACCATAAAGGGCTGACAACGTAGGGAACACATCGCGAAACAAGCCTGAAACCCGCAGGGTGACGTCCAGGCGCGGGCGGCTCAGGTCGGTGATGGGCAGCACTTCGATACCCGAAACCCGCTCGGACCCCTTGTCCCAAACAGGCTTTACACCCAGCAGGTGCAGGGCCATGGCGAATTCTTCGCCCGCCGTGCGCATGGTGGCCGATCCCCACAGATCGACAATCAGCCCTTTCGGGTAATCGCCTTCCTCCTGCAAGTGCCGCCGTACCAGTTCCTCGGCCAGTTTCACACCTTGCGCGTAGGCTGCGCGGGTGGGCACAGACCGAGGATCGGTGGTAAACAGGTTTCGCCCGGTCGGCAGCACGTCAGAGCGGCCCCGATAGGGCGAGCCGGACGGGCCAGCCTCGATCCGCTTGCCGGCCAGCGCATTGATCAGGGCCTTGCGTTCGGCATGGGCGGATGGGGCTGGGTCGAAACTGCCGGTCACATCCGGGACACGCCCATAGACGTGCAGCCCGTCGCCAAACTGACTTTCCTTGATATCGCAGACAAAGCGGTCGATGCGGGTGATTGCTTCGGCGGTGCTGGTGGCCTGGTCCAGACCCAGATCGTTCTCCAGCCCAATGGCCTGTGCTTCTTCCCGGATATCTTCCTGCAACCGGTCACGGCGTCTGGGGTCAAGGCCGTCCGCGTTTGAAAACTCGTCCAGCAGGGCTTCCAGCCGCACCATCCGATCCGGCGTTCCGCTTTCTTTCATGGGAGGCGGGATGTGGCCCAGAGTCACCGCGCCGATCCGGCGTTTGGCCTGCGCGGCCTCGCCCGGGTCGTTGACGATGAACGGGTAGATCACCGGCAGGTCACGGATCAGCGCCTCGGGCCAGCAGTTTGCCGATAGGGCAACTGATTTGCCGGGCAGCCATTCCAGCGTTCCATGCGCACCGATATGGATCAGCGCATCCGCTCCTAGACCTTTGCGCAGCCACAAATAGAAGGCGACATAAATGTGGCGCGGGGTGCGCAAGAGGTCATGATAGTCGTCATCCCGCAGCTCGGGTGTTCCGCGTTCTGGTTGCAGTGCGACCAGTGCCTTGCCGCGTCGCATAGCCGTGAAGTGAAACGCGCCATGAGCGAAAGTTGGGTCTTGCTCGGGATTGCCCCATACGGTGTGCAGATCGGTGCGCAGGGTCTGGGGTAATTCAGCGAGTGCGCTCAGATAATCCTCAAGCGGCCACGATATCCGGGCGTCCAAGAGTGTGTCGGCAATTGGTTCGCCAGCCGCGATGTTGTAGCCTTCACCGCAAAGATCAGACAACATCGCCTCAGCCGAGGCCAGTGCGTCGAGACCGACCGCATGGGCCATTTGCCAGTCTTTGCCCGGATATGTGGAAAGTACTAATGCGGGAATCTGATCTGCCTTTGGTTTGTCATTCAGGGCAAGCCAGCCCGATACCCGGTCGATGATCGCCTCGATCCGGTCCGGCTCGGCCCGATGCGCAAAACGCGAGTATTCCAGTTGCGGATCGCGCTTGCCCGGCTCTTTGAAGGAGGCAACGCCTGCCGATATTCGCCCGTCCACTTCGGGCAATACCACGTGCATGGCGAGGTCGGCGGGTGACAGGCCGCGTTCCGCCTCGGCCCAGGCCTTGCGTCGCGAGGTGGCGAGGGCGACCTGAAACACCGGCACATCCGCTGCGTCCAGAGGCGACGTGCCGGATGCGCCCTTGCCCGAGAATGAAGTGGCGTTGATGATCGCCGATGGTCTCAGGGCAACGACCTGTTCCCTGAGCCAGTCGGCAGCGACCGGGGCCTTGAGTGAAGGGGCAAACAGACCCACCGCCTGGAGCCCGCGGGCGCGCAGGCTGCGGATCAGGGCCGCGACCGGGGCGGTGTCTGCGGATGTCAGATATGCGCGGTAGAAGGTGACAAGGATGCGTTTCGCATCGTTATCGAACGCGGAATCCACCGGGACGACACCCTGATCCGGGCACCACGCACCGCATTCGGGCAGGGTTTTTGCGCCTATCACTGGCCCGGCATAAAGCCCTGCTGCCAGCGCCATCTGGGCCAATGCGGCCTGCGCGGCGACTTCGCCGCCGGTGTCACACAGATGTGCCAGCCGCCGCAGGGTCGAGAGGGGCAGGGTCGAATACTCATCCAACCGAGTGTCTTCGCGCCCATCCGCCGGTAAAACGGCCAGAGCGATGCCTTTGGCCTGCGCCAGTGCCAGAACCTGTTGCAATCCGTAAGACCAATAGGGCACGCCACCGATCAGACGGATCAGGATGCCCTTTGCGCCTTCAAGTGTCTGTTCAACATAGGTGTCGACGGACAGGGGGTGTTTCAATGCAGCAAGATTGGCCAGCCGCATCGTGGGCATCCGCCCCTCAGGTCCGCCGCCGCGATGCCAGCCCGCCGCGAAAGCACCCAGGTCACTGTCGGAAAAGGACAGCACAACCAGATCAGCCGGGCTTTGGCCCAGATCGGTTGGGGTCTCGGTTTCCTCGAGCCCGTGGCTTTCGCGAAAGACGACGTGCATGACTTACTCGGCAACCTCGGTCACACCCACGAGGATATCACGGATCTCGGCCTCTTTGATGTCGTCATGCTCGGCAATCACGACCAGGCGCGAGCGGCGCTCCTCACCGGGCTCCCACGGGCGGTCGTATTGGTGACGAACCCGTGCGCCGACAGCCTGAACCAGCAGGCGCATCGGTTTGCCTGTGACGGCGGCATAGCCTTTGACGCGCAGAATATTCAGCTCAGATGCCAGACGTTCAATCCTGGCTACCAGTTCCGCCGGGTCGGTCTGTTCCGGCAACTCGACGATGATGCTTTCGAAGTCGTCATGCTCATGATCGTGATGGCCATCGTGATGTGACGGGCGGGCGTCCATGTCATCTTCGGCGGCAGCCTCAAGGCCAAGCACGACACGTACGTCGACGACACCCTCTGCAACCTCGACGACGGGAAGCGGGCGCGGCGCCTCGGCGGCGATAATCTGTTTAGCTTTCGCGACACCTTCGGGACCTGCCAGATCGGGCTTGGTCAGCAGGATGATATCCGCGCACGAGATCTGATCCTCGAACACCTCGGACAAGGGTGTTTCGTGATCAATCGAGTCATCAGCCAGCCTTTGGGCATCCACCGCTTCAACGTTCGGAGCAAAGCGACCGGCGGCCACGGCCTCGGCATCGGCCAGCGCGATCACGCCATCAACAGTGATTTTCGAACGGATATCAGGCCAATCAAATGCTTTCAGCAGCGGTTTGGGCAGTGCAAGGCCGGATGTTTCGATCAGGATGTGATCCGGGCGCGGTTCCAGCGCCATCAGCGCCTCGATGGTCGGGATGAAATCATCAGCCACGGTGCAGCAAATGCAGCCGTTTGCCAGTTCCATGATGTTTTCCGCAGGGCAATCCGGTATCGCGCAGGATTTCAGAATGTCGCCATCAACACCCACATCTCCAAACTCGTTAACAACAATCGCCAGCCGCTTTCCCTGCGGGTTCTGCATCAGATGGCGCACCAGCGTGGTTTTGCCCGAGCCCAGAAAGCCGGTGATCACGGTGACGGGAAGTTTTTCTAGGTTCGACATGATCTCAGCCTCCAATCGGGGGAATGCGCGATGCGCAGTTTTTGCGGAAATGTTCAGGACGGTCGCGCCACTTCACCAGACCATCGTCTGTGGCCAGATACTTGGTCACACCATCGATGATGACATCGACGTGATCGATTTCGTTCAGGTTCTCGTAAACAAAGGTCCAGCGATCCGGCCCGCCCCGAAGAACGATGGAACAGCCCTGATCGCAGTTCGAAAGGCATTCGACAGGTTTCAGAGTGATACCATCTGGCAAGGCAGCCTGTTCCAGGGCCTTGTGCAACAATGTGCCGGGTCGTTCGGCGTCATCCTCGACGGGCAGACCCCGGCGGCAAGTCGTGCAAACCAGTAGCTCTACCGGTGCGGTCTCGGTCATGTCTCTCATCCCCCCAAATCCTCTTCGCGGGGGACGGGGTTTCATGCGGGCACCACGTCTGCACATGGACCCGACACCGGAACACCCCGCCCGGTTTCAACTTCGGGTGTTGGCAGGTCTCCCGGCTTGCGGATGCCAGAGCGGTCGCTCTGTCGGATGTCCCGCCTTCCCGGCACAGGCCAGTGGCATTGGGCATCCTCTCCGGTCACGGTCGCGGGGGCGGCTGCGTTTGGCGGATGAACCGTTGACGCATTCCCTTTTCATCGGCTGTCGCCGACACCAACGACAGGGACATGCGGCACCGCTGACCCGCTTGTCAAGCGGTTCGCGCGCAACAAATAAGCCAAGGTGAAAAAAGCGACCTGTAGGCGTCGTTCGGCGGCATGAAGAACGTGTTCGGTATATGGTCGCATGACGGGAAAACGACGAACTTGGAGATGCGTCATATGAAAGTGGGATTTATCGGTCTGGGTAACGTAGGCGGCAAGCTTTCGGGATCCCTTTTGCGCAACGGCATTGATCTGACTGTGCATGACCTGAACGCGGATCTGGTGGCCGAGTTTGTCGCCAAAGGCGCAAAGGCGGCAGAAGGGCCCGCCCAGTTGATGCGCGATTGCGATGCGGTGATCACCTGTCTGCCGTCTCCGGCAGCATCGGACGCAGTCATGCAGGAGATGTTGCCCGAAGTGGGCCCCGGCAAGATCTGGATGGAGATGTCGACCACGGACGAGGCCGAAGTCAAACACCTGGGTGCCGAAGTCATATCGCGCGGCGGTGCGGCCGTCGATTGCCCGGTTTCTGGCGGGTGCCACCGTGCCGCGACGGGCAATATCTCGATCTTCGCGGGCTGCGACCGGGAAACGTTTGAACGAATTCTGCCGTTCCTGACGACAATGGGCCGCCGGGTTTTGCACACCGGTGAACTGGGCTCGGCGTCGGTGCTGAAAGTGATGACCAACTATCTTGCCACCGCCAACCTGATCACCTGCGCCGAAGCACTGGTTACGGCAAAGGCTGCGGGGATGGATCTGAACACGACCTATGAGGCGATCAAAATCTCGTCCGGCACGTCCTTCGTGCACGAAACCGAAAGTCAGGTCATCCTGAATGGGTCGCGCGATATTTCCTTCACCATGGATCTGGTGAAGAAGGATATCGGTTTGTTTCAGGAGGTCGCCGACCGCGCCGGGGTGCCGCTGGAAATAAATCCGGTGATGATCAACATCTTTAACGATGGTATCGCACGCTATGGCGAACGCGAGCTTTCACCAAATATTATCAAGCGGCTGGAAGAGGCAACTGGTCTGGATATCACTGCCCCGGGCTTCCCAGCCGAAATGACGGATGATGAGCCGGAGGAGCCGGGATACGAGGTTGTGCCACAAGGGCGCGCCTGAACGCCAGGCACATACCAAACCACATCGCGCCCCGTGAACGAGCAGAGGTAGGAAGGTGATCCGAAAAAACACGCCATATCTGGCCCGCAGTTCGACAGAATCGCGGGCCATGAACGTCTGAAAATACCAAGCATCGCAAGCGTGTATTGCGGGGCCAAGTCAGCGATTTGGATGTAGTTGGAGGCGAGTACCGGAATCGAACCGGTGTACACGGATTTGCAATCCGGAAACTTTTGTTGATTTCAAAGGGAAAAATTGTAAACGGACTTGTTTCGTTCAGGGTCACTTTTCAATAGGTTACGAGGCCCAGGTAAACGGTTTTTCACAGGCTCCCACTCGGGCGAAAAGGCAAAGAAAAACCGCTGAGGGGGCGGCCACCCACCTCAACGGCATAGAAGAATATTTCCGTCCCAATACCTACGGCATTTCCGGTCTGACCTCAACCCAATTGGCGGTGAGATCGTGAGTTGGCGCATCGCAAACGAATGCGCCGAGCGCCGCTTTGGCAGCGCCGCGCGCAAGCAGATCATCATGTTCCTGGCTGACAAGGCGAGCGATGACGGCTCGGGCATCTGGTGCTCGAAGGGGACGATCCAGCGCCACACAGAGCTCAGCGAGAGCACTGTGAAGCGCACCATCATCGACTTCCTGCGGGAAGGCATTCTGATCGAGACAGGGCGGCGGCACTGCAAGAACGGCTACACGGTCATTTACCGCATCGTATTGGAGCGCGTGGCCGCGCTCGAACCCACGGCCGAGCCCGACATCGACACGGGGGTCACTGTGAACCCCGTCCAGCCTGAACCCGGTACGGGGTCCACGGTGAACGGGGTACGGGGTTCACGGTGGACCCCAAACCATCCTAAAACCATCCATAAACCACCTACGCGCAGGCGCGAGGCGGCGGAGGAGGAGGTTGAAGATCTTGAATCTGAGAAGATCTTGGCGGCCTATCCCGAGGACAGGGTCCGAGACCGGCGGACCAGTCTGCGCCTGATCGCAGCGGCTGTGAAAGACGCGGTAGAGCCCGATGACCTGCTTCAGGCGGTCAAAGCCTATGCGAAGGAAAGTGAGGGCTTTACGCGCAGCAAGGTCTGTTTCTCGGACAATTGGTTCAAGATGCGCCGGTGGGAGAAGGGGCTGGCCCAGATCCAGGCCGACCGCGAGAAGGCTCGAGCGGCCGAAGCCAAGGGGCGTGCCAGTCTCGCTGAGTGGATCCACGAGCGCCATCCCCTCTGCCGCCATATCACGAACCGGCAGATCGAGGATTTGATCTTGTCAAAGCTGGTGACGCTTGAGCAGGTGCGCGCTGCGGGGTTGCAGGCATGACTTTCGAAGGAAGGCAACGCAATGGTTTCGTTCGAGCAGACGAGTTGTATGAGTGCGGTGAGGTAACCAAGCCATGTTTCGTAATGGTAACCTTAATGCCCTCAATGTTATGCTGAGGAAACATAAATCGTGATGCGAGCCGGGGCGTTGGATCGTCAGGTTAAGCGTGAAAATTGACATTAATGTTTTATCAGCGTAACATTATATCGCTTGGTGTTGCTTGGAGGTTTCATTATGGCTGTTTCGATCAAAATGCCCAGGGCGGCGCGCAAGGAGCTCGTGACACTTGGGGAAAACATTCGCGTTGCGCGACTGCGCCGCAAATTGACCGCTGAGATTGTTGCGCAGCGTGCTGGCACAACGCGGCAGACCATCGCCAAGATCGAAGGCGGGAACCCCGCGGTCAAGATCGGCACTTATGTGGCCGTGCTACAAGCGCTCGGCCTCCTGAAAGGCTGGGGGGACCTCGATGATCCGGTTGGTGAGCAGATGGCGCTGGATGACCTCCCGCAGCGTGCGAGACTGAAAAATGGTTGAGGTCTGGATCGACTGGAAAGGGTTGAAACAGGTCGGCACGCTCCACCGCACAGCGGGGCGCGGCCGAGAGCGGGTGTCTTTTACCTATCATGACGACTGGCTTGGCGACGAAAATGCCTTCGGGCTTTCGCCGGACATGCCTCTCGTCAGAGGGCAATTCGTGCCGGAAACGGGGCAGGATATGCTTGCGCCACTCGGGGATTCTGCCCCCGACACCTGGGGCAGAACGGTGATGCGGCGCTATGAGGGGCGCATGGCAGAGGCCGAAGGGCGACGTCCGAGAGTGCTGCAAGAAACCGACTACCTGCTTGGGGTGAATGATGAGACCCGTTTGGGTGCGCTGCGTTTCAAGGTTGAAGGAGTGTTTCAAGCCCGCGAGGGCATTGGCGTACCTGCGCTGGTGAGCCTCGGAGATTTGCTTCATGCGTCTCAGCGCGTTCTGCGCGGGGAGGAGACCGCTGAGGACCTCAAAATGCTGTTTGCTCCGGGAAGCTCGCTAGGTGGCGCACGGCCGAAGGCCAGCATCCTTGACCAGCACGGCCGTCTTTCTGTCGCCAAGTTCCCGAAAGAGACGGACACTTATTGCGTAGAACGCTGGGAAGCCATCGCACTGGAGCTCGCAAGGCGCGCCGGAATCACGGTTTCTGATCACACGCTTGAGATGGCTGGCGACAAGCCTGTTTTCCTGTCCCATCGGTTTGACCGGAACGAGGACGGCAGGATCCCGTTCATCTCAGCTATGGCGATGCTGGGCGGCAAGGATGGCGAAAGCTACAGCTATTTGGACCTGGCCGATATCATCACCTCAGAAAGCGTCACACCCGATCAAGACCGAGAGGAGCTCTACCGGCGGGTTGCCTTTTCCATTCTCGTGACGAACCTCGATGACCATATGCGCAATCACGGATTTCTGCGTGGGCGGGGCGGATGGCACCTCTCACCAGCCTACGACATCAACCCCGTGCCGAACCAGCCGCGTGTGCTAAAGAGCTATGTCGACGATGACAACCCGGATGCCAGTATCGCCCTGCACCGCGCGCAACATGACTCCTATCTTCTCGAACGCGGCGAGGCAGATCGCATCATTGCCGAGGTGGCCGAAGCGACTATTGCTTGGCGTGACGTTGCTCGGGCTTTGGGGGCTCCGGAGCGAGAGATCAGGGAGATGGCAACAGCCTTCGAGCACGAGGAAGCGGATCTGGCGCGCGCGTGAACTGGGGCCGCTGTTGAATTGGATTGACCGAAAGCCGTTTGGCTGCAGCGAGATTTTGAGGTCCTTGGCCATTCTGATGCGTTACGACGTGGCAGTCGATTTTGGAGTGCCGAACTCAGATCCTCAACGCCGTGTTTCTGATTGCTGAACATAAGCGGGCAGCCGTAGCAGGCGCGGTGCAAGCCCCGCTTCAACAAGAAAATTCCCCTGCGCCAGCGCATTCCTCGCGAGACAAGTTTCTCGCTGACAGCCCCTTGGTGCCAGCTTTGGTCATGTTCATCGAAACACTCAAAGTGAGGATCAAAAGATGACTACTCAAACTCTGAAACTGAACGTCAAATCCGGCGAAAAAGATGGCAAGAACTTCTGGGATCGCTGCGGCGTCCTCTTCGTCAACACCGACGACAGCGGCAACATCACGTCGATCAACGTCAAACACAGCATGTTTCCCGATGTGGAAATGGTCGCCTTCCCGCCCCGCGATGAAGATCCGGTCACCGAGTAACCTTAGCGCCAGGGCGGCTCTCCCGCTCTGGCCTTCATCGATGAAAACTGAAGTGTCAGTTAGGTTGCTTCATCTTGCGTTCGAAACTGAAGGTTCGGACTCGAAAACGCTTTGCTGAAGGCAGCTCCCAGTTTTGGGATACTAACCGCAAGTTGGCCAATTGTCTCGGGCCACGCCTATCCCGCGAAGTCGTGCAGTGCCCTTTCGAAGAGCCGCAGGAGAACTCGCACGCGATTGTTGAGGCTGCGTTCGGCCGGCTTCCTGCGGGTTTACGAGAAACGTTGCTCGCTTCGATCGATTTCGATCTTTGGCTGGCGGCAACCCTTGCCAGCGATCGCAGTATGCCATTCATGATCTTGTTTTTCAGTAAAATCCTGAAATCACGCCGAATTTCGATTGAACGCGACTTGGCTCCCCGCTAGCGTGTAGATAGCACAAAAAATGGACGCGTATATTAATCAAACGCGCCGAGTCGGGAGTGCGAAGTGGATAGTGACAAATCGGAGCTTCGTTGGGGAGTTGCACAGCGCCTCGAGTTCATCGAGTTTCGATTGTTTTGGGAGGGGCATGTGAACCGTAGCGATTTGATGGAGCAGTTCGGGCTATCGGTAAACCAGGCTTCCGCCGATCTAAACCGCTACATCGGCCTTGCTCCGGACAACATGGTCTATGACAAGAGCGCGAGGACGTATGTCCGTGGCCCAGAGTATGCCGCACACTTCCTGAAACCTGACGCGAACCGCTATCTCACGCAGCTACGTTCTTTGGCCGATGGTAACATGGATCGCGATGACACTTGGATCGCCGAACTGCCATCCTATGATGCTGCACCAACGCCCGCCCGCGGAATAAACCCCGTCATTCTGCGATCCGTTGTCGGTGCCATCCGCCGATCCGAGGCCATCGAAGTGAAGTATCAGTCCCTGTCGCGTCCCGAACCGAGCTGGCGGTGGATCGCGCCACACGCAATCGGGTTCGATGGCTTTCGATGGCACACACGGGCATTCTGTCAGGCGGATGAAGTCTTCAAAGACTTCCTGCTCTCTCGCATCCTCGATACTCGCGGTGTTGAAACCAGCGTCGTCACGGATGCTGCCGATGCCGACTGGCAAGAGGATGTCACGCTTGAGATCGGCCCCCACCCTGAACTCTCAGAGAGCCAAAAGAGCGTGATCGCGCTGGACTATGGGATGCGCGGCGGCAAGGCTCGGATAAAGGTTCGTCGCGCGCTACTGTACTACGCTCTCAAGCGTCTTGGGCTGGATACTGACCCCTCAGCGCGCAAACCACACGAACAGCAAATTGTATTGATCAATCGAGACATCGTCTTTGGCGAGCACAACGCCGGTCAGGTATTTTAGGAATTTTCATGAAAGCGTTTGAATTCGACCATCATCTTATCAATTCTTATGAACGATTTTCTCGGTCGTTCAGTTCAATTCGTGCTGAAGATCTTCGTGCTGAAATCGATGCCCAATACGATGCTGGGCGCTTTTGGCCTGATGCTTTACTTTCTCTTAACCCTCGCTTTCTTTCAGGACCAACGGTGGACGATCTGGTCAACTCCGGTGATCTGGATGAAGGCACAGGACAGGTTTTTCGATTTGGAGAAACCCCGCTTCGTTTTCACCGCCATCAGGCTGAATCGATTGCAAAAGCGAAGACTGGCAAAAGCTATGTTGTAACCACCGGGACAGGCTCCGGTAAATCCCTTTGCTTCTTTGTGCCCGTCGTCGATACGATAATTCGCGCGCTCAGGGCGGGCAAGCCGCGCAAGACCCGCGCGATCATCGTCTACCCAATGAATGCGCTTGCGAACAGCCAGTTAAAGGAAATCGAAAAGTTCATCAGTCAATCTGGATTGCCTGAAGCTCTGAAACCGGTGGTCAAACGCTACACAGGCCAAGAGAGCCGAGAAGAGCGCTTGAAAATTGCGGCCAATCCGCCAGACATTCTGCTGACGAACTACATGATGGCTGAACTGCTGCTTACCCGTCAGGATGAACTCGACGCCCAGGTCATCAACAACGCTACCGGCCTAGAATTCATCATCCTTGACGAGCTTCACACTTACCGGGGCCGCCAAGGCGCAGATGTTGCCGTGCTTGTTCGCAGGCTTCGCGACCGTTGCGCACCGGATAAAGCCCCCATCTGCATCGGCACGTCGGCGACCATGGCCTCTGAAGGCTCCGACGAAAACAGGGCCATGGCTGTTGCGAAGGTCGCGACGCGCCTGTTTGGTTCGGATATTGGACCGGACGCTGTCATTGATGAATCCCTGCAGCGTGCAACAGATGACTCTATTGACCTCGCGCAAGCCAAGGCTGGCCTCGCAGCGGTCCTGAACCAACCGATGCCGGACAACTTGAGCGATGAAGTTCTAAAGAGGCATCCGTTGGCCGTGTGGGCGGAGCTTGCGCTTGGACTTGATGACGGTTTGGAACTCAAGAGGAAGAAACCTATTCCCTTCGAGGACGCGGTCATGCGCCTCGCCGACGATAGCGGTGTTGAGGCAGGCCAATGTCGAACTGCGCTCGAAGCATTCCTGACCCGCGTCAGTCTGCCCGAATACGAACGTGGAGGACATGGTGAGGTCGCGTTCCTCGCGTTCAAGTTACACAGGTTCATATCTGGAGCTGGCGAAGTTTTCACGACTTTGGCTTCGCGGCCACGTACAGTGCTCTTCGAAGGCCAACTCGAGGATCCAGATTCGCCCGGAGACCGCCTTTATCCAACACGTTTTTGCCGGAGCTGCGGGCACGAGTATCACGTCGTCACCAAGAGCGACAACGATGGTCAAATCAAGTTCTTGCCACGGAACATTGATGACACGCCGCTGGAAGCTGATGAAGACGACGACGTCGCTGGATACCTTTGCCCGATCCCGGAAATTGATCCGGACTTTGCTTTCAACGGAGATCTTGACAGCTATCCTGAAAGTTGGAGGGAGGAACGTAACGGCATTGAACGGCTTAGGTCATACCGGAAGAAGCGGGCTCCTGTGTCCTATGTGGTCGGCTCGGATGGTCGGCACGGCGCGGGAGGAAAGGATTTCTGGTTCATACCTGGTAAGTTTGCGTTTTGCCTATGCTGCCAAGATGAACCTAACCAAGGCATGCGGGAACGAAGCAAGCTGGCTGGTTTGTCTGGCGAGGGACGGAGTTCCGCGACGACTCTGCTAATCTCGAGCGCCCTTGAGTGGATGAACCATCCTGAAAGTGGCGTCCCAGAGACAAAGAGGAAGCTTCTCGGATTCACTGATAACCGTCAAGATGCGGCGCTGCAGTCTGGGAACTTTAATGATTTCCTTTTCGTGAGCCTGCTGCGCGGCGCTATTCTCCGTGCAATTATTGCCGCTGGAGACGAAGGTCTTACCGAGGATGAGTTTGGCCTGAGAGTCGTCAAGGCTCTGGGGTTTACCTCCGCCAATAAGGACGCACGAGCCCACTGGATGCTCGATCCGTCTTCAGGTGCCGTCATTCGAGAAGATGCACAACGAGCGCTCGCAAAGGTGTTGGCTCATCGTGTCTGGACGGATCTGCGACGGGGCTGGCGATATACCAATCCGAGCTTGTTCGTTCTGAACCTGTTAGATGTCGAGTTTGTTGGCCTCAGCGACATTGCTTCGGATCGCGAGCGGCTGATGACCGTGTTGCCCGAGCTGGGAGAGCTTGATGAGGAACAACGAGCAGACGTACTGAAGAAAGTCCTCGGTGCCATGCTAGAGGGCCTGGCGGTCAATACGGAAGCGTTGGATCTGACGGTTCTTGACGGTGTCGCGCAAAAGTCGCGATCTCTGCTGCGCTCGCCTTGGGCTATCGATGCCAAGGAAAATCCGCGTGGACGTTCCTCCTTGCTTTTGCGAGCCCCCGGAAAAGGCATTATCGGACTGCGTGAAGAGCAGACTCTTTTACGTGCGGGCCACAACTCGCGCATCGCGCGATTGATCAACAAAAAGAGCGTCATTGGAACTAAACTCGGAAAGGAAGAATACCTCGAGTTCTTTTCGCGTCTGCTTGAGTTGCTTGCAGACGAAGGCGTGGTCGTCCCAGTCGAACTGGATGCGGATTTTGTCGGATGGCGGTTGACACCATCGGCTGTCAGACTCGTTCCAGGTGCGGCTCTTTCAGATGAAGGCAAGCGCGGAAACCGCTATTTTGACGACCTGTACGCTTCTATCGCAAATGATCTTGCCTCCGGCCAGAGCGCCTACTGGGGGTTGGAGGGCCGCGAACACACCGCTCAGGTATCGCAAAAGCAACGCGAGTGGCGGGAGTGGCGGTTCAGGTTCGAAGACGATGACCGCGCCAACCTCAGTACGTCAGAATATCGGTCTGAGATACGCGCTTCCGGTGAGTCTGACCAGTTTCTGCCCGCATTGTTCTGCTCGCCTACGATGGAACTTGGCGTTGATATCTCTGCGCTGAACGCCGTCTATCTCCGCAATGTCCCACCGACACCAGCAAATTATGCACAACGCGCTGGTCGCGCAGGACGTTCGGGGCAGGCGGCAGTCGTCGTAACTTACTGCGCATCCGGCTCGCCACACGACCAGTATTTTTTTGATCGCCGCAATGATATGGTGGCAGGCGTTGTCCGCCCTCCAGCCTTGGACATTACCAACGAAGAATTGGTGCGCTCGCATTTGCACGCCGTCTGGCTCGCCGAGGCAAAACTGGCCCTTAAGCCTGATATTCCAGATATCCTTGATCTTACAGGAGCAGGCTATCCGCTCAAAGAGGAGGTTTTGTCTGTAATCTCAAAGTCTGATCTGGCCGCACGTGCCCGTTCTCCGATGAAGCGGGTCCTAGATCAGATCTTGGCGGCGGACGACGGTTCAGCGCCAGTATGGATGGGGGAGCCCGAAGAGTTTGTACTTCATGTCGCAATGAACGCGCCGAAGGAGTTCGATCGCGCGTTCGATCGCTGGCGCGAACTTTACAACTCAGCTCGCACGCAACTGGCAGAGGCTAACGCGCGATCAGAAATCACCGGGCTGTCTGGCTCCGACCGTCGCAAGATCAAGGCAGCGCAGATGCAGGCGAGCGATCAGCTGGCAATCCTTGAACAGGGCAAAGCGTCAAACGGCTCTGACTTCTACTCGTATCGTTACCTGGCAACAGAGGGTTTTCTTCCTGGGTATAACTTTCCGCGTCTGCCACTTTATGCATTTGTTCCAGGGGAAGGGAAAAGTGGCTCGTTTCTGTCGCGCGCGCGCTTCTTGGCGATCTCCGAATTTGGACCTCGGAGCCTCATCTACCATGAGGGCCGCGCATACCGTGTAATGAAAGCCAAGCTTCCTCCCGAGGCGCGCGAAGGCGACGGGTCGGAACTGGCGACGAAAGACATCTACATCTGCCCAAACTGCGGAGCATGTCATGAAGGAGAGGTCGAACGCTGCCACGGCTGTGACACTCACATGGCTGGAGAAGTGCCAGTCAAACGCACGCTTCGTATCGACAATGTCGAGGCAGCGCCAATCGAGCGTATTACTGCCAACGATGAAGAGCGGGTACGCCAAGGCTTCGATATTCAGACTGTTTTCGCTTGGCCCACGAAAGACGGACAACTTCAGGTCACGAACGCCGAGTTCAATTGCGGTGATACCTCGTTGCTCGCGCTTCAATATGCCAACAGCGCAGAGATCAGCCGCCTCAACAAAGGCTTGAAGCGCCGGAAGGATCAGACTGTCTTTGGCTTCAACATCGATCCTCGAACCGGTTATTGGGCAAAAGCGGAAGACGAAGACGCAGAAACCGACACGCCGCCCGATGTTGTCAGACCTGTAAAAATCGTTCCAATCGTCCGGGATAGGAAGAACGCGCTGCTCTTCCGCTTCAAGAAGCCGGAAAGCTTTGATCCTGAAACGATCACAACTGTTCAGCATGCACTGATGCGGGGCATTGAAGTGGTCTATCAGCTTGAGGAAGGAGAAATTCTGGGTGAACCCCTTCCCGCGCGCGACAATCGCAGAGCAATTCTTGCCTACGAGGCAACTGAGGGCGGAGCCGGGGTCCTGAACCGCCTGGTCGATGATCCGAAGGCGATCAGCGAAGTTGCGCGGACAGCTCTTGAACTCATGCACTACGAGAATATCGAAGCTTCAATCAAAGAAGGTGACGCACATCTTTTAACCGAAGAAACCGACGATGCATGTGTGCGCGGCTGCTATCGTTGTCTTCTCTCGTATTTCAACCAACCTGATCACGAACAGATAGATCGAAGCAGCACAGAAGTAGCGCAGCTGCTGATCGACCTGGCGCGAGGGCAGACGCTTTTGGAGGCTCGCGCCTCATTCGACGGTTCCGGGTCTCCTTGGGCAAAGGCTTTCGAAGAAGCGGGACTTCCACATGTGGATACCATGCCGGTCAAATTTGGCGGAACCGATGTGGAGTTCGCGTGGAGGGGTCACGGGGTGGCCGCAACAGCCAACTCCGTGTCGTCTGAAATGTCTCAGGATGCTTTGGGAAAAGGTTGGGAACTGGTCTCGCTTCCAGGTCTTCCGGACGCTGGTATCCCCGAACAACTCATCAATCTACTCAAAGGATAGGCCATGACGCTAAGCTTTTCTCCTGGCGATCTTGTCCTTGCCCGCGGTCGAGAGTGGGTGGCCCTTCCTGCGCCGCGGCCGGGCATTCTTGCACTTCGCCCTCTCGCGGGAAACGAGAACGACGTGGTCATTCTTGATCCCAAGCTGGAAATCGCAAGCGTGGCGGCGGCGAGATTTGATCTGCCAGACGACGCGCGATCCACGGTACAAGCCAAAGCGGCTCTCCTGGCAGATGCGCTTAGACTGACTTTACGTCGCGGTGCAGGACCATTTCGGTCTGCCGCTCAGCTCGCCTTTGAGCCGCGAACCTATCAGCTTGTCCCGCTACTTATGGCCCTGCGGCTGCAGGTGCCCCGTTTGCTGATCGCTGACGACGTAGGCATCGGCAAGACCATTGAAGCGGGCTTGATACTTCGCGAACTGATGGATCGCGGTGAGGTCGACGCCTTTTCAGTCCTCTGTCCACCTCACCTCGTCGATCAGTGGATCATTGAGCTCAAGGATCGTTTCGGTATTGATGCGGTCCCGGTGACATCTGGCACTGCGGCCCGCCTGGAGCGAAACTTACCACTCGCCCAAACGCTGTTTGATGCCTACCCGTTCACGGTCGTCAGCCTTGATTACATCAAGGCTGAGAAACGCCGGGAGGGTTTTGCGCGTGCCTGTCCCGACTTTGTCATCGTTGACGAAGCGCATGCTTGCGTCGGTACACACAAAGGCAAACAGCAACGTTTTGACTTGCTTCAGGGGCTCGCAAAGGTTCCGGAACGCAGGATCGTTATGCTCACGGCCACACCGCACTCCGGAGATGAAGAAGCGTTCGCGCGCTTGCTCTCGCTGATTGATCAAGAGTTCGCCTCAGTAGATTTTGACAATGCGCGTTACCGCGAGCGCCTGGCGCGGCACTTGGTTCAGCGACGCCGGGTCGATCTCATCGAGGGGGATTGGGACGAAGATCGCTCTTTTCCGAAGCATGAAACAACGGAGTTCCCCTATCGCCTTTCGGCCGACCATTTGGCCTTTCAAGAGTCCGCTATCGACTACTGCCTTGAAGTCGTCTCGAAAGCTGGTGATCAGAAGAAAGATCAGCGGCTCGCTTTTTGGGGGACTCTTGCCTTGATGCGATGCGTGGGGTCTTCGCCTGCCGCTGCGCTCAGCGCCCTTAGAAATCGCGCCTCGAACGAAGCAGAACGTTTGGAGCCACAAATCTACGACGAAGATGGCGATGACGAAGACGCTGTTGATGTTGAGCCCAATACGATCTTCGCGAACGATCCAGCTCTCCAAGGTCTCCTGGATCAAGCGTTCAGTCTTTCGCTCGCAAAGGATCCCAAACTTGACGCGCTTGTCAGTGCGCTCAAGCCGCTGATCAAAGCAGGCGCCAATCCGGTCGTGTTTTGTCGATACCTGGCAACGGCGGAACACGTAAAGGAAGGCCTTCGCAAGGCTTTTCCGAAGCTAACCATCGAGGCCGTAACTGGGGAGCTGACACCGGACGAGCGACGTGACCGTGTCTCGGAGATGTCGATTGAAGAAGGTGAAAAGGACATTCAGCGGATCTTGGTTGCGACGGATTGCCTGTCTGAAGGGATCAACCTTCAGCAGCTGTTCGATACCGTCGTGCACTATGACCTGTCTTGGAACCCTACCCGGCACCAACAGCGTGAAGGCCGGGTGGATCGTTTTGGTCAACCCGCCGAACTGGTTCGATCCATAATGATGTTTTCGCCAGACAGCGCTATCGATGGCGCTGTCCTCGACGTCATCTTACGCAAAGCGGAAGAAATCCGGAAAGCAACAGGTGTAACCGTTCCGCTGCCCGATGAACGCGGCCCCGTCACCGATGCGCTCATGGCCGCGATGATGCTTCGTCGCGGTGGGCATAAACAGCTGACACTTGACTTGCGTCTGGACGATGGCACGCACGCGATGGATGCCCGTTGGCGTGATGCAAGCGAGAACGAGAAGAAATCCCGTGCGCGCTTTGCACAGAATGCAATGAAACCGGCCGAGGTTGCGCCGGAATGGAACAAAGTCAAAGACCTGCTCGGCTCGCCGGATGATGCGCGGCAGTTCGTCGAACGAGCCATCTCTCGCTTTGGCGTGCCTCTAGAGCAGAAGCGGTCGCTCTACATTGCGCATGTTCATGCACTGCAGGAGAGCCTGAGAGAAAAGCTGGAGCAACGAGGACTCGAGAAATCCGTTAAACTTGCCACTGCGGAACCCGCGCCTTCGGGCACGTCACTATTGACGCGCACACACCCTCTGACAGCCTCTCTCGCAGAATGCCTTGTCGAGGCTTCGCTGGACCAAGAAGCGCTGCCAGATCTAGGCATTGGGCGGGTTGGAGCTTGGCCTACGCCAGCAGTCTCAGCAATGACCCGTCTCGCGCTCCTACGTATCCGCTACAAGCTCACCATCCATTCTCGCAAGGAAAGACTGCTACTCGCGGAAGAGGCCGCACTGGTTGCCCTTCAAGGGAACAGCATTGTAGCGATCGGAGACACCGCACGTGAAATGCTGAACACGCCAGCAACTGCTGATCTTGCGCAAATTGCGCGAGACCGGCTGGTGAACAACGCAAAGTCGGAGTTGCCCGCGCTCATAGACGGACCGCTGGCGGCATTCGTGAAACAGCGGGCGGAGGCGCTCGTCGAAGATCATGCACGGCTGCGAGCTGCGGCTGGATCGGCCTCGCGTGTCAGCGTGGAGGCCGTAATACCGCCTGACGTCATTGGGATGTTTGTCCTGATGCCGAGCGAGGTTTAAGCATGGCCCGCAAACCCATTACCGATATGTCAGCATGGCCTTCGCTAAGCCTCGAGGGCAATCTCATCGCGCCCGCCATGATTGCAAAGATCGATCAGAGGGCCGCGCCTGAACAGGCTCCGGAGGATTATTCTGTTCGAAAGGGCCTGACGATCCGCGAAGAAATCTCGACGGCTTTCCGCGTCGGGCAGTCTCATTTCGATGCATTCGCCAAGGTCGAGAACCCAACTCAGGAAGCCACTCGGCGCTTTGTTTCGGGCCTCTTCAAGGAAACCTTCGGATACGACGATTTGCAGGCTGCTGAAGCACCCATCGCCCTGATCGCAAGTGGGCGCGTGCCGTTCGTCGTGGTGCCCATGTCCGAAACGCTCGACCGCCGCAGTCCGACCTTGTCCATCGACCGGTCGCGCTCCCCGGCGTTCGCCCTTCAGGACTACCTCAACGACAAGGACGAGGCGCTTTGGGGTATTGTCACCAGTGGCACCCATCTGCGCCTCATGCGGGACAACGCATCGCTGACCCGCCCGGCCTATATCGAAGCTGACTTGGCGCAAATCTTCTCGAACGAGGACATCGCCTCCTTCGCCGTCCTCTGGCTGCTGATCCACCGATCCCGGTTCGGCAACGAAGGGGCACCCGCTACAGATTGCCCGCTTGAGCGGTGGCGAGAGACCGGCTCCAAGGAAGGCGAAGTTGCCCGGGATCGCTTGGCCGACCAGGTTCAGATCGCGCTCAAGGTGCTCGGCTCCGGTTTCCTCGAAGCCAACCCCGATCTCGCGACAAAACTGAAATCCGGCGAAGTGAACCTCACCGAATGGTTCAATGAACTCTTGCGCCTCGTCTACCGCCTGATCTTCCTCATGGTGGCCGAGGATCGGAACCTTCTGCACCCCACCAACGCCAAGACCGACGCGCGCTCTCTCTACGCCCAGGGATACTCCCTCGCAGCCCTGCGAAAGCAGTGCTACCGGGCCGCCACATGGGACAAACACCATGACCGCTACGAAGGCGTCAAGATCGTCTTCAACGCGCTCGCCCATGGCCAGCTAGCACTTGCGCTTCCGGCGCTCGGCGGCCTCTTTGCAGACGACCGTCTGCCTCATCTTGAAACCGCCCGCCTGCGCAACAAGGCGTTCATGGAGGCGCTCTACCGCCTCTCCTGGCTCTCGGACAAAACTGGCATGGTCCCGGTCAACTGGCGCGCGATGGAGACGGAGGAGCTGGGCTCCGTCTACGAATCCCTCCTCGAACTTCAGCCCCAGCTGGGCGACGACGGCAAGACGCTGGTCTTCGCCTCCGAAGCGGCCGAGCAGAAGGGCAACCAGCGCAAGACCACCGGCTCCTACTACACGCCCGACAGCCTGGTTCAGGCTCTGCTCGACACCGCGCTCGACCCCGTGCTCGACAAGACCGAGGCCGAGGCGGACGATCCCGCCAAGGCGCTGCTGAAGCTCTCGGTCATCGACCCTGCCTGCGGCTCGGGCCACTTCCTGCTGGCCGCCGCCCGCCGCATCGCCACGCGGCTCGCGCGCATCCGGGCCGAGGGCACGCCATCGCTAGCTGACTTCCGCCATGCCCTTCGCGATGTCGCGCGCTGCTGCATCCACGGGGTGGATCGCAACCCGATGGCGGTGGAGCTGACTAAGGTCGCGCTCTGGATCGAGACGGTGGACCCCGGCCTTCCCCTCGGCTTTTTCGACGCGCAGATCCGCTGCGGCGATGCGCTGCTGGGGGTTTTCGACCTGAAGGTGCTGGAGGATGGCATTCCCGACGCCGCTTACAAGCCGCTGACCGGCGACGACAAGGACGTGGCCAAGTTCTACGACCGCGCCAACAAGGACGCGAAGAAGGGCCAAGGCACGTTCGACTTCACCGGTGGCAGGTCGGACTTGCCAACCGCGCCGCTTTCGGCCGAGTTCTCCGACTTGCGCGACCTGCCGGAGGAAACAGTCGAGGATGTGGAGGCCAAGGAAAAGGCGTATCGGTCCCTCCGCAAGCAGGACGCCTTCCTGCGGGCGCGCATGGGCTGCAACCTCTACACCGCGGCCTTCCTGCTGCCAAAGACGGGAGAGGTGCCGAACGGCGACTCCGAGCGGACCGTGCCGACCTCGCAGGATGTCTGGCTCGCGGTCGGTCAGGGCAAAGGCCGTAAGCCCATCATGGAGAACGCGAAGGCGGCGACGCGGGCCCGTGCTCTTCATTGGCCACTTGAGTTCCCAGATATTCTGGGACGTGGTGGCTTCGACGTGGTGTTGGGAAATCCTCCGTGGGATCAAATTGAACTGGACCCGGAGGGCTTCTTCGCCAACAGCGCACCAGAAATCTCAACCGCGAAAAAGAAGGCGGACAAGGACAAGCTTATTGACCGACTTTCCCGAGAAAAGCCGGAACTCTATCGTCAGTATCTTGAGTACTGCCGCGAGATCTGGTCCGTGCAAAAGTTCATTCACGGCGCAGAACGATTTCCCACTTCGAGCTATGGACGTCTGAATACCGCTCCCCTTTTCGTGGAGCTGTGCGCTGATCTGATCAATGCGGATGCGCAAGCAGGTTTGGTCGTTCCAACATCTGTGGCCACAGACTCCTTTAACCAGAAACTCTTCGATAAACTTTTCTCAGAGAAACGGCTGGCGAGTCTCGTAGACTTCGAAAACTCCGCGCCACTTTTTCCTGGAGTACACCGCAGCCAGAAGTTCTGCTTGCTTACATTGGGGCGCGATGAACCTGAGACACGATTTGCTTTCTTTCTGACTGAACCATGGCAACTTGCGGAACCAGAACGAAACTTTGTCCTCAGTCCGGAGCAGATAGCTGCGATCAATCCAAATACGAAGACCGCACCGGTGTTTCGTTCCCGCATCGACGCGGAGCTGACCACGAAAATGTACGCCGCAGCACCCGTGTTTATCGAGGAAGCGCGCGGTAGAAAAGGCAACGCTTGGGACGTTTCATTCCAATTGATGTTCATGATGGGAGGCGCGAGCGAGAAGTTCGAGACTGCTACTGACTTGGAGAGTGGTGGCTTTGTGCGCAACGGTACGGATTGGATTGCTCCGGGAACCGAACAAGAGGTCTTTGCGTGGCGTCAGCGGCTGCTGGAAAACAAGCCAATTCTAGACAGCGAACGACTCGAAGCGCCTAGCATCTTTATTCCGCTCTTCGAAGGGAAGATGATCTCATTCTTCGACCATCGTGCCGCTGGATATGGAAAGCGCGGGGATGAAAGAGGCTACCGTGTTCTTCCTGAAACCGAGCAGGAAGAGCATCAAGACCCCTCCTTCGAGGTGGAGCCCTTCTACTGGGTTCCAGAAGAAGATGTCACAGATCGAGTTGCCTCAAGAACTCGCTCGCAGTGGCTCATTGGATGGAAAGACGTAACCGCTGCCACCAACGAACGCACCACCATCGCGGCAGTGCTGCCGTTGGTCGCTGTCGGCCACACTATGCCGCTGCTGTTCACACCACATGCACCTGAAAAGGCCGCCGCGCTTCTTGCAAACCTGAATTCGATACCGCTCGACTACGTCGCGCGCCTGAAGGTTGCAGGCCTCCACTTGACCTATGGATATATCAAGCAGTTCCCGGTTCTGGCTCCGGACTTCTATAGTGAGCCACGTCTCAATTTTGTCACTTCAAGAGTTATGGAGCTTACCTACACCTCGCACAGCCTCGCCCCCTTCGCCCGCGATCTGGGCCATGACGGCCCGCCCTTCGCCTGGGACGAGGACCGCCGCGCCGACCTGCGCGCCGATCTCGACGCCTTCTACGCCCGCGCCTACGGCCTGACCCGCGACGAGTTGCGCTACATCCTCGACCCCGCCGACGTGAAGGGCCCCGAGTACCCCTCGGAAACCTTCCGCGTCCTCAAGGAAAAGGAAATCCGCCAACACGGCGAATACCGCACCCGCCGCCTCGTCCTCGCCGCCTGGGACCGCATGGAAGCGAACGGCGAATTCACGGCGATGGGGATGTAGGGGATGAGTGATGACGACCTCATGCCGCTCATCATCCTCGGAAAAATTCTTTTCTGGGTTCTGATCTGGTATCTTTTTTGGGGTCGAAAAGGCCGAACGGAGGAGCCGCCGGAACCGGTCTCCAGTTCGGTCAATGGCACGATGGAGCGACTTGGCCGTTCGTTCGGCAGAACGGATTTACCGATCATCGGGCCTATCATAAAGGAGCGCAAAAGACGCGAGGAAGAGGCGCGACGCAAAAAGGCCGAGGCCGAAGCCCGCGAACGTGCCGAGCGCGACAGGGCGCAGAAGGAACATGATGCACTGGTCGAGCGGCCCATTCCTCCGGACATCAAACGGGATATGCGCGCCTTTCTCGAAGGCTCTTTCGTCGGCGAAGACCGCTCTCCCTTGGCCTATGTCGGATACAGGGTTGGAAAAACCCGTGGCCTTGTCAGCCGTGAACGACAAAGGCGGCTGGACGTCTGTTTTCGGATCGAGATCCCGTCTGACCTTGATCCAAAATACCAGGGATGGGGCGCACCCGCGACATATCAGCGGTTCCGATCAATCGAGAAGCATCTGAAAATGCTTGCCGATATACGGAGCGGTCGCAGTAACCAAAGATTTGCCGTCGCGGACTGGGAGGCGGACCGGACGTGGTTTCAGGGCGAGTACCGCGAATTGGCCGGGTTGCTGCAACGCCACCCACCTCGGCGCTATTGGTGAGGTATCCCGATGCCAGTGATCCACCCCCAGACCTATGCCAAGTTTAAGCCGATCTTTCTGAACGCTTTGAAGACGCGCACAGAGCCGGGTGCAAGTCGAACCGAAATGATGCATGCGATCATCCATCAGCTGAAGGACGCCTCTTACACTCGGGATGATGCCGAGGATATCAGGCCGTACATCGAGCTGTTTCTGGAAGAGGTCCAGAACGGGACGATCGAGCCCTTTCCCAAGGGGCCCTATCTGGCTGGTTTGGAACCAACGCCGAACCCGGTTTTTGCACCTTTTCAGAAAGACCTGTTCACACCCAAGCCTCAGGAAAAAGCCCCGGCGGAACAAGCACTCATCGACCAGCTGATCGCCGCAACAAAGCTCTATGACTCGAGCGAGGCAATCGAGGCGCTGTTCTCTTTCACGATCAACTTGCGAGAGTTCGCGCCGTTCAATGCAATGCTGCTCCATATCCAGAAGCCGGGCCTGACCCATGCCGCGACTGCGCATGACTGGTGGCATCGCTTTGGGCGCGTCCCGAAGAAGGGCACGCGCCCCTTGCTGGTCTTGCGCACCAAAGGTCCAGTCGATTTCGTCTTCGATATTCTAGATACGGAAGGCCGCGATGTGCCGGTTGATGCGTTCGTGTTCCCGACTTTTGGAGACCTGAGTGACAACCGGTTTTCCGAGTTCATGCGCGCAGTCGCCAAGGAGCGGATTGATCTCGTCGTCTTGGATTCCGGCGATGGACAAGCAGGTTGGATACGTCTTCTGGCTGAATCCAAGGCCAAGACCGGCAAGAACGTTTATCAACTCGCCTACAATCGAAACCACGCCGCGCCGACGCGCTTTGTAACCGTGGCGCACGAGTTGGCACACCTCTATCTCGGACACCTCGGGTCCGATGCCGGACGACGGGTTCCTGATCGGCGGGATACACCGCATGCGTTGATGGAAGTGGAGGCTGAGATGGTTGCCTACCTCGTTGCCATGCGAAATGGGTTAAAACCAAGGAGCGAGAGCTACCTCGCGAATTACAAAGGCGCATTTGAGGACCTGAATCTGTATGCTGTGACGCGGGCTGCCAATGCGGTTGAAACTGCCATGGGGATTGCCTCGCACAAGCTGTGGAACGAGAAGTCATGATCGAAGCGCCCCAGTCTTTCGTTATTCGCCAGGAGTGCGACAAGATCGCGTTCCAGAACGGATTTCGCCGGACTCATGGCGAAACTGGAGGCTGGCGGCGATACAGCTCGACCACAGCGCAAGGTTCGATCTGGCTGGCGGCAGAGGAGAACGGTAATTGGCTGCTCGCGATCGACCATGCCGGTGTTTTGGGAGAAATCGGTCTCGAGATGACTGACTCCGGTGGGCCTGGGCTGGCCCGCTTTCGGTTCGCATCGCTAACTTCGCTCTACGCTATCATGCCTCGCCTCTACGAACTCGCTGTCAGTCTCCCCGACGCTCCGCTCCAAGAGTTCCTGCATCGGACGAGTGAGATGCCCAGGACGACCGAGGCCGAGCGTTTGGTGGTACAGCGTGTTGGACAGGACATATTCCGAGAACGTCTGATCACTTATTGGCAGGGCAGTTGCCCGCTGACGGGCATTTCCGACCACGCCTTACTGCGGGCCTCCCACATCAAGCCGTGGAAGGATTGCGAGAGTGACAAGGATCGACTGGACGTGCATAACGGCTTGCTTCTATCGGCGCTCTGGGATGCCGCGTTCGACCGCGGCCTCGTTACCTTCGATGATGGCGGCCAACCGCAGTTTTCAACTCAGCTGAGTGAAGCGGCTGCTGCCGAATTACGATGGAAGGCCCCAATTCGTCTTACAGACAAGCACCGCGCCCACCTAGAATGGCACCGAAGCGAAGTATTCGACAATGGCGCGGCGGTGGCCGGGTCTGTGACAATTGTTTGAAAAATGCCGTGAAGACTTCGACGATGTAAGCAGTTTGTACAAATTGAGTTGAGCCCGCGCTTAAGCGCGCGGGCAACCTCACCCAATAGACTGCACCGGAGCTCAACGGGCCGTTGGCCCGCTCACCCCGATCCAGACATCATTCCTTTTGTTTGGTCCGCCCAAACATCCCTGACCGTGGCGGTCAACCTTAGTCCATCCCCAAAATCAGCCACCAATTTCCCCTGTGTCGCGGGCGAGCCATTCCTCGCGGAGCAAATTGGCGTCGGATTTTGGCGCAGACATTTTCTTCGCAAATGTGGCCGATTGACAGCCCCGTTCAGGGCCATGGGTCGGGCTTTGCCCTCTCCCACTCTGTTCCGCCGAATACATGCGTATTCGGTCAGATCAGGTGGCCGAGGCGCAGCCCATCGGCGGAAGGGGGCACGAAGCCTCAGCCGCGTCACTTTGATCGAGGAGGCCACAAATGGCACCGAAGTTTGATGTATATGCCCATGTCACCGACACCATTATTGCAGAGATCGAGGCGGGTACGCCACCTTGGCGCAAGCCGTGGACAGGGAGCGCGTCCGGCATTGCCCTGCCGACCCGACACAACGGCGAGGAGTATCGCGGGATTAATATCCTGATGCTCTGGGTCATGGCGGCCAAGCATGGCTATGTGTCCAGCCGCTGGATGACCTACAAACAGGCGCAGGAGCTGGGTGGACAGGTCCGCAAAGGTGAAACGTCGTCGACCGTGGTCAAATACGGGACGTACACCCGAGAGAACGAATTGGGCATTGAGGAAGAACTGCCCTATGCGCGCACATACCGCGTCTTCAACGCGGATCAGATCGAAGGTTTGCCGGAGGAGTACTACATCCGCCCCGAGGCCCCGCGCGATCTTGGCACTGAGGTTGATCCCGAGCTTGAGGCGTTTTTTGCTCGCACGGGTGCGGAGATCGTGACCACCGATGAGCCGCGAGCCTATTACAGCCCGGCCAAGGATCACATCCATATGCCGCCGGTGGCGACCTTCCTTAGTGCGAAAGGGTATTTTGCGACCCTTGCCCATGAATCAATCCACTGGACCGGTAGCGAAAAGCGGCTTGAGCGGATCAAGAAATTTGCGAACCGCGAGGCCTATGCCTTTGAAGAGCTGGTGGCGGAAATCGGCGCTTGTTTCCTTGGTGCCCAGATTGGCGTCGCGCCGGAATTCGACCAAAGCGCCGCCTATGTTGAAGGGTGGTTGAAAGCGCTCAAAGAGGACAAGCGGGCGATTTTTCGTGCGGCGTCCGAGGCGCAGAAAGCAGTCGATTTTGTCCTAGCAGCCGCGGGTCAATCGAAAGCGGCCGCAGCATGAGTGGCCCCGCAATTCTACCCCCAATGATGTGCCGCAAATGCGGCGCGTCAAACCCAGTTATCTTTCTCGCACCGGTCATCGTGAAAGGCAGTTGCACCTGTATTTGCTTGGATTGCGCCGAGGCCCGTTCGTGGCTGGACCCAGACGGCAACTTGAAGCCCGGTGTTGAGCTTTGAGCACCTGCGCCCCGCCTCATGTGGCGGGGCGCAGGCATTTTGAACGGGATGAGAAATTGTGGCCCGTGCTGCTGCGCACGGGCCGCTCTGAGAAACGGACTGTGCGGAGGATCGACCGGCTTTCAGCCCGCTCACCTCCTTCAGGCTTCTTTCAATTTGATTGGTCCGCCCAACATCCCTGTCACGTCCCGTCAATGGGCAAGCGCCGCGCGTGCGCGTCGTCAAAGCCTGCAACCCGTGTCCTCGCGCGGGGCGCGCTGCGGGCCGCACCAGTTGCTGGCGTTGACCCATTGACTGGCCGCTCCTGGGCCGTGGGTCGGGCTGTGCCCCCACCCACTCTGTTCCGCCGAATACATGCGTATTCGGTCAGATCAGATTGGCCGGTGTGCAGCCCATCGGCGGAAGGGGAGCCAAGCCCCAACCGCAGCACCCAAAAGGAGGCCACAAATGGCTCACAAATATCAGCCCCCGAAATTCTGGACCTGCGACTGTGATCGCACGATCGGCGGTCACATCATCGACGGGCTTTATAGCACCTGCGTCTATTGCGGGAAGCATCGGCACGAGCTGAGGGAGATCGTTGTTCCGTCGGGTTTGGGCGGCGTGTTCTGTGTCGAGATCCTCAGCGTGAGGGATGATTGCGCCAAGGTGAAGGTGGTCAAAAGCTCAAACGGCTTTGACGCGCTGCCGCCCTTCATGGTGCCGTTCACAGACATTGCTCCGCGTTGGAAGCACAAGGCGGGAGAAATCCGATGACCCCAGACTATCACAGCGATGATTTTGCGACGGCACGTCTGGAAGACACCGTCAGCTTGCGAAGCGCTGCCCGCGAGGCGCGCGCCACGCTCTACGCGGCGTTGAACCGGCTGGAACTGAACGATCTGGAGGGTGAGGAGCAGCCCTATATCGACGATTGTCTTGGGGCTCTCGCAATCCTTGAGGAGGCGTTGCGATGACCTTGGAAGACATCAAAGCAGCAATGGACGCGGGCAACCGCGTTCATTGGGTCAACAGCGGGTATGTCGTGACGCGTGATCGCCTCGGGCAGTATCTCATCACATTCACTCGGAATGGGTCGGCTATCGGATTGACCAGTCGGGATGGCACCCGCCTGAACGGCAAGCCTGACGAATTCTTCATCAATGAAGGCGGCGGGGTTTGCCATGAAGTATTCTGACATCAAGCAGGCGGCCCGAGAGGGCCGCGCCAGCGTGCATCTGCATGGGTTTTGCAATCTGCCCGATGGCGGGCAGGAGTATTGTGATGATCCTGCAATGATCGATGGCTGGGCGATCTACGTCCGAGTTGAGACACCGGACGACCCGCAACAACCCTTTGATCTGCACGAGCTGCCCGATCATCAAACCTATGCCAGCGCCGAAGGCGCGGCCCGCGCAATAGCGCTGCAATTGCTTGGCGATGCTGAGGCGTGGAACCACGATTAGTGGTGCCATGCTTAGCGCATGTGGCCGGGCTTTGCCCGGCGGTCGCAGCCTATGGCTGCTCCAAACGGAATACAGGCAGTTGATGCAATATTATAATATTGAATCAATTATGGCGAAATGCCATAACAGGACTGCCTGTATGATGCTGGCAAGAAATAGGGGTGATTACTTCACATGGGCCGACCGCGCGCACCACGGCACAAGCGACTGACGCAGAACCAGCGTTTTGCCATCGTGCGCAAGCGTGCCGAAGGGGTGCCGATCGAGGATCTGGCCCGCGAATTCGGCGTCACGACCCGCAGCATCTTTTACACATTGAAGGCCGATCAAAGCCGCAAGCTGGATGCGCGCGTGCGCTCCGAACTGGTGAATGTCCGGCTGACGTCAAAGGAGCTTGCGAGCTTTGATGCGGTGCTGACGCGGCATGATATCAACAGCCGGGCGGAGGGGTTGAGGCGGCTGATCCATGCGTCGAACGATCTCTTCGTTCCTGACGATGAACTGGCCAACCAGATGCAGGGGTTATCGGCTTCGCTCAATCGCACCGGCAACAACATCAACCAGATCGCGCAGCGCCTGAACGAGGCAAAGCGCCACGGCAAGACGCCGCCCTATGGCAACTCTGCCCATAGCCAGGTGCGCGCCTTGGCCGGGCTGATCTTCGATATCGCCGACCAGGTTCAGGACATGGCGCAGCGCCGCCGAAGCGTGCTGTCCGGCGAGGTTGCCCGCGTTCTGGGAGGCTTTGCCGATGGCCCGGAATAGCGCTGTTGCCGCCGCGCAGGAGGCCTTTTTCGATCGCGACTGGAGCCGCATTCGTGGAAGCGTGCCGCGTACCCGTACCAAGCAAATGGCCCGGGCGGCGATGGGGCATTCGCCCGCGATCTTCAAAGCCATTCGCGATGGCGGCACGCACAACAAGACGCAGCTGCGCAACCAGTTGGAATACCTGACCACCAAGTCGAGCTATATCATCGACAGCCGTGGCACCTATGACGGCCAAAGCGTTCTGTCAGCCAAAGAGATCGAGCAGGTCACACGCCGGTTTTCAGCGCAATGGAATGAGGGTTTCCATCCCAAGCTGGGACATACCTCGCACCTGTTGATGGCCTTCCCAATTGGCACGCGCGGCGAGGATGTTGCCGAGATCGCGCGCGAGATCTGTGAGCGGTTCTTTCAGGGCGAAGGCAGCCACTTCGACTACATCGCTGCCGTGCATGAGGACCGGGATCATCCGCACGCGCACATCGTTCTGAACCGGCGCAGCAAGGACGGCGAGTTCTTCTTTCTGAAAGAAGGGCACCACTTCAACTACGACAGTTTTCGCGAGGCTATGGTGGAAGTGTCGGACCGCTATGGGGTGCGGCTTGAGGCGACCCGAAAGCTTGAGCGAGGGATCACAACGAAGAGGCCAAGCGATGCAGACCAGCGTCGTGCGGAAGCCACTGGCCAGAAGCTGGCTGAGCGCAAGCGTGTGGGGCCAGATCTTGACCGTGCCTTGGCTGAGGTGGCGCAGAACGCGCGGCTTTATCGCGGCTTGGCGGCCGAGGCTTCGCGCGAAAACCAGCATGACATTGCAGCAGCCCTGGACAAGGCCGCGACGCTCTTGGCGAAGGGAAAACCGATTGAAGCAGATGGAAAGGTATATGGCATGGCCGAAGAACAGTATTCGTTTGATGAGGTCGTGGATGCCTTTCACGACAAGATCAACCAAGCCGAGCGCATTGTAGCTGACGCCCCGGTGGAGCGGCGTGCAGCGCTGGAGCATGAGCTGAACGACATCTATCGTTCACTGTCGCATCTCAGTCCAATGGGGACGCAGTCCCACACCTTGCTCGAAGATGCGTCCCAAAGTGGGATCTATTCGGCCGCGAACATTCATGCCGAGGCTCAAGGCGCTTTGCAGGATCCAGCGCTCACCGAACGTCTTCAGCAGGCTTTGAAAGGCACTGGAATTGACGCGCAAGAGGTGACACGCCGCGTTGAAATCGGCGCGGGCAATGCCGCGCTGGAGCGGCAATGGCTTGGGCAGGATCTGAAGGCGATTGCCGAGAAGGACGGCTTTGACCTGTCACGCGCCGATGAGCTTGAGAAAGCGATCGACCGTCTTGACCAGGTGCACAGTGATCTGGGCTGTATGTTGGCCGATGCTGAAGTTCTCAAGGACAGTGGGGCGGTGGAGGCCGACCGGGAGGAAGCCATAGTCGACGGGTTGCCGCCGACCACCTCTGACATCCTGAGCCGTTTGAGAGATGATCCGACCGCAGATCCATTCCGAAACGATCTGGAGCGCGAGACCTTGAGGGCCGAACTGGAGGATCTGGCCGGTGAAGAAAATACCCCGGACTTGGCAATTGGCGATGAGACCGCGCTGGAGGAACATATCGAAGACCGCCTGGACCGGCTCTATGCGGCTAAGGCCTACCTGCAGAGCGATGCCGCTTTGACGAACAGTGTGGCGATGGAGCATGTCCTAGACGAGATCGCCAATGAAGAAATTGATGTTCAACGCGAGCGGCATGTCGATGCCGACGGCGAAAAGGGCGCGACGCATGGGTAAGGCGCGGATCGCACTCGGCGTCATGAGCTTTGCCCTTCTTGGCGCGGTGCTGGGGTATGTTCTGGCGTCGGCCTTTCTGACGTTCCGCTGGGTCGGGGTCGGGGCGGATATCGATTTCCTGATGTTGGCGCGCAGCTATGGGGTACTTCGAACAACCCATCCCGACGATATGCAGATCGTTCACTTGATCGTCGGGGTATGCACCTGCGCTGGTGTTTTGCTCAGCGCTGTGTTGATGAACGACGCGCTGACCAAGTTTGGTGAAACTCACTGGCAGCACATGTCTGAGATGAAGCGCAACGGCTTCTTCGGCAAGCCTGGCCACGGCTTTGTGCTCGGAAAAATGGGCAAGCCCAAGAGCCGCAAACCCTTTGTCATGTCCAAGGTTTTTCCCCATGCTTTGATCGTGGCCCCGACCGGACGCGGGAAGACTACGGGTTTCGTCATTCCGAACCTTCTGACTTATCAGGGCAGTGCCGTCGTGCTCGACGTGAAGGGCGAAAACTTCGATGCGACGGCGCGCCACAGGGCCGCGCAGGGCGACAAGGTGTTCCGGTTCGCGCCAACAGATTGGAAGGATGGTCGCTCGCACCGCTACAATCCCTTGCTGCGAATATCGGCGCTGGAAAACGTCGACCGCCAGCAGATGGAGCTGCAGCTCCTGGCCTCCCTGTTTCTGCAAGCAGATAACGACCGCGTTCAAGGGCTTCTCGACGGCGGTATCGATCTATTCGTGGCGGCAGGGCTTTTAGCGTTCGAGCGCAAGCGACCGACCCTGGGCGAGATTTACCGCATCACCGCATCAGGCGGGGACAAGCAGAAGGAGTATCGCCGCCGCGCTGATGAAGTGGTCAATCCAGCCGCCAAGCTGATCTTCATGCGAATGGCCTCGACCAACAACGACACGCTTACCTCTTATCTGTCGCTCTTGATGACATCTGGCCTCAAACAATGGTCCAACCCCGCCATCGACCGTGCGACCGCAACGTCAGACTTCGATTTCCGCGACATCCGAAAATCGCCGTTTTCGGTCTTTCTGGTGGTGGAACCGCTGATGGTGAAACCCCTTGCGCCACTTATCCGTTTGTTCTTCTCAGACTTACTGGCATCGTTACAGGACCACGAACCCGGCAAGGACGAGCCTTGGCCTGTGATGATCATGCTCGATGAGTTCAACCGCCTGGGCAAAATGCCCATCGTTCTGGACAGCATCGAAACTCTGCGCTCCTACCGCGCCGATCTCGCGATCGTCACCCAGACCATCCCTGCACTTGATGAAATTTACGGCGAAAATGCCCGCCGTGCCCTGCAGGGCAACGCGGGCATCAAGCTCTATCTGACCCCCTCAGATGAAAAGACCATCGAAGAGCTCAGCAAAGCCGTCGGCAAAACAACCAAGCGCGTTGTGACCCGCTCGCGTTCCGTCGGCCGAAACCCTTTCGCCGGGCGCAGCATGTCCGAACGGACCGAGGAAACTGCGTTGCTACCCGAGGATGAAGCGCGGCGCATGGATCTTGATGACATCGTTCTGGTGGTCGACGCGCAAATGCCCGTGCGCGCCAAGCGGATCAAATACTATGACGATAGCTTCTTTAAGCAGATCTTCGACAAGCAGGCAGGCGATATGCCATATCCGTCAGCTGGTGACCAGATGCGCGGGCTGCAAGGGCAGATCAAGGCGTTGGAGGCGAAGATTGGGGCGTTGGAGGTGCCAACAGGGGCTGCTGCTGATGCCTTTGAAGGTGGTGGGAACCGGCGCGATGAGATTGAGGAATTGGCGTCCGGTAGTCAAAATGCACAGTCAGGTGATCAGGCCAGTTTGGGGGATTATCAGGCTGGAACTCAAAGGGTGGAAAGGTTCATGGAACGGGCTGCTCGGGGATGAGGGCGAATTCCGGTCGTTCGCTACTTGAGCAACACGACAAAGGCTCATGTGTCAAAGCCGACGTTCGCTTTGATCTATGAAAGCAACCTTTACATGCATGGGGCTTATGCCTCATTAACGATCGCGTGTCCCATTCCCGCTAAGCAGTTGCAATAAAGTTGTTTAATGAAAAAGCTTTTAGATCCTATGCTGACCACACTGGCTGCCCACGGAGCAACACCACAAGGCATCAAGGATGCATTGACCTCCTCAGATGGCAGCCAATACGTGAAATGCGCCTTTCAGGTGAACCCGTTCGCTTATGGAAGCCGTCATTCCAAAACGAATGGTTTTACAGACGAAGATCAGTACAATGGTGCGATGGTCAAGGCATGCCAAGAAAATGGTGTGCATGTGGTCGCGCTTACCGATCACTTCCGTTTTGACGATTCCGAAAACCTCAGAGCGAAGTTGGAAGAGGCCGGGATCACGGTTTTCCCCGGCTTCGAAGCAAATTCCGCTGAAGGTGTACACATACTTTGCCTCTTTCCACCCGGAACATCTGGCACCGATATGAATGAGAATGTGGGTGCCTGCGATATTCGAAATCGCGACGATCCTTCACCCATTGCACGCAAAGGATTCGAGGAAATTCTCGAAGTTGTTAATGAGCGTGGCGGCATCACAATTTCAGCGCACGTAACCCAAAGCAGTGGCTTGCTGAAAGAACTCTCCGGTCAGACGCGCATGAATGCATGGAAGTCGCCATTGCATTTGGCGTCAGCTATCCCCGGACCGCTTGGCGATGTGCCTACTGAATACCGGCAAATTTGCTTCAACAAAGATGGAGCGCACAAACGGGACCGGCCCGTCAGCTTTGTCAACGCATCTGACGTTTCAGCGCCGGGGGATTTCGCGAAACCCGGCAATACGACCTTACTCAAAATGACAGAGGTCTCGATAGAAGGTTTGCGGCAGGCTTTTCTCGATGGTGAAAGCCGGATCATGCTCAACTCGGACGAAGCGCCATCTGATTTCGCGCGAGTTGTCGCCGTCACTTGGGATGGCGGGCTACTCGATGGACAGTACGTTGCGCTGAATGCTGGATTGAATGTGATGATTGGCGGTCGTGGTGCTGGCAAGTCCACAATCGTTGAAAGCCTGCGCTTCGCCTTCGACATACCACCGCTGGGTGCGGATGCAGCGAAGAGTCATGAATCGATGATCAAGCATCTATTGGGGTCGCGTTCAGCGGTTTCGGTCTTGATTTTTTCGCCAAGCCCGTCGCCCGGTTACTACCTGATTGAGCGCGCCTACAAACAGGAGGCCCGAGTTAGAAATCAGTCGGGTGAAATCGTGGCTGATCTGAAGCCCGGTGACATCATTTCTGACTTGGAGGTTTACGGCCAACACGAGATTTCTGAGATCACGAGGCACAAAGGCCAGCTTGCCGAACTGCTTGGGCGCTTTGTCGGTACGGATAACGAAGCGGCGGTCAGTGAGGATGGGATCAGGGAACGCTTCCGAGCCTCTCGAAAGAAAATCACGGATCTTGACGAAAAGATCGCCGAATTGGACCTTGCTCTGGCCGCTCTGCCGGGGCTCAAGGAACAACTCAAACGCTTCGAAGAGACCGAGCTTGCGACCCGCCTGCAAGAACAGGCATCTGTCCAGCATGAACAACGAATACTCGACGACTTCTCCAACGCCATAACTGGATTTGGACAAGAGGGAGACGCGTTAAAGCCGGACGGAGAATCCGCATCAACCGTTTTGCCGCCAGAAAAAGAGGTAAAACTCCCGCACAGGGATGACTTGGCCAATGTCCAAGCGATTGCGCAGGATATGCACGATGCCAAAGTGCAAGCAGCAGAGGTGCTAGCAATAGCGGCTAAAAAGGCAACCGCCGATTTGGCTGCGATACGATCTGAGTGGCAGCCAAAGGCCGATGCTGTTGAGGCGACGTATAAGTCGCTCAAGAAAGAACTGGAGGGTGATGGTTTCGATCCCGACGCCTATCTGACCGTGAAAAATCAGGTCGCTGTACTTGAACCGAAGCAAGGGGAGAAGGATCAGGCAGTTTCGGAACTGGCGATCGAACAAAAGGCGCGACAGAGCATAGTCGATGAATGGGAAAAAGCTGACCGAAAAGCCTATCGTGACCTTGAGAAGGCCGCGAAGAAGGTCAGCAAAAAGCTAAGAGGAACGGTTCGGGCAAGTGTTCGCCCCAGCTCCGATTTGGGGCCACTGGAACAGGTTTTGCGGGATGGAACTGAAGGGCAGATCAGTCAAGCCCTGACGAAGCTGCAAGAGCTTGAGGACCTACTACCTTCGAAACTGGCCGCGACGATCCGTAAGGGTGCTCAAGCGCTCAGCGATGAATTCGGGTTCACCGATTCATCCTCTCAGAAGATCGCCGCTGCAGGCGAAACACTGGCGTTGCTGGTGGAAGAAACGCGGATACCGCCGGAGGCCGTTATTGAACTCAACGTTGGTCGAGACGGGGCCGAGAACTGGAAGGAACTCGACCGCCTATCTGCCGGTCAAAAGGCAACGGCAGTTCTGATGCTGTTGCTTCTGGAGTCTGATGCCCCTCTGATCATCGATCAACCCGAAGACGACCTCGATAACCAGTTCATTGCAGGGCATGTAGTCGAGAAAATGCGCGTCGCCAAGAAGCAACGCCAGTTCTTGTTTTCAAGCCACAATCCAAACATCCCGGTTTTGGGCGACGCTGATCAGATCATTGGTCTCACGCCAGTCGTAGAAGATGGCGAAGATCGGACGAAGATCGATCAAAAGCTGTGCGGTTCGATCGACAAGGAAGAAGTCCAGGAGCTGATAAAGGAGCTTTTGGAAGGCGGCGAGCAGGCGTTTTCGACCCGTCGAAGAAAATATGGCTTTTAGCTTATGCTGAATTGAACACGGCTGAAATGGTGATTTTATGGACGAAGAAGACTGGTTGGAGATACTTCGCCACATTCAAGCAGAACTGCGAGAAATTGGCCTTCATTCAATAGCAGAACTCTCTGGCTATGAAGAAGAGACCCACGAAGCACGTCGATCATTTGGCGCTCGGAAACTGTCAATCCTGATGCTTGAAGCCTTGGACCGGCACATGGCAATCCATTCGTCTGACACGGTAGATCTGGCGTTGAATATGATCCGAGAGAACAGTGATAGCAAAGGACTGGACGGTGCTATCTTGATTAATGACAGGGACGACATCGACGTTGAAGGGCGTGATCATGAAGAAATGCTCCGAGGTGACCCACGTATCCCCTCTGCTATGAAGGACCTGAGGAACTTGATCGGGCAGTTATTGGAGGCCGATAGCTCAGGCAGTGCTGATGGCGAGGATTTTGAATGACGTTGGATCAAGCCAAAGCCAAGAAGGCCATCTCTACATTTTTCACTAAACATAAAGCGTGCATGAAGGCGACGTTGGTAAAGTCAAAAGGCGGAAAGATCTATGAACTTTATTGTTTGGCTAGAACGCTGGAATGGCTCCGATCCACTTATGGTGTGAGCATTCGGCTTGCAAACGGGACCGTGGTGAATTTCAAAGCCAGTCCAGGCAACATCGATCGTTCTAGATCTTACTTCGTAGTGGCCAAGCACGGCAAGTTGTTAGAACTTCACACTGATATCCAAGTCCAAACACTAGGCGCATCAATGATTGGGGGGTGGATTGGAAAAAGTGGATACCACGAGATCGACTTGGTACTGATTGATCCAAGTGTTCATGATGGGGACATGCCACAGCATAGCGACGTGGTTTTGGGCGTTGAGTGCAAGTCTAATGCCAAGTTCGAAAAGGGTATCGTGAAACAGGTTCTTGGCATTAGGCGGGAGCTTTCACTACTTAGCCAGCCAACTACTAATGAATTGGATAGGGCGTTTGGGCCAGCTACGCACATTGTGGGCTACAGCCCGTTCGTAAATGCCGACCCAGCATCTTTGTACTGGCTAAGTTACATAGACCAATCCGGAGATGATTATGCTGGCAGCCCAGGGTTCTTCTCAATCGAATTTAAGCACTGGCAACCATAGCCGCGGAAGTCCAGCAGCCGGCAAAGGAACAGGAGCAAACGGAAAAGTTGACTTTACAGTAGCTGGACCGCAGCAACAGACGAAGCCATAAATAGCGGCTCAGGGCCGAAAATTCCTATTTCAGCCGCTTCGCCCGTTCCGCCACCCGCTGAACCATCGAGACAGTCGCACCGCCTGCCTGCCGTATTCCCGACCCCGCGATCTCGGCGTTTGACCTGGTCCCAAACCGCGCGCGAGCCCGCGATCCCTTAGTGCCGATCAAGCCCTTGGCGAACCCGCTCGGTCCAGGAATGCTCGGCGGCCCGGCCATCATGAAGTTGCCGGAGATTGAACGCACGATCAGCGGGGTAGCGATTATCATGCCGCCTGCGAGGAACATCATCATGAAGAAGGGCACCAGCGCGCCGATGTTGCTTGCGCCAGAGGGATCTCCGAGTTCGGTCATCAGTGAGCGTGACATTCCGACGACGGTAGAAAACAGGCCAGCGATCACGAGGGGGTAGAGCGCGTAGGACACAGTGCTGGACAGCCAGCGGTGGAAATAGTCCTTGCTGACGTCGAACAGCGACAGCGCGATCATGATTGGGGCGATGCCGATCATGAACGCCAGCATGATCTTCGCGAAGATCAGGACAAGGCCGCAGAGCGCGCCGATGACACCCAAAAGGAACGCACCAATCGCGCCGATGAGGGCTCCGGCCATCCAATGCATGTTGTCACCGGCCGCGTTCAGGTAGTCGCCAAATTCCTCGATGAGATCGTCGAAGGCCTCGGCAAAGTAGGATGCACCGGCACCGCCCCCGCCAAGCCCTGCCACCATGCCGCCCGCGAGCTGGTCGAGGCCATTTATCAGCGCGCTTGCGACCACGTTGAATTGGACCCAGTTCATGGCAAACAGCGAGACGAGCATGAGTTTGAGTGCGAACCAGACGGCAGTCCGCCCATCCATGGATTTGTATTGAAAAACCATGTTGAGGAAGACGCCGATCACCGCGAGCGTCGAGGCTACGGCAATGACGCCGCCTAGCTGACCGGCGACGTTGCCAAAGGTGGTTTGGGCTGCGTCATCCAGAAAGTTGTCGGTTGTCTCTACCATCCAGGTGACAACGCCCATGGGATCCTCCTAGGTTAGGTTTAGGCGCTCGAGCCGGTGCGCCGCTTCAAGAAGGCCTTCAGGATGTGTTCGCCGTCGAAATCCGGTACCACTGAGACCAGCTCCCAGCCGTCTTGGCCAAGAACGGTCAGCTGCGCTTCGATCTTTGGCGGCTTTGTCTTGGCGGTGTTGATCTGTTCAATCTTGTATTCAAACATGGGCTGTTTCCTTTGAATGGGCCGGATCAACTGGCAGGTAGAATTCGGTGATGCCGCGTGCGCCTTCATGGCGACCGGCTTGGATGATCACATCGATCGAGCGGGTGATGTAGTCGTTCATGTCTTGGTAGGTCATGGGCACGTCGGTTTTCAGGGCGGCGATGGCCAGGCGCTGCACGGCCAGCTGAGGGGTTTCAGCATGGAGCGTGGTGAGTGAGCCACCATGGCCGGTGTTGATCGCCTCAAGGAAGGTCATGGCCTCTTTGCCGCGCACTTCGCCGAGGACGATGCGGTCCGGGCGCATGCGCAGGGTGGAGGTCAGAAGGACATCAGCGCTGCGCGTGGCCTCATCGCGGTCAGACATCAACGTGACGACATTGGGCTGCGTCGGACGCAGCTCTGCGGCCTCTTCGATCGTGACGATACGCTCGTCGGCGGGCACGAAGGAGAGGATTTTTCGCGCCGTGACGGTCTTGCCGGTGGAGGTTCCGCCTGAGACGATCATGTTGAGCTTGTGCGTCACACAGAACTTGATCGCGGCGTCTATGTCGCCGGTGGCCACGACATCGCGCAGCTCGGCGTTGCGCTTGCGCCTTGCCCCCTCGTTGCTGCGTTCTTTGCCGAAGAGAAAGGACAGTTTGATCTGGTCCAATGGCAGGTCCGCGAAGAACCGCAGAGAAATCGCGTAACCGCCATCAACGGCGGGGGGCTGGATGACTTGCGCCCGGATTGGGCGGTCTCGGTAGGTGATGCTGACCGAGACGATGGGCTTCGTTCGGCTGAGCGTGGTGTTCGCGGCGGAGGCAATCTGATTTCCCAGGTCCTTGATCTCATTCGCCGAGAGCTGTCGATTGACTTTCCGCATGAAGTGATCCCCCTGAAACTCGGCCCACAGCGTGCCGTCGGGGTTGATGCAAAGCTCGATCAGCTTGGGGTCACGCGCCTCGGGGATCTTGTCCATCGAGCTTTGCAGATAGCTGGCCGCCATGGTCAAAAAATCTCCAGATCGCGGTCGACCATCACGGTGACGCGGGCACCTTGGTCGACATAAATCACGGGCGAGACGGAGAGAAATTCGCCAATCACGCTTTGCGCGCTGTCTTGCAGATCTTCGCCAATGCCCTCGAGCACATCCGAGGCGATCTCATCTTCGGTGTTTTGGGCCGCCACGGCGGGCAAGGCTCCGATCAGCGATATTAGGGCGGCGGACCCGAACCGCGTGCCAAAACGGCTGTCGACAAAGCCGGTTGTGCCGGAGCGCCCCAGTTCATCACCACCGAAGGCGCTGATTTCTACGGTCTGGTTGCTGGGCAGAATGATCCTGTCCCAAGCGATCGTCACGCGTTGTTGTGCGATATCGAGGCCAGATTGATAGCGCCCGATCAGTCGTGCGCCGCGCGGGATCAGGATCCGTGAGCCGTCGTAAGCATGGACATCTTCAGAAACCAATGCGCGGACCTGACCGGCGAGCGAGCTGTCGATCGCTGTCTCGAGCACAGCCTGGATCATCGTGCCCTGAACAACCGTGTTTGACGGGTTCACGATCACTTGGGCTTGCGTCACCTCAGCGGGTTCAGCACCATTGTGGACGAAGTCTGTGTCGCCATCAAGGCGCCGTTGCTGCGTGGCGGTTTCGTTGTTGCTGCTTCCACTGCCGCCAAAGGCGATGATTGGGCTGGCGATGCGGGCTTGGAGTTCCTCAAGTTCGGCTTGCCGCCGCCGCTCGAGTTCCTGAAGGCGCAGCTCCTCGGCCGTGGGGCCGGTTGGTGCGGGCGTGCGCGGCGTTTCCAAGCGTGCAAGCTCTAGATCGTTCTGCAATCGCTGGATTTGCCGCGCACGTTCTTCCAGTTCTTCGCGCAAGGCGGTTTGCGTTGCAGCTGCCTCGCTGCGCAGGGCATCGATCTCTGCACCCAAAGTATCCAGCGCCTCCGTGTCGACGGCAGGGGCCTCAGGTGCTGGCGCGTTGCGCAGTGCTTCAAGCTCGCGCCGCATGGCGTCCATTTGCGCGCGCAGCTCTTCTGTTTCGCTGTTTGGTTCCGGCTCCGGCGGCGGGGTTGTGTCAATCGGTGCAGGCGTGGGCTCGAGCGCACCAAAGCCCGGTCCCGCCGCTTGGAATTCATCTGGGGAGGCGGTCTCGAGGCTTTCGGGTTCAGAGCCGCCAGAGAACAACAGCATGAGACTACCAAGGGCAGCGATTGCCGCAATGCCGAGTGCGATAGTGACAGCGGACGGCCGCGCCCTTGGGTTTTGCGCTTTTCCTTCAAGTGCTTCGAGGCGTTTCTTAAGCTCAGATGTTTCACTCATCTCGACTTGACTCGCTCATGTCTTGAACGCAGACCTCGTCCTCACCGAGCCTGAGAACCCATCGATCGCTTACACCTGAGACACGGATCACGCCGTCTGGCCTTGCGAGCGCATTCACGCTGCGTTCGTTGCCACCGGACCAGCGAAAGATCGCGGGCACCGGCGCGTTTGTGGCGAAGCGGAAATAGGTGAAGGTGCCGTCGTCCCAGATTTCACGTGGGGTGATCTCGGATCGTGCGCTGACGCCATAGGCGTGGTTTGCTGGCGCGTTCGCTGCCACTCGCGATTGTCGAGGGGCAGCCTCTGGATAGGTGAAGCGGATGACATAGAACGTCGGAGAGCTCGCCTCAGTGACGTTGAAATAATAGCTGTGCCGGTTGGTGTAGACGGTGATGTTGGTATGCGCGCCGCGCGAAACCGGCTTGATCGCGAATGCCTGGCCACCGGGTACGCCGTCCAAAAGGAACCCTTCAGTGTCGCCCGCAATGATCGAGCGGATGGTCTCGCTCTGGCCAAACTCAATGCTGGTCACATGGGTCAGGCTGGTGCGGATGCGATAGACCTGCCCATCCTGATAGGTGGCCAGCCGGACGCGGGCATCAAAGGGGCCTTGGCGCGGCTGCGTTTCGGCATAGGCGGTGCCAGCAAGCGGAATAATAAAAGCGAGGATCAGGAACAGGCGGCGCATTGGTTACTCCAAACGATCCGAGCGGATCGCGTATTCTGTGACGGTGAAGCCGAAAGGGTTCTGCCAGACATCGTCGATCGATCGGCTATTCTCGGGCCGAAACTCAAACATCAGCGTTGCGGTGAAGAACCCGTTTTGAGTGCCGCGCGGCGAGTTAAGCCGCTTGCGCAGACGTACCTGGGCACGGTTGGCGCTGATATGGGTGATCGAAAGCACCTCGACATCAAGCCGCGCATCTGTGCCGTAGCTGTCTGGCGGATAGGCCTCATGGCCGCTGGTCCAAAGCGCGCGCAGTCCTGCAGCTGCCGCACCATCCGACTGGTCCAGGACCCGCCGCACCCGCACATCATTGTCGAGCTGATTGTAGGTCTCTCGATCAATGACATAGCGGTAGACCTGTGCCTCGATGATAGCGGGGCGTTCCGTGAGTGAGACCGCTTCAACCACGGCATTGGGGAGGGCCATGCCGGTTTCGCTATCAAAGGGCACGATCATGGGCGGCGGGTCCACGTCGAACAGGGCCACGAGGGCGGCGGCGAGGCAACCTGCCATGCCAAACGCTATGCTTGTCAGCCCCAGCTTCTGCCACATGAGCTCGCGTCGGCGTGCGCCGTAGACGAGCTCTTCTTCGATGATTTCTGCCTCACTATTCATGGGATCAGTCCGCGCGCAAGTCTGGCAGGGTGAAGTCCATGTATCGGCGCTCTTCAGCCAGCGTGGCGGCATCCACAACGCCAGATTGGCCCGCGCCGACAGTCTGGATGGCTTCGAGCTCCCACATGCGCGTCATGGCAATAGCCAGCTCGGCTGTGACACGGGTGTTGTGATCGACGGCTTCCTTGAGCGTTTCCATGTCCGGGATTAGCGAGACCAGCTGTTCGACCCGTTCTAGGGATTGCGCGGCTTCTTCATAGCTGTTCTCAGCGGCCGCTGACATCACCGCCCCAGTACCCGCCTGACTGGCAATGCGCTCCGCCCCCGGATTGCCGCTGCTCGCCATGTCGGACAGGCTGTCTTGGTCAAAGCCTGCGTCCTCCAAGGCTTGCGTCATGCGGCCCTCCATCTGAGGGGCGGCATTACCGATCAGGCCGCTGTAATCGCCGCTCTGGATTTGCCTGATGGTGCCCAGAAGATCGCCGAATTCCTGATCGAGAAGCCCGTCGAGATCGCCACCCATGGCCATTTCAATGATGTCCGTCGCGCCGGTCAGCGCGGCGTAGGTCTCATTGAGCGTGTCGAGTTGCTGCTGCACCAGATCGAGCTGCTCGAGAAGCGTGTCGAGTTGGTCGGTCTGGATCCCGAAATCTTCAAGCATCTGCTGCAGCTGACGAATTTCCTGGGCGATGTTGCGTGTGTCGACCGTGGGAACGCCTTGGGCAGACAGGGGTGAGGCAACCAGCAACGCGCAAGTGGCTACGGTGGAAAAAAAGCGGATCATCGGAGTGCCTCCAGATCAAATTGCATGAAGTCTTGTTCGCGCGCCTGAGCGGCCGCCATGGCCAGCTCTGCCGCGCTGAGGGGGCGGGTGTGGGCGGCCTTGAGGCGCGTGCGGATGGCGATCAAGCGGGCGAGTTCGGCCCGCGCATAGGTGTTGAGCGATATGGCAGCGTGAATGTCATCTGTCTCGCCAATGCGCCTGATGATGTCCTGCACGCGCAACGCGGCCGCTTGCACGGAGACCAAGGAGTAATCGCCATAGACCCCTGCGCCGAATGAGGTCAGGCTCATTGTGGAGTTGGCGAGCAAAACTGGATCAATGGTGCCAAGCGCGTCGACGCCGCCCACGCGGACGAGGTAGAGATTAAAACGCTCGGGGATCACTTGAACGTAGTGTTGGGTTTCAGCGAATGGCGGCACACCGCCGTAGCGCTGCACATTGCCGGGACCGGCATTGTAGGCGGCCAGCCCGTGAATGATGTTGCCATCAAACATGGCCAGCATCTGCGCCAGATAGCGCGCGCCGCCCGTGACCTGGATATAGGGATTTTCATAATAGGCGGGATAAATCCCGAGATCCTGCGCCGTACCGGGCATGATCTGGGTCAGGCCGAATGCTCCAACGGGCGAGCGCGCGCCGATGGTGAAGCGGCTTTCCTGCCAGATCAGCGCCTGCAACAAGCAGCGCCATTGTTTGGGCGATAGACCGGCAGCGCGCACGCCGGACATATGATGCGTTTCCTGAGAAGCGCGAATGATCAGCTCTTCAATTGATCCCGAGGCATCGCCGAACATCTGGCCCGCGCCGGGGTTCGGATCGACCGAACCATAGAGCATGTCAGCGGCGCTTTCAGGCGATGAACCAGCTTCCAGGCTTGCGACCAGTGAGCCTGAGTTCCCGCTGGCCAACGTCGTGGCATTGAGGATGTCTTCCAGCGCCTGGAGTTGTTCTTGCTCGAGCTCTTCAAGCTCTTCCTCTTTGGTTAACCGATCCCGCTGCAGCGCCAGATCTTGTTCACCTTGCTGCAAGACGCGCTCGCGCTGCAAAAACATGCCCGCATCAAATGTGGGCACGCCCTGGGCAAAGGCCACTGGCGCGGCGAGCGACACCAAGCCTGCAAAGATATGCAGGCGGTACTTACTCACTGAGACCACCAATCGGTCCGAGCAGCTCGAAATTGCAGTTACTGCGGCTGACCTCGGCAAAAGAGTTGAAGCATTCGGCTTCAGATGGCCGGTATTCCGCGCAGGCTGTCAGGGTCAAAAGGGTAAGGGTCAGCACGCAAAGGCTACGCATCAATCTGTCTCCAAAAATCGGGGTTTTGGCGATAATCCGCGCCGACCAGCGCCTCGCCTTTTTCCATGCCGCCAAGGATCGTGAGGTAGGGGCCAAGTACGCTGAGATCGGCATCGATCACGACCGAGCCTTGATCATCACGCACCAGCGCAAGGCGGGAATTGCTGCTGGTGCCGAGCAAGACGCTCAGCTCTTTGTCAGTGAGCCCCAGCATGGTGTAATCACTGGCCGAGGCGCGGATGTTGGGAAGCAGGAGCTGCGTCGGCACAGCCTCGACAATCGTCTTGCCGGTGCGAGTTTTCTCGAGCTGGCTTGCGTATTGGGTCATCATCACGACAACCGCGTTTTGTTTGCGCGCCGTGACCAGCCAGTTACTGAGCCGATCCGCGAAATACGGGTTGTCGAGTGCCTTCCAGGCCTCATCAATGATGATCAACGTCGGCTGGCGGTCTTCGATCACGCGCTCCACCCGCCGAAATAGGTAGGACAGGACCGCCATGCGTTCTTTCTCGCTTTCGCTGTCGAGAATCCCGGTCAGGTCGAATCCCACCACATCACCATCGAGCGAGAAGGTGTCCTCAGAGCTTTGACCGAAGATCCAGCCATAGCGGCCAACTGCGATCCATTCCTGAATCCGTTCGAACAGATCCCCTTCATCCGCCCCAGCCACAAAGAGCGAGGCCAAATCCTGCCAGTTGCGTAGGGCGGCATCGCTCGCCCCGGCGTTTTGGCGCACCACTTCCTGAATTCGATTGATCTGGACTGGGCTGAGGGGCTTGTCGGTGCGATGTAAGAGCGTGGCCAGCCAATCAGAAAGCCAGGCTTGGCCGCGCCCATCGATTTCGGTGCGCAGCGGGTTGAGACCAGTTGCTTCACCTGCCTTGATGGCGCTGTAGCGCCCGCCATTCGCGCGCACAGCCATTTCCATGCCCGCGCGATAGTCGAAGACAAAGACGCGCGCGTCGCAGCGACGGGCTTGGGTCATGAGGAAGGCCGACAGCACTGACTTGCCTGAGCCAGGACGGCCAAGGATCAAAGTGTGACCGCCCGTCGGCTCTTTGTCCGGCTGACCCGTCTCATGGTAGTTGAACAGAAAGCCTGAGCGTTCAGGCGTCGGGAAGAGGGTAATCGGCTTTCCCCAAGGCACTTTGTGTCCGGGTTTGCCCAGTTGACCGCGATGCAGCGCTGCGAGGTCGGCAAAGTTCGTATTCGTGATGGCGGCCTTACGGCTACGCATCTGTCCGTTGCCTGGATGCTGCGCGAAATAATGGGTGCGCGCCGCAAAGCTCTCGTTCACCAGATTGACGCCTTCACTAGCCGCGATGTTGCGCACTTCGGCTGCAATGGCCTCCAGCTTTTCCTCGGTTTCGGCGAAAACCGTGACGGTCATGTGATGATCGCCAAAGCTGAGCCGCTTGGATTCAAGATAGTCCAGCGCGTCGACCAGTTCTTCCGCAAGGGATATCGCACCATCATCACTGGCCTTCATCAGACGCTGTTGGCGCTTGATCCGGCTGGCCATGATGTTGCTGTTTATGGGCGTGAAGGAATGTGTGACCACCATGTCGACGGGCAGGTTCAGCTCATCGAACATGGTGCAGCTGGTTTTGGCTGGGTAAGTCTTGATCGCAAAACTGGTGCCAAACCGCTTGCCCGCCGTCCCATCGTCCAACGTGAAGCCTCGCCCCTGAAACGTGACGCGGGTGTTGGCTACATCTTCGGCAATGACGCCAAAGCGGGATTTTGCGAATAGCGGTCGCTCTTGGCCAATATTGAGCGCCCCGAGGAACCCGAGTAGCTCGCCGCTTTCAGCTCCAAGTAGGCGCGGGTTCATCTCGGCAAAGGACGACAGCAGAAACCCGATGACTTCCTCAAGCTTGCGTAGCTGCTTCGCTGTCTGGTCTTTCAGGTGTGCGATTGAGTCCGAGCGCTTCAGGCGCAGCCGCGCGCCGAGGGGCGGACGTTTCAGTACCGTGAGCGTGAGAGTCTTGTCCCGCAGACCTGCCCGCGCCATTGCCATTTGCCAGCGGGTATCCAGCGCTTGGGCAAACCCTTCATTTGGCACTGGTGGTAAGGCGGTCCCGATCGCTTTTGAAACCTTGTGCACGTAGAAACTGTACTCTGGCCCGATCTGCGCAATGATCGCCGCGAAGAGCGCGCGGATCTTCTCCAAATGCGCGTCATCGCTGGTCATGCTGTTGACGCCATCAAGGCGGATGCACTGGAACAGCGCATTGCCGCGCGTGCGGATCGTCACGTCATTCACGAGGCCGCAATAGGGCAGCATGCTGGCCATCGGGCGCTCTTTGCGCGCCCAGTCTGGCAGCGTTGCAAGATCATCCGAAGGATCACGGAGCATAGCTGTCCCCCGAATGGATCTTGCGGTTCGGGGTGGGCGGCGTTTCCTGCAGGGCAGTGACCATCACCTCAAGAAAGGCCGGATCCCAATCCGCCGCTTTCCACAGCGCAGGATAGGCCAGAGCGGCAATGATGATCACCGGCCAGCTCTGGACCCACAGAAACAGCAACACAAACCCGAAGAGCCAAACCATGGCATACATGATCGGCAAGCCGATGAGCTTTGGCGGCCGGATCAGACCGAGGAAGAGGCGGGTTTGCGTTGCCATGCCGAATTTACGCGCCCCAGATGGCGGTCACGATGGTCGGCGCAGCTGCAATGCCTGCGATAGCGACCAGCACCCAGAGGGCTTGGCGGAAATCCAGAATGCCAAAGAGCCAGGAGAGGAACACGCCAATCAAGGCCAAGGTGCCGATGACAATGCCCAAGGGGCCGGTGATCGTGTCGACGATGCCCTGCAAAAGGTTCTGCACCGGCGAGAGGTCGATGCTCTGCGCCAAGGCGGGATTGGCAATCATTAGACTGGCCAGAGCCAGCGACAGGATCGTGCGGAATTGTATGTGCATCAGGAGGCTCCAGTCAGTCGGTCACGCACGGCTATGACCCGGCGCACGTGATTTTGGGTTTCTTGGTAGGGAGGGATGCCGCCATAGCGCGCGACCGCGTCAGGCCCTGCGTTGTATGCGGCAAGCGCGAGTTCGGGCGTGCCGAACTGTGCCAACATCATCAGAAGGTAGCGGGCGGACCCGTCGAGGTTGGCCTGCCAATCATGCGGATCGACGCCGAGCTGCGCGGCCGTCGTGGGCATCAACTGCCCGAGGCCAATCGCCCCTGCGGAACTACGCGCATTCGGGCGATAGGCGCTTTCAATCTCGATATTGGCTTGGAAGAGGGCCTGCCATTCCGTCACCGACAGGCCCGCGCGACGCAACGCCGGGTGCCCGCCATAGCGATGCGCGGTGGTTTCAAGTGCGGCGAGGATTTCTGGGCGGGGAACTGCGCGGGTGGGTGCAGGAGGGGGAGCTTCAGGTTCAGGCGCTGCGAAAACGATCAGCTCTGGCGGGTTTGCACCAATCCCGTCGACATAGCTTTGTGCAAAACCTGATTGGGGGGATTTGGTTTCCAGCTGGCCATCGGCCCGCATGGAAAGCACGAAGCCTTCAGAATAGGCGGGTGCAGCGTTGATTGCTGCAAGGACGGCAAGTGTCTTAGCCCGCGTCGTCCAGTTTATGTGAGGCGATCTTGCCTTCGAGCATCGGGATTGAGACGATCGAAACGCCAAGACCCGCGAGGAAGCTGGATAAGCCGTTGATTGTCTTGAACTCTCGGGCAGCCATATTGTTGCGTGCGGTGACGAGCAGGCGACGCGTTTCGCCATCTGGCGAGACGCAATGCACGGTCCAAACTCCGGACCACTGAGCACCTGTACGTTTGGGCGTAACCCGGCACACAACATCCGCCGAATGACCCTCGGCAAGCAGCGTGCGCAGCCCGTCTTCACTGACAACATTAGGGGCGTCTTGCATCAAATTCATAGGATCGAGCCTTGCAGAATTGTGCATTGGCCCGGCAGTCCCTCATGGACTACCGAACCGATACAATATTATAATCTTGCAATCAATAGGTGCAATTTGCGTTATTGCACCATTCATGCGTTGAAACAAATTTACTGCAACGGAGTGGCTGAGCCAAGATATTATGGGGCTTATGAAACAAACATGGGCGGTTGTGGTCGTCCTGAGTTGGGGTTCTGCCGCGATTGCGGGCACTTGCCTGCCGCCCGCGCCGCCGTGGATGCCGACCGATGCCGATGATGTCAGAGCCTATGCGGATTTGTTGAAGCGCGATGCGGAGGCCTATTTTGCGGATGTCGAGAATTATTTCCGTTGCCTAGATCAACAGAGGCGAGAGGTCTTCGAGCAAGCGCGCGAGGTCAGCGAAGGGTATGCTCGTGCAATTGATCTTTTGCGAGGCCACAGGTAACGGAGGTTGATTGCCGGCAAGATTTGCGTCTGTTCGACGGACGGCGAAGGAGGCCCGCAGTTCGACTAAACCGAGCTGCTACGTAAGCCTTCCAGGCAATCCCTGCTTTCCTGAATGTTGTCAGTAGTCTAGTCTCGCGATCGAGGCTAAGGACAAGACCGCAGCGGATTCCGTTCCGGCTTGGAGGAGCTTGCGATGAGATTGCATGTCCTTCTTGTGCGAGAATAGGCTGCAAGCGGTTGGTATAGGCGGCTGGGCTTGAAGGAAAGAAGATGATTTCGATTTTGATAAGGGGACTGACCTACGTGTCGGTTGGGTTTCTAATCTGGTTGATTGGGTTAACAACCGCAGTTACCGAAGCCGGACTTCTGGTGCCGCTAAATGAATTCTCACCCGTAAGTATATTGAATATTATGGATTTTCGAGGGATGCCTGCGTTTGTCTTCCTCGTCTTCTTTGTCGTGAGTTGGTTGCGACTGGTCGCGCCGAAGAGAGTGGGTGGCAACGAGACAAAATTGCTAGCCATAGTCTCTATAATTCTACTCGCGCTAATAATTGCATACATATCGGGGCGTGTCCAAACTCAAGCTGGGCTAGATTGGACCCAAGGAAAACCGATTGTAGAAAACCTGTTATGGCATGCCCTGCTATTCGTCCCAGCATCATTTTACCTTCTCATTGCGCTCAATATGAACCGTAGCGCGGCCGGTGATATGAGTGATGGCGAAAGGTTTGAAGACCGGCTTCATATGAGTTTCCAATATCAGATTTTTGTTCCTTCAGTCCTGTTTTGTACAACATTCTTCTCCATGGGTGTGCTGGCTGCGTACACGTCAGGTGACACGAGCGTTCCTGCGCGTGCGCTTGTGTACCTGTTTTTATTGGCTGCTTGTTTCACTGGATTGTTTAAGTACGCAGCGGGTTCTCGACAAGGCGTCGCGCTTTATCTGCCATTCATCCTAGCCAGCTTGCTGTTTGCATTCGTGGCCGCCGTTTGGGGCGGCTTCCTTTCTTCGAAGCTTATTGTTCTCGCAGTTTCCATTACTTTCGCAATGGGTGTCGCGGAAGTTGCTAAGCGATATGGGCAGGTCCGGTTGGGTAGGCTGAGCGACTATGAAGTGAGCGATGCCGACTACTTTCTCTTAGGTTCAAATTGGGCGTCAATTGTGTTTCCCACTCTCACCTTGGTAATCGTAACAACTTTCGGGGGCTTCACCTTCCTTCCTGCAGCAGTACTGATCGCCGTATTCGTGGTGTCATGGCTGCATCTCACACCAAATGGAAAATCCTCTTTTATTGGACGATCACTGTCCTTGCTTTACGGTGTCATGCTGCCGATTTTGCTGGCATTTGGCTTTCTAAGTTTCGGGGAAGCCGGAATAGCAGAGATCAATCCGCTTCACCAAGCTGATCTGAGCAATATGAGTATTGTCATCACGCTTATTGGTCTAACGGCAACTTTGCTGGCATTTATGAGATTGGCGAAAGACACTGTTGGACTATCGCTCACTGACTTTCTGGATCAAATTTGGGAGCCAGAAAACTATCTATATCGTCCTCAGTGTCTCCTACTGCTTCTGGCGGTGAATTCGCTATATCTAGTCGTATTGCTGTGCCTATTCTTGGGGTCACTAATTATCGGTGGGAACAACGGCCCGATAACGGAGGTTGGTCAAAACATTCTTGGAGCGGGGATTTCTGTTTTCGTGATTTCCATTGTTGGTTTTATCATCACTTTCCTGACGCCCGGTAGTAATGATCGACTCAAGGTCGAGAAGAAGCAAAATCAAGCACGAGCTAATGGAAGAGGCGACTCAACACCTGGCTCTAGCCGAACGATCGCACTCTTTTTGGTTTCTGGGCGCCCAGGTGTTAGTTGGATCGCGGGTTTCGCAGCAGCTGCAACATACTACAACTCGACCGGTTATGTGACATTTGAGGTCGCAGCTGTTTTTGCTGTGATGACAGGATTGACAATGTTCGGATTCGTGGCGAACGATATATCAGATTTCGCTAAGGACAAAGCTGCGAAAAAGAACAGGCCGATAGCCACCGGGAATCTACCCTTAGCCACCGCTTCCGGTCTAGCTGCCGTGCTCCTGACAGCGGTTTTTGCCGTGTCATGGCTCTTGGGTTCTGAGGTATTAGCAGCGTCACTAATCGTCGCGTCAGCACTTATTTTCTACTCACCGTTTGCCCAATGGTACCCAAAACTCAAAGGGCCATATACAGCAGCTCTTTGCGTCTCTCCGTTTTTTGTTGCGCATGGTGTTCTCGCGACGGCGGTAGAACTGCCAGTCATAGCAATAGTCTTTGCGTTCATAGTATTTCGTGAGTTGTTGCTTGACGCCAATGACTTGGAGACTGATAGGAGCTATGGATTGTTCACGCTTGCGGCATCTATCGGTAGAAAACGGTCTGAAACTATTGGTTGGATTGGTATGTTTTCTACGTTCCTATTGGGTATCTTCTTTGTTGACGGCTGGATGCAAAAACTTTCATTGGCATCTGCCATATTTGTGCTCGCCTATGCGCTTTCCAAGTACCGCCAAGATGAAATTATTGCTATGAAAATCACTCGTTTGGCAATGCTGCTAGGTGTTGTAGCAGCGGCAACATGACCGAACGCTTTGCTAATTCCCTGGTGCCGTTGAGCATACTGGCGTTTCTCGTATTAACTGATTTTCTTGCGTGGCTTGGGTACATACCGAATAAGCTTGAGGCCTTCTCATTCTTAGCCTCGTGGCTTGCGGAAAATGGCTTGGTCTTCGTCTTTTTTCTGGCGATCATTGAAAATGCAGCCGTATTGAATGTGTATTTCCCCGGATCAATTGCAATTCTCACTGCCATGGCTGGGGCAGTTGGGAGCTTGCATCGGATCCTGTCTGTCTGGTTTGTAGTTACCCTTGGGTCTCTGGTGGGTCTTTCGCTAACATTCCTCGTGGCCAAGGCTGTCCTCAAATCCAAAAGACGAAGTTCCGGTGATGTAGGACAGGCGGTTTTCCTCGAAAAACATTGGATAATAACTGCGCTCACGAGCTTTTGGCACCCACATGTTGCTTCTTTGACTTGTATCTTATTGGCTCAGAAGAGTGCTTCCTTTTGGAATTTCCTAAGAATTGCCGCCTTCGGGAACATGTTTTGGAACTCTTTTTGGACTGTCATAGTCCTAACCGTTGGGAACGTCTTTTCCGAAGGACTGGCTGGGCTGGTATTGGTTTATTCCTATCTCATAGTTTGGTTGATTTATTCGCTGTTCAAGGCGCGGTAGCGCTTGAGTGAGTTAAGCCTATGGGCGCGATCGTTGGGCTGAACGAAGGTCCTGCGTGGTTCTGCTGTCAGTATCTGCCAACCCGGCCTGCGAACGGCCTTGATATAGAGCGGCCTGCGTTTCGCCGTTATCCCACTGATAAAGCAGACCGATTTCTTCGCCAGTCCTGATACACGTAATTCGACCGATGGCTTCGGCCGTTGTGCGAAAACTCTCAAGTTCGGGCAAAACTAGCCCCTCTCGTTAAACAATTCCTTGGGGTCGACCTCGAGAGCATCCGCGATCCGCTCCAGAACATCGATTGATGCTGAATTTTTGGCGAGTTCGATCTCGCTGATATAGCTGCGATCAACCCCCGCAGCCAAAGCTAGTTGTTCTTGGCTCAATCTTCTGGAACTTCTTAGATTCCGGACGTTTAACCCTACTCGTTCCCGTAGTTTCATGGCCTGTATTCGGCCAGATCACAAGAACCGCTCTACGGAATATATTCCACAAAACGCGCGCGAACATCATAAACCCGATGCTCGCATATGGTGTGAAGGTTGAGGTTAGAGCTAGTGTGTCAATAGTGCAGTAATGTAATCAAAAGGTATTGAGTGATATGCGGTGCAAACTTATCAGGAATTGGACTGCCGGAGTTGCTTTGGCTTTGCTTTCCACCGTGGCTCCACAAGCGGCAAAAGCCTATCAGGTTGACTGCGCCATTCTGCTTTGCCTGGCTGGTGGGTGGCCCGCGTCAGCAGAATGTGCCCATGCCCGCGCCGTGTTTATCCGCCGGATCACGCCCTGGCCGATTGAGCCGCCGTTGCAAATCTGGCGCTGCCCGATGGGTGTTTCTGAGCGCGCGCCTTTGCAAAGCACGGCCCCGAAGATCTGGGAGGCCAGTAACCAAATAGATAAGACGCTCGGCCAGGTCATTCTCGCTCAGGTGGTCGAAGACGGTGCCGATATCGACATCAGTGGCTTGGAATTCGATTTCGTACGCTCGATCCGTGTCTGGGATGTGCGGCATTACAGTCATCGCGAGCGCGGTCGCGACGATGATTGCTCTGAGAGTTATAACATGCGCCTCGGGACCTACGGCACGCAGGGCGAATTCGGTTGGCATCGCACGACTCCAGCGGCCGCCCCGCAATGGGTGCTGCCGTCGCGACGCTGTTCGTCATCAAACTGGCGGCGTGGAGTCGGTGTCGAATGGGAAGATCACGAGGGCAACCACGGATATGAGTGGGTGGCCTACTAAGGCTATTCGCCGATGTCCTTCATACGTTCCGCGATATCGCCCGCAATGCGCTCATACAGGGCGGCTTGCTTGTCCCTTGGCGTCCCAGGCTTTGGGTTTCTTCGACGGATGCGTTTGGCGAGCCAGAACAGCAGCCGCGCGGCTGGATCCGACGTCGCATCCGGTTCTGCAGCCGGGTACTTCTCCTCAAGAGCGACGACGATTTCCTGCGACAGGCTGCGCCGGTTCAGTGTGGCATGCGTTTCCAGACGCTTCTTCAGCGCGGCAGGAAGCAAGAGTTTGAATTGGACCAAGGCTTCTTCTTTCATGATTGCATGATGGACAATATTTGTCCCCAATGATATGGACATTTTATGTCCTTTTGTTGAGGTGTAAATATGAAGACAACCCAGTTCAAACTTAACCTTCCAGCGGACGTGAAAGCCTGGCTCGAAGAGGAGGCTGTGCGGAACTTACGCTCACAGGGCGCTCAGGTGGTGTCTTGTTTGCGGGCAGCCATGTCGCGGCAAGAAGCCGTGGGTGAGAGGGCTGAAAAATGAGCCCAAGCCATATTCAGCTGATTCCGACCCCAGAGCTTGCGCTTCTCTTTGGCTACAGTGAGCCGAGCGCGTCCTTCTATGACTTTTGCCGTAGGACGGGTATCGCTCCGGTGCCAGGACGGCGCGGGTGGTATGACCCGAAACTTATTCGGGCGCGATTGGATGCTGTTCAGGGCATCAGCGCAGCAGAACGCGAGGCCACTTCCCAACCGAGCCTCGTTGCACAGCGGAGAGCACGCCGTGCCCAGAAGTAACCTTCCCAAGGGCGTCCACCGTGTCCGACGAAAGGTTGTGTCCGGTGTTCGCTACCATTTCTATGCTTGGCGGGGCGGCCCCAAATTTTGGGAAGGGACGGACCCAAACCCAAAAGAACCCGAATTCTTCCATGCATTTTCGCAATGCGGTACGCCCGTGAGCTCGGCCGAATATCTGACGACTCACTTGGTCGACGATTTTCTGTCCAGCGCGTCCTTGCCCAAGGCTGAGCGTTCAAAGGCTGATATCCGCAAATGGCTGGAGTTGTTCCGCGAGGAGTTCGGTGCCGATCCTGTCGCGATGTTCGAAGAGCGTGCCTCAAGGGGCGAGGTTAACAATTGGCGCAAGAAGTGGCTTCATTCGCCCAAGCAGCACGATATGGCAGGCACCCACGCGACGCGCGTCCTCAATTGGGCGGTGGAAGAGGGAAAGCTGAAAGAGCATCACTGCCACAAGCTCAAGAAGCTCTACCAATCGAACCGCACAGAGATCATCTGGACGAGCGGGGACATCGCTCAGTTCAATAAGTACGCGCCGAAATGGGTCCAGAGAATCCTGACCGCTGGATGCGAAACCGGTTTGCGAGCGGCCGATCTGGTTCAGGTCAAAATGGACCAATTCGAAGACACGCCGCACGGCAAGCGCCTTCGTTTCAGGACCAGTAAGCGCGGCCAGATCGCATATATCCCGGCCACCTCGGCCCTTGAGAGATTGATCGCAGAGACGCCGGAGGGCCAAGATGTGCTGCTGGTATCAGAGCTTGGCAGGCCTTTGACGGCCCGTTGGGCATCGAACCAGATCACCAAGTGGCGGCGCGAAGCTCAGATCCCCCCTTGGATCGACGGCAGGGAGAAGACTCTGTCTGATACACGCGGGACGGCGGCGACAAGATTGCTGAATGCCGATCTGTCTTTGCGCCAGATTGCGGTGCTGATGGGGTGGTCGGTTCGCTACGCGGCGCAGGTAATCGAGCATTATGCGCAGGTTAGCCCGGACGAAAGCGATGCGGTTTTGCGCAAGCTCAATCGAGCAAAATCACTGTCTCAAGACACAAAAATGTAAACGCCCCTGTAAACGCGGGGCCTCAAACACGGCAAGGAGTGATGTAAGTGATTGTTTTTAAATGGAGGCGAGTACCGGAATCGAACCGGTGTACACGGATTTGCAATCCGCTGCGTCACCACTCCGCCAACTCGCCTTTTCAAGTAAAATCAAATACTTGCTGTGGTGTGACTGGGTTTTTAACAGCTTTCCTCTGGGGCGTCCAGTGGATTGCGTGCGAATTTGCCGGCAAGACCGAAATTTGCCGAAGTCTACGCTCAAGAAGGTGATCACGATTCAGGTTGCGGCAACAGGGGCGTTGCTGGAAGGTTCAGGATATGGCACAAGCCCGACATCTTTGGGAATGAGACGAGATATCCAATGACTGACTTCGCAGCCCGGCGCCGCACAATGGTTGATACGCAGATCCGCCCCTCTGACGTCACCAAGTTCCCGATCATTGAGGCGATGCTGAGTGTTCCGCGCGAAAGCTTCGTACCCGATTCTCAGCGCGAGGCGGCCTATGTGGACGGCCTGATTGATCTGGGTGGCGGGCGCAGCATGCTGGAGCCGCGGACCCTGGCTAAAATGCTGGACGTGTTGAACATATCCAAGGATGAGATGGTCTTAGATATCGCTCCGGCAATGGGGTATTCCACGGCTGTTACCGCACGGATGGCTGAGTTGGTTGTGGGTGTTGAATGCGACGAAACCCTTGCAACCGAGGCGCAAAACCTCTTGGCCGAAGCCGAAGTGCTTAACGCTATCATTCACGTTGGCGCGCTAGAACAGGGTGTGGCAGAACACGGTCCCTATGATGCAATAATGGTGCAGGGCGGTGTCGAGCAGGTGCCCGATGCCCTGTTGGATCAACTCAAGGACCACGGTCGGATCGTGTGTCTGTTTGTCAACGGCAACCTGGGTACAGTTCGGATTGGTCGAAAAACCGGGGGCCGCGTCAGTTGGCGTGATGTGTTCAATGCCAATGCGCCGGTTCTGGAAGGTTTTTCGGCAGAGTGTGCATTTTCGCTATAGTCCGCCGATAGATTTTTCTATCGCCTTGATTAGTTGAAAAGAAGGCCGCAAACTGCCTGCAGGGCAGTGTAATTTCGTTTGAGAGGATTTTGGTATGCGTGGTTCGGCGACAGGTAAGCTGGTCAGGGCGTTTGCTGTGACCGCAGGACTTGCCATGAGCGTGATGCCAGGGCGTGCAGCGTGGGCAGACAACATAACGGATGCGTTCATCGGCGCGTATAACACCAGTGGTTTGCTTGAACAGAACCGGGCGTTGCTGCGCGCGGCGGATGAAGATGTGGCCATTGCGCTTTCTGCGTTGCGACCAATCATCAACTGGACCGTGCAGGTCAGCCAGGATTACACCCGGTCGCGGGTCAATAACGTCGTGACGACAAACGAACCGTCGCGATTCTTTTCGGGCCTGACGCTGAGCCAGCTTTTGTACGATGGCGGCGCGTCTGTGCTGGGCAAGCAGTCGGCGCAAGAAACGGTGCTGTCTACCCGGCAAACCCTGATTGATATCGAACAACAGGTTCTTATTCGCGCAGCAAATGCCTATCTGGGCGTCCTGTTGCAGGAAGAGACCGTGGCGATCCGCCAGAACAACGTGGATGTGTCAGCAGAGGAGCTTAGGGCGTCGAATGACCGCTTCGAAGTGGGCGAAGTAACCCGGACGGACGTCGCATTGTCCGAAGCACAGCTGGCAAGCTCTCAGGCGGATCTGGCGGTGGCACGTGGCGAGTTGAGCATTGCGCAGGCCGAATACGTGAACGCAGTCGGAAAGGCACCGGGGCGAACGGCTGGTCAGCCGAGCCTGCCCAATCTGCCGCGTTCCGAAGCAGAAGCTGTGAATCTGGCGCAGCGCAACCACCCGGCCATTCTTTCGGCGCAGCATCAGGTCAGGGCGTTTGATCTGGTCGTGCAGCAGCAACGGGCAAATCTTGGGCCGAATGTCAGCCTGAATGCCGATGCTGGCGTGTCCGAGCGCTATGACAATAATGACTATGTGAACGATGCGACCGTGTCGCTGAACTTCACACAACCCATCTACGCGGGTGGCCGGTTGGCGGCAAGTGTCCGCCGCGCAATGGCCAGCCGGGATGCCTCGCGTGCGAATCTGCTGAACGTTCAAAAGAACATCACGCAGGGTGTTACCGACCGGTATGCGGCGTTTCAGGCGGCCAGCGCCAGTCTGAGGGCGTCAACCGAGCGCGTTAACGCCTCGCAGGTGGCGTTTGATGGCATCCGGGAAGAGGCAACTCTGGGCGCGCGAACAACTCTGGATGTATTGAATGCACAACAGGATTTGCTGGATGCACAGCTGGCAGAAGTCGCTTCGCGCACCGAACGGTCGCGGGCTGCCTATCAGTTGTTGCAGGCGCAGGGCCTTCTGACAGCCGAGCGTCTTGGGCTGGCGGTGCAAATCTATGATCCGACTTTGTATTACAATCTGGTCAAGAATGCGCCGGCACAGGTCAGCAAGCAAAGCAAGGATCTGGATCGCGTTCTCAAAGCATTGCGACGGGACTGATCGCCAATACTATCTGTTGTGAGGCGCGGATTGTTTGGCTACACTCGATCCAAGGATAGAGCGGTAGAGAACAATGTCTGATAATGTCGTGAAAGCAGGGATCGAAGACGTTCTGTCTTCGGTCAAACGTCTGGTCAGTGAAGACAGTCGTGATAAAACCGTCTCGGATCAAACGACTAAAGCACGAAAGCCGGGGCGGCTGGTGCTTACTGATGCTTTGCGGATCAGCACACCAGATCAATTGGGGGTGATTCCCGCTAAAGCTGTGTCGGAACCCGAAGTTTCAGATGCCGCCAAGCCCATGTTGTTGCGCACCTGTGACATCGTTCAGACGGGTCAACCTGCGAACGCTGACCAGGACAAGCCAGAAACAGCCGAGACGAAACACGCCCCGTCGGATGATGCAACAAACAGCCTGAGTGCAAAGATCGAAGCGCTGGAAGCGGCAATTGCGCAAACAGAAGATCAGTGGGAACCGGACGGTGACAGCCAGGATGCGTATTCGGGCACACCGTCACACGCGCTGCCATGGGATGTCGAAGAAGAATTTGCCGCTGCGATGTCGATTGATGCTGCCGGTGGTGACGAACCAGAGGCGGTTCAGCAGGCCGAAGACGCATCTTGTCAGGCGGAATTCATCCGGTCGTCTCAGGCTGTTGTGTCTGATGCTGATGCCGAAGAACCTGGTTCCGACGAAAATGTCAGGACGATCGACATGGATGAAGACGCTCTGCGCACCCTGATCGCAGAGGTTGTCCGCGCCGAGCTGCAAGGAACGATGGGTGAGCGGATTACACGAAATGTGCGCAAGATGGTCAGGCGAGAGATCGCCCGCGCTCTTGCGGCTCAGGATCTGGAGTAACTCTCAGCCACGGTGCGGGGGCTGCGCGAGGCTGAGCAGCAGGTCAAGGTCCATGTGGCGCTCCAGATGATCGGCCAGATCGTCCAGCGCCTGCTCGACGCCGTCCTCATAGGACAGGTTCGAGGTCACGCCTAACGCTGACAAAAACCGCGCCCGGAATGCGTCGGACGAAAAGATACCGTGCAGATAACTTCCCTTGATCCGCCCGTTTGCGCTGGCCGCGCCTTCAGGGCGACCTTCGACCTCAAGCCATGCATTGGTGCAATCCGGGCCGTCTGTATGGCCCATGTGGATTTCGTATCCGGTGACCGGCTCTCGGTCCGGCAAGGCATGGGCCGTACGCAGAACAACTTGCTTTTGTCCTCCCATGACCGTGTCTACATCCAGCAACCCCAACCCTTCGACCTTACCTGGTCGACCGTCCACGCCATCGGGGTCGGAAATGGTCTTGCCCAGCATCTGAAAGCCACCGCAAAGACCCAGCACATGCCCGCCGCGCCGGACATGACCAAACAGGTCGATGTCCCAGCCTTGTGCACGGAAATAGGCCAGATCTCCGATGGTTGACTTGCTGCCCGGTAGCAAAACCAGATCGGCATCGCCGGGCAAAGGGCGTCCGGCCGGAATGATCTCGACGCTCACTCCGGGTTCGGCAGACAAGGGATCAAGGTCGTCGAAATTCGCCATCCGTTCAAGCTGTGGCACAACAACCTTGCATGTGCCGCCTGTGTGAGAGCGGATGTCCATCATATCTTCGGCCGGAAGCTTCCAGGCGTCTTGAAACCATGGCACAACCCCCAGACAGGGCCATCCCGTTCGAGAGGCGATATCATCGCGCCCTTCGGCAAAAAGGGAAACATCCCCCTTGAACCGATTGACGGCAAAGCCCCGAATTCGCGCAAGATCGCCGTCATCCAGAACCGCCTGAGTGCCAACGATTTGTGCAATCACACCGCCGCGGTGAATGTCGCCGACAAGTATCACCGGAATACTCGCAGCACAGGCAAAACCCATATTGGCGATGTCACCCTTGCGCAGGTTTGTTTCGGCCGGGCTGCCTGCCCCTTCGATCAGAACCAGATCCGCGTCGCTGCACAATCGGTCAAAGCTTTCCAATGCGGCGCTTAGCAGTCTGGATTTATCCTTGCGGTAATCACCGGCTTTCATGGTGCCCGCGCGCTGCCCCTGAACAATGATCTGCGCGCCGGTATCTGTTTCGGGTTTCAGCAATACAGGGTTCATATCGGTATGTGTCGCCCGCCTTGCCGCCCGTGCCTGAAGGGCCTGCGCGCGACCGATTTCCCCACCGTTTTCCGTAACAGCAGCATTGTTCGACATGTTCTGCGGCTTGAAAGGCGCAACCCGAAGACCTCGCCGTGTGAAAACTCGCGCAAGCCCTGCCACCAGAACGGATTTTCCGACATTGCTGCCGGTACCTTGAATCATGATGGCGCGAACCATGGATTGTCTCCTACCTGTCAAGGCGCAGATGACCTGATTTGGGCGGGCAGGGGAAGCCCCGAACTCACCTTGACGCCCGGGATCGGGATCGCGGCGGTATACGCATAGAAAAACGCGCTCTGATGGCAGAGCGCGTTTTTTCTGAGTTGAAACAACCTTGGATCAGGCAGCTTCAGCCTGTTGAGCGGCATTGCGACGCTCGCTTTCTTCACGCGACAGTGCGACCGAGGTCCGCACGCCACGTCCAACGAACTCCATCAGTCCGCTGACAACCCGTTCGTTCGGGTCGATTCCCGCGCAAGACAGCACTTCGCGCCCATCGCGTGAGCGCGCCCAACGGGCAATTTGTTCCGGACCATTGCCATATTTCTTGTCATCGGCAATGGCGTCATCAAGTGCGGCCAACACAACGGCCGCGAAAAGTTTGCGAGCACGATTGCCTTGTTCGTTGTTAAAGGCAGTGCCGTCAACGAAATCTCTCATCTCGTCTTCCTTGTTTTTCTTGCTCTTGCAATTTTCGGCGTGACGGTCCTTATGACCGATAAAGTGCGATTCGGATACAGCTAATATGCATAGTTGCGTTGCGTCATTTGCATATCTCGCTGCACGTGCAGCACTAGGTTTGGTTGTCTTGTCAGGTGTGTTCCCGCCAGATATAGGAGGCGCAACTGACGCATCAACCGTTTGTGAGGATTTATGTAATGCCCAAGATAAATGGGAACGAAATTCGCCCCGGCAATGTGCTTGAGCATAACGACGGCCTTTGGGCCGCGGTCAAGGTTGACCATGTGAAGCCCGGAAAAGGCGGCGCTTTCGCGCAGGTCGAGCTGCGCAACCTGCGCAATGGTTCAAAGCTGAACGAACGGTTCCGCTCGGCTGACAAGGTTGAGCGCGTGCGCCTTGAGCAGAAGGATCAGCAGTTCCTGTATGAAACGGATGGTATGCTGGTGTTCATGGATGCCGAAACATACGAACAGATTGAATTGCCAGCGGATTTGCTGGGCGAGCGTCGCCCCTTCCTTCAGGATGGTATGACGATTGTTGTCGAATTCTACGAAAGTGAAGCGCTGAACGCGACGCTGCCGCAGAAAGTGACCTGCAAGATTGTCGAAACCGAGCCGGTCGTCAAAGGTCAGACCGCCGCGAACTCGTTCAAGCCTGCAATTCTGGATAATGGCGTGAAAGTCATGGTGCCGCCGTTCATCGGACAGGATGAAATGATCATCGTGAACACCGAAACCATAGAATATTCTGAACGCGCGTGACGTTTCGTCGCTTTAAGTGTCAGACCGCGCAGACAGCCGTTGCGCGGTCTTTTTTATGCACTGTCGCGATACCGGTAATGCGCGGGGTCCGGGCCGAATAGTTCCAGCATCAGCTCGTATTTGATGCGGTTGGCACTGACTTGTCTGTAAAAGGCAATCAGGAACGCGGTCGGGCCCTGTATTCGGCCAAGCCCGCTGGTCGCGGCTACCACAGTGCCGACATCAGTCTTGCCCTGCAGCACCAGATAACCGCCCAACATCAGAATACCCACAGTTCCAGCGCCGTTGATCACGCTCAGCAGGAACTTGGCCGAAAGCTTCCAAAGAAACATGCGCCGCCTTGTGTCATAGATGTCGTCGAACAGGGCGTTGATATCCCGCTCGACGGCATCGATATCCTCGGTGGTCAGCCTATCAGTGGCGCTGCGCAAAAGGCGGACGCGTTCGGCGACGAACGTGTTCACTTTGCGTTGCGACACCAGAACGATAATGATCTGCGGCACAATCATGGAAAACGCGATAAGGCCAAGGCCTGGCTGCGTTGAGGATATGTACCCGATCACGCTGACCAGCGTTCCAACCTGAACCACCGGGTCCGAGAACGCGCCCCCGGCAAACTTGCCCAGCTCCTCAGCCTCGGCTGAGATGGCGGTCGTCATGGTACCTTTGCGCAGATTTTCACCCGTTTCCTTCAGGTCGGTCGCGCGCCAGAGCAAGCGTTGCCGGATCAGCCGGATCATGTCTTCGCCCAATGTACCCGCGCGAAAACCCAGAACCCATTTCAGGGCGAGGCTCAGCAGGATGACTATCATCATGCCGATGCCCAGCAGAACCAGCTTTTCGACATGAAGATCGTTGGACGTAAGGTGGTTGACAATATCGCGTTGAAATTCAAGCGGAACCGCGGCAAGCGCAGCAATGGCAATGGATAACAGAATGAGGACAATCTGCCGTCCGGCGCTGGCGCGCCAAATCGCGGAGTAAAGCTGAAACATGCGGGTATCCGTGTTGCCCCTGTGCCGACACATTGGCAGGGCTGGGTAACGGGTTCAAACTTTACGAGATAAACGGCGGATAAGGCCGTGCCGATTTGGCAACAAATTACGCTTGATCCGTCAGGCGAACCACGATGTCTCCGGCCAACATGTCTGCATTCGCACGGTCAAAGCGCAGATACGCGATTCCGTGTCCGCCTGATTGCGTAAACAGGGTGCCGACAGGTTTGCCGTTTGCGGCAATCTCAGTCCCCACCGGAACCGAGCCTTCGACAAAGACCCGCCGCAAGCCTTTGCGTAATTCTGTCTTGTGCTTCATGCGCGCAGTCACTTCCTGACCGACATAGCAACCCTTTTTGAAGTCCACGCCGTTCAGCACCTCGAACCCGGATTCGAGGATATAGCTGTCTGGCGTCAGTTCGACCCCAGCCTCGGGGATGCAGTGTCGAACGCGCAGCGCGTCCCAGTCGGTTCCGTCATCGCCTTCTGGGGCTGTCGAATAGACACGCCAACCCATATCCGGGTGACGGGGGTCGGGCAGGGCGGTGTCCGGTGCTGGACCTGTGCCGCGTTGTAGATGTAGATCCGTGCCTTCGATCACCACATCCGCGCGGAGTTTGTACATGTTCAGGCGCTTGATCAGGTCATCCGCAAGTGGCTCGGCCACGTCCAGCAGCACGCCACCGTCATCGTGTTTCAGAAAGAAATCTGCCAGATACTTGCCCTGTGGAGTAAGCAACGCCGTATAGACAAGCCCATTGCCCAGCCCCCGAACGTCATTGGTGACAAGGTCCTGCAGAAAGTTTTCGGTGTCCGAGCCGGTCAGGCGCAGGATGCGGCGGGTGGGCATGGCTTGGTCCTCGTCATTGCCTTTGGCCTCGTGATATAGGAAGTCCCGCAGTCAAGACCAGAGGTTATCGGACGTGCCCGCACCCGTCACTGTAGTGATTCCAACCTTGAATGCCGCCGGTTCCTTGCCTGCCTGCCTAGAAGCCCTGATGGAAGGGGTGCATTCCGGGCTGATCAGGGACCTGATCGTCAGCGATGCAGGCTCAACAGACCAGACGTTGAGAATTGCAGAAGATGTAGGCGCGCTTGTTCTGAAAGGTGAGCCATCGCGCGGTGGTCAATTGCGCCGGGGGTGTGCGCAGGCTGATGGTGAATGGTTGTTAATCCTTCATGCCGATACCGTGCTGCAACAGGGATGGGCCGAGAGCGTAAGCGCCCATCTGCCATCCAACGCACCAGCGGCGTTTCGGTTAGCTTTTCGCGCGCATGGGTTTGCGCAGGCCTGGGTGGCCGGATGGGCCAATCTGCGCAGCAGTCTGTTCGGTTTACCGTACGGAGATCAGGGGTTGCTGGTTCCGCGTGATGTCTATCTGGCGGCTGGTGGGTATCCGGACCAACCTTTGATGGAAGACGTCGCGCTGGTGCGCGCATTGCCACGGATCGAGATACTCGGGTCGCGTGCCTTTACGAGCGCGGAGCGCTATGAACAGGCAGGTTGGTTTCGGCGGGGTGCACGGAACTTGTGGACACTTCTGCGCTATTTTCTGGGGGTTGATCCACGGGTGTTGGCGCGGGGCTATCGACGTTAAGCGCCCGGCGCAACTCGACCAAAGATTTTCCCAGTCGAAACGGGGCCGCAAAGCTAACAAGACAAAGCGCCACGATTTGCAGAACCAGAATATGGGCATTGGCCTGCAAGTATTCCCACTCGTCCTTCAACTTGCCGACTTGCTGGATCAGGTCGTCATAGCTTTGTGCCAGGATCTGATAATCTCCGGCAATCGCGGGCACCTTGCGGCGCATGTTGTCTATGGCCACCTGGGTTTTGTCGTCTAGAGACGTGAAAACGAGGAACTGGTCGATATCGAAAGCATCAGCTTTAGCCGTCATATCCCGCAGCTCGTCCATTTCATCTTTGCCCTGACTTCCGAACAGGAAGTGCAGTCCCTGCAGGGGGGCCACTTCGTTGGTTACGGCGATGAACAGGGGCAATTCCGAGTTGCTGGCAGTTGATGCCGACAAAAATTCAACCTTGTCGCACAGCACTGCCGTATCAGGATCGTAAGCAGGGTCGCAGAAACGCAGACGAAACCGTGCGGCATCCCGGTCGAATGCCAATGTTGCGGCGTAGGCTACATCAATCTGGCGATCCAGTCGCGAACTGTCCGACGTATAAAGCCCCGCCAGAACAGCCACCAATGCGCCGATACCACCCAGCACGACCCAGACCAGATCGGCCAGTTTCCATGCCCTGTGCCCTGCTGGTTTACGGAACAAAAAGGCGGTGCCGATCGATCCTGACAGAAAAAACAGGATAAGCAGGGGCAATTGGTTGTCAGTCACAAAACTCATGTGCACGATCTTAGAACGTCGCACGCTGCCTGCAACCGGGATCACGTGCAGTTGTAACTTCTTACCAGACACCGGCGCACAGTACGAAACCAGGAGCGGCTTGCGGACACATCCCCGACAGTGGCGGTACTTTAACCACTGGAATCCCGCTTGACAAAAATCCCGGTTTTGGCAGACACCACGCCCAAGTGAAATGGGGCCAAAGACCCTTTTTACGCACGAATTCTGCGGGAAAGGTTCGGGTATGACCCTGTTCGTCATTCTGATTATTCTGTCGGCGGCGCTGCTGCATGCCGTATGGAATGCCATCGTGAAAACGGCAGCGGACCGCACCACCATGCTGGGTCTGGTCGCGTTGGGTCAGGTGTTGCCGGCGGCGGTAATGGTGTTGGTGCTGCCCCTGCCGAACACGCAGAGCTTTGTCTATATCCTGCTCTCGACCGTCGTGCATTTCGGCTATTACTTCATGCTGAGCAAGGCTTACCAGCATGGCGATCTGAGTGTGGTTTACCCCATAGCACGCGGGATTGTTCCGGCACTGGTCTCGCTTTGGGCGATGGCGCTGGTGGGCGAAGTTCTGCCTTGGCAGGCCTGGGGCGGGATCGCCCTGATCGCGGTTGGCATTCAGCTGAGCAGCTGGGCCGCGCTGCGTTCGGGCGTCGGGCGCAGCGCGCTGGGATTCGCGCTGGGAACCGGGTTTTGCATTTCGATCTATTCGGTTGTTGACGGCATCGGGGTGCGGCTGTCAGGCAATACGCTCAGCTATTGGGCGTGGGGGGCCTTTCTGCACCTGTTCATTGCAGGGTTTATCGGGGTCAGGAAACGCGCCACCCTGAAAGACCTGCCAGCCAGAATATGGATGACGGGCCTTTTAGGCGGGCTGGTTTCTATGACAGCGTATGGTCTGGTGCTTTACGCCAAGAACTTTGCGCCGCTGGGGGCGGTTTCGGCCCTGCGGGAAACCTCGGTCATCTTTGCGGCGCTGATCGGGTTCATTTTCCTGAAAGAAGGCAACTGGATGCGACGCCTGGGCGCCGCGGTCCTCATGGCGATTGGCGTCGCGCTGATCGGCACGGCGGTCTGACCCGGTCCGCGTGCGATGGCGAGACCCGTTATCCGGCTGCGCCTTCTGACTGAAGCGCCCGGAAATACCGGATCGTTGCGTCCAACCCTTCCTTCAGCTGCACTGTGGGTTCCCAGTTCAGCACGGTCCGCGCCAGCGTGATATCGGGCTGACGTTGTTTCGGGTCGTCCTCGGGCAACTCCCTGAAACTGATGGGGGTTTCCGCGCCAACAAGCGCCTGCACCTCGCGGGCCAGCTCGTTCATCGAGAATTCGTTGGGATTGCCCAGATTGACGGGGCCGGTGACCTCCTTGCCGGTGTCCATCAGGCGGATGAACCCTTCGATCAGATCATCCACGTAGCAGAATGACCGGGTCTGCGTGCCGTCGCCAAAGATGGTGATCGCCTCGCCCGTCAGGGCCTGCATGATGAAATTCGACACAACGCGCCCGTCGGCGGGGTGCATTCGGGGACCGTAGGTGTTGAAGATGCGGGCGACCTTGATCTCAAGCCCCATCTGACGGTGGTAATCAAAGAACAACGTCTCGGCGCAGCGTTTGCCCTCGTCATAACAGGACCGCGGCCCAACCGGGTTGACGTTGCCCCAATAGTCTTCGGTCTGCGGATGGATGGTCGGGTCGCCATAGACCTCAGAGGTCGAGGCCTGAAAGATCTTGCATTTCAGCCGCTTCGCCAGACCCAGCATGTTGATCGCGCCATGCACGCTGGTCTTGGTCGTCTGCACCGGGTCGTGCTGATAATGCACGGGTGAGGCCGGGCAGGCGAGGTTATAGATCTCGTCCACTTCCACGAACAGCGGGAAGGTCACATCATGGCGCATAAACTCGAACCGCGGGTTGCTGTGCAGATGGTCGATATTGCGCTTGGTGCCGGTGAACAGGTTGTCGACGCACAAAACCTCATGCCCCTGATCCAGAAGCCGGTCGCACAGATGCGAGCCCAGAAATCCGGCCCCACCGGTTACGAGAACACGTTTTCGACTGTCATAAAGGCGGGCCATTGCAAATCCTTAATCGTTAAATCCAAGCCAGCTTGTCACGGGGAAGCCGGGTCTTGATCTGATTAGTAAACCGAAGATGTTTGAATTGCAGTAGATTTTGGTTTTTTGAGGGCGCGTGTGGTGTTGGGGTGTTGTCCAATCCACCCGATGCATGATGCAAAGCATCATACACGCACCCTATTCGCTCGCATGGGCAGGCGCGATGGTTGTGATCAAGTAGGATGGGTGTTTGTTCCCATCTTGACGCGGGGAAATGGATGGGTGCGAGCCCCCATCAAACGCTTGCTTTCCCAAGGTCACAAGAAGGCTTATCCTCAGCTATCCTTATGGCGTTGCAAATAGGTTTCTGTAGCGAAATCCACAAATGCTATTGCACAGGAAGCTGCAAGCCTCGCGTGCCTTGGTTCGAGGCCAATGTGCTTTCCGTCGCGCCCATGCCCTGAGCCGTATAAACCGCGCAATTCTGATATTCCTTTTGTAATAGATGCTAGATTGCTTAGCGTCCTTTTGATACTGCCCGCTCCCTTTGCTTCTTTTGGGACACCCTCAGGAACTAGCGCCAAGGCTTTGCAGAGTTTTTTTGAGAGTGTCGGTAAATCATCAGATTTTTGCGGAGCATCTGCATTTGGCAGTTGTGCAAGGATTGTCTTACAGCAAGATTCGACTAAGTCCTTCGCAGTTCCGATTGCCAAGGCTGGGTCAGTTTCGATAGAGTCTTGAATCCGTCTGATTTCGGCTTGCATCCAATTGGAAGACAATTTTTCTGCCACGGTGCTTGCTCGCTGAATCTGGCTGTGAAACTCGTTGGTTCGCTGGGCGATGAAGACGGCTCTTCCCGCAATCTTTTGAGATTCAACTAGCTTCCAGCTTGCTCGGCCCAATTGATCATTATAGTGGCCGACGATCTTTGCCGCCTCGAAGGCGTCAGGTCGAACGACAGGGTGAACTGTCTCGCACAGAAAGCGTAAGAAGGCGTCATCAGAACAGCCAAGTAGATTAAACCTAGCGTCCGCAAACACCCAGTCTATTGGCCAATCGTTGTTGTTCTCACAATGCTGCCAAATATCTTGGTCAGCAGTTTTGAACCGTTGATCGTAACTTGGGAGCTCACGCAAGTCGTAAAGGCGGCCCAAAAAATCTACGTCGCCAAGTTCGCCAGCGTAAAATATCCGCTCTAATCTGAGACCATCAAAGATATTATTTCGAATTTGTCTTGTGATCTTTTCCAATCGAAATCTTCCAATTCAAACATCCAACTCCTCAACAAACCTCGCGTTCTCCTGAATATATTGGAACCGCAGTTCGGGTTTTTTGCCCATCAGACGCTCGACCAGATCGCCGGTTTCGCCGGGTTCATCCTCGTCGATGGTGACCCGGATCAATTTCCGGGACTTGGGGTCCATCGTGGTCTCTTTCAAGTCCTTGGCGTCCATCTCGCCCAGACCCTTAAAGCGGGACACGTCGATCTTACCCTTGCCACCCAGACCTTTCTTCAGCCACTCGTCCCGCTCGGCTTCGTCCAGACAATAGACGCGTTTGGCGCCCTGGGTCAGGCGGTAAAGAGGCGGGCAGGCCAGGTACAGGTGGCCCGCGTCAATCATCGGGCGCATCTGGGTAAAGAAGAACGTCATCAGCAAGGACGCAATATGCGCCCCGTCCACATCCGCGTCTGTCATGATGATGACCTTGTCATAGCGCAGGTCGTCAACGTTGAACTTGGTGCCAAGCCCGACACCCAGCGCTTGGGTCAGGTCGTTGATCTCGGCATTGGTGCCCAGCTTGGAACTGGCCGCGCCCAGCACGTTCAGGATCTTGCCGCGCAGGGGCAGCAGGGCCTGTGTTTTGCGGTCACGACCCATTTTGGCCGAGCCGCCCGCAGAATCGCCTTCGACGATGAATAATTCGGTGCCGTCGCGTGTTGAACTGGAACAGTCCACCAGCTTGCCGGGAAGACGAAGTTTCTTAGTGGCGGACTTGCGTTGTGTTTCCTTCTCGGCCCGACGGCGCAGGCGTTCTTCGGCCCTCAGGATAAGGAAGTCGAGGATCGCGCCGGCGGATTTCGTATCAGCCGCCAGCCAGTTGTCGAAATGGTCGCGGACCGCGTTTTCGACCAGCCGCTGCGCCTCGACCGTGGCCAGACGGTCCTTGGTCTGGCCCACGAATTCCGGCTCGCGGATAAAGCACGACACCAGCGCGCAGCCACCTGTCAGCAGGTCGTCGCGGGTGATCTGCGCGGCTTTCTTGTTGTTGATCAACTCGCCATAGGCCTTGATCCCCTTGAGGATCGCAGCCCAGAATCCAGCCACATGGGTGCCGCCTTCGGGGGTGGGGACGGTGTTACAATAGGATTGGATGAACCCGTCACGCGACGGTGTCCAGTTGATCGCCCATTCGACCTTGCCGGGGGTGCCGAATTTCTCGTTGAAATCGACGGTGCCCGCAAAGGGCTGCTCGGCATAGGTGGACGAGCCGTTCATCGTCTCTTTCAGGTAATCCGAAAGGCCGCCGGGAAAGTGGAACGAGGCCTCAAGCGGGGTTTCACCGTCATCGATGGCTGTTTTCCAGCGAATTTCGACGCCCGAGAACAGATAGGCCTTGGAACGGATGGATTTGAACAGCCGCGCGGGTTTGAACTTGTGATGGCCAAAGATGTCCGGGTCGGCGTGGAAGGTCACCGTTGTGCCGCGCCGGTTCGGGGCCGCGCCAACCTTTTCGACCGGGCCAAGTGGGATACCGCGCGAGAAACGTTGTTCATATAGCTGCTTGTCCCGCGCCACCTGCACGACCATCGAATCAGACAGCGCGTTCACCACCGACGCACCAACCCCGTGCAAGCCGCCCGAGGTCTGATAGGCCTTGCCCGAGAACTTGCCACCCGCGTGCAAGGTACACAGGATCACCTCCAACGCGGACTTGCCCGGAAATTTCGGATGCGGGTCGATCGGGATACCGCGCCCGTTGTCACGGACGGTCAGGGCGTAGTCGGAATGCAGCTCGACCTCGATCCGGTTGGCATAGCCTGCCACCGCCTCGTCCATCGAGTTGTCGAGGATTTCGGCCAACATATGGTGCAGCGCACGCTCATCTGTGCCGCCAATATACATGCCGGGGCGTTTGCGAACCGGTTCCAGCCCTTCGAGCACCTCGATCGAGGAGGCGTCATAGGTAGAAGTGGCGCTGGGCGTCAACAGATCTTCGGGCATGGGTGCTGCTCTTGTTTTTGGGTTTCCGCCATTATGGCAGGTGATGTGGTCCGGGGGAAGAGGGACGCGAGGTGTTGTGGATTTTCTGTCAAGCCGCTTGCAATCCGTGCAGATAACCAGTCCTTTGATCCCGGTAAAGCGGAGGTGAATAAATGAGCTGGATCAGAACCGTTCCGTTCGAAGAAGCGACTGGAAAGTTGAAGAAACTCTACGAGCGCGTGACCGGGCCGAACAATAACGTAGACAACATCATGATGGCACACAGCCTTCGCCCGCATTCGATGGAAGGCCATATGGCCATGTACAAGGCGGTGCTGCATCATTCGGGCAACAAGATACCGAAATGGTTTCTGGAAGTGCTGGGGGTTTGGGTCAGCTCGCTGAACCGGTGCGGCTATTGCGTCGAGCATCACTTTGCAGGTCTTCAGCGCTTGCTGGGTGACGCGGCGCGCGGCGACACGATCAGGGCAGCGATTGAGGCGCGCGATCCCTTGGCCGCGCCATTGGATGCGGCGCAAATGGCTGCGATGGATTATGCCCGCAAGCTGACCGAAGCGCCGGGCGATCTGGTCGAAGCGGACATCACCGCCCTGCGCAACGCGGGGTGGGATGATGGCGAAATCCTCGAGATCAATCAGGTCTGCTCCTACTTTTCATATGCAAACCGGACGGTTCTGGGGCTTGGGTGCTCAACCGATGGTGATGAATTGGGCTTGTCGCCCAACAATTCTGACAACCCTGACGACTGGGGGCATCGGTAAGGTGCTAAAGATATCGTTGGCGCTGCGACAAAGGCTGCCTGGCTTGCCGTTGCGCGCGGGCGGGGCCTGATTACGTCAGACCAGTCCATTCCAGAATGGCCTGCGCCACGGCCCTCGGGTTTTGATGATGCAACCAATGATCGGTCCCGGGGATCGTGACACGGGTGAGGTGGGTGGCAAACGCCTCCAGCCCCTCAGTGGCTTCGGGTAAAAGGGCTTTGTCATCCGGCCCCCAAATCAACAAGTGCGGACACCTGACATGCAACCGGTCGAGCGGCAGGTCAGGCAGGTCTGTCGCGGGGACACCGGGTCTGGCGACAACCAACGGAGAGGCTCTGTACCAGTTCAGCATCGCCTGCAGCCGACCGGGTCGGGCCCATTCAGTGCGGTAGTCGGCCATGCGAGCTTCGGTCAACCAATCCAGCCCCATACCGTGGCGAAAGAACTGTTCCAGCATCGAAAAGTTGTTTTCGGACAGTTTTTGTGCGGCATCAGGTGCCCGCAGCAGATTGATATATTGCGAGGCTGTGGATTGTGCGCCACCCAAGGCCATGGCGCGTTGAAACGGCACCGGATGTACGCCGTTTGCAATGATTAACCGATCAACCAGTTCCGGGCGGAACACGGCAACGCCATAAGCCACCGATGCGCCCCAGTCGTGACCCAGCAGCGCAACAGGCGCGCCGCAGGTTTCAATCAGTGCGGCCACGTCTGAGACCAGTTGCGACAGGGTATAGTTCTGCACCCCTTCGGGACACCAGCTTTGGCCATAACCGCGCTGGTCCGGAGCAATACAATAAAAGCGTTCTGCCAGATGAGGCGCAAGATCAGCCCAGGCGCCGCTGAATTCAGGGAAACCATGCAGCATCAATAGTGGTGGCGCGGCTTTGTCGCCCCATGTCCTGACGTGGAAAGAATGGCCGTTCAGCTTAAAAAAAGACGTTAGCATTGGAGCAAGTGATCCGCGCTGGAAATCATGGGTTTTTGAGGCATCTATTTGACACCAATCAAAGCGCATTTCCGAGCTTTCTGCTAGCCACCCTTCAGGACAGTAGAAAAGGACAGAATGCATGGACGCCATTGCCACGAACAAAGCGGAACTTACTCAGATCAAACCGGCACCTGCCGACAGCGCGGACCCATCAGCACCCAGCCCCGAGAAAATCCGGCAGGCGTTCGAAAGTGGAAAGTATCCGTACGAGCGCAAGATGGCGCGAGGCACGTATGAGGCGCAGAAAGCCGGGTTGCAGGCCGAATTATTAAAGGTTCAGCTGTGGGCGCAGGAAACGGGGCAGCGGTTTGTGTTGTTGTTCGAAGGGCGCGATGCGGCCGGCAAAGGGGGTACGATCAAGCGGTTCATGGAGCACCTGAACCCGCGTCAGGCCCGTGTCGTTGCATTGAACAAACCCACCTGGGAAGAGAAAGGCCAGTGGTACTACCAGCGCTACATTCAGGAGATGCCGACCGTAGGCGAAATGGTGTTCTATGACCGGTCCTGGTACAACCGTGCGGGTGTGGAACGGGTTATGGGGTTCTGCACACCCAACGAATATCTTGAGTTCATGCGGCAAACGCCCGAGTTGGAACGGATGTTGGTGCGCTCGGGCATTCAGCTATACAAATATTGGTTCTCGGTTACGCAGCAAGAACAGCAGCGCCGTTTCAAAAGCCGCGAAACCGACCCCTTGAAGCAATGGAAACTGTCGCCCATCGACAAGGCAAGCCTCAGCAAGTGGGACGACTATACCGAGGCGAAAGAAGCCATGTTCTTTTACACGGACACGGCTGACGCACCCTGGACGATTATCAAGTCGAATGACAAGAAACGCGCGCGCCTGAACTGTATGCGTCACTTCCTGTCCTCGCTGGATTACCCTGGCAAGGATCACGATATCGTGGGCGAGCCTGATCCGCTGATCGTAGGGCAGGCGCATCACGTTATTCACCGCTCCGAGCATATTCTGGGTACGGCTCTGCACCCCGACGCCCGCTGATTGCAAAGATGCCCGGCCACAGGAAACGGTTGGGCATCAAAGTCTCAATGTGAAATATTGCCGATCCGCCCTTGTCCCGCGCCAAAGCCGCGCATATGGCTGGAGCGATGACAAAGGTGATGACATATCCGGCCCATTTTCGGGCTATTGCCGTTCTTGGTCTGCCACTGGTTGGCGGTCATCTGGCGCAATACGCAATTGGTTTGACCGACACCATCATGCTGGGTTGGTACGGGGTCGAGGCGTTGGCGGCTGTTACCTTGGCCAACAGTTATTATTTCGTGTTGTTTTTGTTTGGTGCGGGGTTTGGCTGGGCCGTGATGCCCATGGTTGCCACAGCAGCGGCGGAAGGGGACGAAACCAGCATTCGCCGCTCGACCCGGATGGGTCTGTGGTTGTCGTTGCTGTATGCCGTGGTTGTCATGCCCTTGCTGTGGTGGTCCTATCCGATCCTGATCGCCATGAAGCAGGAACCGCAAGTTGCTGAAACCGCAGCCGAATATCTGCGAGTTGCCGGTTGGGGATTGTTTCCGGCTCTCATTGTGATGGTGTTGAAAAGCTATCTGGCAGCATTGGAGCGAACACAGATCGTTTTATGGATCACGATTGCGGCGGCGGCTGTGAACGGGCTGACCAATTATGCGCTGATCTTCGGCAACTGGGGCGCTCCCGAACTGGGCGTGACAGGGGCGGCAACCGCCTCGATTACGACACAAGTTGTTTCGCTGATCGCGGTCGTTATCTATGTGGTCCGGACGTTGCCGGAGCATAGCCTATTCCAACGGTTCTGGCGACCGGATTGGGAGATGTTTGCCAGCGTATGGAAGCTGGGTGTACCCATCGGGTTGACCACATTGGCCGAAGTTTCACTGTTCGCGACTTCTGCGGTGATGATGGGCTGGCTGGGTCAAGTCCCGCTGGCTGCGCATGGGATCGCCCTGAACCTGGCTTCGGCCACATTCATGGTTCACCTGGGGTTATCAAATGCGGCGACCATCCGGGCTGGCAATGCGCTGGGCCGTCGGGACAGGGCGCATTTGGAAAAGGGCGCAATCTCTGTGACTGGCATGTCGCTGGTCATGTCAGTGGCAACCATCATCCTGTTTCTGACCTGCGCCGAGCCTTTGATTTCTCTGTTCATGGAAGCAGATGATCCGCAGCGGGGGCAAATCCTGACCATCGGAACCGGATTGCTTGCCGTGGCGGCGTTGTTTCAGCTGGTTGATGGCGCGCAGGTGATTGCGCTGGGCCTGTTGCGCGGGTTGCAGGATGCCAAGATCCCAATGGTCATGGCGGCGCTCAGCTATTGGGTCGTGGGGATTCCTGCGTCGTATTATTTCGGCTTTGTCCGTCATATGGACGGCATCGGCGTCTGGCTGGGGCTAGTGCTTGGTCTCGCCTTCGCGGCCGTGCTTCTCATGACCCGGTTCTGGATGCATTCGGTACAGCAGATACAGGCATCGGCCGAGCCTGCTTAGTCTTTGTCCAGCCGATCTGCCTTTTTTCGTACTAGTACCGTACGCAGGTCGTGCATGGCCATCAGTAACCTGTCTGTCACATCCTCTAGCTGCGTGTCGCTTGCCTTGGACTGCGCCCATTGCGTGGTTAGGTTCAGATAGTCGACTGCGCGATGAATATCGTCGATGTCACGCTGGGCCAGCAGGGCCCGGCGCTCTTCCATCCATTGGGTAATTTCGGCCTGATCCCGGTCAGACAGCGTCCGCTGCCCGTGCGGCTTGACCTCGCCATTGCGGATATTGATGACGGCAATCTGGTCCATCTCGATCCGGCGCTGACGGTTTTCGGTATCGATCCGAAACACCGCAGCACCGTTTTCACGTATGCGAAAGTAATACTCGGGTAGTTCGGCGGTCATGGTCACCTCAGGGAAGCACAAAAGCGCTGGATGCGGCCGCAAGCTTCGGTCAGTGCCGCGTCAGACGTAGCATAGCTGACACGGAAATTCGGCGACAGGCCAAAGGCGGCACCAAATACAACGGCAACGTCGGCCTCTTCCAGCAGTGCGGTTGCAAAGGCTTCGTCGTCTACAAGGACCGTCCCAGCGGGCGTCGTTTTCCCGATCAGTCCGGCGATAGACGGATAGACATAGAAGGCCCCTTCAGGTGTCGGGCAGGTGACACCGTCGATCTCGTTCAGCATCTGAACCACCAGATCGCGTCGGCGCCTGAATGTCTCGTTATTCGGGGCCAGAAAATCCTGAGTTCCGTTCAGGGCCTCGACAGCAGCCCATTGACTGACCGAACAGGGGTTCGAAGTTGATTGCGACTGGATCTTGCGCATGGCCGCGATGATCTCGACCGGGCCGGCGGCATACCCGATGCGCCAACCGGTCATGGCATAGGCTTTTGAAACCCCGTTGCAGGTGAGCGTCCGGTCAAATAGACCGGGTTCAACTTCGGCCGGGGTGCAAAATTCAAACCCGTCATAAGCCAGATGTTCGTACATGTCGTCCGACATGATCCAGACATGCGGATGACGCATCAAAACATCGGTCAGCGCCTTCAGTTCAGCCCGGCTATACCCAGCGCCCGTCGGGTTCGAAGGCGAGTTAAAGATGAACCACTTCGTCTTGGGCGTGATGGCGGCTTCCAGTTGTTCTGAGGTCAGCTTGAAATTGTTTTCCAGCGTCGTCTCGACCACAACAGGGGTGCCCCCGGCCAAAAGCACCATATCGGGGTAACTGACCCAGTACGGTGCAGGGATGATCACCTCGTCGCCTTCGTTCATCGTCGCCATCAAGGCATTGTAGAGCGTTTGCTTGCCGCCGGTCCCGACCGAAATCTGGGCTGGTGAATAATCCAGCCCGTGATCACGTTTCATCTTGGTACACGCCGCTTGCTTCAACTCTGGGATACCGTCCGGTGCGGTGTATTTGGTTTTGCCTGCTGCGATGGCCGCAACTGCGGCGTCCTTGATGTTCTGGGGCGTGTCGAAATCCGGCTCACCGGCGCTTAGCCCGATGACATCACGCCCGGCGGCCTTCAGCTCGGCTGCCTTGGCTGTCATGGCGATGGTGGGTGAAGGTTTGACGCGTGACAGTGTCGCAGACAGAAAACTCATGCTCGGCCTCGGTTTGTATGTTCAGCCTGACTGTCATAGGGTGCGCCCGAGTGACGATCAAGCCGTATAGATAAAGTGAATTGGAGACCCGAATGAATGACGAAAACGACTGGTACGGTCCGGAATCTGCTACATTCGGAGACCGCCTGGCCGGCGCACGAGAAGCCGCGGGAATGACGCAAGCGCAACTGGCGCGGCGCCTTGGGGTCAAAAAGGCAACAATTTCGGATTGGGAAAATGATTTGTCCGAGCCCCGGGCCAACAGGCTGTCAATGATGGCGGGCATGGTCAATGTCTCGATCATGTGGTTGTTGACCGGCGAGGGCGAAGGCATGGATGCGCCCGTGGATGAAGGCGAAGGCGGCATGGAACTGTCCTCGGCCGTGGCCGAACTGCGCGCCATTCGTGCGGAAATGCGCACATGTTCCGAACGCGCAGCGCGTCTGGAAAAGAAAATGCGTCAGATGCTGGAGCAGAAGAATTGAGCGAACCCCGGGATGTGCGCATCAAACGCATGCAAATGCGGTCGATGCGACGCGGCATCAAAGAGATGGACATTATCCTGTCAGCCTATGCCGGTCGCAATCTGGCCGACATGGATACCGCCGGGCTGGATGTCTATGACGCGCTGTTGCATGAAAATGACCAGGACCTTTATCAATGGGTCACAGGGCAGGTGCAGCCTCCGGCGCGATTTGCCAACCTGATTGCAGACATAGCGCAAACCTTTCAGAAATAAGGCAAAGTTCTGTTTAACCGATTTTTCGGAATTTCGGTTCATCGTGTGTCAAACAGCGCGACTGAATCGGAGGGTCGGATGAGTATGGAAATGCAGGTCTCCACACCAGAGACCAAGGGCTTCATAGCCAGCTATCTTGAGGCGTTGGCCCTGGTGGAGCGTCTGCACCGGTTGTTGCTGGATGTCATCAAGGATGAGTTTGAGCGCGTCGGCGTTTTGGAAATCAATGCGGTTCAGGCGTTGTTGCTGTTCAATATCGGTGATCACGAAGTCACGGCAGGCGAACTGAAAAGCCGTGGATACTATCAAGGCAGCAATGTCAGCTATAACCTCAAGAAACTGGTTGAGATGGGCTACATGCACCACCAAAGATGCGAGATTGACCGCCGTTCGGTTCGCGTGCGCCTGACGCCGCAAGGCAGGGAAATCCGCAATATCGTGTCCAAGCTGTTTGCGCGTCACGCAGAAGGTCTGCAAGGCAGGGGGGTGCTTGGGCTTGAAGGCATCGAGGATATCACCAGTTCGCTGCGTCGCGTCGAACGGTATTGGACGGATCAGATACGGTATATTTATTGATCAGTGGCGGGCGTCAGACAGGACAAGGCTGTCCAACTCGCGAAGAAGTTTGCGGGTCATGGCCTCTTCATACGCTTCGAAGCCCAGCGCCACTTCTACGAACGCGTTTGGCCCCAAAATGACCCAGGCTGAATAGTAAGCTGAAAGTTCACCGACCTGAACATATCTCCGATCACCTTCTTTCGGATCGTCGGCGCCGATCACCAGCCCGTTAATTGTGATCCCGTCATGTCGCAAACTGGCTTTCACATCACGTGGATGCGGTCCGATGTTATGTTTGCCATCACCGGACAGATCCAGCGTACGGCGCCAGCACCCCCTTTGCTGATCAAGCAGGGAAGAGCCAAATAACATGGCCGACCCTAGCGCCGTTCCCTGCGGCGCTGCGCTGCGCGAGGTTCGAATCAAACGATCACTGATTGCGATCAGGTCGGCGGGGGACCGTACTTCTGTCCACTCCAGCAGCATCCGTTCATGTCCCCGCTCGCTCCATTCGTAGATCGCCAGACGCAAGGAGGTTGCACCGTCCGACAACATCAGCTGGCTGACTTCGGGGCGGCTCAGGGCCGACGCCAGCCCGTCCAGTTGCAGCCTGTACTCCCGGCTGTCGACCGAACCCGACACATCCAGCCCTAGCGCAAGGGCCTGGCGGCACTCGCCAAGGGCAGGTCCTGAAATCAGGCAAGCCAGAAAGACGATCACGCGACGTATCATGGGCCTTCAATCCGCAATGCTCCGATTTGCAGACCGCTCAGTTCTCGTTTCAGTTTCTTTCGCATGGCGCGCTCGAAATCTTCAAACCCGGTGGCAATTTCCAAAAAGGCGCCGGGCCCGTGCAGGACGTTATTTTCGAAGAAAGGGATCAAGAACAGCTCTCCCTCGAAATCCGCCGCGTTGATCACAAGCCCATTCACGACAGTGTTTTGGAAGGGAAAGTGCCGATAGGCGATCTGCGGCCCATAGCCATCGTTGTTCGTGCCGTCGCCGGACAGGTCAATGGTTTGAAACAAGCATTGCGGCGCTTGCTCCATAAGACTTGCACCGTATGCCAGCGCATAGCCCATAGCTGTTGCCGATCCGCTGTCAGATCGGACGGATTGACTGACCTGACTGGATGCGAACAGCAGATCACCAACGTCATCGATCATTGTCCAGTTCAGGACGACATTTTGGGTTGAGCGGCCACTCCACTCATATACCGCCAGGGCAACGGGCATCGGTGAAGAAAAGAAGGCCTCTTGCACTTCGGGTGCAATCAAGGCGGCGGCTAACCCCTGCCGTTGCAACACATCTTCGGCCTCATCGACTGAAACGGAAATATCCATCGCCAAGGCCAGCGCCAAGCGACATTGCTCGGCCTTGACAGGGCTGGCCTGAACGACCAGCCCAAACGCTATCAGCCAACGGATCACCAGTGACCACTGCTCTCCATGCTGGCCCAGGGTTCGGCTGGTTCGAGTGCTTCGCCATTCTGCAAAAGCTCAACCGAGATATTGTCGGGCGATCGAACGAAAGCCATGCGACCATCCCTTGGCGGGCGATTGATCGTAACGCCGTTGTTCTGAAGATGTTGGCAAACCTCGTAGATATTATCGACACCGTAGGCCAGATGGCCGAAGTGACGGCTGTCGGCGGGCAACTCGTCATCGCCGTCCCAATTGTACGTCAACTCGATCGGCGCGTCTTCTTGTCCCGGAGGGGCCATGAAGATCAGAGAAAATCGCCCGGCTTCACTGTCAAACCGGCGTGTTTCTTTCAGACCCAGAAGCTCGTAAAACGCCATGGATTTTTCCAGATCCTTCACGCGGACCATGGTGTGAAGATATTTCAGCGCCATTTCGGCCATCCTTTTTCGACTCACATTGCCAAGAGCTTAGCGCTCCGCCTCGATGTGTCGATAGAGCCCTCAGCAGCAATTTGTTTTTTGCGTCCGCTGCGGCATATATCGCGGTTCCTGTGCCGGGATCGGCGATATATAGTAGCAGGCGACTCATTGCCAGAAAGGAAGATTCGATGCCGCTGTCCCCTGATCAACAGGCCGAGATCGACGCGCAACGCGCGCAATCGCATCCCACGCGTCGAGTTGTGTCGGCGGGAATGGAAGACCACCTTTACACAGCGCATCAGGTCCTGGATCATGGCTTTGTCCGCGTGATCGACTATATGGGGGACGATGCCGCCATCTGTCAGGCTGCGCGCGTTTCATACGGCAAAGGCACCAAATCCGTCCAGAATGATGAAGGGTTGATCCGGTATCTGATGCGGCACTGGCATTCGACGCCTTTCGAAATGTGCGAAGTCAAATTGCATGTGAAATTGCCAGTATTCGTGGCGCGGCAGTGGATCCGGCACCGGACCGCCAATGTGAATGAATACTCGGCACGGTATTCAATTCTGGATCGCGAGTTTTATATTCCCGCCCCTGAACATGTGGCGGCACAGTCCGAAGTGAACAATCAGGGCCGTGGGGCAACGTTGGAAGGCGAAGAGGCCGCGCGCGTATTGGAAACCCTTAAGGCGGACAGCACACGCTGCTACGACAATTACGAATCCATGATCAGCCAGGACGGGCAACAGGGGCTTGCACGTGAACTGGCCCGCATGAACCTACCCGCAAACGTTTATACGCAGTGGTATTGGAAGGTGGACCTGCACAATCTGTTCCACTTCCTGCGCCTGCGGGCCGACCCGCATGCTCAGTATGAAATTCGCGTTTATGCCGAAGCGATGTGCAAGATCGTCGCTGATTGGGTGCCGTTTGCGTATAAGGCGTTCGAGGATTACCGGCTGGGTGCGGTGAACCTGTCTGCCCAGATGGTCGAAAGCCTGCAACGCATGCTGGCAGGTGAGGCGGTCACGCAGGAAAACTCGGGGATGACAGCGCGCGAATGGCGTGAGTTCGAGGCGATCATTCGTAAATAGAACCGACAAGCTGCATAGCTTTTGTCTATACGTGTCGTCATGGAATTGTTACACTTGTTCCATGGCCCGCGTTTTGCATCTTGCTCTGTTTTGTCTGTTTCTTGGTCTTGCCCTGCCTGCGCAGGCCGAGTCACCCATAGCCGAGGTTTTGTGCGAACCGACGCCCTGGTTGCACCAGAAACTGGAAAGGCAGTTCGGAGCGCGGCGCGTCGCATCGGGTGTTCGCGGGCCGGAACAGATTATGGAAGTCTGGGCAAGTCAGCACGGAGACTGGACCATGGTTGTCACCTACGCGACAGGCACATCCTGCATCGTTGCCATGGGCGAAAACTGGAACACCCACGCCGACGCCAAGCCCGCGCGAGGGTAATGGAACGAAACCGGTGGGGGATGGATAACGGCCGGAAATTGGCCGTCATCCTTAATGATCTACCGCGTGTTTAGCGGGATATTGTTACAGTGGTTTCAAATCAGCTGCCATTTGGCGGCCGTCGCGTCCGTCCTGCAACTCGTACGAAACTTTTTGGTTGTCTGCGAGTCCGGTGAGGCCGGACCGTTCTACGGCCGAGATATGTACAAACACATCTTTGCCCCCTTCGTCAGGGGCAATAAATCCATAGCCTTTGGTGGTATTGAACCATTTCACGGTGCCGGTTGGCATGTCCCGTGTCTCCTTCTACTTACGCATTGTCCCACAAATTGGTGGGGGCTGTGGTCAGCGTCACCACGAAAAAGATGTTTTGGCACTGGCTGAACAGTCCAATTCGTGTGTTTCGCCTTTTTCAACATTGCACGGTGAAGTAAAAAATCAAGAATAACCGCAAGAAGCGGGCAAGATTGCTTAAAATCAAAGCATAGGCAGGAGCGTCAAAGACATGCAACTTTATGGATTGAAAAATTGTGACACCTGTCGCAAAGCATTGAAATCGCTGCCAGACGTCAAATTTTCTGATGTGCGCAGCGACGGCGTTCCGGATTCGGTGCTGTCCCAGGCTTTTGCCGAGTTCGGCAATGACTTGCTTAATACCAGATCGACAACATGGCGCGGATTGGACGAAACCCAGCGTGCCAAGGCCCCTTTGGAGCTTTTGAAAGAGCACCCGACCCTGATGAAACGCCCATTGATCGAAGTCGATGGCAGGCTGTTGTTGGGTTGGACAACTGAAACCCGTGCTCAGCTTGGCATTTCCTGAACGGGTGCTTATCTGCGTGAAAGCAACAATGAGGATTTTCAATGCGTAATGCCGCAATGCTATTGGGTGTAATCGCCGGGTTGATCGGTATGATCGTCGGGTTCTTCGGCTATGCGAAGGTGGTCGTGGTTGAGCATGTCGGCGAGATTGACGGAGTTCTAAGCCAGGTCGACAATCCCGATATGGTGCAAGCCATTTCGATTATCGCGCCCTTGCTTGCAATCGCGGGTGGGGCCATGGCGCCAGCGCGCGCGTTGATAGCCGGGGTTTTGTTGCTGGTGTCAGCGGCTGCAATGTACTACGCGTTCGGCTTTGGTGTTTTCACCATGTTCCCGATCACATTTGCCGGGATCGCCGGGGTACTTGGGCTGGCCGCGGGAAAACCGGACCAGCCCAAGGCGCATTTCTAAGTTACTTAAGGCGCACTATCCGGTCGAGCGAGATAGGCCCTGCGCCGTTGATGACGATCACCAGCATCAGGAAGGTCCACATTGTGCGCTGATCCATCAGGGACGGCGCGGCGTCGAACAGGCTGCCCAGTTTCACGCCATGGCCGGTGACGTCGACAAGGGTCTGCACCCAGATAAAACCGATCATGCCCAAAGCCGCAAGACGCGAGAACAGCCCAACCAGAAGAAGTGCCGGGAGCACAAATTCGGCAACCGTTCCCATGAAGATGACGATGTGTTGGAAGAACGTCATTTGGGACACGTCATACAGAACAGCCTCGGCCGCTTTGGGGAATATCTGACCAAAGGCACCTGCCGAAGGCGAAAAGATCGATCCGTCGATCTTCAGCATGGCCGAGTTCCAGTAATAGACCAGAAGAACCGCAACAAAGACCAGCCGTGCCAGCGTAGGGGTCAACCAGCCAGAGGCAAGGTCCAGTTTTCCCATGGTGTTATTGTAGGTTGAGATCAAAGCAGTCATGTCTCGGGCCTTTCGATAGTCACAGAGGTTATTGCACCGCCCTGCAACAGCAGTGCCAGAGTGGTTCCAAGATCAAATTCAGTCAGTTTGGCAGTCGTTTTTTCATATGCGTCACCGATTGTGTCACCGTCCTGCATACAGGCGATCCAGTCTGCACCACCCGCTGGAAGTGGATTGGGTGTGGGATCGAATTCGGCGCGGGTGATCAACACGTCCTCTGCGCCGGCATTCGGTTTCGGTGCGTTCTCTTCGCTGTTAAATCGCCAGATCGCGAAAATTGGCCAGTCTGAGCGGATCACCTGCATGGCCGGTGCAAACTGCAACCGGGCCTGCATGACCTGTTCGGGTTCGACGGCTAGAACATCTGCCGGTGCAGGTTCGCTGTCGGCGGCGTGGTAGGACTTGCGCAAGGCAATCTCCAACCGGGCCACGTCCGGCAGGTATCCAAGATGGGCAAGTTGGGGCATTCCTGCCAGAAAATCAGGAAACGCCTCGCCATAAAACATCATCAGTGGAGAGGAGGGCGGGTGCTGACGCAGGAATATCCCGGCCAACCCATCCATGTTCTGCGCCCCTATCAATTTGGCAATCACAGGAAACGCCTGATGCATCGCTTCGGTCAGCGACACCGCAACGTTGTTACGGTAAACGCTGAACCTGCGACCGGCCGGTCGCGCACCGCCGTCCAGCAATCCACCGGGAACGGGCGCTGACGCATCCATCATGGCCGCGCGGAATTCAGATTGAGAAACGCTCATACCGGTATCCGGTCCAGTGCGGTTTGCGCGCGAATGGCCTCATCCCGCAGAACGGGCCAATCAGGCACATCAGTGTCCCATTCGATCAGAACGGGTTTTGGCCCCGAACGCTCCAGCACATAATCCAGCAGGGTCCACACCGGATCGACCACTTCACGTCCGTGACTGTCGATCAACAGCGGTTGACCGTGATCGTCTTCATCCTCATCATGGCCGCCAAGGTGGATTTCCGACACCTTCTCAATCGGATAGGTGTCAATATAGCCTTTTGGTGAGAAGTCCAGATTGGTGGCCGAGACAAAGACATTGTTTACGTCCAGCAACAAGCCGCAACCGGTGCGCTTGGCAATCTCCCTCAGAAAATCAGGTTCGGACCAGGTGCTTTCCTCGAAGGCCAGATAGCTGGACGGGTTTTCCAGCAGCATCTGACGCCCGACGGTGTCCTGCACCTGATCGATATGTTCACAAACCCGCGCAAGAGTTTCGTCGGTATAGGGCAGGGGCAGCAGATCGTTGTAGAAATGGCTGTCATGGGTAGACCAGGCCAAATGTTCGGAAAAGCTTGCAGGGTTCAGCCAGCCGACCAGGTGTTTCAACCGGGCCAAATGATCGGAGTCCAGCGCGCCTTCACCACCAATGGACAGGCCAACGCCATGGACTGAGATTGGGAACTTTTCGGAAAGGTGGCGCAGTTGTGCCAAGGGTCGCCCGCCGTCGCCCATATAATTCTCGGCATGGATTTCCAACCATGCGACGGGCTGTGCGTGTTCAAGTATCTGAGCGAAGTGTTGCGGCTTGTAACCAACGCCCGGCGCTGCGGGCAAGCGGTTTGACCGGTGGGTGTCATCCAACATGGGCCAGTTCCTTGATCACGAAAGGGAAAGGGCGGGCGATGGTGCCCGCCCCTTGAAATCGTCAGGCCAGTCTTATGCCGGCAGGTCGCGGTCCAGCGCTTCCAGCGAACCTTTGCGCGGTGTGCCGTTTGCTTCCGCGGGCAATTCGATGTCGGCGCAGGTGCCTGCGTCAACCAAGGTCCATGCGTTGCCCTGATAATCAACGGTCGAGGTGCCCGCGCAGGTGGTGCCGGGGCCTGCGGCACAGTCGTTCTGACCGGCCAGCGATACGCCATAGCACTTTTCTTTTGCCTGTGCGCTTGCTGTGGTTGCGACACCCGATACGGCGGCTGCGACTGCGGTTGCGATAACCAGGGACTTAGCTGTGTTCGACATCTCGGTAATCCTCTTGATGACTGGGTATGTCTGCTTGTGACAATGACAAAGGTAGTGGCTTGGTGGGCAGAGTTGAATTCACGAGCCCGTGTCTCACAAGCGCGTCATGGGGCGGCCTGCCCCCTTGCAGCGTAATACACTGTTTTTGATGAAGAAAGGGTGAAATGTTACAATCCGACCCCTTAGGAGGGGTCGGATTTTTTTGGAAATGGTGCTGTTTGTTACAGCAGATCTGGCGGGGTGGCGGCGTGTGCCAGCTCTTTTGTTACAACATCAAGCGGTTGTACCTGGGTCTGTTTTTCACCCAGTCGCCGCACGCTTACGGTGCGTTCGTCAACTTCGCGGTGACCGACGGCCAGAATTACAGGTACTTTGCCGACCGAATGCTCACGGACCTTATAGTTGATCTTTTCATTGCGGATGTCGGCCTCGGCCCGCACACCCGCAGCACGCAGGGTTTCGACCACTTCGGTGACATAGTCGTCCGCGTCGGACGTGATGGACGCGACGACGACCTGACGCGGGGCCAGCCAGAACGGCAATTTGCCTGCGTGTTCCTCGATCAAGATACCGATGAAGCGTTCGAACGAACCAAGTGTTGCGCGGTGCAGCATGACCGGGCGGTGCTTGGCCCCGTCGGCGCCGATATAGGTGGCATCCAGCCGTTCGGGCAGAACGAAATCGACCTGGAAGGTGCCGCATTGCCAGTCACGCCCGATGGCGTCCGTCAGCACGAATTCCAGTTTCGGACCATAGAATGCACCTTCGCCCGGGTTCAGTTCCGGTTCGATCCCGGCGGCACGGGTGGCGGACAAAAGCGCCGCTTCGGCCTTGTCCCAGACATCGTCCGATCCGGCGCGGGTTTCGGGACGGTCTGAGAACTTCACCGAAAAATCCTCGAATCCCAGATCCTTGTAGATCACACTGAGGAAACGGATGAATTCGGCGGTCTCCGCCTCGATCTGTTCTTCGGTTGAAAAGATGTGGGCGTCGTCCTGCGTGAACCCACGCACCCGCATGATGCCATGCAACGCGCCAGAGGGTTCGTACCGGTTGCACGACCCGAACTCGGCCATGCGCAGCGGCAGGTCGCGATAGGATTTCAGGCCTTGCTTGAAAATCTCGACATGGCAGGGGCAGTTCATCGGTTTGAGCGCGTTGACGGCCTTTTCACGGGCATGTTCCTCGTCCACTTCGACGATGAACATGTTCTCCTGATACTTGTCCCAGTGGCCTGAACGTTCCCACAGTTTCCGGTCAACGACTTGCGGCGTGTTTACCTCAACATACCCACCCTTGCGCTGCTGACGACGCATGTAATCCTGCAACTGGGTGTAGATGGACCAGCCATTGGGGTGCCAGAAGATCTGACCGGGGGCTTCTTCCTGCATGTGAAACAGGTCCATCTCGCGGCCCAGTTTGCGGTGGTCGCGCTTTGCGGCCTCTTCCAGCATATGCAGGTGGTCTTTCAGCTTTTCCTTGCCGGTGAAGGCCACGCCGTAGATGCGTTGCAGCATCGCGCGGTTGCTGTCGCCGCGCCAATAGGCACCGGCGATGGACATCAGCTTGAACGCATCACCGGGAACCTGACCGGTATGTTGCAGATGCGGACCGCGGCACAAATCCTGCCAGTGGCCGTGCCAGTACATGCGCAACGGCTCATCCCCGGGAATGGCTTCGATCAGCTCGACCTTGTAGGGCTCGTTATTGGCCTTGTAGAACTCGATGGCCCGTTCGCGGTCCCAAACCTCGGTGGTGACAGGGTCGCGCTTGTTGATGATCTCTTTCATCTTTTTCTCGATGAGACCAAGATCTTCGGGCGTGAACGGTTCGTCCCGGTCGAAGTCATAATACCAGCCGTTTTCGATAACGGGTCCGATGGTGACCTTGGTCGCAGGCCAGATTTCCTGCACGGCGCGGGCCATGATGTGGGCCAGATCGTGGCGGATCAGCTCGTTGGCCTGGACGTCATCCTTCATGGTGTGGATGGCAATCTGTGCATCGGCTTCGATTGGCCATTGCAGGTCCCAGTGCTTGCCGTCAACGGTGGCTGAGATGGCTTTTTTTGCCAGCGAACTTGAAATATCGGCAGCCACCTGCGCAGGCGTAACCCCTGCGTCATATGAACGTGCATTGCCATCTGGGAAAGTGAGAGAGACGGATTTTGAATCCAGGGCCATGTCGGCTCTCCTCGTCGGTTTGGCGCCCACTGAACGCCCGGTTGCGGGTTATTTGCGTTTGGCTGATGTGGCAGGTGCAGCATTTCCTGTCAAGGGTCGTAGGGGACCGTCACTGACGCCACGACGCCCCGAATTCGGGAATTGCGACCAACGGGCTGCCGTGCATGATGTTACCCAAAGCGTAAGAGGGTTTCATGGCGGCGACGGATTTTCTGGAAACGGCACAAGGGCGGCGACTGGCTTATCACAAGACCGAAGGGGCAGGGCCGACCATCGTTTTTCTGGGTGGGCTCATGTCGGATATGGAAGGCACCAAGGCAGTCCATCTGGAAGCTTGGGCGCAGGCGCGGGGGCGGGCCTTTTTGCGGTTTGATTATTCCGGCCATGGCGAAAGCTCTGGCGCGTTCACGGATGGGTGTATTGGGGATTGGCATGAGGATACTGTCGCTGCGGTCGATGCCTTGACCAAAGGGCCGCTGATCGTTGTCGGCTCGTCCATGGGGGGGTGGCAGGCGCTTTTGCTGGCCAAGGCCATGCCGGACCGGATAGCAGGTATGGTCACGATCGCCGCCGCGCCGGATTTCACGGAAGATGGCTATTGGGCTTCATTCACCGATAACCAGAAAGCCGCCCTGGAAACTGACGGGCATGTCGAGTTGCCGTCCGATTACATGGAACCTTACATCGTTACCAAACGGATGATCGAAGATGGGCGGCAGCGCCTTGTACTGCGCGACACGTTGAACCTGCCGTTCAAGGTTCGTTTCCTACAGGGAACAGCGGATACAGCCGTTTCGACTGAAACGGCCGTTCGGTTGCTGGACCACGCAACAGGGCCGGACATGCAGCTTCTTTTGGTCAAAGATGCCGATCACAGGTTCTCGGATGATGCATGTCTTGGCATGATCGAGGCGGCGGTTCTGGATGTGTTGGGAGACGCGTGATGCGGCGTTTTGGAAGGCTTCTGGGGCGCTTGTTCCTTGCGTTGATTGCCGTCGGTGGCCTTATCTATTGGTTTGGCCCGCGCGAAGAGGTGAACCTGAGCCCAAGCTTTGATCCTCGAAAGTTTGGTGAGGGCGTACAGGTTTATTTCGAAAGCACCGAAGCCGCGTTTGACGATATCGTTCCGGGTGTCGAAAAACGAGTGATCTGGCAGGATGGTTATAACGAGCGGCGCACCCCGTATTCCGTTCTTTACATCCATGGCTTTTCAGCAAGTTCCGAGGAAACCCGGCCAGTGCCGGACCTTGTGGCAGACGCGCTGGGGGCCAATCTGGTTTACACACGCTTGCAAGGTCACGGGCGAACCGGATCAGCCATGGCAGAAGGCACTGCCTCGGGCTGGATGCTGGACACTGCCGAGGGATTGGCAGCCGCACGTGCTGTTGGGGACAAGGTGATCGTGATCTCAACGTCGACCGGTGCGACGCTTGCAGCCGCCGCTGCTTTGGATGCCAGCCTCAGCGAAGACGTTGTCGGCATGGTCTTTGTCTCACCTAATTTTGGGGTCAACACGTCTGCGGCCTGGATCCCCACTTTGCCGTGGGCAAGGGATTGGTTGCCGGTCCTTATGGGGGACGAACGCGATGTATCGGGGCCAAACCCGGAAAAGAACAAGTATTGGTCTACTGTCTATCCGTGGGAGTCGGTCGTTCCGATGTCCGTTCTGGTCGAAAAAGTCTATGCGCTGGATTTCTCGAATGCCCTGGTGCCCGTGCTGTTCTGGTTCTCGGACAACGATCAGGTGGTGCGCCCTGACCGCACACACGAGGTCGCCGAAGCGTGGGGTGCGCCAGCATCCGTCAAATTGGTGACAATGGGCCCCGAGGATGATCCGTCATCTCATGTCATAGCTGGCCGCCTGATGTCGCCAGGGCAGACCGGCGCGGCTGTGGCCGGTATTCTGGATTGGCTAAAAGGGCTGGGGGTGGAATGATGGCAGCCTCGGGTCGAGGGACGATGCGAAAGCCGGGCAGTATGTGGAGCCTTGAGACCTTGGGGCGCGTTCGTCTGTCCCGGTATTTCTTCATGCGCGATTTCCTCTATTCCGAGATCGGGAACTTTCACCAGAAACAGAACATTCCAGACAATCCTGATCTGGCTATCGAGACGGGACGCGCGTTCTGCGAAACTCTGCTGGACCCGCTGGAAGAGACCTTTGGCAGGATCGCTGTGCGCTCAGGCTATCGCTCACCGTCGCTAAACAGGTTTGGCAATGAAAACAAACTGAACTGCGCCCGGAATGATCACCCGTTGGAATGCCACATCTGGGATCGTGGGGACGGGGATGCGCGGATTGCCGGGGCGTCTGTTGTAATTCCGTGGTTTGCAGATCAGCATGCGCAGGGCCGGGATTGGCGGGATCTGGCATGGTGGATGCATGATCACTTGGATTATTCCGAGATCTGGTTTTTTCCGAAACTCTGCTCTTTCAATTTAGTGTGGCGCCCGAAACCGCAGCGCCGGATTGACAGCTACATTGCGCCACGCGGATGCCTGCTGAAACCGGGCGCTGAGCCCGAGGAAAGTGCGGCTTCACGGCGGTCCCGCTATGCTGACTTTCCGGCTTTTCGGGCAATCGCCTATCCGTGACGTTCCGCTTGTTTGAATGTGATAAACTCTCAACCTGACTACAAACCCAAGGGCTCGGATTACCGAGCATATGGAGCCCCCGCGTGATCGAGCCGCTGGTACTGCTACCTGGACTGATGTGCGATGCCCGACTGTATCGCCCTCAGATCGAGGTGTTTTCGCAGACGCGACCCGTAACCGTTGCGCCGCTCTCAGCAGGTGAGCGTATCGAAGAGATCGCCTCGGGTCTATTGGACCAACTTCCACATCGGTTTGCACTGGCTGGTTTAAGCATGGGTGGTGTGGTGGCGTTAGAGCTGATCCGCCGGGCCCCGGAACGTGTGTCACGCCTGTGCCTGATGGCAACTGATGCGCAGGCGGACACGCCTCAAATTGCCGCCGGTCGCGAAGACCTGATCATTGGCGCGCAGGGTGGCCGGTTGGAGGAGGTCATGCGGAAACTTGTGGGGTCCGACACGCTGGCACCGGGCCCGCAGCGTATTCCCATCCTGAACTGCTTGCTGGCAATGGCACAGGATTTGGGTGTTGAAACCTTCGTGCGTCAGATGCGTGCCCTGCAACGACGCCCGGATCAACAGGCCGCATTGCGCCGCATCAAGGTGCCCACGTTGGTTCTGTGCGGTGCGCATGACACTCTGACACCGGTTAAACGACATTCTTTCATGGCAGAGCTCATTCCCGGAGCGGAACTGCTGGTTATTGAAAAGGCCGGTCACTTGCCGACCCTCGAAACGCCCGACATCGTCAATGAGGCGCTGCAAGCCTGGTTGGACGCCTAGCAACGGTTTGATTACTGGAAAAGCGTCGCGCGTTCGGTCTTTGAAATGACAGTTGGCGTCACTACGGGTTTACCGGTTTCTCGGTCGAAAAACGGTGTGTTCTTCCATCGCCCAGACAGGCGCGATCCGACGGCCCTGCGCAACAGTCCAAAAATAGCGGGGCCGGGATTTTCGTGCTTTTGCTTTCCGTTCGGTTGGGGAACAAATCCACGTGTCGTGACGGGCCCAAGCGCCGAAGCACCTCCCGCAACCCTGCCGACGATAACGCCAGCAAACGGGAGTTTCGCGGTTTTGGGCGTTGCCGCCAAAGGTGCGTTACAGCAACTGGCGTACCAACGCAGCATGCCCTTGGGGCTGAGTTGCATCGCCGCAAGATACTGACTTCCGGTGCTGATTTCGATCGCATCCGGTGCGATCTGAAAAATCTCGACAGGCCCAGGTGCCGGGTCAGGTTGCTTGAAATATAGTTGAGCGGCCCGGCAATCGTGGCAGAAACACTCAACATGTGTCCCTTGCTGAACACCGCGGGGTGAAATACGTCCCTGCAAGTTGCCGCATTGGCAGGAAAAGGTGAGGCCATTTTGCGCTGACCCACTCATTTCGGTTAGGCAACCTTGTTGGAATTGGCCGCGCGACGGTTTGGTTTCCGCGTATTTTCGTTCATGAAATCAATCACAAGAGGACGAATGTTGTCGCGCCAGCTGCGGCCTGCGAAGATACCATAGTGACCGGCGCCGGGTTCAACGTGGCTTGCCTTTTTGCTGTCGGGCAGGCCGGTGCACAAATCCAGCGCAGCAATACACTGGCCGGGTGCGGAAATGTCATCATTTGCACCTTCGACAGTCTTCACCGCAACATCGGTAATCTTACTGATGTCCACCTTGTGCCCCGCGACCACGAACTCGTTTCTCGCGATCTCTCGATTCTTAAAGACCCGCTCGACCGTCGAAAGATAGAACTCGGCTGTCATGTCCATAACGGCCAGGTATTCGTCGTAGAAGCGGTTATGCGCATCCTGATCTGAGGCCTCGTCCCGCATGACGCGCTGAATCTGGTCGGAAAACGCTTTGGAGTGACGATCTGCATTCATGGACATGAACGAGGCCAATTGCAGCAGACCCGGATAGACCATACGTCCAACGCCTTTGTACTTGAAGCCAACGCGCTGGATCATTGTTTCTTCCAACTGGCCCATGGTGACGCGACGGCCAAAGTCTGTCACATCGGTCGGCGTTGCGTCCGGATCGACGGGGCCACCAATCAGCGTCAGAGTGCTTGGCTGCGCTTTGGGTTCGATTTCGGCCAGGTATGCCGTTGCGGCCAATGTCAGAGGCGCAGGTTGGCAAACGGCAACAACATGGGTGTCCGGTCCAAGCTCTTTCATAAAATCTACAAGGTAGAGCGTGTAGTCTTCGACATCGAATTTACCTGCGGACACAGGGATATCGCGCGCATTATGCCAATCGGTGATGTAGACTTCGCAATTGACCAGAAGGCTTTTGACCGTCGAGCGCAGCAACGTTGCATAGTGCCCGGACATCGGGGCAACCAACAGCACTTTGCGGGGTTGTTCTTTCCGGCCATTGACGCGGAAATGTACCAGATCACCAAAAGGGCGTTCCAGAACAGTCGTGATTTCAACCAGATGATCCTTGCCATCTTCGCAGGTGAACGTGCGAATACCCCAATCGGGCTTTGCAACCATCCGCTGGAACGTACGCTCGGTAACCTCGCCCCAGGCGGCCATCCAGTTGAATGCGGGGTTCGGCACCATCGAAAACATCGGATAAGACGCCATCGCGCTGGCGGTTGCACCAAGCCATTGGTTGGTGTTTCGCGCAGTTTCCATCAGGTCGTAGGTCATCATATAGCGCATAAACGGGGCCTCCTGAGTGTCAGCCTGATAGTTCGGACCATTCGTCGCTTTGCCCCCCAGCACCCACGACGTTATTCTGCATAGCAGCGAGGTTAGGGGGGAATTGTTAAAATGACAACTAGTGAAGACCACATGCCAGACGTATCCGAAGAACACATTGAACGCCTTAAAGAAAATATGGATAAGGTCGAGAAGTTATCGAAGCGCCTGATTGAGGTCATGGCTGTAAAACGGCCCCACACTCCCGCGCTGGACGGCCCGAATCAAGAGCTTTTCGCACGAGCAGCAAGTGCCTATTGGGCCGAGGCTTGGCAAAATCCCGCCAAATTACTGGAACAGCAGATAGAATTCTGGGGCAAGTCAGTGCTGAACTTTGCCGAGGCGCAGAAAGCGCTGACTGCGTCTGACGCGGAAGACGAAGCACCCAAGCCAGAAGACAAGCGATTTTCGAACCCTCTTTGGGAAACTAACCCCTATTTCCGTCTGATCCGCCAGCAATACCAGACCAATGCGCAAGCGATCGCGCAGGCTGTTGCGTCCGTGGACGATCTGGATGCCAAGGACAAAAGGCGGCTGCAGTATTTCTCGCAACAAATCGTCGACATGATGGCGCCGACAAATTTCCTGGCGACCAACCCGGATGCCTTGCAAAAAGCGGTCGAAACCGAGGGCCAGTCACTGATCAAGGGGTTGGAAAACCTTGTGTCAGATCTTGAGGCCAATAACGGAGAACTGGTCGTCAAACTGGCAGATGAAAGTGCCTTTGAGGTCGGCGGTAACCTGGCGACGACGCCGGGGGAGGTGGTTTTTCGCAACCGGATGATGGAACTGATTCAGTACAAGCCGGCGACCGAAACGGTTTATGAGACTCCGATTGTCCTGTTCCCGCCCTGGATCAACAAGTTCTATATTCTGGACCTGAAAGCCCAGAACAGCATGATCAAATGGATCACCGAGCAGGGATATACCCTGTTTGTTGTGAGCTGGGTCAATCCGGACGAAAGCTATGCCGAAACAGGCATGGAAGACTACATTCAGGATGGTTTCCTGACTGCAATCGAGACGGCCAAGAAGATTTGCAAGGTCAAACAGGTCAACGCTGTGGGGTATTGCATCGCGGGCACCACCCTGAGCCTGACGCTGTCACTGCTGAAACAACGAGGAGACAAGTCGGTCAAATCGGCGACTCTGTTCACCGCATTGACGGATTTTTCCGATCAGGGAGAGTTCACGCCCTTCCTTCAAAACGATTTTATCGACGGAATCGAAGAAGAAGTGAAAAAGGAAGGTGTTCTGCGGTCGTGGATCATGGCGCGCACAATGTCGTTCCTGAGATCACGTGACCTGATTTATGGCCCGGCCATTCGCAGCTATATGATGGGTGAAGTGCCCCCGGCCTTTGATTTGCTGTACTGGAACGGAGACGGGGCCAACCTGCCTGCGAAAATGGCGGTTGAGTACTTGCGTGGGTTATGTCAGCGCAACGAATTCGCCACCGATGGCTTTGAGTTGCTGGGGCATAAGCTGAAGCTTGGTGACGTTGATGTGCCCCTGATGGCCATCACATGCGAAACCGATCACATCGCGGCGTGGAAAGATTGTTATCGCGGTGTGCAAAAGATGGGCTCGCGATCAAAAACTTTCGTGGTTTCCGAGTCGGGTCATATTGCGGGTATCGTGAACCCGCCCAGCAAGAAAAAGTACGGGCATTACACCAACCCGGATTTGAAACCAGACGCCGCCACCTGGTTAAAGGAAGCCGATTTTCATGAAGGGTCATGGTGGCCCATGTGGGATGCTTGGCTGAAGAAACGTTCAGGCAAGCAGGTACCGGCCCGTGAACCGGGCGATTCGAAGCACCCGAGCCTGGCTGCTGCACCCGGAACGTATGTAGTGGCAAAACCAAACGCCTGATTTCATTCTGAAACTTAATTATTTCTGCAGCGCAGCAAAAAAAACTTGCAATGCTGCGTTGCAGCAATCATATTGTCCTCAAGCTGATGAAACCCGGGGTGGGCCCGGACTGGCTAAAAGGATTAAGACAATGGCTAAGACCCAAGACTTTACCGCGATCATGAAAGACATGATGGGTGCATTCCCTGTGGACACAACCGCAATGGAAGGCGCATTCAAATCGACCGCTTCGCTGAACGAAAAGCTGTCGGGCGTTGCTCTGGAAGCCGCTGAGAAATCGGCAGAGATCTCGAGCAAATGGACCAAAGACACGCTGGCCAAACTGACCGAGATGTCGAAAGCCAAGGCAGAGCCTGCCGACTACGCAAAAGCAGCAACCGATTTCGCAAGCGCGTCTGCTGAAGTTGCAGCCGAGAACATGGCCGCTTTCGCAGAAATCGCGAAAAAAGTTCAGACCGAAACCGTCGAACTGCTGATGGCTGCTGGTAAAGAAGCTGCGGAAGAAGCATCCGCCGCTGTAAAAAAAGCAACCAACGACGTGACCACAGCCGCTAAAAAAGCTGCTGCTGCGAAGTAAGAAAAGTCAGCGAAACGCACCCGACCCTCCCTATAGGTGCAATCGCGTTGGGCAGGTCCATTGACCTGCCCTTTCTTTTTGTGCTGCACTCGCATAACCTGTGCTGCAACGCATCATCCTTGGGGAGGGAACCCGGTGTCGGACCAAGAAAAACCGCTGCTGATCAAGCGCTATGCCAGCCGTCGGCTGTATAACACCGAGACCAGCGATTACGTGACGCTCGAAGATATCGCGGGGTTCATCCGCGACGGGCGCGAAGTACAGATTATCGACCTGAAGTCTGGCGACGACCTGACACGGCAGTATCTGCTGCAAATCATTGCCGAACATGAAAGCCGCGGCGAGAATGTGCTGCCTGTCAATGTTCTTAACGACCTGGTGCGCAGTTACATGCTGCCGGGCGGAGGCATGATGCCACAATTCCTGCAAAGCTCGTTCGAGATGCTGCGCGAAAGCCAAAGCAAGATGATGGAAAACATGAATGCCATGAACCCGATGTCTCAGATGCCGGGTTTTGACGCGTTGCAAGCACAGCAGCAGGCATTTTTGAAGGCTATGACAGGTGGGTTGTCTGGCAGATGGTCCTCGCCAGAGAAGGAAAGCGAAAAGTCAAAGCCGAAAGAGGATCTTGACGATATCAAGAAGCAGTTAGCTGAACTACAACAGAAGCTTTCAAAGCTGAATTGAATTGAGCCCGAGTATAAGGCCCACCAATTAAGTGGGCCAGTTTTAGTCTCAGGTGCCGTAGACCGGCATTGGGCCGGTCACTTCGCCGACGGCGGCCAGCAGAATATCCGCGATCACGTCCAGCTCTGCGCGTGTCAGGCGTACGGGCAGTCGGACGTCACACGCTTTCATCAGCATGTCACGTGTTTGCGGCAGCTCGAGCGTTTCCGGCAGGAATTGCCAGTTCCAGAAGGCGCGTGCATTGTCCTGGCTCAGGCCAAAGACCTGAACTTTGACGCCGCGCGCCTCGGCTGCGGCGGCAAATGCGCGAATCTCGTGTTCCTGCAACCCAACCAGATTGAACTGAATCGAATCCGGCGCGCGCTGCTCGGGGGGCAGTGGCGCGGGCACGTCGATATGCGGTGAGGTATTCAAGCGCCCGGCAACATAGTCGTGGTTCGCCAGACCATCGCGGACACGACGGGCCAGTTCCGGGATCTGCGGGCGGATCACAGCGGCGCTCAGGTTGTTTAAACGCAGGTTATAAAGCGGCAGCTTGTTCTGCCAGCGGACGAAGGCCTCTTCCAACTCGGGCGAGTTGTCACCGTGCGGTCCTTTGTGTTTCTTCCAGTTATGTTCGTACGCGCCCGACATGATGACGGCACGGGCCACCAGATCAGCATCGTTTGAGATCAGAATACCGCCTTCGCCCGCATTGATCATCTTGTAGGACTGAAACGAGAAACAGCCGACCTTGCCGATGGTGCCGATATTTTTGCCATGCCAGGTTGTGCCCAGCGAATGTGCGGCGTCTTCGATCACCGGGATGTCACGCGCGTCACACAGCGCCATGATCGCGTCCATATCAGATGTGTGGCCGCGCATGTGGCTGATGATCACCGCCTGAACACTATCCAACTTGGCCTCGAAATCGGCCATGTCGATGCGATAATTCTCACCTACTTCGCACAGAACCGGAATGCAGTCCGCGTGGATGACTGACGAGGGAACCGCCGCAAAAGTGAAGCCGGGGATCAGGACGCGCGCATCGCGCGGCAGACCCAGTGCCTTGAGCGACAGGAACAGCGCAGCAGAGCAGGATGAAACAGCGAGAGCGTATTTTGTGCCCAGCAGTTCGGCAAACTCGGCCTCCAGCAAAGCCACCGGGGCATCTTGCGGGGCGGTATAGCGAAACAAGTCGCCCGACTGCATCAGGGCGTCGATGGCTTCTTTTGCTGCTTCTGGGATGGGTTCGGCGTCATGAACGTTTGGTGGAAGCGTCATATTTGGATTTCCCGAATTCTATCTTTGGTAAAGATAAAGCTATTCAGGTGGCAATCCAAGCCCTCAATCGCCGTGCCAGCGAAAATTTACCAACTTGTCACAAGTAACGTGGATCAGATCCCAAGCCGGTCTCGCATGGCGAACCATGTCATTGCCAGCACGAGCAGCGGGTTGCGTAGGGCGGAACCGCCGGGGAAAGGCAGGGTTGGCACGCGGGCCATTGTATCGAACCCTTCTGCCTGCCCCTGAATGGCCAGTGCCATCAGTTGCCCGGCGTGGGTCGCGGTGCCTACACCATGGCCGGAATAGCCGGAAGCAGACAGAATATTGGGTGCGACACGTACCAGATAAGGCATCCGCCGCATGGTAATGGCCAGAGTTCCACCCCATGCGTAATCGATTTTGACATCGCGCAGATGTGGGAAAATCTCGGTCATCGGCTTGCGGACCTTCGCCGCGACATCCGCAGGAAAACGATAGCCATAACTTTCGCCGCCACCGAACAGAAGCCGGCCATCGGCGCTGAGGCGGAAATAGTTCACCACGAACTTGGTATCCGCGACCGCGACATCCTGAGTCAGGACCCGCACAGCCTCGCTGCCAAGGGGTTCGGTCGCTGCGATGAAGTTGTTGATAGGCATGACACGGGCCGCGACGGTACGGTTGAGATTGCCAAGATAGCCATTGCAGGCCAGCACAACATGGTCGGCCCTTACGTTCCCCTTGGCGGTCCGGATCAGCGCAGGCTGGGTTTCGTCAATATCGATGACTTCGGTGCCCTCAAAGATGCGAACACCCGCTTTGGCCGCAGCCTGCGCCAACCCCAGCGCAAAGTTCAATGGGTGCAGATGAGCGGCCCCCATGTCCAGATACCCGCCCTTGTAAGCGGGTGAGGGGCACAGTTTGTGGCCTTCGTCTTCATCCAGTAGCTTGATCTGGTCATAGTGATACCGGTCGGACAGATGGCCTGCATGGTTATGCAGCTCTTTTCGTTCTGAAGCTGACAGACCCAGAACCGCGACGCCGGGTTGCAAGTCGCACGCGATCTGATGCTTGGCGATCAGTGACTTGACCAGATCCTTGGCGTCTTCGGCCAACTCCCACAGCTTTGCGGCATCCGCGTCTCCGACAAGACGCTCGAGGTCTTCCTGATCCATCCGCTGCGCGCTGCCCAGTTGGCCACCATTGCGCCCTGAGGCACCAAATCCGACACGGTGGGCTTCAAGCAGAACGACATCTAACCCCGCCTCGGCCAGATGCAATGCTGCGGACAGGCCTGTGTAGCCGCCGCCCACAACGCAGACATCCGCCGTAATATCTTCGGCCAAAACAGGAAAGCGTTCTGTTGGGTTTGCCGTCGCGGCATACCAGCTGGCAGGGTATTCGCCCTTGCGGTCATTGGAATAGAGCAGGTTCACGAAAAGTCTCAGACGTTGATCAGCAGATGTTCCCGTTCCCACGGAGAGATGACCTGCAGAAATTCTTCATACTCGGCCCGTTTCACGATGCCATAGACACGGGCAAACTCGGGGCCAAGGATTTCGTGCAGGGCTGTGGCTTCGTCAAACAGATCCAGCGCATCGCCCATGACCTGCGGGATATCCCCTTCGCCTTCATAGGCGTCACCATAGAATTGACGACGCGGACGCTCCTGTTCGACCAGACCCAGATAGCCGCACGCCAGCGACAGGGCGATGCCCAGATACGGGTTGCAATCCATACCGGCGATGCGGTTTTCGACACGGCGCGATTCAGGTCCGGACAGAGGAACGCGAATGCCTGTAGTGCGGTTGTCGCGGGCCCATTCCAGATTGATCGGTGCGGCGTGGTCCTTCACGTAGCGACGATAGGAGTTCACATAGGGTGCCATCACGGCCAGACCGGCGGGCAGATGGTTCTGCAACCCGGCAATGAAGTGATAGAACGCGTCCGTTTCGCCGCCCTGCGGGCCCGAAAAGATGTTCTGGCCGGTCTCCATGTCGATAATCGAATGATGGATATGCATGGCCGAACCCGGCTCTTCCTCGATCGGTTTGGCCATGAAGGTTGCAAAACAATTATGCCGCAATGCCGCTTCGCGGATCAGGCGTTTGAAGTAGAAAACCTCATCAGCAAGTTTGACCGGGTTGCCGTGGCGCAGGTTAATCTCCAACTGGCCCGCACCGCCTTCCTGGGTGATGCCATCGATTTCGAACCCCTGATGTTCGGCAAAGTCATAGATATCGTCGATGACCGGGCCGAATTCGTCCACCGCAGTCATCGAATACGCCTGCCGCGCCGCAGCCGGGCGGCCAGAACGCCCCATCATCGGCTTGATTTCCTGTGCGGGATCGACGTTGGGGGCGACCAGAAAGAACTCCATCTCTGGCGCAACAACCGGTTTCCAGCCTCGGTTGTGATACAGCTGGACCACGCGTTTTAACACGTTGCGTGGGCTGTAAGGGATCGGATCACCATCCCGGTCATAGGCGTCGTGGATCACCTGCAGCGTCCAGTCCCCGGTCCAGGGCGCGGCTGAAGCCGTCGAATAGTCGGGCTTCAGGATCATGTCCTTTTCGATGAACCCGTCGTCACCCGCGGCTTCCCCCCAGTCCCCCGTGATGGTCTGGAAGAAGATGCTGTCGGGCAAGTGAAAGTAGGATTGCTTGGCAAATTTCGTGGCAGGCACGGCCTTGCCGCGTGCAATTCCCGGAAGGTCCGAGATGATACACTCAACCTCGTCCAGCCGCTGTCCGTGGAAATAGGCTTTGGCGGCTTCCGGCAGTTTATCAGTCCAATCAGCCATCAGGCTCTCTCTTTCTTTAAAAACTCGGCCATATGGCGTGCGATAGTGGCGTTGTCATCCGGTGCGGTTTCGCGATTTGCAGCTTCGCGCATCAGGTCTTCGGGGACGACGCCTTTTCCCCGTGTGCGCATCAGGCCCGCGACAAACCCATTGGTGAATTCGGGGTGGGCCTGAACCGTCCAGATCGTGTCTCCATAAGCCAGCATAGCGTTTTCGCAAAATGCGTTCTGACCCAGAACGCGCGCCCCTTCGGGCAGCGCGACAACCTGATCCTGATGCCAGGCATTCAGCCAGACTGTGTTGCCGTCATATTCGTATTCAGTGCGTCCGACGGCCCATCCGCCCTTGAATTTCTCGACCTTGCCGCCCAGTGCCTGCGCGATGATCTGATGTCCAAAGCATACGCCGATCAGTGGCTTTCCGCTTTGCTGTATCTCTCTGACTAAGTCTTCCAGTGGGGCGATCCACGGCAGGTCTTCGTACGCGCCGTGGCGCGAACCGGTAATGACCCAGCCATCTGCGTCATCTGCGCCGCCTGGGAATATGCCGTCGACCACGGCAAAGGTCTGGAACTCAAATCCGTTGCCACCGAGAAGTTCAGGAAACAGCTCATCATAGTCGCCAAATTCGCCATGCAAGGCATCTGGTGTGTGGCCGGTTTGTAAAATGCCGATTTTCATGTGTCACCAAATTTGATCAAATTCACTCTAGCTGAGTCCCAATGAGGCGGCAAGGGGGGTCAAACCGCCTCGAGATAGCTCAGCCAGTGATCTTCAGGAGTGATGCGCTCAAATCGTTCAACTTCCTGTCGCTTGGTCATGGTCAGGTACTGGATCAGGTCAGCCGAAAAAAGTCGGGAGACCAGGGGGTCGGTCTCAAACCTGTCAATTGCGGCCGCCCAATCCGGCATCAGTTGGGGCAGATCTTCGATATCGTAGGCATTGCCTGTGATTGGGGCAGGGGGCTGCAAGCCGTCTTCGATTCCAACTAAGGCTGCGCCCAAAACTGCCGCTAACATCAGGTAAGGGTTTATGTCTCCACCTGCAACGCGGTGTTCGATGCGCCGCGCTGCCGGTGAACCGCCTGGGATGCGAATTGCGGCTGTTCTGTTCTCATAGGCCCAGCAGGCCCCGGTCGGTGCATGCGCGCCCGGTACAAGCCGCGTGTATGAATTACCATGCGGAGCAAAAATCAACGTGCTGCCTGGCATGGCTGCCACACAACCCGCGACGGCGGAATGCAGAATGTCGGTCCCTTCAGGCCCGCCATTGTCAAACACATTGCGCCCGCGTTGGTCCAGCACCGAGAAATGCACATGCATCCCATTGCCCGCGTCATCGGCATAGGGTTTTGACATGAATGTTGCGGCAAACCCGTGTTTGCGCGCCAGGCCGCGTGTCAACGCCTTGAAAAGCCACGTATCGTCGGCACAGCGCAAGGCATCCTGATGATTCAGGTTGATCTCGAACTGGCCAACGCCACTTTCCGAGATGGCGGTTTGCGCGGGGATGTCCATGGCGGCGCAGCCATCGTAGAGGTCTGTAAAGAAATCCTCGAACGCATCCATTTCAGCGACCGACAGAACGGACTCATGTAACAAACGGCGTCCGGTGATCGGGTTCAACGGAGGTTGCGGTTGCGCACCCGAAGCATCGATGAGCGTGAATTCCAGTTCGGTCGCCGCGACGACCGACCAACCGCGTTTGGCATAACGGTCAAGAATGGCAGACAGAGCGTGACGCGGATCACCCGCAAACGGAGTGCCTGCATCGTCATACAAGCTCATCGGAACCAGCGCCGTTTCTTTCGGAAGCCAGGGGACAGGCACAGGACCCCGGTTGGTTGGGCGCAACACACCATCCGCATCGCCGGTTTCAAACACCAGTGGGCTGCCGTGAATGTCCGCGCCCCAGAGATCGACATTGAGCGCCGAGAACGGCATGCGCACGGCGCCTTTTTCCAGCTTTCCCGCATATTCAGGGGGCACGCGCTTGCCCCGCATCTGACCGTTCAGGTCACAGGCAGTCACACGAAAACTGTGCAGGGCGCTCAGGTCCATTTGGGGCTCCGTCAATTCTGTTTCCCCGTGATGTACTTCAATGGATCGGATTTGTCACCAAATTTGATCAAATTTTGATTTTTGGGTCAGATCTGTATGTTCGGCTTGGTTTTCGGCTGATAACACAGGAAGCCCTGCTGGCAAGGCTCGAGCCTTGCGTTTTCATCGGCAAAGATATCGTGGGAACAACTGGTAAAGCATTGATCATATTGGTCAATGAAGGTGTCGGATGCAGGGCCTTGAAACGTTTTATTTCACAAGGGATGTGTGCGCGAAATCGAGACGTAGTGCGGCGCTTCATCCCGCAGAACAGCTTCTTTCTACTTTCCGCAAGATTTGGCTTATTTTGGCGATTTTTCTATGATAGCTGCGGGTTTCGTACTCTTGAGGATGGTTGAATTGACTGCACGTGGAAGAGATAACATTCGACACCATGCAGCCCTGAGCATCGCCCCGATGATGGACTGGACCGATCGCCACTGTCGGTATTTTCATCGGCTGCTTAGTTCGGAAACCTTGCTGTATACCGAGATGGTAACCGCACCGGCGCTTGTTCGGGGTGGGGCGCTGCATCTGTTGGATCATTCACCGCAGGAGCATCCCGTGGCTTTACAGTTGGGCGGGTCCGACCCGGAGGAGTTGGCGCAAGCGGCGCGACTGGGTGCTGATGCAGGATATGATGAGATCAATCTGAACTGTGGATGCCCGTCAGACAGGGTGCAGTCCGGTACTTTCGGGGCGGTTCTGATGAAAGATCCGGCGCGGGTTGCAGAATGCGTCGCAGCAATGCGCGACGCGGTGACTGTGGATGTCACGGTCAAATGCCGCATCGGCGTGGATGATCAAGAGCCCGAAGAAGTTCTGCCCGCGTTCCTTGAGCAGATCAGCGCGGCGGGCTGTCAAAGAGTAACGATCCATGCGCGCAAGGCGTGGTTGCAGGGGTTGAGCCCCAAGGAAAACCGCGATGTTCCACCGCTCGACTATGACCTTGTGCATCGGATGAAAGCCGCATTTGCGGATCTGCATATATCGATCAATGGTGGTATCGCCAGCTTGGACGAAGCAGCAGCACATCTGGACGCGGGTCTTGACGGTGTCATGATCGGTCGGGCGGCCTATCATCAGCCCGGTGATATCCTGGCAGATGCCGATCGGCGCATCTTTGGCGTTGGAACCGTTCGCGATCCGATGACGGTTGTTCAAGAAATGGTGCCCTATATTGAGATGCACCTTGCCAATGGCGGGCGTTTGCACCAGATCACACGGCATATGCTGGGCCTCTTTGCAGGGCGTCCCGGTGCGCGGGCATGGCGGCGCGCATTGTCCGAAGGGGCCGTGCAGGAAGGGGCCGGGCCAGAAGTCATGCTACAGGCCCTGAACCACATAGCGCCGATGGCCGAGGTTTAGACGGCAAAGGGGGGACGATGCCCGAGACAATGTTGCTGGCCCAGATGATGGGCCTTTTGCTTGTGATCGGCGCGCTGGCCGGTGTGCTTGCCGGGCTGTTGGGAGTGGGCGGCGGTATCGTGCTGGTCCCCGCGTTCTTCTATGCGTTTCAAACGCTTGGCTATGGCGGTCCGCAGTTGATGCAGCTCTGTCTGGCGACGTCGCTGGCCACGATCATCATAACGTCTATGCGGTCGGTTCTTGCCCACAACAAGAAGGGCGCGGTGGATTGGGATATCCTGCGCGGTTGGGGTCCGGGTATTGTCGTCGGCGCAATTGTCGGAGTGCTGGTCGCATCGGCCCTGCGGACCGAGGCTTTGCAGGCACTGTTCGGAATTCTGGGCATGGTGATCGGTGCCTATCTTGGGTTGGGTCGCGCAGAATGGCGGTTGGGCGACGCAATGCCCGGCGGTATCAAACGGGCCGTCCTGTCCCCACTGGTCGGGTTTCTTTCCGTTCTGATGGGCATCGGCGGTGGCAGTTTCGGTGTGCCGCTGATGAGCCTCTATAACACTCCTATCCACCGCGCGGTCGCGACCGCTGCCGGGTTTGGGGTGATCATTGCCGTACCGTCGGTCATTGGGTTCTTGTTTGTGGATATCGCCCCCGAGCATCGACCCCCGTTGACCATTGGCACGGTTAATCTTGTGGCCTTCGGGATCGTTGTTGCAATGACAATGGTTACCGCGCCCTGGGGGGTAAAGCTGGCCCATGCGATGGACCCAAAACCGTTGAAACGTGTCTTCGCCGTGTTCCTGACGCTGGTCGCGCTGAATATGCTGCGCAAGGCCGTGGGATTATGAGCGATTTTTCGGCCCGGGGCTGGGTGAAATTCCCGTATGACTCGGTGCTGGCCGAATGGGTGAACCACGCCTTGCCTGCCGCACGGGCGTCGACAACGGACCCGGCCCATGCGGAATGGTTGGATTGTGAAGGGACGTGGTTCATCGGTGTCGACGCACTGCCCAATGACACGAAGGGCAGGGTCGGGCGGTCCGGGCCTCTGACCGGAAAGGCCATGGCGTTCATCGACAAGCACTTTGGAGATATACCGCTGCACAAGGGGCAGGTTTCGGTTGTTTATCCGGGTTATCCGCGCCCGCGCCGGGGCGAGAATGAAGCGGCCACTCGTTACCGTCGACACAGGGATGCGGCCCATGTGGACGGTTTGCGCCCGACAGGACCGGATCGCCGCCGCCGGGTTGATGAACCTCATGTCTGGATTCTGGGCATTCCACTGACCGAGGCCAGCGCAGACGCGTCTCCGATGGTGGTGTGGGACGGCAGTCATCACATTCTGCGGTCCGCGTTCAGGCAGGCGCTTGAAGGGATGCCGCCTGAGGTCCTGCACGACGTTGACATAACGGACATCTACCAATCCGCCCGTCGCGAGGTGTTTGCGACCTGCCCAAGGATCGAGTTGCCTGCAAAGCCGGGAGAGGCCTATCTGCTGCACCGCCATTGCCTGCACGGGGTTGCACCTTGGGCCGAAGGGGCGACGGCGGGGCAAGATGGTCGAATGATCGCCTATTTCCGCCCCGAATGTGCCGGTGGAGTAGCAGAATGGATCGAATCCGCCTAACGTCCTGTCATTATTTGGCTTTGGAGGTTTTGACCGATGATGACGGTTCATACGAATTCTGACGGTGCACTCATAGAAGTCGAGTTGTCGGGGCAAGTAACCAGCGCCGATTACACCAATACTCTGGTACCCGCGATCGAGGCTGCGCTAACCGAACATGACACGGTTAGGTTACTGGCGATAATACAACCGGAATTCCAGGGGTACGATCTGGGCGCGGCCTGGTCTGACACCAAGCTGGGGTTAAGCCATTGGCGCGGGTTCGACCGGATCGCTGTTGTGGCGGATCAGGGCTGGGTGCAGACAAGCGTTCGTCTGGCTGCCCCCATTCTGCCCTGTCCGGTTCAGGTGTTCGATCTGACCGAGCTTGAGGGTGCCCGACGCTGGATGCGTGAGTCACTGGGATCGATCCACGTGACTGATCTGAGCGGCCCATGTGTTCAGATCAGCCTTTTGGGTAAGCTGGACCCCGAAAGGTACAAACAGGCAGAACGTGATCTGGATTCGCTTTTGCAGGACCGGCCAGGCTTTCGCCTGCTGATAGACCTCAGGGAGTTTGACGGCTGGCAAGGGCTGTCAGCGCTTGCGGCGCATTTTCGGTTGGCCAGCCGACATATCGGACAACTGGACCGAGCCGCGATCGTTGGGGACAAAAGCTGGCAGCGAATGGCACAGAAGGTCGCGAGCCATGTTTTAGGGACCCGGACGCAGTTTTTCCCGTCCGAAGAGTACGACAACGCCAGCGCATGGCTTGCCGCCGGATAAACCTTTGACTGCGGAACGCCTGAGCAGGCAACACCCAATCGGTCAAGGTTCGTGACGCAGCCTCGAATCCGGTCGTGCGATGTCAGGCATGATTCGGCGGCTGACGGCGGATTTTTCGCAGCTTCAGCCCCAGCTTTCCTATTCTTGGCAAAGCGTGTCGAAAAGTGACGTTAGGAAATTATGCGCTTTTGTGAGTTTTTCTTGATTAAGGCGTCAATAACGATCAAACGCCGCGTGTTTTCCCCCTTCTTGTGACGGGAAATACCTTTAGCCACACCCTGTCGCCGCGGGTTACCACTCACGTTGAACCTCAATGTTCAAGAGCTAGACCCCCTCGGAGCTCGAACTCGACCCGCAGTGGCACGGTTACTGGAAACGGGACGTCCGCAATGCCAATTAAGACTTTGATAGGAAGACTCACTAATACCAGAAAGACCAAACGTGCGGCTGACGTGCTGCAATCGGAATACGCGCGCAATGATGATCGGCGGTCCAAAACCAGCCAATCCGAGATTGCGCTTTTGTTTCAGAAAGAGTTGCGGGGCACCGCGCCGAACGCACCTATCCCGAAAAGGGCCACACAGCCGGCAGAAATGTCATCAAAACGTCTGCGCTGATCAGTCAGGAGCCATTCATGCGAGCGGCACGCCCGCCGCGCCGCGTGCTGAGACGCGGTTTACGAAAAGGCAGGTCGTTCATGATTTCAGCGCGTTCGCTGCTGTCCATCCTGGACCAGCGAGAGATCTCGTCAATCGTGCGGTAACATCCGGTGCAGATACGCTCGGCCGGATGGACAACACAGATTTGGACACAAGGGCTTTCCACCTCATTGCGCTTCCAAACCATGTTCGTCATTGATCGGTCTCCGACCTGTTACAAAAAGCGCAGCCTGTCCAGCGCTCCCTGCAAGATATAACCTGCTGCAACGTGATCAATAACCTGTCCGCGACGTTTTCGTGACGTATCCGCCTCAAGCAGTGCTTTTTCTGCCGCAACCGTACTCAGCCGTTCATCCCAGAATCCGATAGGTAATTCCGTCAGACGGGACAGGTTTCGCGCAAATGCCCGCGTAGACTGGCAGCGCGGCCCCTCTGTGCCATCCATGTTTTTGGGAAGACCCAACAGAATGCCGCCAATCTCGCGATCCGCAGCAATTTCGATCAACCGGGCGGAATCGAGTGTGAATTTCTTGCGCCTTACGGTTTCCAAAGGGCTGGCCACGCCCCGCATCCGGTCGGAAACTGCCACACCGATGGTCTTTTCACCCAGATCCAGCCCCATCAGCGCATGCATCGGGGGCAGCGCCTTGGCGAAGTCTTCGAAAACGTCGTGGATCATTTCGCAATCCCTGCTTGCAGGGCTGCGGCATCAATGATCTGCAAGGCCTCGGTGTTTCCGGCAAACACCTCCAGCGCCTCATTGTGGATATCCATGGCCCGTTGGCCCTGACCCAGAACACCCAGTGCGGCGATCAGACGAGCCCATTCTTCGGGCGCGCCGCCTTCCGTCGCCAGGCGGTCGGACAACTGATCCACCATTCCCTGAATCATCTGCTGCCGTTCCTCGGGGCTCATTTCTGCCGCTGCGGCCATGTCCTCGCGACTTGGGCCGGACGGTGCGCTTAGGTCCGGTGCGTTGAAAACCCCTGCCCGAAAGGCCAACTCATCAATCTGATCCCGGATCGCACCCGTCCACGGCGCGCTTGCCGGGGCTTCCCTCAGCGTTTCGACCCAAATGCGGTAGGCAAGGTCTGGTCGTCCGGTCTGAACCAACATTTGCCCCCAATAGTATCGGGCCGGGCCGTGATGGGGATCGCGTTTCAAAGCTTCGGCAAGAGCCTGTTCAGCTTCGGGCGACACATATCCACCCGCAGCCAGGATCATCATCTCGGCAAAATCCGCGTAGTGCTCGGCTGTGGCTGCGTCGCCTGACAGTTCGATCACCCTTTGTTGCGCGCTATATCCATCCTTGAAGTTTCCTGAATTGGTCTCATGCTGCGCCAAAAGCATCTGCCCCTGCAGATCATCCGGGCGGGCCGAAACGGTTTCTCGCAACTGCTTGAGAAGAGACGCGTAATTTTCGTCAAGCTGCGCCGCTTGAGGTGGGGTTGCCAGTTCTTCTGCGGCGCTCTGGGACGGACGATTTGCGCGCACCTCCTCGGCCAGTTCCAGCCGCGCAGTAAGGGGCATGTCGGGCAACCCGACGGCGCCGATACGATGATACATCGCCATCGCGCCCCCGGTGATGATCAGCATGACAACCGGAATCGTCACAATCGAGACGGTCCGTGATGGCCCGGCACCCGAGCCACCCTTTTTCATTTGTTCGTCAGCGGCAAGAATTCGTCGCGAGATTTCGGTGCGAACCCGTTCCGCATCTGCCTCACCAATCACCCCGCGAGCCAGATCCCGGTCAACACCAGACAGTTGTTCACGATACACCCGCAAATCGTAAGCCGCCGCAGGTTCATCCCCACGGCGTTTGCGCAGCAATGTGAAACTCAGAAATGCCGCAATCAGAAGCGCGACAAGAAAAATCAGAACCCAGAACGTCATGGCCCCTCCGAAGATACTGCCCTGACTTAGACCTGTGGGGCGTCCGACAAAAGGGACAAATGGCCGCGAATGAACGACATGTCGCAATAGTGCGATATTGCGGCGTTGCGCGGCGCGGTTAAACTGTCACCGCGCGGCATATCTGCGCGCAATCACCGAACCGGATGGATTCGCTTATGAAACACTACTCAGCCTTTGCTGTCGCGCGGGAGGCCCTGCGCTATCACACCGGATGGGAACGCGCCTGGCGTTCGCCCGAGCCAAAGAAACGTTATGACGTCATCATCATCGGTGCTGGCGGGCATGGTCTTGCGACCGCGTATTACCTTGGCAAGAACTACGGCATTCAGAATGTCGCGGTGATCGAAAAAGGCTGGCTGGGTGGTGGCAACACGGGTCGAAACACAACGATCATCCGCTCGAACTACCTGCAGGATCCTTCGGCGGCGATCTACGAGAAAGCACGCGGCCTTTATGAGGACCTGAGCCAGGATCTGAACTACAACATCATGTTCAGCCCGCGTGGTGTGATCATGCTGGCGCAGACCCAGCATGAAATTCGCGGCTATCAGCGCACGGCCCATGCAAACGCCCTTCAAGGTGTGAAGACTGAATGGATCGGGCCCGAACGTGTCAAGGAACTGGTGCCTATTATCAATCTGGACGGCCCCCGTTATCCGGTTCTGGGCGGGCTCTGGCAGGAACGCGGTGGTACCGCCCGTCACGATGCCGTCGCGTGGGGCTATGCGCGCGCCTGTTCAGCGATGGGTATGGATATCATCCAACAATGCGAGGTCACGGGTGTCCGATCGCAGGATGGCCGTGTCGTCGGAGTAGACACCACCAAGGGTGCCATCGATTGTGACAAGCTGGGTATCGTCGTTGCGGGCCACTCCGGTCAACTGGCCGAGATGGCTGGTTTCCGTCTCCCGCTGGAGGCCGTCGCATTGCAGGCACTGGTATCCGAACCCATCAAACCCTGCATGGATGTGGTCGTGATGGCCAACACCGTGCACGGCTACATGTCGCAGTCTGACAAGGGTGAGATGGTGATCGGTGGTGGGACCGACGGGTTCAACAATTTCACCCAACGTGGCAGCTTCCATCATATCGAGGAAACCGTCCGCGCCTTGGTCGAAACCTTCCCGATGATCTCGCGCCTCAAGATGCTGCGCCAGTGGGGCGGTATCGTAGACATGACCGGCGACCGCTCACCCATCCTGTCGAAAACTCCGCTGGGCGGGTGCTTTATCAACTGCGGCTGGGGCACTGGCGGTTTCAAGGCGATTCCCGGGTCCGGCTGGGGCATGGCGCAACTGATGGCCACAGGTCATTCGCCGTTGACCGAGGCCTTCTCGCTGGACCGCTTCAAGGAAGGCCGCTTCATCGACGAAAGCGTGGCCGCCGGGGTGGCACACTGAAGGTGGGTCCGAGGTTGCCAAGAAACAGAATTCCGGTTGGCCATTGCGCCAACCAACCGCCAAAAGGATGACAACATGCTGATCCTGAATTGCCCTTACTGCGGCGTTGATGCCGAAGAAACCGAACTGGCCGCCGGTGGCGAGGCGCATCTGAAGCGTTTTGGTCCCGGCTCGTCCGATGACGAATTCCACGACTACCTGTTCATGCGCGAAAACCCCAAAGGCGTGCACTTTGAACGCTGGCGCCATGCCAATGGCTGCGGCAAGTGGTTTCACGCGGCACGCTGCACAAACACGCTAGAAGTGTTTGGCACCTACACGGCTCAGACCTCCGAGCCGCCGCAGGACATCAAAGATGCCATCGCCGCAAAGCGCCCTGGATGGACCTGGAGAGAGTTCTCCTGATGCTTCATCTTTTCAAAAATACTCCCGCCGGAGGCTTTGACACCTCCACATGCGAAAGGTCCGCGACATGAGCACCCGTCTCGCAAAACAAGGCCGGCTGATTGACCGGTCGAAAAAGGTCACATTTACCTTCAATGGAACCTCGATGCAGGGCTATGAGGGGGATACGCTTGCCTCGGCCCTGCTGGCCAATGACCAGATGATGGTTGGCCGGTCGTTCAAATACCACCGTCCCCGCGGCGTTGTCGCCAGCGGCGCGGAAGAGCCGAACGCGCTTGTCGGCCTGGGGCAGGGCAACCGGTTCGAGCCGAACCAGCGCGCCACAACGACCGAGGTGTTCAACGGCCTGACCGCGATTTCACAGAACCATTGGCCAAGCCTTGAATATGATATCGGTGCGGTGAACACGGCCTTTGCCCGGTTTCTGCCGGCCGGCTTCTACTACAAGACGTTCATCCACCCCAAACCCTTCTGGAAACACGTCTACGAACCGTTCATCCGGCAGTCGGCGGGATTGGGTAAGGCGCCCGACAAAGACAACCGGGATGCCGACACCTATGAACATTTCTACGCCTTTACCGATGTTCTGGTGATTGGCGGCGGTGTGGCTGGTTTGCAGGCGGCCAAGGCGGCGGCACAATCCGGCGCCAAGGTCTTGCTGATCGAGCAGACCGCGCATTGGGGCGGTCGCGCTCCGGTTGACGGCGGCACGGTCAATGATGAGCCTGTGGATAAGTTCGTGGAACAATTGGTTTCCGAACTCGAAACAATGGACAACGTCATCATGCGCACGCGCTGCATGGGCGCGGGTGTTTACGACCACGGTTATGTGTTGGGATACGAACGCCTGACAGACCACACGCCGGGCGTGCAGGGCCCGCGCCATCGCCTCTGGCGTATTCGCGCCAAGCAAATTGTAACTGCAACCGGCGCAATTGAACGACCATTGTCCTTTGCTGGCAACGATGTTCCGGGTGTGATGCTGGCTTCGGCCATGCGCGATTATGTCGTGAACTGGGGTGTCACCCCGGGCGAACGTGTCATCGTCGCCACCAACAATGATGACGCCTACCGCACCGCGATTATCCTGAAACAGGCAGGTGTGGATGTTTTGCGCATTGTTGACGCACGCGCAACGGCCGGACCTTTGGCAGAGGAAGCCCGCCAGTTGGGTATTCGCGTTGATCCGGGCAAGGCCATTGCCAAGGTCAAGGGCGGCAAGCGCGTCAAGAAAGTCGCCATCTGCAATCAGGAAGGCGTTGGCGGCGCGCGTGAAGAAGTTGAGTCAGACGCGGTCGCCATGTCTGGCGGCTGGTCTCCGGTCGTGCACATTTGGTCCCATTGCGGGGGCAAGCTGATCTGGGATGAGGCGAACGCGCATTTCCGGCCGGATCCCGAGCGTCCGCCGCTGGGAGCCGACGGCAAAGGGTTTGTTGTTGCCGCTGGCGCGTCCAACGGTCCTCTGGCGTTGCAAGATGTTCTGACAGACGCCCATGCCGCTGGTAAGGCGGCTGCCAAGGCGGCTGGCTTCAAGCTCAAGAACACCAAGGCGCCCGCAGGGGAAACAACCGTCGAAGCGCCGATGGAAGCAGTCTGGCTCATGCCGGCAAATGCAGAAGTTCAATTGCGCATGAAATCCTGGCTGGACTTCCAGAACGATGTCAAAGTGTCCGACGTTCAGCTGGCAGCACGCGAAGGGTATGAAAGCGTCGAACACACCAAGCGTTACACCACGCTGGGTATGGCAACTGATCAGGGTAAATTGAGCAACATCAACGGCTTGGCTATCCTTGCTGATGCGCTTGAGTCAGAGATTCCCAAGGTCGGCACCACGACCTTCCGTCCGCCCTATACACCCATTTCGATGGGTGCGATCGGGGGCGAGGCGCGCGGTGAAGTATTCCAGCCAATCCGTCAGACACCGATGCACAACTGGCACGACAGGAACGGTGCCGACTGGGAGCCGGTCGGCCACTGGCGCCGGACCTATGCCTATGTCCGTCCCGGTGAATCCGTGCATGACGCCGTGAACCGTGAGGTGAAAAACACCCGCGACAACCTCGGCCTGCTGGATGCCTCGACGCTGGGCAAACTGATCGTCAAAGGCCCGGATGCCGGCAAGTTTCTGGACATGTTGTACACCAACATGATGTCCACGCTGAAAGTCGGCAAATGCCGCTATGGCCTGATGTGTTCGGAAAACGGCTTTCTGATCGACGACGGCGTTGTCGCCCGCATCGATGAAGATACATGGCTGTGCCACACCACCACCGGCGGGGCCGAACGCATCCATGGTCACATGGAAGAATGGCTTCAGACCGAATGGTGGGACTGGAAAGTCTATGTCGCCAACGTGACCGAGCAATACGCGCAGGTCGCCGTGGTCGGCCCCAACGCCCGCAAGGTGCTTGAGAAACTGGGCGGCATGGATGTCAGCAAAGAGGCGCTGCCCTTCATGGAATGGCGCGATGGCAAGATCGGGGACTTCGATTGCCGGGCCTACCGCATTTCGTTCTCGGGTGAGCTGTCTTATGAAATCGCTGTTCCCGCATCTCAGGGTCAGGCATTCTGGGATGCCTTGATGGAGGCGGGAAAAGAGTTCGGAGTGATGCCGTACGGCACCGAATGTCTGCACATCCTGCGGGCCGAGAAGGGCTTTATCATGATCGGGGACGAGACCGACGGCACCGTGATCCCGCAGGATCTGGGGCTCCACTGGGCGCTGTCGAAAAAGAAAGAAGACTACCTTGGCAAACGCGCCCATTCGCGCAGCCATATGGCGGACCCAGAACGTTGGAAACTGGTCGGGCTTGAGACTGTGGATGGTTCTGTTCTGCCTGATGGCGCATATGCAGTGGGTGAGGGCGTCAATGCCAACGGTCAGCGCAACATGATCGGGCGTGTCACCTCGACCTATTTCTCGGCCAACCTCGGTAAAGGGATCGCTATGGGCCTGATCAAGCACGGCCCGGACCGGATGGGTGAAATCGTCGAGTTCCCGGGCACCGATGGCAAAACCTACAAAGCCAAGATCGTGGACCCGATCTTCTTCGACAAGGACGGGGAGAAGCAGAATGTCTGAACCCATCAGCGCACTGAACCACGCCAGCTATGATGGCATCGCCAATATCAGGGAATGTGGCCTGCAAGGCATGATCACCCTGCGCGGCGACTTGTCCGACAAAAGCCTCGCCAAGGCCGTAAAGGATGCGACTGGGCAGAACGTACCCGGTCAGCGCGAGGCGCTGGTCAGCGGCGATACCGGCGTATGCTGGATGTCACCGGACGAGCTGCTGGTGCTGGTCCCTTATGCCGAGGTCGAGACCAAACTGGCCGCAATGGTCAAAGCTTTGGGAAAAACTCACACACTGGCCATCAACGTCTCGGATGCCCGCGCGGTATTCACGATATCAGGCGCCAGCGCACGAGAAGTGTTGGGCAAAGTCGCCCCGGTTGATCTGTCGTCCGAGGCCTTTCAACCCGGCCAAATTCGCCGCTCGCGCCTGGCGCAAGTGGCAGGCGCATTCTGGATGGACGATGCTGAAACCTTCCGCGTGGTCTGCTTCCGTTCGGCTGCGGATTACGTTTTCAAACTGCTGAAGGTTGCTGCGCAACCGGGCAGTGAGGTTGGCGTTTACTGACAGTTTCCTCGGCCCGAAAGTACAAGACCGCCCGCTAATTGCGGGCGGTATCTTTTTTCAGGGCAGCCAACTTAATTTTCCTTTTTAACCTGAGCTTACGATTGTGAACGCGACGGCCTTGCATCCATTTGGAGAAAGTGTTTCAGTCTGTTCGCGCTAGATGCGAAAGAGCGTCTGACGTAAAATTTGCTTTCAAATCAAAGTACTTGGTTTCGATGGCACGGTCATTTTCCCGGATAGGCCCTGATTTTCGCAAGGGCGTAATGACGAAGCATCATTATTCTCACAGCCCCTCTGTTCATCCCTGTGCTGCTAATGCAGGGCCGGCGGCCGAAGGGCGCGAGTTGAAAACAAAGAGAACACAAGAAAAGGTAAATCAAATGAAACTAACTTCTCTTTTTCTGGCTTTTAGTTTGTCGGCAGTCGCTGCTCAGGCGGAAGTGCAAAGCTATGAATGCGACCTGCATAGCACACAGGATCGGGGATGGATTCCACGCAAGGTGCTTTTGAGCGTGGATGCAGACGGCAAGCGCGCAAGAGCCTATGACGGAGCAATTCGTGCGTCAAATGAACTGGCAAGTACTCCTGTTGAAACACCGGCAGACGCCAAATTCAAGAAAACGGGGAAAGGGGAATATCGGTTGTCGTGGCGTGTGACATTGCCAGCGCAAGCAACAGGCGACTATAGGGTTGCGTATACGGCAACGCTCAATCCCAAGAACAATGCCATAAAAATGAGGGTCAGCTTCCCGCACGCAAATGTGGGTCTCCGACCATATGGAACAGGCACGTGCAAACCAATTGCGTCTGCAGGCCTGTACTAGGCGAAAACAACGCCGTCGGGTCAATTGCGGCGCTTAACCTGTCAGCAAAAATGTTTTGAACCCGGAGAAGGTCGAAGCTTTGGTCATACACTCAAAGCTTCGACAGGTCTCGTCACTTGTCTGGCAGTGAGTGTAGAACGAAAGAAGCTCTGCCAATTCCTCCATACGATCCAGTCGTGTCTTCGGCTCCAACAGTCCTGCATGTGTTGAAAGATACAGGGCAGGACGCTGTTGCTTCAACCAGGGCACCAGCGTCGGCAGCACCGAAAATTCAGCGCCTTCGATATCCATCTTCACCAAAGACACGGCGGACAGATCGTTCACTGCGGCGAACTGATCCCAGGCAATCGTCAGAGCATCGGTTCCGTGCGCGCCGTCGTGCAAAAGGGAACTGGTAGAATCCCCGGGTTCGCCACGAACCGAGGCCATGCGGGCGACACCGAACTTATCCGACAGCGCGACACCCAAAGCGGAAACGTTATGAATGTCATTCAGATCGAGGTTCCAGGCCAGATGGCGGAACGCCGTGGGGTCGGGCTCAAAGCACCAGACATGGCGTGCCTTGCGCGCACCATAAAGAACTGTGGGCCCGATCCATGCGCCGATATCCAGGTAATCGCTTTCAGGCGAAAGATACCGGTCCATCACGGCAAAGGTTTCAGGCTCCCACTGGCCAGTGGAGGCTTTACGCCAGAACTTTGAATGGTAAGGGTCCAGACGAAACGGCTCGCCGTTCAGGTTGCCCGCATAGTAACCGCGGGCGCGGTAGAACATCTTGCGCGCCTGTGTCAGCATCGCCTGCCTCCGGGTTTTCTTGTCTCGGCCCTTGACCTGCGGCGGCTGCCAAAGCATTTAACCTTGGGAACCGCAACTCAAATTTAAACAGGGGGCCGACATGGCTTTTGAACTTCCTGATCTTCCTTATGCACATGACGCGCTGGCAGCCAAGGGTATGTCCGCGGAAACACTGGAATATCACCACGATCTGCACCACAAAGCCTATGTCGACAATGGCAATAAACTGATCGCCGGCACCGAATGGGACGGCAAGTCGCTGGAAGAGATCATCGTTGGCACCTACGACGCAAATGCCGTCGCGCAGAACGGTATCTTCAACAACATCAGCCAGCTGTGGAACCACAACCAGTTCTGGGAAATGATGGGCCCCGGCGATAACGCCATGCCCGGTGAGCTTGAGAAAGCTCTGACCGAAAGCTTTGGTTCGGTTGATGAATTCAAATCGCAGTTCAGCGCCGCTGGTGCCGGTCAGTTCGGCTCGGGCTGGGCGTGGCTGGTCAAGAATGCTGACGGCTCGCTGACCGTGACCAAGACTGAAAACGGCGTGAACCCGCTTTGCTTTGGTCAGACTGCGCTGCTGGGGTGCGATGTTTGGGAGCACAGCTACTACATCGACTTCCGCAACAAGCGTCCGGCTTACCTGTCAAACTTCCTCGACAATCTGGTGAACTGGGAAAACGTCGCGTCGCGGATGTAATGAATTGAACCGACGCCGGTTCATAAAGGGCCTGCTGGCGGTGACGCTGGCAGGCCTAATCACATCAGTCTACGGGTTTTTCATCGAACCCGGCCTGCGGCTGCGTGTGCGAAAATGGCACGTACGCCGAGAGGATTGGACTGCGCCGCCGCTCAGGATTGCCGTACTGGCAGATTTGCATCTGGGCGAACCTTTGGTCGGGCTGGACCGAATAAAACAGGTGGTACGGCGTACGAATGCGCTTGCGCCGGATATGATCCTGCTTCTGGGTGATTTCTTCGCAAGCCACAAAGGCGTTTTGCGTCCTGTCGAAATGAAAGATCTGGCACCGGTTCTTGCCAACCTTGAGGCCAAGAACGGCGTCTTTGCTGTACTTGGCAATCACGACTGGTGGGATGACCGGCAGGCGCAGCGCCGTGGTGCTGGCCCCAACCAATATGCCGATGCGCTGGAGCAGAGCGGAATTACGGTTTTGTCGAATACCGCCATCAAGCTAGAAGCTCTTGGTTTCTGGTTGGCGGGGCTTGAAGATCAGCTTGCGATCTGGCGCAACGGTAAACCGCAGGGGCTGGATGATCTGTCAGGGACACTGGCGCAAATCACCGATGACGCCCCGGTTGTGATGATGGCGCATGAGCCTGACATCTTCCCCCAAGTGCCCGCCAGGGTGGCCTTGACGCTGTCCGGTCATACGCATGGCGGTCAGATCCGCCTGTTTGGCTGGTCGCCGATCGTACCCTCTAAATTCGGCAACAGATATGCCTATGGGCATGTGCGCGAAGGCGGGCGGGATCTGGTCGTTTCCGGCGGCATCGGATGTTCCATCCTTCCGGTTCGATTTGGTGTGACCCCCGAGATCACGGTCATCGAACTGACTGCCTAAAGACCTGAGGTTTCACCAACCCCAACTCTAATCCGGATATGTGCGCCAATGATGCACCGCGGCGAGGGGTCGAACACTTTCGCAACCTGCCGGGTCTACCTCAGCTTGTCGCGCAGGGCTGTCATCGCTGTTTCCGCACCTTCAGCCCAGATGACAAAGTCGCCCAATGACCGATCTGCAAAGCCTTGATCGATCACCTGGTGCAGCAGGGTTTTCAACGCGTCCCAATAGCCGTTCACATTGAGGATCACGATGGGTTTGTCGTGCAGGCCCAGCTGCCGCCAGGTCAGTGCTTCGAACAGTTCGTCCAGTGATCCTGGCCCGCCGGGCAGGACAACGACGGCGTCAGCATTCATGATCATGACCTTTTTCCGCTCGTGCATGGTTTCTGTGATCACGAAATGGGTCAGGTCGGTCTTGCCGACCTCTCGTTTGACCAGATGCACCGGAATGACGCCAAAGGTCTCGCCACCGGCCTGTTGCGCGGCCCGGGCGACTTCGCCCATCAGCCCGACATCTCCGGCACCGTAAACCAGCCGCCAGCCTTCCTGCGCAAGAAGGCGGCCAAACTGTCGTGCGGTTTCAGAATAAGCCTTCTCGGCCCCATTGCGTGACCCGCAATACACACAGACGGATTTCTGAGACATGAAAGAGACGCTCCGGGGTTGTGTCAGAGGTTTTGACCCGTGATAGCGGGATTGATAGATTGGCTCAACTGTCCGCTGGAAGGCTTTTGAAGACAAAGCTTTTGTACGGTGGGGTGAAAGGAAAACAATGGACGCCAAATCGGGAAACGGAAGCTCGGGCAATTTTGTCTGGGGTGTGATTGCGGGTCTGGTTGCCGTGCTGGGCGTTGGCGGTTTGTATCTGTCCGGTGCTTTCACCAAAGCGCCAGAGCCTGAGGCGGGCGCACCGCAGGAACCCGCGTCCGTTGCAACCACGCAGCCGCAGGAACAAGCCGCCGAAGCGCCCGCGGAAACCGCCACAACAGAACCAGCTGAGCAGGCCACCGTAACACCGGATGAGGCACCAACCGCTGAACCTGTCGAAGATACGGCTGCGGCAACAGATGTTGTTCCAGATTCTGAACCTGCGGTGGCCCAATCGGAAGAGAATGCACCGGCACGCACGGCCCCCCCGGTTTTAGATCAGATTTTTGTTGAAGCAGACGGAACGGCGCTTTTGTCAGGTGACGCTGAGCCGGGCAGCCAGATTGAGGTTCTGCTGAACGGTGAAACCGTACACACATTCACGGTGGACAGCAGCGGGCAGTTCGCCGAGTTCGTCTCGATCCCCTTCAGCGATACCGCGCAGGGGCTAATCCTGCACAGCAAAAACGGCGCGCAAACGACCCGGTCTGACGACTATCTGATCGCCGCTCTGCCGAAGCCGGTCGAAGAAGAGCCGGTTGCGCAGCAAACTGAAGCTGCCGATCAGGGCGAAACAACCAAAGCTGAAGAACAGATAGCCTCGGCGGTTGTTGATCCAGAGACCGAAACCCCAGTTGAGACCGAAACATCAGACCCTGTAGCGACCGCGCCAGAAACCAGCGAAGCGCAGGTTGCCGACCAGTCGGCAGAGACATCTGAAACGGGTCAGCAGATCGCGGTACTGCGGTCGGGCGAAGAAGGCGTTGAACTCGTGCAACCGCCCGTAGTTCGGGATACCCCGCCGGAACAGGTCGCGCTGGATACCATCGGGTATTCTGAGACCGGTGATGTTCAGTTGACCGGGCGAGTGCAGGACGGGGCGGCCATCAGGGTATATCTGGACAATCGTCTGGTTGCTGACCTCGCTCCGGAACAGGATGGATCCTGGCGGAGTGATCTGGACGGCATCGACCCCGGTGTTTACACGTTGCGTGTTGACGCTGTGAACACGGACGGGACAGTTCGCAGCCGGGTCGAAACCCCGTTCAAACGCGAGCCTGTGGAAGTGTTAGAAGCTGCAACGGGTGGCGGTGACGGAACGGCCGGGCAGGACAATGCACCGGCAATCCGGTCGGTCACTGTGCAACGGGGCGACACGCTGTGGGCGATCTCGCGTGACCGCTTTGGCGATGGCATCCTGTATGTGCGCCTGTTCGAAGCCAACCGCGACTTGATCCGCGACCCGGATCTGATCTATCCGGGGCAAATCTTTACGATACCGGAATAATCAACGCACTGGCCCGTTGCGGGCCAGAGCCTTTCTCTGACCACAGACAAGGTACGTGATGAGACGAACATCTCCGATGGCCTCGAGTGACGGGGTGCAGAGCGGCGAGCGCAGTTCAGGCTGGCGGACAATCCGCAAGGTTGCGCCCTACCTCTGGCCGCAGGACGAGGTTTGGGTAAAGCGCCGCGTGGTTATCGCAATGGCGATGCTGGTTCTGGCCAAACTGATCGCGGTCTATACCCCGATCCTATACAAAGGCGCCGTTGATTCTTTGGCAGGTGAAGGCGTGCCGCCGCTGGCGCTGGGCGCAGTGGGTGTGACGGTTGCCTACGGCGTGGCGCGTATGATGACGGTTGGGTTCCAGCAACTGCGGGACGCCGCCTTTGCCCCTGTCGGACAGCGGGCCTTGCGGGCGCTGGCGTTGGAGACGTTCCGGCATATCCATAACCTGTCCATGCGCTATCACGTCTCGCGCCGCACCGGCGGGCTGAGCCGTATCATCGAGAGGGGCGTCAAAGGCGTGGAATTCCTGCTGCGATTCCTGCTGTTCTCGATCGGGCCGCTGATCCTGGAACTGTTGCTGGTTGCGATCATCCTGATGTGGTTGTTCGACGTCTGGTATCTGGTCGTCGTCGCCGTCACCATCGGCCTTTATATCTGGTTCACCTTTGCCGTGACCGAATGGCGGGTAAAGCTGCGGCGTGAGATGAACGACCAGGACACCGAAGCCAATCAGCGCGCCATTGACAGTTTGCTGAACTTCGAAACCGTCAAGTATTTCAACGCGGAAGCGCGCGAAGCTGCACGTTACGACGTGTCGATGAAAGCCTATGCCGGCGCGGCGCTGAAAACGGCCTATTCGCTGGCGTTTCTGAATTTTGGCCAATCCTTCCTGATCACCTGCGGCCTGATCGGAGTCATGGTTCTGGCCGCGATTGGCGTTCAGAATGGAAACCTGACCGTGGGCGATTTTGTCATGGTCAACGCCTACATGATCCAGATTACCGTTCCGCTGAACTTCCTGGGGACGGTCTATCGTGAGATCCGGCAATCGCTGGTTGATATGGGGCAGATGTTTGATCTGCTCGAACAACCTGCCGAAGTCACCGATCAGCCCGATGCACCCGACCTTGCGGTCAATGGTGGTGAGGTCACACTTGAGGAAGTGCATTTTGGGTATGACCCTGAAAGGGAAATCCTAAAGGGCATTTCCTTGACGGTTCCTGCCGGGCAGACGGTCGCAATCGTTGGGGCAACCGGGTCTGGCAAGTCGACTATCGGGCGGCTGTTGTTCCGGTTTTACGACGTGACCAAAGGCGCACTGAAGATCGATGGACAGGATGTGCGGAATGTGACCCAGACCAGCCTGCACGCGGCCATCGGCGTTGTGCCGCAGGACACGGTGCTGTTTAACGACACCATTCGCTACAACATTGCGTATGGGCGCGATGATGCCACCCCGGAGGATGTCGAGGCCGCAGCCCGGGCCGCCCAGATTCACGACTTCATCACTTCGCTGCCCGACGGGTACGACACCATGGTGGGTGAGCGCGGTCTGAAACTGTCCGGCGGCGAAAAGCAACGGGTTGGCATAGCGCGGACATTGCTGAAGAACCCTCCGATCCTGTTGCTGGACGAGGCGACCTCGGCCCTGGATACCGACACAGAACAGGACATCAAGGATGCGCTGGCGCACGCAGGGGAAGGGCGGACGGTGATCACGATTGCCCATCGCCTCAGCACGATTGCCGAGGCGGATCGGATTGTTGTTCTTGAGGCCGGTGAGATCATCGAACAGGGCACACATGACGAGCTGTTGGCGCGGTCCGGGCGATATGCTCAACTGTGGAACCGCCAGCAGTCGGACAGTGAGGCCGCCTGAGGGCCTCATCTTGCCCCGCGGAATGTGCTAGGATGCGCCGTGCAAAAAGGTGAACGCCATGATCAATGGTTTAGCAAGACGATTGGTACCTATAGCGGTCGTGGTTCTTCTTCCGGCTATGGTGGCGGCTGACCCGATCGAGGGCGTCTGGAAGACCGAACCTGATCGCAAGAACCTGATCTCGCATATCAAGATATCCGCCTGCGCGGACAAGTTCTGCGGCACGATACTTTCGGCTTTTGATTCATCGGGCAAAGAAGTTCAAACGCCGAATATCGGGAAAAAGCTGTTCTGGGACGTGTCCAGCGAAGGCGGTGGAAAATACGGCGGGGGTGAGTTCTGGGTTCCCCTGATCGACGTTGATGCTGTTCCACAGATGACGTTGCAAGGTGACAAGCTCATGGTCAAAGGCTGTGAACATGCGATTTGCGCGCACCAGACCTGGTCCCGACTGTGACGGCAGAAAACGAAAAGGACCGGGAATCCCGGTCCTTTCATCCTTATTCTGCAGCTTTTAGCGGCGATCCCGGAACCTGATCTATAGGTTCGTCTCGCGGCCGGGCCTCGGATTGTGACGGCTCGTCCCACACAATCTCGGTCGCCTGTAGTTTGCGGGCAGAGCGACCAATAGCCATGTCCTGTGCGATCTGACTGGACCGCCCCGCAGTCACACGGGCAAGCCCGCGGCTGAGCCAGACAGCGTAAGTTGTCACCCAGACACGCAGTGCCAGAAGCGACGGCGTCACGATCAGCGTGAGAACAGTGGCGATGCCAAGACCAAAGACAACCGCTGTGGCCAGCTGTTTCCACCACAGGGCGGTGGGACTGTCGATGGAATAGCCGCCATTGATGAAGTCTAGCGAAAGCCCAAACATCATCGGGGTCAGACCTGCCATCGTTGTCAACGTGGTCAGCAAAACCGGGCGGATACGCGATTCCGCAGTGCGGACGATTGCATCGATCCTTGGCATATAGGCGCTGTATTCCTGATAGGTATCGATCAGAACAATGTTGTTGTTCACCACAATTCCTGCCAGCGCAACGATGCCAGTGCCGGTCATGATGATCGAAAAGGGTTGCTCCATCACGATCATGCCGATCAGCACCCCGGTGGTCGAAAGAACAACCGCCAACAGCACCAGCACCGAATTGTAGAACGAGTTGAACTGGGCCAGCAGGATCACGAACATCAGCCCCAATGCGCCCATGAAGGCGTTCACCAGAAATGCGCCGGATTCAGCCTGCTCTTCCTGATCCCCGGTCCATTCCCAACTGATCGAGTTGGCGAAGGGGCTGGTTTCAAGCCATTCGGTCAGAACCGCAATCCGCTCATTCGGGTTAATCAGGGCGAACTGCGTGTCTCCTGCGTCAATCGCGCTACGCAGCTGGTCAATACTCTCTGCACCGGTCAGTTGAACCAGCTCGTAGGACTTTCCTCCGTCGCCGTCCAACACAGTGCCGGTTGGAGAATAACCGTCTGCCACTTCGCGCATTACGGCCAGACGTTCTTCTTTCCCGTCCGGCCCTTTGGTCACAACCTTGCTCAGCCCCGGTTCGACATCGGCCTTCACATCGTAATAACGTTGCTGGTCGACACGGTTGATCTGGGCCAGTTTGGCCACAGGTTCCCGGGTCACGAAGTTCGACAGCGGAACCAACCCGTCCGGCGTGCGGACCTTGAGCGTGTCCAATGTCGACAGCACGCGATCCTCTTCCGGCAATCGGACACGGATCTCGATCTCTTCATCTGTGCTGTCGGGGCGCATCTCACCCAGCAGGATGCCGCGTGTCACCAGCTGCACCATGGCACCGACGGTGGCCACATCAGCCCCAAACCGGCCGGCCTTCGCCACATCGACGTCGATTTGCCAATCGATGCCCGGCAAGGGCAGGGTGTCTTCGGTTTTGATCAGCCCCGGCGTTTCGTCAAATATCTGGCGCGCGGTGACGGTGGCCGATGTCAGTTCGTCCCAACCGTCCCCCTTGATGCGCAGGTGAACGGGCTTGGCCGAGGCCGGGCCCTGTTCCAATGCCAGGATTTCAACAACGATTCCGGGTATTGTCGCCAGTTTGGCGTTAAGATCGTCGATTACGTAATCGCCATCAAATTCTGGAGCCACAAAGTGGCGCTCAAACAATCCCCACAAAGCGGATTCCGAAACGTTCGGGCGATCTTCCCATGGGATAATTTCGAACTGGACGCGCCCCACCGTGTCCGCCGGTGCCTGCGCACCGCCGGTGTTCTGGTTCAGACCACCTTCGCCTGCAAAGGAAAAGACGTTGATTACTGCCGGATGAGATCCAATGATCTGTTCGGCCTGCAGCACCATCTCGTCTTTTTCAGCCAGTGACAGGTTGCCACGGGCACGGACGTAAGCAGTTGCCTGTTCCGGTTCGCTTTCAACGAAGAATTCGACACCTCGGGATTCCTGCGGGAACCAGACGAAGGTCACGAAATACACGGCAGAGAAAACTGCCGCCAGCGACACGATCGGCATGATCGGGTTGCCGACAAGGAACCCGATCACATGTCCGAAAGGTGTGTGTTCGTCAGCGGTGTGGACGTGGTCTTCTTCCGCTCGTTCGAACTTGGCCGCGCTCAGCGTTACAGACCCGGCAAAGGCCCCGAACAGGAACAGCAGGGCACCGGCGACCACTCCTCCGGGCAGAAGATAGTCAGGGTTCAGAACCTGCATTGCGCCAAGGAAAATCATGTAGAGCGACGGGGGCACCATCACCGCCCGAACCCACCACCGGGTACGCGCCCGGAGCCAATTCGAAGACCGGTCAAAAACGCGGCTCAGACGCCCCGAAACACCACCCATGACTGGCAGGTAGATCAGCGCCACGATCAGCGAAGCCGACAGAACAAAGATCAGCGTGACCGGCAACATTCCCATGAATTCGCCCGGAATACCGGGCCAGAACAGCATCGGCAGGAAGGCGCATAGCGTCGTCGCGGTCGAGGATACAATGGGCCAGAACATACGTTGGGCCGCCTCGACATAAGCATGCATCGGGCCGACGCCTTCCTTGATGCGTTTATCTGCGTATTCCACCACCACGATGGCACCGTCAACCAGCATCCCCACGGCCAGAATGAGGCCGAACATAACGATGTTCGAGATACTGACACCCATGACTGCCAGAAACGCGAAACACAGCAGGAACGAGGTCGGGATTGCAAAACCCACCAAAAGCGCGGCCCGCGTACCCAAAGATGCCAGAACCACGATCATTACCAAGGCGATTGCAGTCAGAACGGACCCTTCAAGCTGACTGACCATCGAACCGACAATACGGCTCTGGTCGTTCGACGTCCCAAGCTCGACCGCCGCCTGAAGCTCGGGCGGCCATTTGGTCTTGGCCAGAGCAATGGTTTCTTTCACCTGCGTAACGGTGTCGATCAGGTTAAATCCCTTGCGTTTGACAACCTGCAGCGCGACGGTCGCCTCGCCGTTGAAACGGGCGGTACCTTCGCGATCTTCAAAAGTGTAGTTGATCTGCGCAAGCTCTCCCAGCGTAACAACCCGGTCGCCATTGACCTTGACCGGCAAGGCATAGACATCCTGCGCTGTTTTGAATGACGACGGGATCTTGACCGAGAATGTACCCTGTGCGGTTTCGACTTCGCCCGCTGCGATCAACTGGTTGTTGTTTCGTACGACGTTGATCAGCTCGGCCGCGGTCACGTTGTACGCCTCAAGCCGCAGGGGGTCGATGATGACCTCAAGCAACTCGTCACGATTGCCCGCGATACCCGCTTCGAGAACGGAATCCAGCGCCTCAAGCTCGTCCTGCAAATCCTTGGCGACACGGGCCATTGTGCGTTCCGGAACAGCTCCGGTCAGGTTGACGATGACGATCGGGAATTCGGAAAAGTTGATTTCCGTCAGCGAGTATTGTTCCGCACCTTCAGGGAAATCAGCCTGGGCCGTGTTCATGGCATCGCGCACGTCCGCCATGATCGAGGTCTTGTCCCAGCCGAATTCAAACTCCAGCGCGACCCCGGCATAGCCTTCGGCCGCAGTCGACGTCATTTCCTTGAGTCCGTCGAGATCCGCCAGCTCGGTCTCCATCGGCTTGACCAAAAGGTTTTCCGAGTCTTCTGCTGAAATTCCGGGAAACTGCACCGAAACGAAAAGGGCAGGGATTTCGATATCCGGTTCACCCTCTTTCGGAAGCGAGACATAGGCAAAGCCGCCTACGACCAGTGAAATGGCGATGAACGCCATAACCATTCGGGCCCTGCCTGCGGCCCATGCGACGATACCCGTCATTGCGAGGCTTCCCGATAAGTTGGTGCAACGGTAACACCGCGGATCACGAATTCCTGCCCGACCACGATGATATCAACCGTTTCCGGAAGACCGTCGATCCAGACACCTTCGGCGGTGTCGCGCAGGATGCGGACTGGCATGAAGTCAACAACGTTGCCTGCGCCAACTGTGCGCACACCCAATTGCCCTTCGTTGCTAAGAGTCAGCGCCGATTGCGGCAGCAGGTGGGCTTTCGCGCCCTCGGCGGCGATGCTGATTGTCGCCGTCTGACCGTCGCGAATGGTCAAGTCGGGGTTCGGAACGGTGATTTCCACCTCGAATGTACGTGTTGTCTCGTCCGCGGACCGGCTCAGGAACGTGACCCGCCCCCCCAATTGCCGACCGGTCACAAGTGTTGCCGATGCTTCGGACCCAACAAGCACCCGATTGACTTCGGTCTCGGGTACGAAGCCGACCAGCTTGATCGGGTCCAGTTGAATGACAGTCGCGCAAAGTGATCCAGGCTGCATCAGGCTGCCCAGTTCTGCAGTGTCGCTTTCCAGCAAGCCCTTGAAGGGGGCTTTGATGGTCAGGCGGCCAACCTCTCGCTGCGCGGCCTCGACTGCTGCTGCGGCTGCTTCGATGCCTGCACGCGTGGCTTCCAGTCCGGCTTCGGCTGTTTTCACACCGGCTTCCGCTGAGCTCATCACCGCTTCGCTGGAGATGCGACGGGTTTCCGACGCATAGCCGGTTTCAGCCAGTTTGCGCGAGGCTGTCAGATTGATCTCGGCCTCGGCAACAAGCGCATGTGCCTCTGTCAGGCGTGCTTCGGCTTCGGGTATGCGGCTCTGGGCTTCCAGTTTGCCCGCCATGGCTTCGGCCAGTTGCGCCGGGCGCGTGCCGGGATCAAGCTCGCATAATATATCGCCCGCCTCAACAAACGCACCTTTGCGTTTAGGTTCAGAGATAACGGTGGACGTGGTTTCCGAAAGCACTTCGACCTGCCGGTTTGCCTTGGTCTGACCGCGCAGCAGCACGGCGCTGTCAATTTCACGCGCTTGCGAGCGCAGGGCGACAACACCCACTGCAGAGATATCGGAGTTATCGGTTTCCGCTGCTTCGTCTTGTGTCGCTTCCCCGGCTTCACCGCGCCCGGCAAAGGCGAACAAGGTGTCACGTTCAAACACCAAAAAATACAGTGCAACAATCACGAGAAGAGCGTTGATGAAAGAAATCAAACGCATACAGTGTTTCTCCTAAGAATCTGCGCCATTAAAACTTGGGCTGTTACGCCTTGAAATGGGGTTTGTTCGGCATCTTTTCCATACTGAACTGAATAGTTCGGTTTTCTTTTTTTCGCAAGAGGGAAGCAAAGCGGTCAAAATGTGCAAAATCGGACCCTTGGCTTGGCGTTGGTGCCGGGGTATGACATGGCGCACTTATACAAGATTGACAGCCCGGGGGCATGGATGAGCGATACTGACAGTTTCATTGATGAGGTCACCGAAGAGGTGCGCCGCGACCGGATCTATCTGCTGTTGCGTCGCTGGGGCTGGGTGGGCGTCGTCGCGGTCGTGTTGATCGTAGGCGGTGCGGCTTTCAATGAATACCGCAAGGCTCGGGCCACGGCGCAAGCTCAGCAATTGGGTGACACGATTCTTGCTGCGTTGTCCGAAAATGACCCGGCTGCAAGGGCTGCAGGTCTTGCGCAGGCAGAGGCGATGTCACCGGGCGGGAAAGCCGTGCTGGATATGTTGCTGTCCGCGTCACAGGTCGAATCCGGATCCCGAGAGGACGCGGTCAACAGCCTGAACGCGGTGGCCGTACAGGGCGACCTGCCCGAGATTTACCGCGCGATTGCAAGCTTCAAATCGCTGCTGTTGCAAGGCGATACCTTGCCTGCCGCCGACCGACGCCAGCAGTTCGAGGCGTTGGCAGCCCCCGGAGCCCCGCTGCGGTTGCTGGCGGAAGAGCAGTTGGCCCTGATTGACGTGGCCGATGGCAATGTCGATGCTGCGCTGGACCGGTTGCAGGCACTGCGGCAGGATGCCGAGGTGGGTATCGACCTGCAACAGCGCGCCGCGCAAATGATCATTGCTTTGGGTGGTGAACCTGAACCTTTGGTGGCGCAGCAAGGCTGACCAGGCGGGACAAAAGACTTAACGACAGGCGAGTTCGGAGTATCATGGTAAAAAGATTTTTTTCCCGCACGGGAATGCCTTTTGCGGCGCTGGCCCTGACCGCATTGGCGGCCTGTGAGCCGCCCGAAGCCATTCTGCCCGGTGAACGCGAGGATATTCGCCCTGTTTCAGATCTTGAAACGGTCGAAAAGCGCGGTTCGCAACCGATCAGCCTGCCGGGGCAACAGGTCAACGCCAACTGGTCTCAAAGTCCGGGAACGCCTGCGTACCGGACCACGCATGCCGCTTTGCGCGCGACGCCACAGCGGATCTGGTCAGTTTCGATCGGGCAGGGTGACTCGCGCAAGCAGCGCATTACCGCCGAGCCGGTGGTTGCAGGAGGTTTGATTTTCACACTGGACTCAGGAGCGACCGTTTCAGCGGTCACACCGCAGGGACAGTTGGCATGGGAGGCCGACCTGATCCCGCCAAGTGATGGCGACTCGGATGCAACAGGTGGTGGTTTGGCTTATGCCGACGGCGTCCTGTATGTGTCGTCGGGGTTCGGTCGGTTGACCGCGCTGGACGCTAAATCGGGTGCCGTGCGCTGGCAAAAACGCCTGGAAGCGACGGGCAGCGGCGCACCGCTGGTGAATGACGGGCTGTTATACGTCGTGGCCGGAGACGAAACTGGGTGGGCTGTAAACACAAAGGACGGACGCATAGCCTGGCAAATCGAGGGGACACCCAGCGTCGGGAACGTTCTGGGTGCGCCTGCGCCTGCAATTGCATCTGATCTGGCTGTATTCGCCTTTGGCTCGGGTGACGTGGCTGCCACGTTCCGCCGCGGCGGTATCCGTCGCTGGAACGCGTCTGTAGCAGGGGGGCGTCGCGGGCGCGCTGCGGCGCAGATCGTTGATGTGACCGGCGGTCCGATGGTTGTTGGCAACAGTATCTACATCGGCAATCACTCGGGCCGGACCGTCGCATTTGATGCCGCTTCCGGTGAACGCCGGTGGACAGCAGACGAAGGTGCGGTCGATACTGTCTGGCCTGCGGGCAACAGCATTTTCCTGATCAGTGATCGCAGCCAACTGGTGCGCCTGAACGCGGCGGACGGGTCTGTCATCTGGGCGCAGGATCTGCCGGGCTTTGTCAAGGACAAGCGCGGTCGCCGGGGACCGATCTTTGCGCATTACGGCCCAATTCTGGCCGGTGGTCGTATCGTGGTCGCGTCCAACGACGGGTATCTGCGGTTCTTCAATCCAGTTGACGGAACACTGGTTCATCAGGCTGAGGTTCCCGGTGGCGCGACAGCATCCCCCGTTGTGGCCGGGCAGACGCTGTATGTTGTTTCGACCAAAGGTGATCTACACGCTTTCCGTTGACGGCAAGATGCGTTAAAGGGCGCAACTTGAGTCTTGAAAGTAGAGTATCATGTCGCTGACCCTCGCCATCGTGGGGCGCCCGAATGTGGGCAAATCCACATTGTTCAACCGCCTCGTGGGCAAACGTCTGGCTCTGGTCGACGACCAGCCAGGTGTGACGCGTGACTTGCGCGAGGGCGAAGGGCGTCTGGGCGATCTGCGCTTTACCGTAATCGACACGGCCGGGCTTGAAGACGCGACAGATGACAGTTTGCAGGGCAGGATGCGCCGCCTGACCGAACGCGCAGTAGACATGGCCGATGTCTGCCTGTTCATGATCGACGCGCGGGTCGGGCTGACGCCCACGGATGAGATGTTTGCAGAAATACTGCGCAAGCGGTCCAAGCACGTGATCCTTGCCGCCAACAAGGCTGAAGGCAGCGCAGCGGATGCCGGGGTGCTCGAGGCATACAATCTGGGTCTGGGTGAACCGGTGCGCATGTCGGGTGAACATGGCGAGGGGATGACCGACCTTTATGCTCAGCTGATGCCATTGGCGGATGCAGCCGAGGAAAAGCAGATCGAGGAAGCCCCGGAAACTGAGATCGAGCTGGATGAAGACGGTGAGGGCGAAATGCCCCTGATCACCTCTGCCAAGCCTTTGCAGGTGGCCGTGGTTGGCCGTCCGAATGCGGGCAAGTCCACGCTGATCAACAAAATCATCGGCGAAGACCGCCTGTTGACCGGACCTGAGGCCGGGATCACCCGTGACGCTATCAGCCTGCGGATCGATTGGGCCGACCCGGACGGAGAAAGCACTCCGATGCGGATCTTTGACACGGCGGGAATGCGTAAGAAAGCAAAGATACAGGAAAAGCTGGAAAAGCTTTCCGTGTCAGACGGTTTGCGCGCGGTGAAGTTCGCCGAGGTTGTCGTCGTACTTCTGGACGCGGCCATTCCATTTGAACAACAGGACCTGAGAATTGCCGATTTGGCCGAACGCGAAGGCCGGGCTGTTGTTGTTGCTGTAAACAAGTGGGACGTCGAGGAAAACAAGCAGGAAAAGCTGCGGGAACTGAAAGAAGCCTTCGATCGCTTGCTGCCGCAGCTGCGCGGAGCCCCTCTGGTAACCGTCTCGGCGAAAACGGGCCGCGGGCTTGAGAGATTGCGCGCCGCCATCCTGCGCGCCCATGACGTCTGGAACCGCCGTGTGCCAACCGCGGCGTTGAACCGGTGGCTGACTGCCATGCTGGAACAACACCCGCCGCCAGCCCCACAGGGCCGCCGCATCAAGCTGCGCTATATGACCCAGGCGAAAACGCGGCCGCCGGGTTTTGTTGTGATGTGTTCTCATCCCGATAAGATGCCCGAAAGCTATACCCGCTATCTGGTCAACGGGTTGCGCCAGGACTTTGACATGCCTGGCACGCCAATCCGACTGACGCTGCGCGGGCAGGGTGACAAGAACCCATATAAGGCACGGCGCAAGAAAAATGCCGGCGCCTTGGCCAAACATCTCAAGGGCCGCGCGTAACTGCGCCAATTTTCAGCATCTTACCTCACGGGGGCGTGACAGTTTCTGTTCTCCACGCTAGCATTCATGCGTGTGCATTTGTTTGGGCACGCACTGCTTGCACGCGGACTAGCCGCACCTAGATTTGAACAGAAAACTGAACGGCCATCGTAAGGAGACGGCTGGATGGATTTGAGGGAATATACAAGACATTACGCGGTGCAGGACAACAGATTGGCCGCGGCAAGTTATTTTGGCACATTTGCGGTGTATTTTGCGTCGTTGACCCTTGCGATCACCTTTGTTGATCGCTGGTACATCATGATACCCGCCGGGATCGTGTTCGCCTTTGCCGCAGTACGGCTTTATGTGCTGCAACATGATTGTGGGCATCACTCTCTGTTTGAAACACGGATTCAAAACGAATGGGCAGGGCATGGCCTGTCACCTTTCACTTTCGCCCCGTTCGAGGTGATGAAGCAGAACCACAATCTGCACCATGCGGGCATCGGAAATCTTGAACATCGCGAGACGGGTGAAATTCATACGATGACTCTGCGAGAGTGGAATACGGCTGATTGGAAAACGCGTTTGTTTTACAGGCTGTATCGCAATCCGTTCATCCTGGTTCCGGTCGGCGCGTTGTTCACCTATTTCATCCGATATCGCTGGCCCAAGAACACGGTGCGATTTGGTGCCAAAGGTGTGGTGTTGCACAATCTGTCGATCGTCGTTTTTCTTGGATTGTTGTATCTGATCGCCGGTATGACGGGCATTTGGGTTTGGTTGGTGTTTTCCTTTTTGGGTGGAATGCTGGGCGTCTTCCTCGTTTATCTTCAACACAACTTCGAAGACACTTACTGGGATCGCCGCCCTGACCTGAATCCTCAGACAGCGGCGCTTGAGGGATCATCCGCACTGGATTTCGGGTGGTGGTTCGATATGGCTGTGGCCTGCATCACGTTGCACGACATCCACCATTTCAACGCGCGCATCCCATCATATCGCCTGCGTGCCTGCCATTATAATCTGCCGCCGGAATACACCCCTCGCCGGATCAAGTTTCCCGAGGCCGTGGCGGCATTGAACCTGAAGCTATGGGACGAAGATGCCAAGCGCCTTGTACCCTTTCCGAGAAACAACCGAGCCGCTGGTCTTGCCCATAACTAAGCTGGCAGAACAGAGACGACCACCACACAGCTTGCGGGCTCGTGTATCTTTTGTATATACGAGCCAGTAATCAGACAGAGAAAGGACCCATAATGACCGCTGTGACCGACATAAAAGGTGTAGGAGAGGCGCTTGGCCAGGCCCTTGTTACCAATGGTTTCAAGACCGCCGAGGCAATAGCCAAGGCAACTCCCGCTGATTTGGTCAAGGTCCCTCGGATCGGTGAGGCGCGCGCGTTGGTTTTGATTGCATCTGCCAAAGAAGCCGTTGCCGCAAAACCGGCGGCTGCGAAACCGGCAACACGCCGAACTGCGGCCCGGACTCCGGCGGCGCGCAGGCCTTCCGAACGCAAAGCCGCGCCACGCAAAACAATCGCCGCAGCCGCAGCCGAGAAACGGGTCGAGGAAGCCGCACGCAAGGCGGCAGAAGAAAAAGCAGCCGCCGAAAAAGCCGAAGCTGCTGAAAAGAAAAAGGCCAAAGCCAAGGCTAAGGCCGAAAAAGCCGCGAAAAAACGCAAAGAGATGGAAGCCGCTTTTTCAAAGGCTAAGGACAAGGTGAAGGCCAAATCCAAAAAGGACAAGAAGTCAAAAAAAGACGGAAAAAAGAAAGACGGTAAAAAAAGCGGAAAGAAGAAGGACAAGAAAAAAGCGAAGAAGTGAAACCTCTTCGCCTTCTGTTGATGTCCTAACCGGTGCCGGACGGCGCCGGCTTCGTCTGTCAGGCCAACGTACCGTCCAGTTGCAGGGTCAGCTTGCCGCCCAAATAAGGGCCAAGTGCTTCGGGCAGCGAAACAGTGCCGTCTTCATTCTGCCCATTCTCCAGAACAGCGATTAGGCAACGCCCGACAGCCAGACCGGAACCGTTCAGAGTATGTACAAATTCGGGCTTGCCACCATTTTCAGGCCTGAAACGGGCATTCATCCGGCGTGCCTGAAACGCGCCTGTGGTCGAGACCGAGCTGATCTCGCGATAGGTGTCCTGTCCGGGCAGCCACGCTTCGATGTCATAGGTGCGGCGCGCGCCAAAGCCCATATCACCGGTGCACAAAACAACAGTGCGATAGGGAATACCCAACTGTTCCAGCAGATCCTCGGCGCAGCGCAACATGCGCTTTTGCTCGTCATCTGACGCGTCAGGATGGGTGATCGAGACCATCTCGACCTTTTCGAACTGGTGCTGGCGCAGCATCCCTGCGGTGTCCTTGCCGGCACTTCCGGCCTCGGACCTGAAACAGACAGTATGGGCGGTCATACGGATGGGCAGGGCAGTCTCTTCAAGAATGTCACCGGCCACTGAATAAGTCAGCGTGACCTCGGAGGTTGGGATCAGCCACCAGCCATTGGTCGTCTGATAGCTGTCGTCACCGAATTTCGGCAGTTTATCCGTGCCATACATCGCCTCATCCCGAACCAGGACCGGTGTCTGCATTTCTGTCAGACCGTTCTTGTCGATATGCGTGTCCAACATGAACTGAGCCAACGCGCGGTGGATACGGGCAACCCCCTTGGACAGGTTCACAAATCGGCTGCCGCTGGTTTTGGCGGCGGTTTCGAAATCCATTGCGGCTGCGACGGCGGGAATGTCGTAATGCTCTTTCGGTGCAAAGCTGAAATCACGCGGGGTGCCCCAGCGGGTGACCTCGACATTGTCGTTTTCATCCGCGCCTTGCGGCACGTCATCGGCAGGCAGGTTGGCGATACGGGCCAGTTGATCGGTCAGCAAGGCATCCAGATCCTTGGCCTCGGTCTGCATCCGGGCGACTTCGGCCTTTTTCTCGGCAACCAGCGCGCGCAGGCGTTCGAATTCAGCCTCATCCCCGCGGCCTTTGGCAGCGCCGACCTCTTTGCTGGCCTTGTTCTGTTCGGCCTGGGCCGTCTCTGCGGCCAGAATCTTGGCACGTCGGCTTTCGTCCATCCTCAGCAGATCTGACGACACCGGCGCGTCCCCACGGCGCGCTAGGGCGGCGTCGAAGGCGGCAGGGTTTTCGCGAATGGCGCGGATGTCGTGCATGTCTCAGATCCTTGAATGCGTGAATCACCGAACCCGCTTATGCACCATCTGCGGGGCAGGGTGTAGCACCGGTTACGACTTATCAGCGTCTTCGTGGGTTTCATGCGCCAGATGGCCCTCCCATGCCCCGGCCGGTATTTTAGGTTCAGGCGGGTCAGCCACATAAGAAGGCGTCATGATCTGCACATTGTTTTCGTTAAATACCGCAACAATGTTTCGATGCAGGTCCGAACGGATTTTGGGGATGATGCTGCCACGGGTGGTGTAACCGTTGATCTGATAGTTGATCGCGTAATCGGCCAAGGCCGTCCAAAGCACAAAAGGTCCGGGATTGGCCTTGATGCCCGAGGTGCGGTTGGCCGCCTCGATCAGCATTGCCTCAACCTTCTCAGGGGGTTCTTCGTAGCCGATACCAACGGTCGTGTGCAGCAACAGCCCGCTACCATCAGTTTTCTTCGAAAAGTTCACGACATCTGAATTCATCAGTTGTGCATTGGGGATTGAAATCAGCTCGTTCTTGATCGACTTCAGGTGGGTCTCCATCAGTTTGATCTGAACCACATCGCCGATATGGTCCCCGATCTGGATTCGGTCGCCGATCGAGGTAGATCTGCGGTAAATCACAAACAGCCCGGCCAGCATGTTGGACACGACTGAGTTTGCGCCCAAAGACAGCATGGCGCCGACCAGAATGGTCAACCCCTGGAACGCGGCGGAATCTGAGCCCGGAATATAGGGAACCGCAAAAACCAGCGCGATCAGAATAACGACGACACGGGCAATGTTGAACGTCGGGTTGACCCAGTGTTTTTCGAAATCACCCATTTCGAACGAACCGGCTTCGACCGCATCAAAGAACACGCGCAGGCCCTTGATAATGTACAAAGTGACCCAAGCGATCAGACCCAGCATGATCAGATTGGGGATATAGCTGAGGATGCCCCGGAAGATAAGCAGCACCGGCTCGGTCAGATAGGTTAGCAGAAGCTGCGCGAAATATCGGGTTTCCGCAAAAGCCAAAAGAACAAAGGACAGATAATAGTAGAAACCGAGAAAGAATATGATCAACAGCACGAAGTTCAGACCATAGCGGATAAGTGCCGCGATTGCTTCAGCCTGAACGCTTTTGGCTGTCGCCGTTTCGACATCCTTTAAGAAGCGTTTTACCAGCTTCAACGTGCGACGCCTGATCCGACGGTGCAGCCACAGGATAGTGACAACAAACAGGACAAATCCCAACGTCCAGGCAGCCGCTTCAATAGCACCGGAAACGCGCGCCTGATCGGTTCGGCTGGCTCGGTACGCCTCGATGGACTGTTTGATCGCATCGCCATGCAAGACGCTCAGAACACTTAGTTCCATCTGATCCAGTTCAGCGTCAGCTTTGGTCACGATCGAGATTCTTTGGCCATCGGCCAGAATTCGGATACCAAACTGGGTCTCTTCATAGGTGATCTCGACCAAAGGTGCTTCCGACGCTTCCGCAACCGCAATGATCTTATCGTGTACGCCTTCGGCGCGCTCCGGAGCAGGCAGGGCGCTGGATCCCCGCACCTGAAACAGAATGTCCCCGTCCACGATAACCGGGGCCATGAACGTGTCCGATTCCGCAGTCTCGGACAGGGGGGATTCAGCGGGTGCTTCCTGCGACGAGGCCGCACCGGACAGCCACACACTCACCGACAGGGCAGTCAGTAAATAAAGCAACGAAAGGAAAGGCTTGAGTGGCCGCGTCATGTGTCCCCCTTCGGATAAACTATAACCGGTTTTGGTTATGTTCCTAGGACATATCTGCAACGCTTTGCCCGTAGTTGCCGGTATGTGCCCGTTTTCAGGAGGGATACATGACCGCCTTTGCTTGCAAACCGACATTTCAAAGCATAGGTTCCGCCCAAATTTGCGGAACTGTGCCGCAAGACTAGAACAAAGGAATATCCCATGGATGGTGGTGCAATCGCCCAGTTTCTCCCGCTGATCCTGATCTTCGCGATCATGTATTTCCTGCTGATCCGTCCGCAGCAGAAGAAGATGAAGGAACATCAGGCCATGGTCGATGCCGTGCGCCGGGGTGATCAGGTGATCACTCAAGGGGGCGTGATCGGCAAGGTGTCGAAGGTCAAGGAAGGCGATAACGAGATCGAGGTCGAAATCGCCGAGGGCGTCAAGATTCGCGTGGTCAAATCGACCATCGCCCAGGTTCTGAACAAGACCGAACCGGCGAAGTAATTTCGCGCGAAAATTCCTTGAAAAGGCAGGGTAATGCTGCAATTTGATACCTGGAAGCGGGTTCTGATCTGGCTGGTCTGTGTGATCGGTCTGCTCATGGCCCTGCCAAACGCGTTTTACACGCGGGTCGAACAATCCAACGACGCCAAAGCCGCGATCGAGCTGGGCAACGACACACCCCAGATGCAGGCTGAAGCCGCGCAATGGCCGAGTTGGTTGCCGTCATCCTTGGTCAATCTTGGCCTCGACCTGCGCGGCGGCGCACATCTGCTGGCCGAAGTACAGGTACAAGACGTCTACGACTCCCGGATGGAGGCGATGTGGCCGGAAATCCGCGATGCCCTGCGCGAGGAACGTGCCACAGTGGGAACCATCCGCCGTCAGGACTCGGCCGCGGATGAGATTCGCGTACGCATCAGTCAGCCCGAAGGAATGCCGCAGGCGTTGGAGGCCGTGCGCGGGCTGGCCCGTCAGGTCCAGACCCTGACAGGTGTTGGCGCCACAGATATCGAAGTCCGTGCCGAAGGGGATACAATTGTCGTTCAGTTGTCCGAGGCAGAAAAACTGGCCTCGGATGACCGCACGGTGCGTCAGGCGCTGGAAATCATCCGCCGCCGGATCGACGAGGTAGGCACGCGAGAGCCCACAATCCAGCGTCAAGGTGCTGATCGCATCCTGATTCAGGTGCCCGGCATTGGCAGCGCGGGCGAGCTGAAGGAAATTATCGGAACAACAGCACAGTTGACCTTCAACCCGGTTGTCGGGCGCGGAACCGATCCGGATGCCGTTGCAGGCGTCGGTGAAAAAATCGTGCCGTCGATCGACGAAAACGAAGTCTACTACAACATCGAATCCGCCCCGGTCGTAACAGGAGAGGAACTGGTAGACGCGCAGCCGTCCTTTGATCAGAACGGTCGCCCTGCTGTCAACTTCCGGTTCAACACATCCGGTGCACGCAAGTTCGGGGACTATACCCGTGACAATATCGGCGCACCCTTTGCCATCGTTCTGGATGACGAAGTGATCTCGGCCCCCGTGATCCAAAGCCATATCCCGGGCGGGTCGGGGATCATCACCGGTAACTTCACCGTTGAGGAAAGCACCAATCTGGCCGTCCTGTTGCGTGCAGGTGCGTTGCCTGCGGGGCTGGAATTCCTGGAAGAACGCACCATCGGACCCGAACTGGGGCAGGATAGTATCGACGCAGGCAAAGTTGCCACAATCGTGGCCTTTGTCGCCGTGCTGACCTTCATGGCGCTCAGCTATGGTTTGTTCGGTGTCTTCGCCAATGTCGCGTTGATCATCAACGTGGGCTTGTTGTTCGGCTTGCTGTCCCTGATCGGCGCAACCCTGACTCTGCCGGGGATTGCGGGGATCGTTCTGACGGTCGGTATGGCAGTGGATGCCAACGTGCTGATCTTTGAGCGCATCCGCGAAGAACTGAAATCCGCCAGAGGTCCGGCCCGCGCCATCGATCTGGGATATGAAAAGGCGCTGTCGGCCATTCTGGATGCCAACATAACCACCTTCATCACCGCCGTTATCCTGTTTGCCATGGGCAGCGGCCCTGTGCGCGGGTTCGCAATTACACTGGGTCTGGGTATCCTGACATCGGTCTTTACCGCGATCTTCGTGACGCGCCTGATGGTTGTCATGTGGTTCGAACGCCGCCGACCGAAAACGATCGAGGTTTGATCATGAGACTGAAACTCGTACCCCAAAGCACCTCGTTCGACTTTTTCAATCGCTGGAAAATCTGGCTTGGAATCTCCGGCCTGATGATGGTGATTGCGTTCACCTCATTTCTGCTGCAGGGCCTGAACTTCGGCATCGATTTCCGCGGTGGAACCACGATCCGGACCCAAAGCGCACAAGCAATTGACGTGGGTGTATACCGCGATGCTTTGTCTCCGCTGCAACTGGGTGACGTCACCATCACCGAGATTTTTGATCCAAGTTTTGGTCCTGATGAAAATGTCGCGATGATCCGTATTCAGGCTCAGGAAGATGCCGAAGCGGTCACAGCAGACGTGATCACCCAGGTCGGCGAAGCGCTGGCTGCCGCAGACCCCGGACTCAAACTGCCCTTTGAAAGTGTCGAATCCGTTGGCCCAAAAGTCTCGGGCGAGTTGATCCAGACGGCTGTGATCGCGGTTGTCTTGGCCATCGGTGCCGTTCTTGTCTACATCTGGCTGCGCTTCGAATGGCAGTTTGCCTTGGGGGCGGTTGCCGCATTGGTGCATGACGTGATCCTGACCATCGGCATCTTCTCGGAACTGCAAATCCGCTTTGACCTTGCCATCATCGCGGCGCTGCTGACCATCGTCGGCTATTCGCTGAACGACACGGTTGTCGTTTTCGACCGGGTACGCGAGAACCTGCGGAAATACAAAAAGAAGGACCTGAAAGAGGTTCTGAATCTGTCGATTAACGAAACCCTGAGCCGGACAGTGATGACCTCGGTCACGACTTTGCTGGCGCTGGTCTCGCTTTATCTGCTGGGCGGGGATGTCATCCGCGGATTCGTCTTCGCGATGATCTGGGGTGTCGTCGTCGGGACCTATTCGTCGGTCTTCGTGGCTTCAACCATCCTGCTTTGGCTGGGGGTCAAGCGCGACTGGTCCAAACCGTCGAATACGGCAGGCAACCAGTTTGCCAACATTGATGCCTGATGCCCTACAACAGGCCCTGGCCTTGCCGGGCCTCACTTGGCTGATCCTTACCATCGGAGCCGCGGGACTTGTCCGCGGCTTCACAGGTTTTGGAACCGCGATGATCTTTGTGCCGGTGGCGACCCAGTTCCTGCCAATAGCGGATGTGGTCTTTCTGATGGCCGCCACCGGAATCGCATCAACCTTTGCCTTGGCTCCGCAGGCATGGAGGGATTGCGACAAGGTCGAAATCAGCACTCTGGGCTTTGCCGCAACGATAACCGTGCCGCTGGGACTGTGGATCATGGTGCAGGTGGACTCGGTTGCGTTGCGCTGGGTTGTCTGCGGCATTACCGGTCTGACCCTGCTGGCCGTGGTGACCGGCTGGCGATGGGAGGGGAAACTGGGACTACCCGGACGTCTCGCCATCGGCGGCAGCGCGGGTGTTGTCGGCGGCATGACCGGGCTGACCGGCCCGGTTGTCATCGTGTTCTATCTGGCCAGTTCCACCGACGTGCGCAAGATTCGTGCCAACACGATCATTTTTCTGGCATTGCTGGACGTTGTCATCGTTTTCAACATCCTCATCAGCGGTGCCGCCGATTTGTCCATCCTGTGGATTGTCCTGCTGCTGTGCGTGCCTTACCTGACCACTACACTAATCGGCAAAGCACTGTTCGACCCGAGACTTGAACGGATCTACCGCCTCGCGGCCTATTCGGTTATCCTTACTGCCGTCATTTCCGGGCTGCCGCTTCTGGATTGAAGAAGGGACATCATGCGTCTGAATCAGATTACTTTTACAGATGCCAAACCCATAGATGGGTACGGCCCCGGGTTTTTCCGAATTGGCGGCGATATCTTCCATGGCGCTGTCCTGACAGGCCCGGCAGGCCCGGCAGAGTGGGCCGGCTATGAAGACCGACACCCCCTTTTGGACCTGGCGGGCAGGATTGATGTCCTGCTTATCGGCACGGGCGCGGACATGGCCCAGATCCCCCAATCGCTACGGGTTGAGTTGGAAAATGCCGGACTTGGTGTTGAAGTCATGAACTCTCCCGCCGCCTGTCGCACCTACAATGTGCTGCTCGCTGAAGGCCGCCGCATCGCACTTGCCCTGATCCCAGTCTGACGGGATCCTCTTCATCTGGCCGAAAATATCCCGGGGAGTGTGAGGGGCTGGCCCCTCACTCCGACATGGGGCAGCGGTTGTGTACCGGCATCCTGCGGCAAATCTCGCCTTTTGCCCCTGCGGACAATCCGCTAAGCGGGTCTCATGACTTTGACTGTAACAGATCTGTCGATCACACGTGGCGGTGTTCCCGTCCTTGAAGGCCTCAGCTTTCAGCTGTCGCCGGGCAAGGCTCTGATCCTGCGGGGGCCGAACGGTATCGGCAAAACGACGCTTCTGCGCACGTTGGCTGGCTTGCAACCTCCGCTGGAAGGCAAGATCGAAGGGGCCGAGGACCAGATCGCTTATGCGTCCCATTCGGACGGGCTCAAACCGACATTGTCAGTGACTGAAAACCTGACTTTCTGGGCAGCGGTCTTTGGCACATATGACATCCAGCCAGCGCTGGACGCTTTTGAATTGAACGAACTCGCCGACCGTCACGCCGGCAATCTGTCGGCGGGCCAGAAACGGCGGTTGGGGTTAGCACGGATGCTGGTCACAGGGCGGCCGATCTGGATGCTGGACGAGCCGACCGTCTCGCTGGACAGAAACGCGGTGCAAATGTTTGCCGACGCTGTGCGGACACATCTGGGTCAGGGCGGGTCAGCCCTAATCGCGACCCATATCGACCTTGGCCTGGATGGCGAGGTTCTGGACGTCGGTCCGAACAAGGCCAAACCCAAACCCATCGACGATTTCGACGGAGGTTTCCTGTGATCGCCCTGTTGCTGCGCGACCTGAAACTGGCTTTCCGCGCGGGCGGCGGGTTCGGGCTGGGTCTGGCCTTTTTCCTGATCGTGACCGTGATGGTGCCGTTTGCAGTGGGGCCGCAATCCTCGCTGCTGTCTACGATTGCGCCCGGAGTGCTCTGGCTGGGGGCCTTGCTGGCCTGCCTTCTGTCGCTTGACCGCCTGCTGGCACTGGACTGGGAAGACGGCTCGCTCGACCTGCTGGCTACAGCACCGCTGCCGCTTGAAGCGGTTGTCACGGTCAAGGCGCTGGCCCATTGGCTGACCACCGGCTTACCGCTGGTTCTGGCCGCGCCGTTTCTGGGTGTTTTGCTGAACCTGCCGATGCCGGGGTTTTTCTGGCTGGTGATCTCGCTCCTGATCGGTACCCCAGCCATGAGCGTCATCGGGACATTTGGTGCTGCGCTGACCGTTGGTCTGAAACGTGGCGGGCTATTGCTGTCGCTTCTGGTGTTGCCACTTTACGTCCCCACCCTGATATTCGGGGCCGAGGTTGCCCGGCGTGGTGCAACAGGGATGGAGGTGCAGACGCCACTGCTGATGCTGGCCGGGATCACAGCGGCGACCATCGCATTGTTGCCCTTTGCCAGCGCTGCCGTGCTACGTATCAATCTGCGGTGAACCGCGACAAGTTTGATGGATGTCAATTGAGAACCACCCCAAATCGGACTAGATAGGGCCCATGTCAATCGCAGCCAAAGCTAACGCCCTCTGGGAATATGCCAACCCGCGCAAGTTTCTTGAAACCAGCGAACGGGTCCTGCCGTTTTTCTGGATCGTCTCGACCATCTGCATCGTTGTCGGTCTGATCTGGGGCTTTTTCTATACACCGGATGACTACAAGCAGGGGTCGACGGTCAAGATCATCTATCTGCACGTTCCGGCGGCGTTGATGGCGATCAATTGCTGGCTGATGATGCTGGCCACCTCATTGGTCTGGCTGGTGCGCCGCCATCATGTCAGCGCGCTTGCGGCACGCGCTGCTGCACCGATCGGGATCGTAATGACCCTGATAGCGCTGCTGACGGGGGCTATCTGGGGACAGCCCATGTGGGGTACATGGTGGGCCTGGGATCCGCGCCTGACGTCGTTTCTGATCCTGTTTCTGTTCTACCTTGGCTATGTCGCCTTGTGGGAAGCTATCGAGGATCCTGATACCGCAGCCGATCTGACCTCGGTTCTGTGCCTGGTTGGGTCGGTCTTTGCGATCCTCAGCCGATACGCGGTGAATTTCTGGAATCAGGGCCTGCATCAGGGCGCATCGGTCATGCGGGCCGGGGCCGTTACCGGGGCGGATACGGAAGAGAAAGTCAGCAACGTCTTTTTCTACCCCCTGCTGGCCTGCATCATCGGATTTGTTCTGCTGTTCATCGCCTTGGTGTTGTACCGCACCGGAACGGAAATTCGCGCCCGTCGTATCAAGGCGCTACAGGCACGGGAAAGGGTAGGCGGATGATCCCCGATCTTGGAAAATATGCAGACGCTGTTTTGTCGTCTTATGCTGTTTCCATCGCTCTTATCGTGGCGCTGGTTGCGTTCAGCGTGATGCGCGGGCGCAAAGTGCGCGCGGAAATGGAGAAGGTCGAACAGAGGATGTCGCGCAATGGCTAAAGTCTCGCCCCTGATGATTGCGCCGCCTCTGATTTTTGGCGCATTCGCGGTTCTCGCAGGCATCGGCATGTTTCGCGAAGATCCCAACGCCTTGCCCTCGGCCCGCGAAGGGCAACCTGCGCCGCCCGTGGTTCTCACCGAGTTTCCGGGAAAGACCCTTTTCGACGACGAAACTCTGCGCGACGGAGAGGTCAAGCTGGTCAACTATTGGGCCAGTTGGTGCGCGCCATGCCGTGCCGAGCATCCCAACCTCGAGGCATTGGCAGCTGAAGGCATCCCGGTTTACGGCATCAACTACAAAGACAAACTGAGCAATGCCGAGGCTTTCCTGGATGATCTTGGCGATCCGTACACTGCCATCGGCCGTGACGAAAAGGGCCGTATGGCGATTGACTGGGGTCTGTACGGCGTTCCCGAGACCTATGTGATCGACGGTGACGGAACGATCATTCTGCGCTTTGCTGGCCCGATTACGCAACGTGTTATCGAAAGCACGATCCGGCCTGCGCTTGAAAAGGCGGCGGGCGGTTCATAAACGATAGCCTCCCGTTACCGACAAAACTTCACCAGTGATGAATGAGGCCGCGTCCGACGCCAGAAACCTGATCACTTTGGCTATATCCTCGGGCCGTCCGACCTGACCCAACGCGGTATCCTTCACAAACAGTTCTGTCAGTTCTTCCGAACGAGGCGCTTCAGGAATGTTGATCGCACCGGGGGCCACGGCGTTGACGCGTATCCCATCTGGCCCCAACTCTTTGGCCATGGCACGGGTCCACAGGTTCAGAGCGGCCTTGCTGGCACCATAGGTGACCGCATCACGGGGCGGTAACACCGCATTCATCGACGAGATACTGACAATGGCGGCGCCCCGTTCCAAATGCGGCAAAGCTGCAGCCAGCAAGGCGGCAGGGACCAGCAGGTTCATGTCAAGAATGGCGCGATGTTCCTCGACTTGGAACTCCTCTTTTGGCGTCGACCGAACCAAACCAGCATTGTTCACGATCACATCAAGTTGTCCAAACCGCTCCATCACCTGTGCAATCACTTCCGCTGGTTGATCAGGGGCCGTCAGATCCGAACGGATCGCCAAAGTTCCTCTCTGCAATAGTGCCGCCGGAGGCTTGGTGGACAACCAAGTGAACGCCACCCTATGGTCGCGGCTCAACTCCTCTACGATGGCATGTCCAATTCCCCGTGCTCCACCTGTTACCAACGCCACCTTTTCCATAACCACCTCCTGTTTTCAGAGTACCGCGTATATCCAACCGCATCTGCTAAATATAACTTCGGAGCGCGAGGCAGAGCCTTGTAAAAGAAAGGACGCCCGAAGGCGTCCTCAAAATTTTCTTATCCGCTGCGTTCCTTAGCCAGCCTTGGCCAGATTTCTCAGCACGTAATGCAGCACACCGCCGTTTTCGATGTATTCGATCTCAGGCGCGGTATCGATCCGGCATTTCAACTGGATGGTTGTCTCAGCCCCATCTGCATAGGTGATGGTGCAGGGCACGACCTGCAGCGGCTCGACCGTATCCAGCCCATGGATCGAGACGGTTTCGTCCCCCTTCAGACCCAGGGTTTTGCGGGTATCTCCACCGGTGAATTCGAACGGGATGACGCCCATGCCAACCAGATTGGACCGGTGGATCCGCTCAAAGCTTTCTGCAATCACGGCTTTGACGCCCAGCAGTGCGGTGCCCTTGGCCGCCCAGTCGCGGCTTGAGCCTGCGCCGTATTGTTCGCCACCAAACACGACCAGCGGGGTGCCATCGGCCTGATAGGCCATCGAGGCATCGTAGATCGAAGTCTGTTCACCATCCGGGCCTTTGGTGTATCCGCCTTCAACTCCGTCCAACATCTCGTTCTTGATGCGGATATTGGCAAAGGTACCGCGCATCATGACTTCGTGATTGCCCCGTCGCGAGCCATACGAGTTGAACTCGCGTGGCTGAACCTGACGTTCGGTCAGGTATTTCCCCGCCGGCGTTGTGGTTGCGAATGATCCCGCAGGTGAGATGTGGTCGGTGGTTACCATGTCGCCCAGAATGGCCAGAACTTTAGCGCCTTCGATATTCGAGATCGTGCCCGGTTCCGCTCCCATGCCCTGAAAATAGGGCGGGTTCTGGATGTAGGTCGACGTTGGTGGCCAGTCATAGGTTTCCTGTTGCGGTACCTCGACGCTTTGCCATTTCTCATCCCCTTTGAAGACGTCCGCATATTTCGACTGGAACGCTTCGCGGGTTACGGTCGCTTCAACCAGTTCTGCGATTTCGTTTTGGGTTGGCCAGATATCCTTCATGAAGACGTCGTTGCCGTCCTTGCCCTGACCGATGGGTTCGGACGTCAGATCGATATCGAGGGTACCTGCCAGCGCATAGACAACAACCAACGGCGGCGAAGCCAAGTAGTTGGCGCGGACATCCGGTGAGATACGGCCTTCGAAGTTCCGGTTGCCGGACAGAACCGACGTGGCGACCAGATCGCCCTCGGCAATGGCTTCCGAGATTTCCTTCTGGATCGGGCCCGAGTTTCCGATGCAGGTGGTGCAGCCGTACCCAACAAGGTTGAAACCAACCTTGTCCAGGTCTTCTTGCAGTCCAGCGGCCTCAAGATAGGCCGATACAACCTGCGAACCGGGCGCCAGCGAGGTTTTGACCCAAGGCTTGCGGTTCAGACCCAGCGCTGCGGCTTTGCGGGCCACAAGGCCAGCACCGATCATCACGTAAGGGTTCGATGTGTTGGTGCAGGAGGTGATCGAGGCAATTACAACCTTGCCCGACTCCATGGTGTAGTCTTCGCCCTTGACAGCGACTTCCTTACCCATGGGGCGCTTGAAGGTCTCTTTCATTTCCCTGGTGAAAGCGGCCTTGGCGTCGGTCAGCGCGACGTAGTCCTGCGGGCGTTTTGGGCCTGAAATCGCAGGAACGATCGTGCCCATGTCCAGCGATAGCGTGTCAGTGTAGATCGGCGCATAATCCGGGCCTCTCCAGAACCCGTTTTCCTTGGCATAGGCTTCGACCAGCGCGATGCGGTCTTCGTCGCGGCCAGTGTTGCGCATGTAGCGCAGGGTTTCGCCGTCGATCGGGAAAAAGCCGCATGTCGCGCCGTATTCCGGCGCCATATTGGCGATGGTTGCACGGTCAGCCAGCGGCAGGCGGTCAAGCCCCTCGCCATAGAATTCGACGAATTTGCCCACCACGCCTTTGGCGCGCAACATTTCGACAACCTTCAGAACAAGGTCCGTACCGGTGGTGCCTTCGACCATCGAGCCGGTCAACTCGAAGCCGATCACCTCAGGGATCAGCATCGAGATCGGCTGACCCAGCATTGCGGCCTCGGCCTCGATCCCGCCGACGCCCCAACCCAGAACGGCCATGCCGTTGACCATGGTGGTGTGGCTGTCGGTGCCAACCAGCGTGTCAGGATAGGCGACTTCTTCGCCATTCTGATCGGTGTCAGTCCAGACCGTCTGCGCCAGATATTCCAGGTTCACCTGATGACAAATACCGGTGCCGGGAGGCACAACGCGGAAATTGTTGAACGCGTTCTGACCCCATTTCAGGAACTGATAGCGTTCCATGTTGCGCTCGTATTCGCGGTCGACGTTCATCTGGAACGCACGCGGATTACCGAACTCGTCGATCATGACCGAGTGGTCGATAACCAGGTCGACCGGGTTCAGCGGGTTGATCTTTTGTGCGTCGCCGCCCAGGCCCTTGATCCCGTCGCGCATGGCAGCCAGATCGACCACCGCTGGAACACCGGTGAAGTCCTGCATCAGCACGCGGGCAGGGCGGTACGCAATCTCGCGCGGGTTCTTGCCGCCATTGGCACCCCATTCGGCAAATGCTTTGATGTCATCGACCGAGACCGAAAAGCCACTGTCTTCAAATCGGAGCATGTTTTCCAGCACGACTTTCAGCGCGGCAGGAAGGTTGGAAAAATCACCCAAACCGGCCTGCTGCGCGGCGGGAATCGAATAGTAGGAAATGGATTTGCCATTCACGTTCAGACTGCGGCGTGTCTTGGCGGTATCCTGTCCGACTTTAATGGGCATCGGGTGGCCTCCCTTCTCAAATGACTTGGATTTCGGGCATCGCTGAATGTTATCTGCATCACCCAAGCCGCTGGTTCAAGGTTCAATGACACTGGATTTGCGATTTTGTATACCATTGCACACATTTAGGCGGAGAATTGCAGATACCGCCCTCAAGAAACGTTGATTAGCGGTTGAGCGGCAAAACGGCTATCCCAGAGAATACCCGCTCACTCCGAGAGTTTTTATGTTCAGATCCGCTGCTTTGACCGCCCTGATATCCTGCCTGTTCGCCACCCAGCCCATGGCCGGTGAGGATCCTGTGGTGGTTGAGCTGTTCACCTCGCAAGGGTGTTCGTCTTGCCCACCTGCGGACCGGATCATGCATGAGCTGGCGAAACGCGACGATGTCATCGGGCTGGCGCTGCATGTCGACTATTGGGATTACATCGGCTGGAAGGACGAATATGCCGATCCTGATCACACGCTCCGGCAACGGGCTTATGCCCGCGAGAACGGAAAATCCATGATCTATACGCCTCAGATGATCATAAATGGTCAGCACGATATTGTCGGCGCTCAGGCACAGGAGCTCGACCGTCTGATTGATGCGCATCTAAAGGCCGCCCCCGAAGCGGCGGTGACAGCAATCCGAGACGCTGACGAAGTGACCGTGAATGTGACGCCTGTGGAACTGCCCGAAGGTGAGACCTATGACGTACGTATCGTTCAGTATTCGCCTCTGCGCCATGCATCGATCCGCCGTGGTGAACTAGCCGGGCGGGAATTGGATTATGCCAATGTTGTTGAGACATGGCAGATTGCAGGCCGGTGGGACGGGAAAGCGCCGCAGACTTACTCGGCGCAGCTGGAACCAGAGTTGCCTGCCGTTGTGCTTGTGCAAAGGGCCGGTCACGGGCCAATTGTTGCCGCGACTTGGGCCAAATGATCAGGGCATGTCGTCCGGTTGAACGCCGAGCCCGTTCCAGCTTTTCCAACGCCGGTGGATCCAGAACCACTGTCCCATATGCTTCCGAACCATTTTCTCCAGATCATCATTGGTGAACTGGGTCATGGTTTTGGGATCAGTGTGCGGCACGGGATCATGCAGGATGATTTCAAAGTCGATGCCGTTTGGCTGGCGCACGGCATAGCACGGTATCAGTACGGCCTTGTATTTGATGGCCAGTTCTGCGTTCAGCACGGATGTCACGGCAGGCTTGCCGAAGAATGTCAGCTCTTCGCCCCCCAACGCATGCAGGTCGGACACGATAGCGATAATTCCACCGTTCTTGAGTGACCGAACCATTTCGACCATACCGCGCCGCCCCTGTTCGAACATCGGCGCGCCGGTTTTGTAAAAAGCTTCGACATAGGCGTCGTTGAAATAAGGATTCGCCATCCGCCGGTAGAGGCATCCAATCGGTTTGCCGCTGTGTTTCTGCAGGGCGACGCGTGCGGCCAGATAGTGACCGAAATGCGCCGTGATCATCATTACCGGGCGCCCTTCGGCAATCGCGGCGTCAAACGCAGCAATACCGGGCCCGGATATCTTGGCGTTCACCTGACGTTCGATGAAACCTTCGGGTGAGAAATGCTCCATTATTGCCCGACCGGCATTATCCGACACGTCTCGATAGATCTTTGTGATCTCGGCGTCAGATAAATCAGGGCAGGTGAGCTTTAGATTCCGGCGGACGCGGGTGCGAAATCCGACGACAGGTGCGAGGGTTTTCATGATTGCACCCATGGTTGCTATGCGCCTTTCATAAGGAAGCAGGCGCATAGCGCCGATGATTCCCTGCAGGAGCAGATTGGCGACATAGTATTTTCCAAGCTCAAACCGGTTGAGCTCCGACTTTTCGACGGGCATGGAGGTGTCTCACCGCGTGTTGCGAAATGTTGCCTCAGACATACAACCCGGTACCCGTAACCTCAAGCACCCAGGCGAAATGGCTGCTCCAGCGATCTGGCAGGTGCGCCTGTTCCTGCCTCAATCCACGCTTCCGTCCTCTTCCTTTTCAATCAGCACAATTGTTCCGGCGTCTGACAAGGCACGAACCGCCCCAACGATCTGGGTCATGGCATCTTCGGCCTCAGATTGCTTGACCCGCCCGCGTTCCGCGATTTCCTCGCGCAGGTTTTCTGCCATGCGAGAGGAGATATTCGACAGCAGAAACTCGACAGAAGCCTTGTCATCATCCGCGGCGGCACCGGCCAGGGCCGCGACCAGAACAGGCTGATTGACTTCCCGCAAAATGGCTGGAACATCACGGGGCGAAATCCGGCTGGAGATATGGGCGAAGGTAAAGATCGACTGGCGCACCAGATCGGCAAAATCGGCGTCGTCCTCATCCAGCGCGTTCAGCAGGTTGTCGCGCGTGGCGGAGGCAGACTGGTTCAGAATTGCACCCACCCGCGCGCCTGGACCGTCATTGAAGGCCTGAACAGGCCGCTGATCCAGCTGAGCAGCCAGTGACCAGCCGATCCGCTCAACCGCTTCGGGCGTGACATTTGCTGTTTTCGAGATTGCGTAGGTGATCCGCCGCGCCACCGGACCCGGCATGTGGCCCAGCATCTGCGCCGCCTGTGCCGTATCCATTTTTGAAAGCATCACAGCGGCCACTTCAGTGCTTTCCGCCTGTGCCATGGCCGCAAGGTCCTGGGCTGGAATGTCGCGCAGCCTTTGCCAGGGATCACCGATCTGACGAACTCCGGCAACTTTGCGCAAACGCGCGGCTGTCGCGGGTGTGATTTTTCCACTGACGGCATCCAAGGCCCCGGCAAGACCATGTGGAAAGGCCAGACCGACATTGTCCAGGGCTTCGCTGAATTCCTGTGCCACAGCACCCAGAGTCGTCCGGTCTACAAGGCCCATTTCCCCCAATTGATGTGTCAGTTTCTCTTGCAGGTCATCGGGAAGCTCCTCCAGCGGAAGATCGGCGCCGTCGTTCAACAACAGCCGCACGACCACAGCTGCCTTCTGACGGCTGGTCAAAGATCGGGGAACAAGGCGCGGGCTGTCGCCACCCCCTGCGGAAAATGGGGCCGAAGCCCCTTGAACCGTTTGAATTAATGCGTTGGTGTTTTGCATCTGCCTGTGGAACCAAAGTTTTCGAACCACAGGCAGATTAGAGAGAGTCGGGTTAAATAACCCTGAACCTTAATAGCTGTATGTCAGGCCCGTTCGGATCGCTTCACGCAACGACGCCTCGGCCCAGGTGCCTTCTCCGCCACGGGACTTTATTTCGCGCCATTGCTCGATCGCCAGATCGGTTCGGCCTTCGGACACAAACCCCTGCGCCATGTAGCTGCGCGCCAAAAGATTGTCTGGGTTGGCATTGATCGCGTTTTGATAAAAGACATTTGCCAGTTCCAGCTCGCCCATCTTGCGATAGGTGAAACCCCAATAGGTCAGGACACGATCGTCGTCCTGATCCATGATGCGCAGAATGTCCTGAGCGTACCCGTATTGCCCGTCATACGCCAGTTCGCGGATCGCTTCATACAGCTGATCATCTGTCAGGCTTGACTTGTCGGGTTTGACGCATTTCCCACGGGTTTCGTCATATACACGGCCGAACAGGCATTTCTTGGTTGTATTCGTCGGTTTCGGCGGGCTGCTGCTGTCACCACCTGCGGCATGGACAGCTGGCGCGAAGGCGAAGGCTTGCAAAGCAAGGGCAGAAGCTAACAAAAGGCGCATTTCTTTACTCCGTTCTCGGGGCTCTTATTGAAATCATAGTGTGATCTACAAAAAAGCTAACAGGGGAACGGTCGCTTTTATTCACGAACTGGACAAAAATTGTCAGCTGTTGACAGATTTCGCACAGCTTTTTGTTTCAGTATCCCACGTTGTCCCGGGTGCGCAGGATTGGGTCTGTTTGGAATGTTGTTCGCAGGCAAGCCCGGCTGAGGCCATAAGAACCAGTGCCAATGCGCTTAGGAGTGTTCGGATCATGATGTTTCCCTCGTATGGAAAAAGCACATGCAGGATACCGCATTTCCGTTGATCTGGCAAAAAACAAGGGGGCACACTGCACGTGGCAGAGCACCCCCGGCTAACAGACTGAAAAGATAACCGTTATTCGCCAAACACGCGCGCAAAGATCGTATCGACATGCTTGGTGTGATACCCGAGGTCGAATTTCTCTTCGATCTCTGCAGGGCTGAGTGCGGCAGTTACATCAGCATCCGCCAACAGTTCCGCCTTGAAGTCGGTGCGGTGTTCCCAAACCTTCAACGCGTTGCGCTGTACCATGGCATAGGCGTCCTCACGGCTGACACCTGCCTGGGTCAGGGCCAACAGAACGCGCTGGCTCATGACCAGCCCGGGGAACTTGTTCATGTTCTCGATCATGTTTTCCGGGAAGATCAGCATCTTGTCGATCACGCCTGTCAGGCGGGCCAAGGCAAAATCCAGCGTGATTGTGGCGTCCGGCCCGATCATGCGCTCGACCGATGAGTGCGAGATATCGCGTTCGTGCCAGAGCGCAACATTCTCCATCGCCGGTATTACGGCCGCGCGGACCATGCGCGCCAGACCGGTCAGGTTCTCGGTCAGCACCGGATTTTTCTTGTGCGGCATCGCCGAAGAGCCTTTCTGGCCCATCGAGAAGAACTCGGCCCCTTCCAGTACCTCGGTCCGCTGCATGTGGCGGATTTCTATGGCGATGTTCTCGATGCTGCTGGCGATGACGCCCAGCGTGGCAAAGAAGGCCGCGTGGCGGTCACGTGGAATGACCTGCGTGCTGATCGGCTCAGGCACCAGTCCCAGCTTGTCACAGACATGTTCCTCGACTGCGGGGTCGATATTGGCAAAGGTACCAACCGCACCGCTGATCGCTCCGGTGGCGATTTCCGCACGTGCGTCACGCATCCGGGACAGGTTGCGGTCCATCTCGGCGTAGAAGCGGGCAAAGGTCAGACCCATGGTTGTCGGTTCGGCGTGGATGCCGTGGCTGCGTCCGATACGAACCGTGTTCTTATGTTCCATCGCGCGGCGCTTGAGCGCGGCCAGAAGCCCTTCCAAATCGGCAATCAGGATGTCGGCGGCGCGGGTCAGCTGTACGTTGAAACAGGTGTCCAGCACGTCCGAGCTGGTCATGCCCTGATGCACAAAACGCGCCTCTTCGCTGCCGACATGCTCTGCAAGATGGGTCAGGAATGCGATAACGTCATGCTTGGTAACGGCTTCGATCTCGTCGATGCGGGCGACATCGAATTCCACATCCTTGGCTTTCCAGACGGCTTCGGCATTTTCACGCGGGATCACGCCCAGATCTGCCATGGCATCGCACGCGTGCGCCTCGATCTCGTACCAGATGCGGAACTTGGTCTCGGGCGACCAGATGGCAACCATGTCGGGGCGGGAATAACGGGGAATCATAGGCGACGGCACCTTTTTTGCAGATTGGATGAGGCGTTGGCGCGGGGTTTAGCCGCGTGCGGGGTAGGGAACAAGATGCGAGAGCGAATATGAGACGGTTTGCCCTGATTCTTATCGTTTGTTCGGGCTTTTCAGCAGCTGACGGGTTCGGAAAACTGTCCTGCAAAGGATATGGCACGATAGTGACGGGCAGGGTGCCGCAAAAAGACAGGTTTTGTACCTGCACTAGTTCTCACCGGATCATGCTGCCAGTTGGGGTGGATGCCCGTCTTGCCCTTGCTGCCAAGCGATGCTGGACAAACAGCGCTTTGACAGTTCAATCTGAACGGAAGGAACTAATCAGGTTATTGAGATATGCGTTCATTTTCATGTTCGATACTTGCCCTCTGTGGTGCATTTTACGTCGACACAGCTGCACCAGCACTGGCTGACACCCCCGTGACCTACACCGAAGAAGGCCAAGCGCTTTTTCGGTTCGAAGTGCCCGACTTCTGGATTCTTCGCACCGGCGGCCCGCGCGAGATTGAGGATACCGAACTGGGCGACGCCCGTGCGGTCGCACGGGTTATAGGGTTCCGGCCGGTGACAGACGACGCGGTGTGGATGGGTTTCGTATCACCTGCGGGGGTTGGAACAATTCAGGGCGGTGTCCGGTACCTGCAGGATATCGACAGGTTTCTGGTCAAAGACCCTACGACGACCAGCACCAGCGATACCCGTATCGGCGGATTGCCAGCACGCGTGTTTCGGGGCACCGGGCACCGGGACGGCAAGGGGGTAAGCTTTACCGCCACCGTCATTGACCTTCCGCAAGGCCGGGTTGCCATAGCAGTTGCCATTCTGCGGGACGGAGCAGACCCGAGTTTTGCTGATGATCTGAACGCCGTATTCGCCTCGTTCCGGGCGCTTCAGTAAGGGAGGGGGCGATGAGCATTAGACTGATCAAAAGGATGTCTCTTGCGCTGGGGTTGGGGATCGCGACTTTGACGCTGTCGGCCTGTGACGGTGTGACAGTTGGGGTCGGGTACGGGTATGACCCGTTTTACGACTCGATGCTGTGGAACGACTACTACCATGACGTGGATGTGGACATTGACATAGATCGCCCCAACCGGCCTGATCGACCAGTGCGCCCCGAGCGTCCGAAACCGCCTGTTGCCAAGCCTCCCGCGCGCCCGCGCCCACCTGTGGCGCGTCCGCCGGTTGCCCGCCCGCCCATTCATCGACCGGGCCCGCGACGCTAAGGAACAAAAGGCCGCCTGTCAGGCGGCCTTTCTTATGAAAGAAGCTCGGTCGTAATGTGGGCCGAGCCTTCAAGCGTCCGGTGAACCGGGCACTTGTCCGCAATCTCAAGCAAACGTTGCCTTTGCTCCTGATCCAGCGGGCCGCTCAGGCGGATTTTCCGGCGAAACTGGTCCACCTTGCCGTCATTCACCAATCCGGCATCCTGCGCGTGAACCTTGTCATGACACACATCGACGCTGACATTTGTCAGGGGCCAGCCCTTGCGCCGGGCGTACATGCGTATTGTCATCGACGTGCAGGCCCCCAGACCGGCCGAGACAAAGCCATAAGGCGACATACCCTTATCGGTACCGCCATAAGATGCGGGCTCATCCGCGACCAGATGGTGGTTTGGACCGGCCTGAATATCCTGCATGAACCCGCCCGGATCTGCTTCGGTTATGCGCACAACGCCCTCTGGCGCACCCGGTGGCGGCGCGGGTGGGCACAGTTTCACATAGCGCGAAACCCATGCGGCAATGACATCGGCCGCATATTCGGCGTCAGAGGCACGGGTGATCAGGTGATCGGCATCGTCAAGGGTAACAAAGCTTTTGGGGTGTCTCGCGGCCAGAAAGATCGCGCTCGCATTGTCGATGCTGACCGTTTCGTCGCGTGGGGCATGAAGGATCAGCAGGGCGGCTTTGAGGTCGGCGATTGCAGATGACAGGGCCGATTTGGCAATGTCATCCACAAAAGCTTTGCCGATGCGGAAGGGGCGACCACCCAGAGAGACCTCGGCACTGCCATCCTCTTCGATCTGAGGCAACGCGGCCTCAAAGTGATGCGACACATGGGCGGGGTCCGACGGTGCACCCAATGTCACGACGGCTTTTACAGTGGGAATACCTGCCCGCGCCCGCAACACCGCCGCGCCCCCAAGCGAGTGGCCGATCAGCAGGGCAGGTGCCATGTTTCGACCGGCCAGATATTGCGCTGCTGAAATCAGATCCTCGACATTCGAAGTGAAGGTCGTATTGGCAAACTCGCCTTCGGAATGGCCCAGTCCGGTGAAATCGAACCGAAGCACCGCGATACCCATGGCAGCCAGACGGGCGGAAATGCGCCGGGCGGCCGGGATATCCTTGGAGCAGGTAAAGCAGTGGGCGAACAGGGCCGTTGCCAGCACGGGTCCATCCGGCAAATCCAGTCGCGCCGCCAATTGGCTGCCGTCATGTCCGGCAAAAGTGATGCGTTCCGTGGGCATGTCGGCTCCTTGAATGGTACGGGGGAACACGCCCAATACTGTGTATTTGCCCCTTGGGTCACAACCCTTAAGTCACACGCGTAACAGGAAGGTGAGAACAAACGGGCGTTGCACGGACGGCGCAAGATCCCTGTCGCCTTCGGGCCGCATGACGGCGGAGCTCTTACCTTCTTTTATTATCAAGAATAGTGATGGCGATGCAAACAAACATTCGTTTCACTTATGATCCTCCTCATCCCATCTGTGGTTCCTGAAAGCTGAAACAGGAGACACAGATGTCACATGCAGATATTACGCCCCAGATACCCGACCTGCGTTCACGTATGATCCTGGCTATTGTTCTGGTCGGCCTTGCCGGGTTCGCGGTCGGCCAATCCTGGCCCGCGCCCCAAGGTGGTTCACAGGTTCAGGTCAGCCCTGCCACGGAAGACTGGCATGGAAATGTCCGCCGGTCCCATTGGTCGAATTGAAGGCCCGGCCTTATTCGATCCCCATTAATTGGGGGTCAAAGGGATATCTGGACAGGTTCTCATACCCGGTTTCGGTTATGAGAACCTGATCCTCAAGCTTGATGCTGAAATCGCCACCGACTTCGCCAACGCAGGCTTCGACGCACAGCACCATGCCGGGCTCCAGCGGATAGTCATAAGCGCCTTCCACGGCTTTGTCCGGATACGCGACCAGCGGCCATTCATCACACAATCCCACTCCGTGCATCAGGCAACCGTATTTCTGCGCCTGAAACTTGTCGTCAAGCCTGTGCGACCTGGCGGTAAGTTCCGGGATCATCACACCGGGCTTCAGCATCTGCATGTTGGTCATGATGTGTTCATGCGCGTGCTGCATGGCATAGATCATGTCAGGGCGGGGCTTCTGGTCGCCAATCCACCATGTGCGCGAGATATCGATGCATATTCCGTAGGACCCGATCAGATCGGTGTCGAAGGCGATGATTTCGTTTTGCTGCGTGATGCGCGGGCCGCATTCCTGGAACCACGGGTTTGTGCGTTGGCCTGACGCCAGCAGCCGGGTTTCGATCCATTCGCCACCGCGACGGATGTTTTCCGCGTGCAGAACAGCCCAGATATCATCCTCGGTAGTCTTGCCATTGCCGACATTGGCGCGTGCAAAGCTCTCCATCTCCGCCACAGCGGTTTCGCAGGCGTGATTGGCACAGCGCATGGCCAGAATCTCATCCGGTCCCTTCACGGCACGGGTTTTTTCGGTCAGCTCTTCGCCTTCCATGACCTCAAAGCCCTGCGCCTCAAGCGCGCGCAGACCGTGCAGCATGATCTTGTCGACGGCCAAACGTTTGTTGCCGCCACCATGCGCATCGATCAGCACGCGCACCTCGTTCGAAAAGACATCTGCCGCGATATCCACCTTGTCGCCACGGTCGAAGTAAAACAGGTCCGCACCTGAACGCTGTTCGCGCACCAGCGGATTGAACGTGCTGAGGAAAGGCGAGTTCTTGTAGTCCCATATCACCATATAGCCATCGGCACATAACAGCACCGCGCGAAACGGGTTATGCGTATTCCATAACTGCATGTTCGTGCTGTCGGTCGCATAGCGGATGTTCAGCGGGTCAAAAACCAGCAAACCTCCGTATCCGCGATCAACGATGGCCTGCGTCAGACGCTTCCAGCGATGTTCCCGCATCCGTGCAAGATTGGGCAGTTCCAGACCTGCCGCAGCCCATTCGTCAAAAGCCAGCTGTGTCGGCCCGATCTCGATCCGGTCATTTTCGTTTGGCGTGCCATCACCCAGCGTAGCGCCTCGGCTGGGGTCAATCTTGCGCGTGTCTCGGTAATGCTTGTTCATGACGGACCTCGTTGCTTGTTCAGTCAAACCTAAGGTGCCCATGTGGATCGTCTTGGAAAAATGCGACGGCGATCCTGTCGTTTTCGACCGACAAATATTTCGACCCATGCTAAGTCGCTGGTATGAATAAAATTCTGCAAGATAAAATACCGTATGATGTCGGCGACCCGCGTGCTTTGCCGGGTATCCAGCCTGCAACGATGGAAAACTGGTTGCATCGGGACGAGGCTTTTGCCGGTCAGATGCGACGCCGGGAAAAGCTGCTGACGGAACGCCGTGATGACGTTCTGGCGCTTGATCCGCAGGCAGAACCCGCCGCTCGGGAACTGCTCGACCTTGTGCTGTCGCAGGTCTATCCCAATGCAGCTGAAGAAGTTGTCAGACCCGATGGTGTAACGGTCGCGGTCGACCGGACCCAGCCGCTTGATACATTGTGCAGGCTGGTACAGGAGGATTTTTGCATCCTGCAAAAGCGTGGAACAGAACATGTTTTGACCGGCGCAATCCTGTGTTTCCCGGCCAGTTGGCTTTTGTCCGAGAAATTCATGCGGCCGCTGATCGACATTCATGTGCCGGTCGCAAGTTACGACGAAAATATCGCCAAGCGGGTGCAGCGCCTATTCGACGGGATTCAGCCCGGTCGCCCACTTTGGCGTTTTAACGTGCTTTGGTATGAAGACGCCGAGTTGTTTCAGCCCCGAAGCGCAAATGACAGGCGTTCAGTCACAGATCGACGTCAATCGTCCTACCTGCGAAGTGAGCGGCAAACCCTGCTGCGCTTGCCGAAAACGGATGCGGTCGTTTTTTCGATCCACACTTATGTTCTGGCCGCGAACTCGGTTCCCAAAATGGAAAACCCCGCCTGAAGGCGGGGCATCCAAGGAGGGTCTTCTGTAATTCTCTTATCGGCCCAAGGCGGCCGCAACATCGGCAAACGCATTCGTTGCATTCAGCGCAACTATCGCGAAAGTAAAGACAAGTACCTGTGTGTTGAGGCGAAAATCCTCACCCCGGATCAGATTGACGGCAGCCATTGACAGGGCAATCGGGGTCGAAACGCCTGCCAGTACACCCGTCATGCACCAACTGCTGAGACGCAAAACGTCGCTTGGCTTTACGACCCCATCTTCGTCATCCAATGTTTCCTGACCTGGCCTGTTAGTATCTTCACTGCGAAACGCAATGCTGAGCAATTGTTCATCTGTCAGTTGGATCGGGCGGGCCGCAGGCGTGTGAAGAACACTAATGGTGTCTTCGTTCTCGGGCACATTCACTCCCGAGAATTGCCCGGTCAGCGACTGGAAAATCTGTTTTCTGTCGCGTGTTCGACTGGGGGCCAGAGTGTCAAAGGCGCTCATGAACTGTTCGACCGTCAGAACCGTGTGTGGCGACAGCCATTCAACGCGCCGGGTCGAACAAATGTCGACCATGCGATAAAGAATGACGACCATCATCAGTTCCGAAATCTCGGAGTCATCCAGCAGGGGTGAGACCGGCGTGATCGAAAGAACCAACCTGTTTTGCGGATTTGCGGCGCGGGGTTTTGTTATCGTTTTTAACCCCGCGGCGCGATCCATACGCTCGTACCGGTCTTCCTGCTCGGGGGTGCCTGTATCCAAGGTCAGTCGCACAAGATACTGGCTTGAAACAATGCTGGCTTCAGAATTGCTTAGCAACGCCTTGCGTTCGACCAGATGGCCGTAATCTTCCAGCGTCGTGGCAACGATTGTGCCAAAACGCTCGATCGCGCCATTTGCGTCGCCATTAAATTGCAGGCCGCCATGGTAGCTGTGCTTCCGAGCCACTGCACTGTCCTTTTTTGCGTACTGTTCAGCAAACACTGTAACAACCATTCGTGAGGAGAATTTGGCGGAAAATGCAAAAAAGGTGATTTTACTCCGCTATTGGTTACGCATTGGAAACCAAGAAACTAAAGGCTTTTGTTTGTCACTGTGGCGGAAATGTGGCGAAAGCGGGTGCGGAGTGTGTTTTTGGTGCGACCGGGCTATTGGTCGATTCGGGCGGCCATGATTGCTATGGATTGCTGATAAACAGAGGCCGCGTTCCACTGTTGCAGAACTCGAAAATTCGGCTCCCCTGGCTGATAGCCACGCCCCGGCTTCCACCCTTTCTTGCGAAGAAAATTGGCGGTCGAGGCAAGCGCATCGGTCATGTCATAGAAGTCCACCCGACGGTCGCCAGTGGCATCGACGCCATAGGTCAGGGCGTTGCCCGGCAGGAACTGAGTGTGACCCAACTCGCCATGTTTTGCCCCTTTTGTCGCCACGGTAATGCTTCCTGCGTCGACCAGTTTCAGTGCCCCGATTGCGTGCGGAACAAAGAACTCGGATCGGCGACAATCATAGGCCAGTGTCGTGATTGCGGAAACAACCTGACTGTCTCCCATGAAGGTGCCAAAGCCGGTTTCCATGCCGTGAATGGCGATCAGAACGCCCGCCGGAACACCGTATTGCCGTTCAAGCGCAGCGTAGAAACCCGGATTGGTTGCCTTGCGCTTGCGCCCCTGCGAGACGATTGCATCAGCACCTCTGACACGCATGAATTTGTCCAGCGTGTATTTGAAGCTTTTCTGATTGCGATCCGCCGCAATTGTGCGCGTGGCGTATTGCGACTGGGCAAGCGCCTGAAGTCCCTTCTTTTTCACACCAGCCTTGCGGGCCTGCTGGGCGAAATCGGCCTTCCAGGCCTCGAACCCCGCGCTGGTATTCCCACAAGGCGCGGCCAGAAGGGGCGAAGACACAAGCAGGGCGAATAATACGTAAAGGCGAAACATGCAGATAATCCGGTAGTGTTGAAATCTGTGACCAGCCTACCTTGAGCTTTGAATTGGGCAAAGCAGTTCGTTGGAGTTGCGCCAACCGCTCCTACTCAAGTCAGTTGATTGATCTGAGGAACGCCTTTGAAGGGTTTCAGATCCTCAGCATCGTGCACTGAGCAGGAGCAAACGTAAAAAGGTGATTAATCTGCGCTGTGGCGCCAGAAAAGGCTGAACAGCGACGGACCCGCGCAAATGAAACAGGGGCGCCCGTATAGGCGCCCCTGTAAATCCATGCCGTATTGCTTAGCAGCTGTAATACATGCCGTATTCAACCGGGTGCGGGGTGTGCTCGTAGGTTTCGACCTCTTCCATCTTCAGGGCGATATAGCCGTCGATCTGGTCTTTGGTGAACACGTCACCTTGCAGCAGGAAGTCGTGATCAGAAGCCAGCGCTTCCAGAGCTTCACGCAAGCTGCCGCAGACAGTCGGGATACCGGCCAGTTCCTCGGCAGGCAGATCGTACAGGTTCTTGTCCATGGCTTCGCCCGGGTCGATCTTGTTCTTGATGCCGTCCAGGCCAGCCATCAACAGAGCGGCGAACGCAAGGTAGGGGTTCGCAGCCGGGTCGGGGAAACGAGCCTCAACGCGCTTGGCTTTGGGGCTTTCGGTCCACGGAATACGAACACAACCCGAACGGTTGCGGGCCGAGTAGGCGCGCAGAACTGGGGCTTCGAAACCGGGGATCAGACGCTTGTAGCTGTTGGTTGCCGGGTTGGTGAAGGCGTTCAGTGTCTTGGCGTGCTTCAGGATGCCGCCGATGAAGTACAGCGCTTCGTCCGAAAGATCTGCGTATTTGTCGCCTGCGAACAGCGGCTTGCCGTCCTTCCAGATCGACATGTTCACGTGCATGCCGGTGCCGTTGTCACCTGCGATAGGCTTCGGCATGAAGGTCGCCGACTTGCCGTAGGCATGAGCCACGTTGTGGATGACATATTTGTACTTTTGCAGCTCGTCCGCCTGCTTGGTCAGGCTGTCGAAGATCAGGCCCAGCTCGTGCTGGCAAGACGCTACTTCGTGGTGGTGTTTGTCGACCTTCATGCCCAGACGCTTCATGGTCGATAGCATTTCAGACCGCAGATCCTGCGCTTCGTCGATCGGGTTCACAGGGAAGTAACCGCCCTTGACGCCCGGACGGTGGCCCATATTGCCCATTTCGTATTCGGTGTCGGTGTTCCACGATGCGTCAGTTGCATCAACTTCGTAGGATACCTTGTTGATTGTGTTCGAATAACGGACGTCATCAAACAGGAAAAACTCAGCCTCGGGACCCATATATGCGACGTCACCGATTCCTGATGCTTTCAGGTAGGCTTCGGCTTTCTGCGCTGTGCCACGCGGGTCACGCTCATAGGCTTCGCCTGTATCGGGCTCGACAACCGAGCAGTGCACGCAAATGGTTTTCTCTGCGTAGAACGGATCAACATATGCACTTTCGGTATCGATCATCAGCTTCATGTCCGATGCTTCGATCGACTTCCACCCTGCGATGGACGAACCATCAAACATGAAGCCTTCGTCCAGGAAGTCTTCGTCGACCTGATCGGCCATCAGGGTCACGTGCTGCAGCTTGCCGCGGGGGTCGGTGAAACGGACGTCGACATATTCGGCGCCCTCTTCCTTGATCAGCTGAAGAACTGCGTCCTTGCTCATTCTCTTGATTCCTCTGACTTGAAGATTGTGGTGTTACAGTGCGTCCGAGCCGGTCTCGCCGGTACGGATGCGAATGGCTTGTTCAACCGGAGAGACAAAGATCTTTCCGTCGCCGATCTTGTCGGTCTTGGCTGCCGAAACGATGGCCTCGATGGCCGCATCGACCTGGTCATCGTCCAATACGACCTCGACCTTCACCTTGGGCAAAAAGTCGACAACATATTCCGCGCCACGATACAGCTCGGTATGGCCTTTCTGACGGCCGAAACCTTTGACTTCGACGACGCTGAGACCCTGAACACCTACGTCCTGCAACGCCTCTTTCACTTCGTCCAGCTTGAACGGCTTGATGATCGCTTCGATCTTTTTCATCCGGCTCACCTTCAATGGTTGTCTCTGGGGCAATGATCACGTCTAAGATCGGGCGGCAATGTGATTGCGGTATCGGTCGGGGCGGGATCCGTTGAAATCAGGCTCTGTGCTAATTTTTGAGCTAGTTGCACAAAAAGTAATCGAAATTGAATCGTGTGAGGGTGTGACATGACCGAATTGCTGACAGCGGCGCAGATGAGAGCCATTGAGCACGCGGCTATCGAATCCGGTGGTGTTACGGGCTTGGACCTGATGGAGCGGGCAGGGCAAGGCGTTGTCGAGGCGATCTTTGAGGAATGGCCAGAGCTGGTCAGGCGAGGGGCCGGCCCCTCGCGCTCCCCGGAGTATTTGGCAAAAGATGAAGAAGATCCGCTGCGCGCTGTTGTGTTGTGCGGGCCCGGAAACAACGGCGGTGACGGGTTTGTCGTGGCGCGGCTTTTGCTGAGGTTGGGCTGGAAGGTTAAGGTATTCCTGTATGGCGATCCTGACAGGCTGCCGCCGGATGCGCGGATGAACTATGAGAGATGGGATGAGTTGGGTGACGTCATTGAGTTTTCCAAAGTGAGCTTAAAGGATGATCGTTTGGCTGGTTTTGGGATACCTGATGTATTGGTAGATGCGATTTTCGGAACGGGTTTGACGCGCCAAATTGATCCTGTGCTTGGGCAATCGTTGAAGTTCTTTTTTAGTTTGTCATCACATGTTCGCTTTGTGGCGGTAGATTCACCTTCGGGGCTGTGCATGGACAGCGGAAAGGTGCTTGGAGCCCGAGCAGAAATATTTACCGACGCCAGACCCCTTTCTGCGGGTCTGACAGTAACCTTCGAACGAAGAAAACTTGGGCATGTGTTGAGCGACGGTCCGGCTTATTGCGGGAAGGTGATCGTCGCAGCAATTGGACTGAATGAAACGTCGGAGCGGCACTGGAGGCAGGTTGAATTGCAAGGAGAAGGAGCACGCAGGGTTCCAGTCCGCGGCATTGATCTAAACGACATCGCGATTGATAGCGGGCGGCGCGCAAGAGCAGTTTTGACAAAGCAAAGCCATTTACCTTCAGTCGTTGCGCACAAATACACCCATGGCCACGCCCTGATCCTTTCCGGTGGGCCCGGCAAGACCGGTGCGGCGCGCCTGGCCGCGCGGGGAGCGTTGCGGATAGGGGCAGGGTTGGTGACGCTGGGTGTGCCATCCTTGGCTTTGGAAGAGGTGGCGAGCCGGATCACTGCCCTCATGCTACAGTGCGTTGATGGTTCTCAAATGCTGTCAGACGTATTGCAGGACGTGCGGATGAACGCCCTATGTCTGGGCCCCGGTTTGGGGTTGGAACGAGCGCGGGACCTGGTGCCGGTCGCCCTGATTGCGAAACGTGCGACGGCTTTGGATGCGGACGCGCTGACAGCTTTTGCGGGCGATCCAGAAAACCTGTTTGAAATGCTGCATGACCGCTGCGTTCTGACCCCGCATGGCGGAGAGTTTGCGCGGCTGTTCCCCGATCTGGCGGAAAAGCTGAGCGAAACGCCGGTCAGAGGCCCCGCCTATTCCAAGGTGGACGCAACACGAGAGGCAGCGGCACGTGCGGGATGTGTCGTGTTGTTCAAAGGGCCGGATACTGTCATTGCGGCGCCGGACGGGCGATGTTCGATCAATGCCGCATGCTATGATCGCGCGGCCCCTTGGCTTGCAACCGCCGGGTCAGGCGATGTGTTGGCCGGTTACATCGCCGGGCTATTGGCGCGGGGATTCGATCCGATGACGGCGGCTGAGACAGCAGCATGGCTGCACGTGGAATGCGCCCGTCTTTTCGGGCCGGGATTGATCGCCGAGGATCTGCCTGAGCAGTTGCCCGGTGTTTTCAAACAGCTGAATATCTAGTTGTTTTGGGCAGAAAGCAGCTCAGGCTCTGTCAGAATGGCATGTTTTCGCTGTCAAGATGTGCGCAGATGCATACCGCATATTTGCCAGGTGCATAGGCAGGCATCACTAATCGTTTGCAAGCTGCCAGTACGAGATGGAGCCGTATCTTGTAAGTTAATGAAAAATAATGTAAAATGTCAAAATTATTAGTATGTTCTGTTGCTAAAATACAATTCTTGCGTAAGACAAGGCGCAGACCACTGGAACGCTCGGATTCAGTAAACAAATGGGCAGTATCTGAACCCCGAACCAACTATGGTGAGTGAAATGACCCCAAATATCAAAAAGATATCGGTTGCCGCCTTTCTGACTGCCACGGTCGCTGTTCCGGCAGCCGCAGAGCTGAAATACGAAAATAACAGCGGTGGCTATGTGCTGCTTTACGGGCAGTTAAACCCGGCCTTGATTTCGGTTGATGACGGCCAAGATACCGAGACCCGGGTCCTCGACAACGATCTGTCAAACAGCCGGGTTGGCCTGCGTCTGATGCAGCCGTTTGGCCAGAACGAGTTTACCTTCCGCTTGGAATCGGCGTTGGGATTGCCGAACTCGACTGAATGGAACCAGAACGGTACAAACTTTAGTGGCTGGACCCGCGACGATATCCGGTTTGTGGATTTTGCCTTGAAGGGCAGCTACGGCAAGTTCTCGGCAGGTCAGGGCAGCATGGCGGCAGATGGTGCTGCAGAAGTGGACCTGTCCTATGTCGGCACCGCGCTGTATTCGTTTACAAACGATGAGAACTCTGGCTTTTTCTATCGCGGCACAAACGGTGTGCTGAGCGGTATTACGGTTGGTGACAGTTCCAGCAACTTTGATGGCTCACGTCGTGGGCGCGTCCGGTATGACACTCCAACGGTTAACGGATTCTCGGCAGCTTTTGCATATGGTCAGAACATTCTGTCCAGCAGTGACGATGATGACTACTACGATGTCGGCGTGTTCTATGAAAACACCTTTGCAGGCGGTGTAGAGTTTGCGGCAGCTGTCGCGTATTCGGTGCGGGAGCGGGATGACAATTCAGGGGATCGCAAGGATACAATCGGTTCGGCCTCGGTGCTGTTGCCCAGCGGTCTGGGGTTCACCATTGCCGGCGGCACGCGTGACGATGACCGAGCCGGCCAGACGGATCCGAACTACTGGTACGGCAAGGTCTCGTACGAGGGGAACTGGGTATCCTGGGGCAAGACTGGTGTCGGTATCGACTATTACGACGGCGCGGATTTCGAAACCAACGGGTCCGACACCAAGGCATGGGGTATCGCTGTCGTGCAGAAGGTCGAAGCGATCAATACCGATGTTTACCTGAAGTATCGCAACCACGATTTCGATGACGGAACGTCGTTCGAAAACAACGAGGCCTGGGTTCTGGGTGCGCGCTGGAAGTTTTAATCGCCTTCCAGAGACCCAACACGAACGCCCCAGTTTTCGGGGCGTTCTTTTTTGCCAAAACCAGGTTGATTCAGCCTTTGCCCCTTGCACGTTGGCGGCAGGGCAAATAGAAGGCGTCAAATTTGCCCGGCGCGCCCGTTTTGCGCGCCCTGAATCCTATGGGGACTACCAAAATGCAGGTTACCGAGACGCTGAACGAAGGTCTGAAACGCGGCTACAACATCGTTGTGACCGCAGCCGAACTGGACGACAAGGTCAATGAAAAGCTGACCGAAGCACAGCCGGAAATCGAAATGAAAGGCTTCCGCAAAGGCAAGGTGCCGATGGCGCTGCTGAAAAAGCAGTTTGGCCAACGCCTGCTGGGTGAGGCGATGCAGGAATCCATCGACGGTGCAATGAACAAGCATTTCGAGGACAGCGGCGACCGCCCGGCGCTGCAGCCCGAAGTCAAGATGACCAACGAGGACTGGAAAGAAGGCGACGATATCGAGGTCGCGATGTCCTACGAAGCGCTGCCCGCGATCCCTGAGGTCGATCTGAAATCGGTTGCGCTGGACAAGCTGATCGTCAAGGCGGATGACGCCGCCGTCGAGGAAGCGCTGAACAACCTCGCTGAAACCGCTCAGGACTTCAAAGCCCGCCGCAAGGGGTCGAAAGCCAAGGATGGCGACCAGATCGTGTTCGATTTTGTTGGCAAGGTTGATGGCGAAGAATTCGAAGGCGGATCAGCCGAAGACTATCCGTTGGTTCTGGGTTCAAACAGCTTCATCCCCGGTTTTGAAGAGCAACTGGTCGGTGTGAAGGCCGAGGAAGAAAAAGACGTTAACGTGACATTCCCGGAAGAATATGGTGCCGAACATCTGGCCGGAAAAGATGCGGTCTTCACCTGCACGATCAAGGAAGTGAAAGAGCCGGTTGCAGCCGAGATCAACGATGAGCTGGCGATGAAGTTCGGCGCCGAGGATCTGGCCGCTCTGAAAACTCAGATTTCGGAACGTCTGGAAGCAGAATATGCGGGCGCGTCGCGTGCTGTCATGAAGCGGGCCCTGCTGGACGTGCTGGACGAAAAAGTGTCGTTCGACCTGCCGCCGTCGCTGGTTGAAGCCGAAGCCAAGCAGATTGCACATCAGCTGTGGCACGAGGAAAACCCTGAAGTAACCGGTCACGACCACGATGAGATCGAACCCACCGATGAGCACAACAAGCTGGCCGAACGCCGCGTGCGTCTGGGTCTGCTGCTGGCCGAGCTGGGCCAGAAGGCAGAGGTGGAAGTCACCGATGCCGAGATGACCCAGGCGATCATGAACCAGGCGCGTCAGTACCCGGGTCAGGAACGCCAGTTCTTCGAGTTCGTGCAGCAGAACGCTCAGATGCAGCAGCAACTGCGCGCGCCGATCTTCGAAGACAAGGTTGTCGACTATGTGTTCGAGCTGGCGCAGGTCAGCGACAAGGAAGTCAGCAAGGACGACCTGCAAAAAGCCATTGAGGCATTGGAAGAGGAATAATCCTCTTCCTTCCCTCTTTGTTCAGAGAGGGGTAAAAAAAACGGAGCCGCCTGTAAACAGACGGCTCCGCATGGGTGGCTTTTGTATCTATGAGGTGAGGGGGTCAGGCCTCATGAGCAAAAGCACGGGGGGTATCTAGCAGAGCGATCTTCTGCTCTGGTGTGAACGTATCCGAGAGCGCTTCGATCAGCTTCAAAACGTCCTGACGTTCAGCTTCGTTTCTTGCGGCGCTCATCTGTTCCACAAAATACTTCTCAAGTTCGGTCAGTGGCTTGTGATCCTGATTGGCCGGGCTCTGGGTTGCTGCCTTCTTGGCTGCAAACAGTGCCAGTGCCTCTTCGTCATCCATAAAGACGTTCTCATGGATGCCTGCAAACTCACGCAGACCCGAGATGCGTTCATCGGTGCAATCCAACAGGGCGGCCAGTGCCGAGACTTTCCCCATGGGAACCGTTTCGCCGACATAGTCATATGGCGCGCAGTTCGACCGTTTCAGAACCCGGTCCATGACCGGATCGATTACGGTGATGATATCCTGAATACCTGCGTTCTTGGCATATTCCAGAGAGCCGATCATAAGCTCGCAGGTGGCATAAGAGACTGAGTTCTTTTCCTTGCCGCGTGTAAGGCGTTGCGTGTCCACGCAGAAGCGTGTCGATTCCCACATTGTTGCGCTGCGCAGTGGTGCTTCCCCGCAGAGGATGGCCGAAAACACATCCGACAACATATGAGGTCCTGTGGTCTGAAGGGCACGCACGGCTGCGACGACATTCCCCCCGTCGTCGAGTCCGATTACGTATGCCGGGTCCAGATGATCGAATTCATCAATTTCCTTGCCGTCTTCGATCTTTACGTCCCATCCAAGACGTCCGCCAAAAACACGCGCTCTCAACTCGAACATTTCGTCAAGAACTTCGCTGAACATGTGTCTGTTCAGGCCATCTACCACGATGATCATTTCTTCCCCCTTCGAGTGGTTGTTCGGTAATACTGACGTTACCGCTCTCGAAAGATTTTTCTATTGGGGGATTCCCGTATTTTGGCGAAATTTGGGGATTTTTTTGTTTATCCCGGGGTAATAAGCCCGATCGCTATCGCCCGCCCTACGGCCTGCGGGGTGGTCAGCGCACTAAGCTTTTCCCGGCTAGAACGCAAGTGTACTTCTACGGTTCGGTGCGAAATAGACAAAATATCGCCGATATCCTGCTGCGACTTACCTGCAGCGACCCATTGCAGGATTTCCGCTTCGCGAGAGGACAAGGTCGGATGATATAGTGCACCGGTCAGCTGATCCGAGGACACGACGTTGTCGTGGATGTGCACGGCCATGGCCTGCAAATCGCCGATAAAGTTTGTGTAAAGCTTGCGCCACTCTTCCTTGCTGCAATTTCGGGTAGCGCTCAGCAGGCCAATATCACCGTAAGGGCCGCGTACCGGGATCGTAACACCCTGACTGGGCAAGCCAAAATCATGAGCATCCCGGAACACGCGTTGAAAGTCTGGACTTCTTTCCAGACGGCTCCAGTCCACCGGCGCAATACTGCGGCGGGCCATGTGGATGGTCGGATCGATCATGATCAGACCCTGTTTCTGGTAGTGCTCATTCCAGGCGTCGTCATAGGTGACAAAGCCAGCCACTGTTCCAGCTGCTGGGTTCATACCAGCATAGGCAGCATGATCCATGTCATGCTTCTCACAGATTTGCCTTAGAAATTCGGTGTATCGAACTTCTGAATCCGGCAGAGTGCTCAGATCGACAATTTCCATGTGGCGCCTACCAGCTGTGGCCCATCTTGCCGCCCGATGGTGTCGTCGAGCATGCGTATTACACAGAGTGGAACCCGTTTACCTCACCAAGTCAGAACACCATACTTTTCTAAACATGACAAGGAGAGGTCTTAATTGTCTGTGCAATACAGCATATTGCGACAACCAATAGAGCATTTTTGTCACTATTCACTCTCAAGTGCTGATTTTGGTCGATTTCTGACGCGAATGACCGTCAGGGTGCAGGTCTCAAGCCGGTTTCGACCAGCATACCCTTGGCTTTTGCCTCTGGATAGTAACCTTTGGCGTACAAGAAAATAGCCCTGCGTTGATCCCCGTCGGCCAGCAGCCAGGCTCCGCGCAGGTACCTTCCCGCAAACTCAAGGTTGGTGTCCGCGTCAAGCAAACCTTCGGCTTTTCCGGAATAACCCATCGAGCGCGCCGTGGCGGGCAGGACCTGTAGAAGACCGTAATAGGGCTGGTTGACGGCCCATGGTCGGTGGGTGCTTTCACGAATGGCCAGCTTGTGAACCAGCTCCCGCGGAATCTCGTAATGGTCCGCCCATCTGTTGATCGCAGCTCTCAGCTCGGGCGTTTCATTCGGGTGGAGCGGCGGGTCAAAATGTGGCGTACCCGCTTTGGAGACCTGGTCTGCCCCGCAGGCAACCAACGACACAAATAGAAACAGTGCCAGGAAACTTTGGCGCAGAAATACAAGCATTTTTCGGTCCTCTGAGTTTCGGCGGCGATGATACGGATCGACAATCAGCCTTCAAGCTTACCCCGGAAAATGGGCTGAAACTTGCCGGTACGACATGTGAACACACAGGGAAAAAAGAAAAGGCCGCGCTTTGGCGCGGCCTTTAAAGTTCTCACAAGCAGCCGGATCAGGCTTTGGCTTCGTCTTCTTCAACCGGTGCCGCGTCGGCAACCATGTCATCATCATCCGAAGCGGCCGAGCCGATGTCGTCGAACAGTTCGGCGATCTCGAATTCAGCAGCGGCTTCTTCTTCAGCAGCCAGTTCCTGAATCGATTTGCCCGAAGCCTGCAGTTCAGCTTCTTCTGCCGAACGGGCTACGTTCATCTTGATTTCGACTTCAACCTCGGGGTGCAGTTTCACTGCAACGGTGTGCAGACCCAGTTCCTTGATCGGGGCGATCAGGATGATCTGTTTCTTGTCGACGGTGAAACCTGCTTCGGTTGCGGCGTCAGCGGCGTCACGCGGGGTGACCGAACCGTACAGAGCGCCGGCATCCGATGCCGAGCGAATCACGACGAACTGCTGACCGTCCAGTTTTTCAGCCAGGGCCTCAGCTTCTTTCTTGGTTTCCAGGTTGCGGGCCTCAAGCTGCGCTTTCTGGGCTTCGAACGACGCGATGTTGGCGTCAGATGCGCTCAGGGCTTTGCCTTGGGGCAGCAGGAAGTTGCGGGCGTAGCCAGGCTTGACGTCAACGACGTCGCCCATCTGACCCAGTTTCGCAACGCGTTCCAGCAGGATAACTTGCATGTCAGTCTCTCCTTACTTCACAGCGTAGGGCAGCAGGGCGAGGAAGCGGGCGCGCTTGATAGCGCGGGCCAGTTCACGCTGCTTTTTCGCCGAAACGGCGGTGATGCGCGAAGGCACGATCTTGCCACGCTCAGAGATGTAGCGCTGCAGCAGACGGGTGTCTTTGTAGTCGATTTTCGGCGCATTTTCACCCGAGAACGGGCAGACCTTGCGGCGGCGGAAAAATGGTTTTGCGGCCATGGGTTATAGTCCTTTTCTCAGGCGTTGATCAGCGGCGTTCGCGGCGTTCGCCACGTTCGTCGCGCTTCTGCATCTGAACCGACGGACCATCTTCGTGTCCGTCGACCTTGATGGTCAGAACGCGCATGACATCTTCATGCAGACGCATCAGGCGTTCCATTTCCTGCACCGCGCCCGAGGGGGCATCGGTTTTCAGAAAGGCATAGTGGCCCTTGCGGTTTTTGTTGATCTTGTAGGCCATCGTCTTGACGCCCCAGTACTCGCTGTCAACCAGCTTGCCGCCGTTGTCAGCCAGAACGGTGCCGAAATGTTCGACGAGGCTTTCCGCCTGCGCGTTGGACAGATCCTGACGCGCGATCATTACATGCTCATACAGTGGCATGTGCACTCCTGTTTATATCAAGGCGCATTTCATAGGCGGGGCCAAACATTCCTTCGCGACCCTGCCACGAGAGGCTGCGCGATTCATATGACTGCGAAGGATGGCCCCGTATACACGTCTGAGCCGCAGGAGCAAGCCCTGCCACACATGCCTCTGAGACGCCGCCCAAATTCCTTTGGGTCGCCCAATTGCTGACGCTTTTCGGCTCAAAGTTGTTTTGCATACCGGGCATCAACCGGATCAACAGAATTTCGAAAGTAACCTTAAAAGGGTGACGCGTTATGACCGCTACTAACACAAACGCATATCAGGAAAACGTTGCCGGCTCGCGCTTTGAGAATTCGGTGCCGGTAATGATCACATTTGCACCGAACTGGAAGGCCCGCCTGATACTGGCGCGGATGGTCGGGGCGTTTTTGATCGTTTCCGCGTTTTCAATGTGGTTGATGCCCGGATCGGTCGTTGGCGCAGATGTTTGGCCGATCAAGATGGCGGCATCCATGCTGTTTCTGGTCGTTGGCGTCGCCTTGTTGACAATCGAGGTTTTCGACCCGCGCCCTGACGCCTATTTCGACCCGATCCGCCGCGAAGTCCGGGTATTGCAAAAGAACGAAGACGGACGCCCTCAGACTGTCCTGCGCCGCAGCTATGACTCGCTGGGTGGGGCGCGTTTTGAAGAGAATGAGGTTCACCTGTTTGACGTGGACGGAAGTCTTTTGATGAAGCTGCCGCTTGAATCGGCGGATGTCAGCCGGGCGCTGAAAGGGCAGCTCAGCAAAAGCGTAACAATTTTCGGTTGATTTTTATTCTGTTCAAAAAAGAACAGAAGTTGTGAATCAAAAAAGGTTGTGTGCCGCCCTTGGGCGGCACATTTTGTATTCAAGCAGTCCTGACGGACTGCATTCACAAAACCGCGGAGATTGATATGAAATCCACCCTTCTTGCTGCTGCATTGGCCGTATCAGCGACAACGGCATTCGCCAGCGCCGAGAAATACGTGTTGGATCCCAGCCACAGCCAAGTCATTTTCAGCTATGACCACCTTGGGTTTTCAACCACGACTGGCATGTTTTCCGGCTTTGAAGGCGAGATCATGTTCGACCAGGAAAACCCCGCCGCTTCGAGCGTGAGTGTGTCGATGCCCGTTTTGGAGATGTTTACCGGCTGGAAACCCCGTGAAGATCACTTCATGACCGAGGATTTCTTTGGCGCGGCCGAAGGAGATTTGATCACCTTTACCTCGACAGGAATCGAAGTGACTGGTGAAAACACCGCGAACATCACCGGCGATCTGACGATGAACGGTGTGACCAAATCGGTTGTTCTGGACGCAAAGCTCAACAAGGCTGACACCCACCCGATGGCAAATCAGCCCTGGGCTGGTTTCAACGCGACAACAACGCTTGTCCGTAGCGAATTCGACCTGGGGCAGTTTGCACCGTTTGTCAGCGACGAAGTGCAAATCCAGATTTCGGTCGAGGCACAAAAAGCCGAGTAATCCCAGAATCACGAACAGAAAAACGCCGGTGATCAAATCGCCGGCGTTTTTTTGCCTTACTGACCGCGTGCCGCTGTGAGTTCTACGGATACTGCGACGGTAAAGCCCAGCGAGTCTTCGGTAGGCTGCGATGTGCCTACATCAAACTCCAGCCGGTTAAGCTCGATTGTGCCCGCCATGGTGGCTGTGTCGCCCTGAAGATCCAGCGAGAAGGGCAAAACGACATCGATCGACTTGTCGCGAATTGTAAGCGGACCGCGCGCCTCGTAACGATTTTCGGTTTTATAAAGGTCGGCTTTGAACTGAGCAGTCGGGAACCGGGCGTTGTCGAAGAAATCCGGTCCCATGGCCTGATCGGTTACGGTTCCAAGACTAAGCGAGCTGATGGCTATCGTGACATCGACAGACCCTGCCGGGCCCGGCTCTGTGGGTTCGTCAAAAGTAATTGCGGCCGTCCAGTCCGAAAACGAACCTGTGACGGGGCTATTCAGTTGCGAAATCGTAATCGACAGCGTGCCGTTCTGAACCTGCCATTCGGATTGAACCTCGGTCAGTTGGACATCCGGTGCTTCACCTACGTTAGGGGTAAGCTTACCCGTTGCCCAGCCTCCGGTGACGACGACACCCCAGACCACCAATGCGGCGACGGCTGGAATCAGTGAATGGGTTTGATGTGGTGGTTCCGGCACATCAGACAGGCCCGGTAACATCCGGCGCAATGTGCCGTCCTTGTCGACGATGTGATGTTTCAGCGCACCTGCAACGTGCAGGACAAGGGAAACGACCAGAACCCACATGAAAAGCCAGTGCAGAACCCCTGTTACCTCGGCCACGGCGGTGGATTTCGGTACAAAAGGCAGGTTTTGGCCGAAGGGCCAAAGGATTGGGGCAAAGCCTTCGGTCGCGGCGTGGTGAATCCAGCCGGTCAGCGGCACAAGGACCAGCGAACCGTAAAGCAGCCAGTGGACGGTTTCAGCGGCGAAGGCTTCGGGCTTGTTGTCAGCATTCAGAAGGCCGGGCTTGGTTTGCGTGAACGCCCAAAGAATGCGGGCCAATGCCACGAAGAACACGGTAACCCCCACGGTTTTATGCAATGAGAACACGCGCGCCGCACGGGCAATTTCCAACTCGGTAGGGGCCGTTGCCGAGTGCAGTACCGCATGCGCCAGATTATCTGCGACCCAGCCGAGGGGCAAAGCCGTGAAGATCAGCAAGGCGGTCAGCCAATGAAACGTCTTTGCGATGCTGCCGTAGCTTGAAAAGGAATTGGTCGATTGCATATGTCGCGCGCTCCGGGATTCTTGGGTGTGCCCAAGGTAAAGCCGGATGAAACAGACACAAGTGAGCGCGGGTGCACACAAAAGGTGCCAGAATGCAGAAAGCAGGCAATGCTTGTGCCAGACGGTCAGTCAGTTTACACCCCGCCGCAACCTGACACCATCCATGAGGTTGCAATGACACTCGCGTTCGTTTTCCCGGGGCAAGGCGCCCAGACCATAGGTATGGGCAAAGCTCTGGCTGAGGCCTACCCGGCGGCTCAGGCCATTTTCGATGAGGTGGACGACGCGTTGGGCGAGAAGTTGAGCAGCCTGATCTGGGATGGCGATATTGCTGACCTGACACTGACCCAGAATGCACAACCCGCGTTGATGGCAACGTCGATGGCAGCCATGCGCGCTTTGGAAGCCGAAGGCGTATCTGTCAGCAAGGCGGCTTTTGTGGCGGGGCATTCACTGGGTGAATACTCGGCTCTGGCCGCGGCGGGTGCCTTGTCTGTTGCAGATACTGCGCGTCTGTTGCGCACCCGTGGTCAGGCCATGCAAAGCGCCGTACCCGTGGGCGAGGGGGCCATGGCCGCCATTTTGGGGCTGGATCTGGAGGCCGTGCGCGCCGTTGCGGAAGAAGCCGCACAGGGCGAGGTCTGTCAGGCCGCAAATGACAACGATCCCACACAGGTCGTCGTGTCGGGTTCAAAAGCGGCTGTCGAGCGCGCAGCCGAGATCGCCAAGGAAAAAGGTGCAAAACGTGCCGTTATGTTGCCGGTAAGTGCTCCATTTCACTGTGCGCTGATGAAACCTGCTGCAGATGTAATGGCAGAAGCGCTTGCTGCCGTCGAAATTAAGGCCCCTGTCGTACCTTTGGTGGCCAATGTGCGCGCCGAGGCTGTCAGCGAACCGGATCTGATCCATCAATTGCTGGTCGAGCAGGTGACGGGTTCGGTTCGCTGGCGGGAAAGCGTGCAATATATGGCGGCTCAAGGCGTGACTGAAACATGGGAAATCGGCGCTGGCAAAGCGCTGTCCGGTATGATCCGCAAGATCGATCGCGAAATCGCGGGCAAGGCTGTGGGCACACCGGAAGACGTCCAGAAGGCCATTCAGGCCGAATCGTAAGCTCAATTCGCGTTGTAACCGACGCAGCAAGAGGGAAACCGAATGTTTGATTTAACAGGTAAGAATGCGCTGATCACCGGTGCTTCGGGCGGTATCGGAGGCCACATCGCACGTGCGTTGCATGGCGCAGGTGCAACGGTTGGGTTGTCCGGTACACGCGTTGAACCGCTTCAGGCTCTGGCCGACGAACTGGGCGAACGCGCGCATGTTCTGCCCTGCAATTTAAGCGATCCGGAAGCCGTGGAAGCGTTGCCAAAGCAAGCGGCCGAGGCGATGGGATCGGTGGACATTCTTGTAAACAACGCCGGAATCACCCGCGACAACCTGTTCATGCGCATGTCTGATGAGGAATGGCAAAGCGTCATTGACGTGAACATGACCTCGACCATGAAACTGTGCAAAGGTGTGATCCGGGGCATGATGAAGGCGCGCTGGGGCCGGATCGTCAATGTCTCGTCCGTGGTGGCCGCAATCGGCAATCCGGGGCAGGCGAACTATGCAGCGTCGAAGGCCGGTATGATCGGGTTTTCCAAGGCTTTGGCCCACGAAGTCGCGACCCGCGGAATTACTGTGAATGCCGTGGCACCTGGATTTATCACGACGGCAATGACCGAAAAACTGACCGAGGAACAAAAAAAGGGTCTGTTGCTCAAGGTTCCGGCCGGGCGCATGGGCGATCCGGAAGAAATTGCAGCTGCGGTTCTGTATCTTTCCAGCCCCGAAGCGGGCTATGTTACCGGAAGCACCTTGCATGTAAATGGCGGTATGGCCATGTTGTGAGCGCGACAGGGGCAAGTGCGAAAGCGTTTGCCTCTTGCGCCGACTATGCTATAGGCGGCGCATCTATGCGGGGCCGGTCGTTCAGGTCGGCCTTCTATTTCCCGGTTCGCCGGGACCGAAACCGCCCAAAACGGGCAAACCAAAGCCAACCCGTGCGGGCAAGGGCAGAATCGGGCGGACCGCCCTGTAAAGGAATGAGGAATAGACATGAGCGACGTCGCAGATCGCGTTAAGAAGATCGTTGTTGAGCACCTGGGTGTTGAAGAAGATAAAGTCGTGGAAAACGCGTCCTTCATCGACGATCTGGGCGCAGACAGCCTGGACACTGTTGAGCTGGTCATGGCCTTCGAAGAAGAGTTCGGCATCGAGATCCCCGATGACGCAGCCGAGACCATCCAGACCTTTGGCGACGCCGTCAAGTTCATCAGCGAAGCGTCCTAAGCGTTTCTTTCTGATCAAAATCGGCGCTTCCGGGCAACGGGGGCGCCGTTTTTTTATGCCTGCCCGAATTTCGGGCTTGCGTGGCTATTGTGGCCTGCGCACTGTTTCCACTGAGGCAAAACTCAAAGTGGACAGGGCATGATAAGATCCACTCCGATGATAAATACCGCGCGTTTGACGCTGTGCGCCATGCGCCCAGAGGATTTTGACCGGTTCGCGGAAATCTGGCGTAACCCTTGCGTCGTGCAGCATATCGGAGGTTCTCCCCGATCGCGTGGCGAAGCGTGGGATTCGTTCTTGCATAATGCGGGGCATTGGCAGATGGCCGGTTTTGGTCAGTGGGGCGTAATGCAGCAATCGAATCGTACGCTGATCGGGCATGCCGGATTCTTCTATAGCAACCGACGCATGGGCGAGGATTTCGACGGCTTCCCCGAGGCAGGGTGGGTACTGGTCCCCGAAGCACAAGGGCAGGGATTGGGATACGAGGCCGCCAAGGCTGCGCATGACTGGTTTGACCGGGTGATTCCCGGACCGTTGGTCGCGATGATAAACGCATCGAACGCGTCTTCGCAGAAACTCGCCAAAAAGCTTGGCTATGTTCTGATGCGGGAAGGGGTGTATAATGAAACCCCGGTGCATTTGTTAAGGCGCAACGGACCGCCAGCCCGCGCGTAAATTCGCCACTTAATCAGTATGCCGCAAAATGGCCAAACTGTGCCGATCCCGGAGATTTCGGGCGGGCATTCCAGTTGTATGGTGCCGGGGATTTCAAAACGATTGAGCGGAGGACCGAGCTCATGAGGATTTACCCCACGATGGAACTGCAGAACGGCCGGTGTGTCTCACTGGACAAAGGTCGTCTGGATGATGCGATGATCTGGCACGTGAATCCGGTAGATACCGCACGGAGCTGGGCAGAGGCGGGTGCCGAATGGATGCACCTGACGGATTTCGACGCGATCGAGGGCAAGGATACCAACGCGCAGCTGGTCGAAGATATCATTCGCAAGGCCGAGATTCCGGTGCAGTTGGCGGGTGGCATGCGCACGCGCGAACAGATTGAGCGCCGGATCGACAAGGGCGCGGGCCGCGTTGTGGTTGGCACGCTGGCCGCGCGCGAACCGAACCTGGTCAAGGAACTGGCCAAGCTTTACCCGGATCAGATCGTGCTGTCGGTTGATGTGTGGCAAGGCCTTGTCATGACTGACGGCTGGCGCAGCCAAAGTGCATTCACGCCCGAAGCCTTTATTGATGCGTTCGGCGATGCGCCCTTTGCCGCTATCGTGGTAACCGACATCGACAGTGACATGGAAGATGTCGAGGCACAGCTTGGTCTGATTTCGCGGCTGGCAAACCATTCGCGTACCCCGGTGATTGCCAGCGGTGTCGTGCGCACAGCAGACGATATCTCGCGGCTGGCATACATCCCCAATATCTCGGGCGCGATTGTCGGGCGTGCGTTGTTCCGCAAGACACTGGACTTGGCCACAGCGCTTGAAACTGCCAAATCGGCCCACGAGCCGGTCGCGCAGTTTCAGTAAGCAACTCCGCCCTTTCGGCTGGACGCGCGAAGGGGCGGTTTTTGACAAGCGTCGAATTTCCGGTTTCCTTGGGAAATCGGCGGCAGGACGCCAGGGCGGAAAGAACCGTTGCTCTTGCCCCCGCACCCCGGGCCGGGGTATGAGCGGTTCTCATAAGAGGAAGCAGGCAAGAGGCACTTCATGCGCAGAGTCGTTGTAACCGGTCTTGGATTGGTCACTCCTTTGGCCAGCGGGGTCGAGGAAACCTGGTCGCGGCTGCTGGACGGAGAGTCCGGCGCAGGTCCAATCACGCATTTCGATGCAGAGGCAAGCGGGGTCGCAACGACCTACGCCTGCGAGGTGCCGCGCGGCGACGGAACCAACGGGACCTTCAATCCCGATGACTGGATGCCGCTGAAAGAGCAGCGCAAGATCGAGGACTTTATCCTGTATTCCATCGCGGCCGCAGAAATGGCCTGTAAGGATGCAGGCTGGCTGCCGGAAGACGAAGAATCGCGCTTGCGGACCGGTGTTCTGATCGGCTCGGGCATTGGTGGTCTGGGATCGATTGCCAATACTGCGAACCTGATCCGCGACAAAGGTCCGCGTCGGGTATCGCCGTTCTTTATTCCGGGCGCACTGATCAACCTGGCCTCGGGGCAGGTATCAATCCGTCACGGGTTCAAAGGGCCGAACCACTCGGTCGTGACCGCATGTTCAACCGGTGCGCACGCTATCGGCGACGCCAGCCGCATCATCCGGGCGGGTGACGCGGATGTCATGGTGGCAGGCGGTGGCGAGGGCTGCATCTGCGAGATCGGTATTGCCGGGTTCAACGCATGTAAGGCGCTGTCGACCAAATACGCAGATAATCCCAAGGCTGCCAGCCGACCCTATGACGTGGACCGTGACGGTTTCGTGATGGGCGAGGGTGCCGGCATCGTGGTTCTGGAAGATTACGAACACGCCAAGGCGCGTGGTGCCAAGATCTACGCCGAGGTGCTGGGCTATGGTATGTCGGGCGACGCCTATCACATCACCGCCCCGTCCGAGGATGGCGACGGGGCCGAACGCTCCATGAGAGCGGCGTTGCGCAGCGCCGGGCTGGAGCCGAAAGACCTGGATTACATCAACGCGCATGGCACCTCGACTATGGCGGACACGATCGAACTGGGCGCGGTTGAGCGCCTGTTGGGCGAACATGCCGGGAATGCGACGATGAGTTCGACCAAGTCGGCAACCGGTCACTTGCTGGGTGCTGCAGGCGCGATTGAGGCGATTTTCTCAATCCTGGCGATCCGCGATCAGGTCGCACCGCCAACAATCAACTTGGACAACCCGGCAGTTGAAACTCCGATTGATCTGGCCCCCAACGCCAAGCGCGAGCGTGAGATTAACGTGGCGCTGTCGAACTCGTTCGGGTTTGGCGGAACCAACGCCAGCGTGATCTTCGGAAAGGTCAGTTAAATGTGGCGGGCCATCGCTTCGAATGCGCTGACCATCCTAGTGGTCGGCCTGTTTCTGGTGGGCGGTCTGATCTTGTGGGGACAGTCGCAGTACAAGGCCGAAGGCCCACTTGAAACTGCGATTTGCCTTCAGGTCAAAAGCGGCTCGAACATGACACGTGTCAGTCGCGATCTGGAAGATCAGGGTGCCATTCGCAGTTCAATTCTGTTTCGGATGGCCGCTGACTATACCGATCAGGCGCAGCGGTTGAAAGCGGGCAGCTTTCTGGTGCGCGAAGGCGCGTCGATGGCGCAGATCATCGAAGAGATCACCAGCAGCGGCGCCAGCACTTGTGGGTCGGAAATCGAATACCGTATCGGTGTAACGCGTACCCAAACTCGCGTGCGTGAACTGGACCCGGCAACATTGGATTTTGTCGAGATTGCTTCATTTGATGCGGCAGAGGAAGAAACGCCTAATGCTTATACCGAGAAGCGCAACGAGGCTGACACGCGCTATCGGGTGTCACTGGCCGAAGGTGTGACCTCGTGGCAGGTGGTCGAGGCCCTTAAATCATTCGAAGCGCTGTCAGGTGAGGTGACCGAGATCCCGGCTGAGGGAATGTTGGCCCCGGACAGTTACGATGTTGTGGCCGGACAGGACCGCAATGCGATTTTGCAGGCCATGCAGGACAAGCAACAACTGCGGATCAATGCGGTTTGGGAAAGCCGCCAAGGCGGGTTGCCGCTGGACAGTCCGGAAGAGATGCTGATCCTTGCGTCTATCATCGAAAAGGAAACCGGTGTTCCGGAGGAACGCGGCCAGGTCGCCAGTGTGTTCGTGAACCGCCTGAAACAAGGGATGCGGTTGCAAACCGATCCGACCGTCATCTATGGCGTGACAAAGGGGCAGGGCACATTGGGTCGCGGGTTGCGGCGCAGCGAATTGAACCGTCCGACACCTTGGAACACCTATCAGATTGATGGGCTGCCCCCGACGCCGATTGCAAATCCGGGTCTGGCGAGTCTTGAAGCTGCGGTTGCGCCAGATGACACCAACTATGTGTTCTTCGTCGCCGACGGCTCGGGCGGGCATGCGTTTGCAGAAACCCTGCAGGAGCACAATCGCAACGTTGCCAAATGGCGCGAGATCGAGGAACAGCAGAGCTCGGGGAATTAAACCCGGCGGGTTGCTGGTTTAGCTAGCAAAAAACGCCGACGCCGGTATAGCAACTGGCGTCGGCGTTTTCTTTGGCAGCCTCTTCAGTCCTTAGGCGGCTGAGCGTCTTTTGTTGGGACGGCGCCGTCTGCCGCTGGACGGTTTCGCATCGCCGTTGGCCGGTTTGGGCTTGAACCCGCGACGGCGGTTGTTTTGACGACGTGCAGGTTGCTGAACCTCGACCCCTTCCGGCATGGTGCCGCTTGTGACGGGGATTTCAGTTTTCATCAGCTTCTGGATCTGACGCAGCAGGTCGACTTCTTCCGGAGCACAGAACGCAATCGCTTCGCCTTCGCGCCCGGCACGGGCGGTACGCCCGATACGGTGGACGTAATTGTCGGGCACGTCGGGCAGGTCGAAGTTGATGACATAGGCGACGCCAGGGATGTCGATGCCACGCGCGGCAACGTCGGTGGCCACCAGTATGTTCACCTCACCAGCGCGGAAGGCCTTGATCGCCCGGTCACGCTGGCCCTGGCTTTTGTTCCCGTGAATGGACGCCGCGTTGAAGCCGTCGTCCACCAGCCCTTTCATCAGCCGTTCAGCGCCGTGTTTTGTGCGGGTGAAGACCAGCGTCAGAGCATCCGCGTCCTGCGACAGGATTTCGCGCAGTTTCGACGGTTTTCCGGGTTTCGAAACAAAGTGAAGGGACTGGGTGATCTTGTCTGCGGCCTTGCCCGGAGGCGAAACCTGCACCCGCTGCGGATTGTTCAGATAGGCGCGGCTGAGCTCCTCCATCTGTTTCGGCATTGTGGCCGAGAACAGCATGGTCTGGCGGGGCGTGCCCAGTGCAGGTGCGATGCGACGCAGAGCGTGAATGAAGCCCAGGTCAAGCATCTGATCCGCTTCGTCCAACACCAGATGGCGAACCGAACCAAGGTCAACAGCGCCCCGTTCCATCAGGTCAATCAGGCGGCCCGGGGTGGCGACGAGAATATCGGTGCCTCGGGCAAGGAACATCACTTGTTTGTTGATCGACTGGCCACCTACAACTGTGGCGACTCGCAGCTTTGTTCCTTTGGTGAGGGTGCGCAAACTGTCGGCGATCTGATTCACCAACTCGCGGGTGGGGGCGAGGATCAGCGCTTTGGCTGTTTTGGGATCGGGCTTGCCGGGCTGCGCCAGCAAGTGGTCGATCAGGGGCAGGCCAAAGGCCAGTGTTTTGCCGGTGCCGGTTTGGGCCAGCCCGAGGATGTCATGCCCATTCAGGGCCAGCGGAATGGCCTGGTTCTGAATCGGGGTGGGTTGTGTGAAGTTGGCGCGTTTCAACGCGTCATTCAGTGTCGGCGCAAGGCCGAGCATATCGAAGTCGAACAAAGAATTATCCTTTACGGCCCGCAGGTTAAACCGCACGAGCAGGTGGTGACTGGCCACGTTCAGTGACCGGCAGGGTTGTGCGAGACCTCGGGATGCGCGGGCGAATCCAGCGCCATCCGGCCATCGCGTAAAGAACCCTGCGTGAAGGGGAACCGGGAGTTATGTGTTGGCGCTGTGGGGCCTGAAGCCCGACGATGCTCACGCGGTGGCGCCGTGATGAGGGGCACATGAGGGTTTCGGGGGGGAATGTCAAGGACTGGTTTTGCAGCGCGCAGGACCCTGACGCGCCGAAATCGGGTGACGCGGGTGATTTTGCACCCGATTTCGGAAATGTCAGATTTGTACACGCGTACGCGCGGGGTTTGTACAATTTGTACGCTCCGAAAGCGGTACGGCGGTAACCCTGTGTTAATCCCTCTGGTCGGTGAGGCGGTCAGGGCTTGGGAAGCCCAAAGGACGGGTCGGCGTTTTGGCCGAGGATTACCGCAGCCGGAAATTCACTGTCCGTTAACCCTCACCGTACGATCCCTGTTGCGCGACTGTTGCGTAAACCCTTGACTTTGCGCGCTTTATCCCGTATAGGTTGTGTCATGCTAGAAGAAGTGGGCAAACGGCCTCGGGGTGACCCGGTGGCCGTTTTTTCGTTTCTCTCGTGCGGAGAACACTCACGCATGAGGTCACAGGCAAACATGACTTTGATTACCCCGGAAGAGCGGATTTCCCAGACGGCTGAACTGTTGCAGTCCCTGGAAAGGTCCATTCGCGATCTGCGGCAAGCGGCAGAAGACCTGCGCAAACAGATCGGTGCCGGGGAGGATGCAGATCTTGCTGGTTCAGCCAAGCGACTCGGTCAGCTGGAGGGGCTGATCCGAAGTTGCCAGAAAGTGGAGACAAGCTTTGTCGAACAACATTACAGACAAGCCGGAATTGCCCAAGGGGGCTATGCGCTCGACCTTGAGCGGGCCCGATTTGAGATCGGGTGCAGGCTGGCTCGCCTCCGCCAATGCTGCGGTGCGGGAGAGATTTCTGAGTGAGATCGGGGAGGGGGGGCTGTGTGCCCTCCCTTTCCTGTTTGAATTCTGGGCGCTACCGCATCAATTGCCGCCCGAAGGCGACTGGCGGTCCTGGGTGATCATGGGCGGGCGTGGCGCGGGCAAAACGCGGGCAGGGGCCGAATGGGTCAGATCGATGGTAGAGGGGCCGAAACCGCTGGACAAGGGCGAGGCGTGCCGCGTGGCGCTGGTGGGTGAGACATTCGATCAGGTGCGCGACGTGATGATCTTCGGCGACAGCGGGATATTGCAATGCTCGCCCCCGGATCGGCGGCCCGTGTGGAAGGCATCCGAACGCAAGCTGATCTGGCCCAACGGGGCCGAGGCGCAGGCGTTTTCAGCACATGATCCCGAAGGGTTGCGCGGGCCGCAATTTGATGCGGCCTGGGTGGATGAGCTGGGATGTGCGGCAATCGACAAGGGCACGAACCAGCCGAACAAGTTTCTGGACCCGAAATCGTCTGAATCGCTGTTGCCTGCATATTCAAACGGGCTGCGCGACGATTTCATTCAGGTCCAGTACCTTGCGGCGACCCTTGGATATTGGAGCGACCCGAACATCAACCCGGTGTCGCAAGTCTATGGCGGGCCAATGCTGGATCTGGCGAATGCTTATGTCTGGGCGTGGGATACCCGCCCGTTTCCGACCTTTCCAAATCTGCGAAGCCAGTGGGATGATGGGGCAAACTATGACCGGGGGCATTGGCTGAACGGCCGGTCCGGCTCGCGCACGCTGGCCTCGGTCGTGACTGAGATATGCCACGCGGCAGGGGTGACGGATATCGATGTTTCCGGGCTTTACGGCGTGGTTCGAGGATATGTCATCGAAGATGTGACAAATGCGCGGTCGGCTTTGCAGCCGCTGATGCTGCGCTATGGGTTCGACGCGATCGAACGGAACGGCATCTTGCGCTTTCAGATGCGCGATGGCTATGGCGCGATTGCCCTGAACCCTGATCATTTGGCGATCAGCGGTGATCTGGATGGCACGGTTGAGCACCGGCGAGAAGCCGAGGCCGAGATGACCGGTCGCGTGCGCCTGCGCTTTGTCCAGTCGGATGCGGATCACGATCTGGTCGCGGAAGAGGCGGTTCTGCCCGAGGACAGCACGCATTCGGTCTCGGTCAATGAGATGCCGTTATCCATGACACGCACCGAAGGCCGACAAACGGCTGAGCGCTGGTTGAGCGAGGCCCGTGTTTCCCGCGATACGGTGCGGTTTGCCTTGCCGCCATCGCTGCTGCATCTGGGCGCAGGTGATCTGGTGCGGTTGTCAGAGACCGAAAACAGCCCCCTTTACCGGATTGACCGTCTGGAATCTGCCGATCTGCAATTGGTCGAAGCGGTCCGGGTTGAACAGGGTGTATATAAGGCATCGCAACTGCACGACGACCCGGCGGTTGCCAGACCCTATGCCGCGCCCGTTCCCGTGCTGCCGGTGTTTCTGGACCTGCCGCTGATCACCGGGTCAGAGATCCCGCATGCACCTTATCTTGCGGTGACCGCTGATCCCTGGCCGGGGGCCGCGACGGTTTATTCCTCCTCAACCGATGAGGGGTACAGCCTGAGTGATGTGATCCCCGGTCAGGCCATTATGGGCGTGACCGAAACGCCGCTGAGGCGCGCCAGCATCGGCGTCTGGGATGAAGGCCCGGCGGTGAAGGTGCGGCTGTTGGCCGGTCAGTTGGAATCGCGTCCGCGTGGCGCGGTTCTGAACGGTGTCAATCTGGCGGCCATCGGCGACGGAACACCCGGCAACTGGGAGGTGTTCCAGTTCTCGGATGCCACTCTAGACTCCGCCGGCGTTTACGCCCTGTCCGGGAGGTTGAGAGGCCAGTTGGGGTCGGATGCCCTGATGCCGGATGTCTGGCCGGATGGGTCTATATTCGTGTTGCTGAACAATCAGGTGCAGCAGATCAACCTGTTGCGTAACGAGCGGGGATTGGCCAAGCATTATCGCATCGGCCCGGCGACCCGTGGTTACGACGATCCGGCTTACCAGCACCTGATCGCCTCATTCGACGGCAATGGTTTGCGCCCGTATTCCCCGGTTCACCTTCAGGTGCGATCCGACGCAACCGGCGATCACCTGACCTGGGTGCGGCGCGCCCGGTTGGATGGGGATGACTGGTCAGGGCTGGAGGTGCCGCTGGGCGAGGAAAGCGAATCCTATCTTGTGCGTTTTTTTGCGGGGGGAACCGTTGTCCGTGAAGAGATGACATCCCTGCCGGGGTGGTCCTATTCGGCGGCGATGAAGGCGACAGATGGTCTGACCGGGTCATATGAGGTCGGGATTGCGCAGGTGTCGGCCATTTACGGCCCCGGTGCGATGGCGCGTCTGGTTGTCGGGTAAGCGGTCTGATGCGACCGCTATTGCACGGTGATGTAAGTGCCGCGGCGCGCGCCTTGTTGGCGGCGCCGCCACCAGAGCGGACCCGCTTATGCGTCCGGATGATCCATGAGGCGGAACTGGCCGACATACACCGGGCGCGCACGGGTCGGCTGCATCCGGTTTACGGCAATGGCTCGCTGATGGCGGTTGCGCGCAACAGGGTGCTGGCCGATGAGCCGGGGTTTGACGATTTGCAATATTGTCAGTGTTTTTCGCTGGTTCTGCACCATCTTGCCGAGTTTCTGATCACCCGGTCGCGCAGCTGACGCATTTGCTGGCAGCCAGATCCAGAGACAATCGCCCATCGGGAATACGGTCGCCGCAATCTTCGCAATACCCGTATTCCCCCTCGTCCAGCCGCATAAGCGCGGCCTGAAGGCGGCGGGTTTCGACATTGCGATTCACCTGTTGCGCCTTTGCCATCGCCTGGTTTTGCAGCGCATCCATGCGGCTGAGCCGACCAACCGCCTGCTGATCCAGTTCAACAACGGCCTGAGCCTGCTGGCCTGATGCGGACAACTGATCCAGTTCGGCCAGACGCTCGCGAATTCGTGTTTCGAAATATATGCGCTCGGACTCATTCATTTTCGTTGTATCGCGGATCACGGGTTTGCGTTTGGCCTTTTTGCCACTAAATGGCATTCTAGGCGCAGCAAAGGATCAAAAGCTATGTTTGAAAAACGCAGCCCTGTGACACCGGTCGATCCGGTCTGGGACCGTATCACATCCGAGGCCCAAGCAGCCGTCGAGACAGAACCGCTTATGGGCGGGCTTGTGCACGCCTGTATCCTGCATCACCGCAGCCTTGAGCGTGCGCTGTCCTATCGGATCGCGGCCAAGCTGTGTTCGAACGAAATGTCGATGATGGTGCTGCGCGAGATCGTGGACGAGGCCTATGCAAACGATCCCGGTTTGCTGGAAGCCGCCCGCGCCGACCTGATGGCGGTTTACGAGCGTGATCCGGCCTGCCATCGGTTGTTGCAGCCGATCCTGTATTTCAAGGGCTATCAGGCCATGCAGGCCTATCGCGTCGCGCATTGGCTGTGGCGCAAGGGGCGCTTTGATCTGGCCTACTTCTTCCAGATGCGATCTTCGGAGATTTTCGGCATCGATATTCACCCGGCCGCAAGGATCGGCAAGGGGATCATGATCGACCACGCCCATTCCATCGTCATCGGTGAAACCGCCGTGGTCGGAGACAACGTGTCGATGTTGCATTCGGTGACGCTGGGCGGAACCGGCAAGGAAGAGGAAGACCGCCATCCCAAGATCGGAGACGGTGTTCTGATCGGGGCCGGGGCAAAGGTTCTGGGTAACATCAAGGTCGGCCATTGCAGCCGTATCGCTGCCGGTTCGGTGGTGTTGCAGGACGTTCCGCCGTGCAAGACCGTTGCCGGTATCCCGGCCAAGATCGTGGGCGAGGCTGGATGCGATCAGCCGTCGATCTCGATGGACCACATGCTGGGCAAAGATCAGTAGGTCGATTGGACTAACAAAAAAGGCCGCCTCGATATTCGAGGCGGCCTTTTTTTGCGAGGTCGGTATGGCTTACGCCAGCATGACCATCGGGTTTTCAAGATTGTCGACAATGGCCTTGAGCAGTTCGGCCCCAAGCGCGCCGTCGATGACGCGGTGATCAACGGACATGGTGACAGACATCACCGTTGCCACGGTCAGCTCGCCATCATCCCCGACAACCGGTTTCTTGACGCCGGTGCCGACGGCCAGAATACCGGCATGGGGCGGGTTCACGATGGCATCGAAATTGTCGATGCCGAACATGCCCAGGTTCGAGATGGCAAAGGTGCCGCCCTGATATTCATGCGGAGCCAACTTGCGCTCGCGTGCGCGGGCGGCAAGGTCTTTCATCTCGGTCGAAAGGGCTGACAGGGATTTCATGTCAGCGTCTTGCAGGACCGGCGTGAACAACCCGCCTTCGATTGCGACGGCAACAGCCACATCTGACGGTTTCAGTTGCAGCACCCGGTCACCTGCCCAGACGGCGTTGCAGGCCGGAACCTGTTGCAGCGCATTGGCGACGGCTTTGATGATGAAGTCATTGACGCTGAGCTTGACGCCGCGACCTTCCAACTGCTTGTTCAACTGACCACGGAATTTCAGCAGCGCGTCCAGCTTGATATCGCGGCGCAGGTAGAAATGCGGGATGGTCTGTTTGGCCTCGCCCAGGCGTGCAGCAATGGTTTTGCGCATACCGTCGAGCTTGATTTCCTCGTACGGGCGGCCTTCGTACATCCGCGCGACCATATCCGCCGATGGACCAGACGGAGCTGCTGGGGCAGCTGCGGGCGCGGCGGCGGCGGGAGCAGTGGCAGGAGCTGCTGCCGGAGCGGTGGCAGTTGCGCCTTCGACATCGACCTTGACGATGCGACCATGCGGGCCGGAACCGGAAATCTGTGTCAGGTCGAGACCTTTTTGCGCAGCAATCCGGCGGGCCAGAGGCGAGGCAAAAATCCGACCGCCATCTGCCTTGGCCGGAGCGGCCGGGGCAGGGGCGGGCGCCTCGGGTGCCACTGGCGCGGCAGCCTCGTTGCCCGCGACGGCTGCGGGGGCAGCCGCCGGAGCAGCCGCCGGAGCCGTGCCGATGTCATCGGCGCTTTCGCCGTCTTCCAGCAGAACCGCGATGGCGGTGTTGACCTTGACCCCTTCGGTGCCCTCGGGAATCAGGATCTTGCCGATGGTGCCTTCGTCAACGGCCTCGAATTCCATCGTGGCCTTGTCGGTTTCAATCTCGGCCAGCAGATCACCGGAGGAGACGGTATCGCCTTCCTTGACCAGCCATTTGGCGAGCGTGCCTTCCTCCATGGTCGGGGACAGGGCGGGCATCAGAATTTCTGTAGGCATCTGTCTGTCGCTCCTTACCGGTAGGTCACTTGTTTGACGGCGGCGATCACCTCATCCGTGGTGATCAGGGCCAGCTTTTCGAGATTGGCGGCATAGGGCATCGGAACGTCCTTGCCAGTGCAATTGATGACCGGCGCGTCGAGGTAATCAAACGCCTCCTGCATCACGACCGAGCTGATGTAGCTGCCGACAGACCCCTGCGGCCAGCCTTCTTCCACTGTCACCAGACGGTTGGTCTTCATCACCGAGTTGATGATGGCGCCAGTGTCCATCGGGCGGATGGTGCGCAGGTCGATCACTTCGGCGCTGATGCCGTCTTCGGCCAGCTTGTCAGCAGCTTCCAGCGCGTATTGCATGCCGATGCCAAAGCTGACGATTGTCACATCTGACCCTTCGCGCCAGATGCGGGCCTTGCCCAGCGGAATGGTCAGGTCATCCACCTGCGGCACTTCGAAGGAGCGGCCGTAGAGGATTTCGTTTTCCAGGAACACTACCGGGTTGGGATCGCGGATGGCCGATTTCAGCAGACCTTTGGCATCAGCGGCTGAATAGGGCATGACGACCTTCAGGCCGGGGATCTGCATGTACCACGCGGCATAGTCCTGGCTGTGCTGTGCGGCCACGCGGGCCGCGGCCCCGTTGGGCCCCCGGAACACGATGGGGCAACCCATCTGGCCACCGGACATATAGAGCGTTTTAGCCGCAGAGTTGATGATCTGGTCAATCGCCTGCATGGCGAAGTTGAAGGTCATGAACTCGACAATCGGTTTCAGACCGCCAAAGGCCGAACCCACCGCGATACCGGCAAACCCGTGTTCGGTGATCGGAGTGTCGATCACGCGTTTGGAGCCAAATTCATCCAGCAAACCTTGCGAGATTTTGTAGGCCCCCTGATATTCGGCGACTTCCTCGCCCATCAGGTAGACGTTTTCATCGCCGCGCATTTCCTCGGCCATTGCATCGCGCAAGGCCTCGCGCACGGTTTCGGATTTCATTTCAGCATCCGCGGGCCAGTCGGGTGACAGGTCCACCGCCGGAGCAGCGGGGGCTGCTGCGGCAGGAGCTGGGGCCGGGGCTGCTGCGGGGGCGGTCTCGGGCGCCGCTGCGGCTGCGGGGGCTGCCGCGGGCAGGGCCGAGGCGTCTTCGCCTTCTTCGACCAGCACGGCGATAGGAGTGTTCACCTTGACCCCTTCGGTGCCCTCGGCGATCAGGATCTTGCCAACGATGCCTTCATCGACGGCTTCGAACTCCATCGTTGCCTTGTCGGTTTCAATCTCGGCCATGATGTCGCCCGAAGATACGGTATCGCCTTCCTTGACCAGCCATTTGGCCAGCGTGCCCTCTTCCATCGTGGGGGAAAGGGCGGGCATGAGAATTTCGGTTGCCATGTCTTATTCGTCCTCTCAGGCGTAAATGTCAGTCCAGAGCTCTTCGACCGAAGGCTCGGGGCTTTCTTTCGAGAATTCGGCGGCCTGATTGACGATCTCCTTGATTTCCTTGTCGATCGCTTTCAGGTCATCCTCGGTCGCGTGCTTGCCGGTCAGCAGCAACTCGCGCACATGTTCGATCGGGTCGCTTTGTTCGCGGACCTTCTGAACTTCTTCGCGGGTTCGGTACTTGGCCGGGTCGGACATCGAGTGGCCGCGATAGCGGTAGGTCTTGATTTCCAGGATATAGGGGCCTTTGCCCGCGCGGCAGTGCGCGACAGCCTTTTCGCCCGCTTCTTTGACCGCCAGCACATCCATGCCATTGACGATCTCGCCCGGAATGCCGAACGCTTCGCCGCGATGGAAGATGTCCTTGGTCGAGGTCGAGCGGGACTGAGCGGTGCCCATGGCGTATTGGTTGTTCTCGATCACGAAAATCACCGGCAAGCCCCAGATGGCCGCCATGTTGAAGGTCTCATACACCTGACCCTGGTTCGCGGCACCGTCCCCGAAATAGGTGAATGTCACGCGGCCGTTTTCCTTGTACTTGTCGGCAAATGCCAGCCCCGCGCCCAGCGGAACCTGCGCGCCGACGATACCATGCCCGCCGTAGAAGTGCTTTTCTTTCGAGAACATGTGCATCGAGCCGCCCTTGCCTTTGGACAGGCCACCGATGCGCCCGGTCAGTTCGGCCATCACGCCGCCCGGATCCATGCCGCAGGCCAGCATGTGACCGTGGTCGCGATACGAGGTGATGCGCTTGTCGCCTTCCTCTGCTGCGGCCTCAAGCCCGACAACAACGGCCTCTTGTCCGATATAAAGGTGGCAGAACCCGCCGATCAGGCCCATACCATAAAGCTGACCGGCCTTTTCCTCGAATCGGCGGATCAGCAGCATCTCGCGGTAGTATGTCTGGAGTTCTTCCGCAGAAACATTTGGTTTCTTTGTGGTTTTTCGCGCAGCCATCGTGGCGATCTCCCCCTTTCGGACAGATAGTTTAGCGTTAAACTATCTCATAAAGCATTTGAAGCTTTCTGGCGAGGGTAAATGTGACGCAGCGTTCGCCACGGCGCATCCCGGCCGAAACGCCGGGCCTGAGTTGCCTTTTCTGAATAGGGTCTTTGATCAGCGGATCACGATTTCGTCCGACCGGATCATGCCCAGAACCGAGCGCGCCTGCTGGTCCAGCAGGTCCAGATCCAGATAGGTGTCGGACAGACGCCGTGTCAGGTTTTCCATCTCGGCGATTTCGACATTCAGTTTTTCCAGACTGCGTGACAGAGCGTCCCGTTCCGCCGCAATTTCGACCCGCCGGAACAGGCCGTAATCCCCTTGAACAGCGGCAAAGGTGAAATACACACCCAGCATGAAAGCCACCGAGAAGAAGAGAACTGCACCCAAACCGGGCCGATGGGAACGGGACACTCTGTTTACCGCCGTATGAAAACTTGCCTCAATAACGGGCTCTTTCCGAGCCTCTGATCGCACTATGTCACAGGCGATTCGGGTTGTGAATCCCCTGATTCGGTTTTTTCATCAGTATTTCGTGTGCGTCCCGGTTAAAGCTCAGCGCCAGGACTGAAGCTGCTGATTTCTTGCGACCGTCTGCTCTTTCATACAGGTCCAGTAGAACATGGGCGCAGCGCTGCCGCCGCCGGATAGTTCCTTGTCGCAGGTGGCGTCCCGCGCCTTTAGCCACGCACGTTGTTCCGCCAGAAGGGCATCGCCGTTGCCACGTGCATCAGCGACCGGCTTGATCTGTTTCCACAACCGGTTGAGGTCGCGGTCAACGGCTTCCCATTGTTCCTTGGCACAGAAATTTGCATCAAGCTGTGTCTGGCCACCGCAACTGGATTGTGCTGTTGCAGGCCACGGCATTGCGAGAAGGACGAGCAGGTATAGTGACCTCATGACATAATCCCCCGTTCAAATAGGGGATAATACCATGAACCGTGACAAGCGGCCAAATGCGATCAGTGCTGCTTATTGTTCCAGCGCAGCGACACCGGGCAGGGTTTTGCCTTCCATCCATTCAAGGAATGCACCGCCTGCGGTCGAGATATAAGTGAAATCCTTGGCCGCCCCCGACGCATTCAGCGCCGCAACCGTGTCACCGCCACCCGCGACCGAAATCAGCTGACCCGACCGGCTGAGTGCTGCGGCTTTCAGGGCCGCGGCATTGGTGGCTGCGTCGAACGGCTCCAGCTCGAACGCGCCCAGCGGGCCGTTCCAGATCAGGGTCTGGCTTTTGTCGAAAATCGCGGTAATCGCGGCGACGCTTTCAGGGCCCGCGTCCAGGATCATGCCATCCGCAGGGCATTGATCGGCGGGCAGAACCTTGTGGGGCGCGTTGGCCTCGAATTTCTCGGCCACTACAACGTCACGCGGCAGGACGATCTGGCAGCCCGAGCTTTCGGCCTTGGCCAGAATTTCGGCGGCGGTGTCCTTCATCGCAGTTTCAGCCAGTGATTTGCCAACGCTGATACCTTGGGCGACAAGGAATGTGTTTGCCATACCGCCACCGATCACCAGATAATCGACCTTGTCGATCAGGTTGCCCAGCAGTTCCAGCTTGGTCGAGACCTTGGCGCCGCCGACAACCGCCGTTACCGGTCGCTTGGGCGCACCCAGCGCGCTTTCCAGCGCCTGCAACTCGGCCTGCATCAGGCGGCCCGCACAGGCGGGCAGCAGACGGGCGATGGCCTCGGTCGAGCTGTGGGCGCGGTGCGCGGCTGAAAACGCATCGTTGCAATAAATATCCCCCAGCTTGGCCATGCCAGCGGCCAGATCGGCGTCGTTTTTGGTTTCGGCCGCGTGAAAGCGGGTGTTTTCCAGCAGTAGGACCTGACCGGGCTGCAAGGCAGCGGCGGCCAGTTCCGCCTCGGCCCCGACGCAATCGGCAGCAAACAGAACCTTTGCGCCAAAAGCGCTTTCCAAAGTCGGGACCAGTTGTTTCAGTGACAGGCTTTCACGCCGTTCGCCACCGGGACGGCCAAAATGAGCCAGAAGGATCGGTTTGCCGCCAGCGGCCAGAATATCGCGCACCGAGGGGACGATCCTTTGAATGCGGGTGGCGTCGGTCACAACACCGTCAACCACGGGCACATTGATGTCCACACGCACCAGCACGCGTTTGCCGTTCAGGTCCATATCGTCCAGTGTTTTCCAGCCCATTGTGTGATCCTTGTCATTGGCAACCGATTTAGGCGGTTCTTTTCCTGCATTTTGCCCTCAGGTCAATGCGTCACTTGGCATTCGCACGCGTGCGTCATAGGTATTTGCGCAAGATAAACGACAGGAGGGCCTCATGGCCGAGATCAAAGACCCCGAAAACACAATCATCATCGAGCTGAAAGGCGGCAATGTCGTCATCGAGCTGCTGCCGGATGTAGCGCCTCTGCACAGTGCGCGGATGAAGGAACTGGCCCGTGGCGGTGAATATGACAATGTGGCCTTTCACCGTGTGATCGACGGTTTCATGGCGCAAACCGGCGACGTGCAGCATGGCGATATGGAAGACGGGTTCAACCTGCGCATGGCGGGCACCGGCGGTTCGTCGCTGCCGAATGTTCCGGCAGAATTTTCCAAGCTGCCCCATGATCGCGGCACGCTGGGCGCGGCGCGCTCGCAGAACCCGGATTCGGCCAATTCGCAGTTCTTCATCAACTTCAAGGACAATCACTTCCTGAATGGTCAGTACACGGTCTATGGCCGGGTCATCGACGGTATGGAGCATGTGGACGCCATCGTACGCGGTGAGCCGCCTGCAAGCCCGGACCGCATGATCAGCGTCAAGGTGGCCGCAGATGCATAAACTGGCTGCGGCTTTTGCCCTGCTGGCGAGCCCGGCGCTGGCCAGCGGTTTGCAGATCGAGGTCGAAGGGGAAGGGGCCAATGGCACAATCTCGATCGACCTGTTCGAAGATGTGGCACCCCAGCATGTGGAACAGATCACCGCTCTGGCTGCTGACGGTCAGTATGACGGCGTCGTGTTTCATCGCGTAATCGATGGCTTCATGGCGCAAACCGGCGACGTGCAATACGGCAACTCGGGCGCGGACGGCTTCGACATGCGTTATGCCGGGCGCGGCGGGTCGGATCGCGCGGATCTGCCTGCCGAGTTCTCGGACGTGAGTTTTGACAGGGGTGTTGTCGGCATGGCCCGGTCCAGCGATCCGGATTCAGCCAATTCGCAGTTCTTCATCATGTTCGCCCCCGGCCCGTTTCTGGACGGCCAGTATACCGTGGTTGGTCAGGTGACAGACGGTATGGATGTGGTTGACGCGATCAAGCGGGGCGAAGGCCAGAACGGTGCGATCATCGGTGCACCGGATGTGATGAAAAAAGTCACCGTTACCGAATAAGATGATTTAGCCCGGCTTAAGCGCCGGGCTTTTTCTTTGGTCTATTGGTCTATTGGTCTATTGGTCTATTGGTCGATGAAGTCGCGGATGGCACGGGTATAGGCACCAGGATCCTGAAAAGATGCGAAGTGGCTGACATCTTCCAGAACAAGCAACTTAGCGCCCGGAATCGCGTCAGCAATTGCTTGTGAATGCGCCATCAGAATGGCCTCGTCATGTACGCTTTGAACCACGAGTGTCGGGACGGTGATCGATGACAGCGCCTCAAGCCCGCCGGTTTTTTCGGTGCCCCACATGGTGGCAACCCCACCAAGGAATGCCTCGAACCCGTCAGGGGTGGGGGACATGGCCGCATAATCTTGGGCCATCATGCCCACGTAAGTGCCAAACACCTCGTTGGTTTCCACCGAAGGATCGATCCCGTCCAGCGTGACATTGCCTGCGTGGGCAAAGTGACTGGCCAGCCGATCCGGGTTGGTGGTCGAGATTGAATACCCGATATTTGCCCCGTCGGACCAGCCGACCAAGTGCACCTGATCGACCCCCAGATGATCCAGCAGCGCCAGATAATCCTGCGACAACAACGCGTAGGAATAGGGGCTGCCATCGTTGGTGGATCGTCCATGGCCGCGCGTATCCGCCACAATCACCCTGTGGTCCTGCGACAGGTCGGCAACCTGCGTGGCCCAGACATCGCCATGGGCAAGCCCGCCGTGGATCAACAGAACCGGGGTGCCGCCCGCATCGCCATACGTGGCGTAATACATGTTGATGCCGTTGATCTCTGCCGTGCCCGCCTCGGTGGCGGCGGGCATCTGGGGGACTTGCGGGATGCTCAGCCATTTGTCTTCGGCCCAGCCTGCCGTCGCGGCGCAGCTTAGGAAAAATGCTGTGGTAAATATCTTCATTGTATCCTCCCGTTGAACCAAAGGCCGTGACCTAGCCAGATTTGACGGAAGGATACCGTGTTTTTCAGTAAACGGGATAGTTACCTTTCCCGCGCGGATCAGTCATCCGAGGACATTGCTTTCCAGATCAAAGCACCGATTGCGCCGCCAATCAGGGGGGCTACCCAGAACAGCCAGAGCTGAGCCAAAGCAGGGCCGTCGGCAAACAAGGCAACGCCGGTCGAGCGCGCCGGGTTGACGGAGGTATTCGTCACCGGGATTGAGATCAGGTGGATCAGGGTCAGCGCCAGACCGATGGCAATCGGAGCGAACCCGGCAGGTGCCTTGTCCGACGTCGCGCCCAGAATGATCAGAATGAAGAAAGCCGTCATCACGATTTCGATGATCAAAGCCGACATCAACGAGTATCCCTGTGGCGAGGCCTCACCATACCCGTTTGACGCGAACCCACCGACACCAGCGAAATCGGGTGCGCCACTGACGATCAGGTACAGAACCACTGCGGCGGCAATTGCGCCAATGACCTGTGCAACCCAATAGGGCAGAAGGTCTTTGGCCGGAAACCGTCCTCCAATCATCAGGCCCAAACTGACCGCCGGGTTGAAATGCCCGCCCGAGATTGGGCCGACTGTATAAGCCATCGTCAAAACTGTAAGGCCAAAGGCAAAGGAAACACCAAGCCAACCGATGCCGACATCTGCGACACCAGCCGCCAGAACGGCACTGCCGCACCCCCCTAGAACCAACCAGAACGTGCCGAAGAACTCGGCAAGTAGTTTCGATGACATAGAAAATCCTCCGCCCAATAATGAGGTTAACCGTAATTCAAGAATTAACTTATGTTAAATTGTTGCGAACGGGGAATTTTTTACGACGCTTCCTCAATCGGGTCAGAACTGACCTCTGTGCCATAGAGCGGGATCAAGATGAAAAAGCTTAGACAGCTGTTCATAGATTGCCGGGTCAGAGGATTTCAGTTCCTTCGGCCGTTCAAAGAACACTTCGACCGAAACGGCAAAGAATTCTTCGTGCCCTTCCGCGCCGTAGGGATCGATTACTGTGGGTTTTCCGTTTTCCACGGCATGAACATGTGCCTTATAACCGTTCAGAAAGGCGGTTTCCCACTCGCCAAAGCTTTGGCCATTGCTGAGCACGGGAACACCATTGGTTGCGCCCGAGAGGTCATCAAGCTGGTGCGCGAACTCGTGAAAGACGACGTTCCGGCCATCGTGATCATTCAGGGCACCGCGCTGGCTGTGGGTCCAGGACAGGATCACGGGGCCGCGGTTCCAGCTTTCCCCGCTGCGGATGATTTCCTGTTCGGTGACGACATAGCCACTGTGACGGCGCTGTTTTGATTTGAAGGCACCGGGGTAAACCAGAATGGTCGTCAGGTTGTCGTACCACTGGTCCGTATTCACCACGAGCAGACAGGCTTGGGCGGCAATCGACACCTGCATGTCTTCGGTAACGTCCAGCCCGTCGCAGCCGACGAAATCGACCTGATCAAGGAACAGGTTGATCTTTCCTTCCAGCGCCCCGCGCAGGTCTTTGGGCAGTTTCCGGATTATCGGCACCTGAGCGCTCACAATATCGCGCTGGTGCTGGGACAGCGACGTGGCCAGCAAGGTCAGGCGGGATTGTCTTTTCGACCAGAAGTGAAAGGCCGCAGCGCCAGCGATCAGCGCAACAACCGTCAGAAAAAGCAACATGGATCGACTGTAGCGCGATCAGAAAGGGACGAAAACGGGAATCCCGACCCCAAACGGTCGCGCAATAGAAAAGACGCCACGGGTTGCCCCACGGCGTCCTGACAAGAAATGCAGTCTGCTTACTGTTTGACTTCTGCCGCCGGGTTCGATCCGGCTTTGGCGCTGCGGCCGGGGTTGAGAGGGTCGTCCTGACGCTGAACCGAGCCTTCGAAATGCGCGCCGCTCTCGATGGCAATGGTCTTGTGGATGATGTCGCCTTCGACCCGGGCCGTCGATGTCAGGCGAACCTTGAGGCCACGCACGCGGCCAACGATGCGACCGTTGATCACAACGTCATCTGCGGTGACTTCACCCTTGATCGTTGCCGATTCACCAATGGTCAGCAGATGGGCGCGGATGTCGCCTTCGACGGTGCCTTCCACCTGAATGTCACCGCTGGTCTTGATGTTGCCGGTGATGTGCAGATCCGAGGACAGGACCGAGGCCGGCGGCTTGGGCTTGGGTGCCATTGCAGGTTTCGCGTCAGCCGGAGCAGGGGCCGCTGGGGTCGCCGGAGCGGCAGGTTTGGCCGCCTCAGGTGCTTTGGGTGCGGGCTCGTTGATTTTGCTTTTAGAAAACATTTTTCGCAGCCTTGATGTAAGTCATTGGGTTTACGGGATTTCCGTTCACGCGCACCTCATAGTGCAGATGCGTGCCGGTGGACCGTCCGGTGCTACCCATATCAGCAATATGATCCCCGCGCGAGACCCTTTGGCCGACCTTTACGTTGATCTTGGTGTTATGAGCATAAAGTGTCTCAATTCCGAACGCGTGCTTGATTTTCACAAGGCGTCCGAAGCCTGATTGCCAGCCGGCATGCGTGACCACACCATCAGCGGTCGCGAATATATCTGTGCCTTGCGGTCCTGCAAAATCGACACCGTTATGCTGCCGACGACCACCGGACTTGGGGTCACGCCGGTTGCCGTAGCCACTGGTGAAACGCACGGCAGAATGTACGGGATTGGCGAAGGGGGCCTTTTCCGCAGCAATCCGGTACAGGTTCAGCTGATCCATCTGGCGCAGCAACGTGTTTGCGCGGACTTCTTCGGGCGAAAGCTCGTCTTCTTCGCCGCGTGTGCTAAGGGATAAAGGGGTCAGCGGACCGCCCATACCGCTATATCCGCGCCGGACCTCTTCGATGATGCGATCGGTGGGCATTCCGGCCTGACGGAACATCTTGTCCAGAGGTTCGACCGAGATGACCATCGCCTCTTCCAGCTGGCGGAAGATTTCGTCGCTGCGTTCCTGCATAAGACGGATTTCAAGTTCCAGATCGTCCCGCTGTTCCAGCGCGTCCTGCGCGTTGGAGGCGATCAGATCGCGTTCTTTGGCGGTCCGCGCCAAGGCGTCGGTCATGAAGGCCATCTGTACCGGGGCGCTGGAAACCGCGGCATACATATCAGAGCCGCTGGTGTCCTGTTTCAATTGGGCCAGCTCTGAGCGCGCCTCTTCTCGCTGTTTCATCGTGGCGCGCAATGTCGTCTGGATAACTTCGATACCTGTCTCAAGCTCGCGGCGACGGTTTTCCGAGGCCAGCAGTTCCGACTGCATCGCGGAAATCTGGTCCAGCGCGGCATTGAACCGGTCCTGAGCGGCCAGTGCTTCATGTGCGCGGGAATCGCGTTCTGCCGACAGGGTGTTCAGGCGTTCCTGATAGATGGCTTGATCGCGCTTTGCCTGTTCCCGGAAATTCCCGGCCCCGATGCTGTCCATCAACAGTATGGCTGTCGCAACCGCTGTCCATCCGACCATGACGGCAACTCCGGCCACTGCGACCACCTGAGTTTCCGAACTGAGCCGGATAAACCTTGTGTCCTTGTCGGATTTCAGAAAGACCCGGCGTTCCGGGAAATGCCTCTCAAGCAGTGAGTGCAGTTTAATTGTCAGACGTGTTCGCACGCGCCCTACCTTTCATCCCCAAGATCGGAACCGGTCGTGAGTGCCTGCCGTCCCTTGCGCCGATTGCATAAAGCGGCAGCGGCGTTCGGGCAAGTTTGTTGACCAATCAAGTGCAAACGGCGCTGAAATCTCCCAAAGATCGGCGAGATTTTGCCGAAAATAATGCAGAAGTGTCAGTTCGAGAGGTCTCCGGGCGCGGGCAGGTCTTCGGTCAGGGGCCAGTAGAAATCGGGGGGCAACCCGGCTTCGGCCCGTTTTTCTTCGTTGAAGGGCGGTTTGAGAACACCGTGGAAATATCGCCGGACCAGCGCGTGAAACACATCCTTGGGGTCGGCATTTTCGCGGCCGCACAGGAAGTGGAACCATTTTGAGCCGTAAGCGACGTGGCCGACCTCTTCGGCATAGATTACCTCGAGCGCGGCGATGGCCTGCTCGGCCTTGGCCTTGCGGAATATCTCGATCATGCCGGGGGTCACATCCAGCCCACGCGCTTCGAGCACCATGGGAACAACGGCCAGCCGTCCCATCAGGTCGTCTGCGGTGTCCTCGGCCGCGCGCCACATGCCTGCATGGGCGGGCAGGGCGCCATAGTGGCTGCCCATCTGTTCCAGACAATCGCAGACCATCTCGAAATGGCGCGATTCTTCTTCGGCGCATTTCACCCAGTCATCATAGAACCCGATGGGCATGGGAACATGTCCAAAGCGCGCGATGATGTCCCAGTGCAGATCGACGGCGTTCAGCTCGATATGGGCAACCGCGTGTAGCAGGGCAATGCGCCCGGCCTCGGTACCCGGTTTCCGTTTGGGTACCTCACGCGGAGACAACAGCGCGGGCTTGTCCGGGCGCGCGGGGGACAGGGGCGGTGATGCGGTGCCGATCTCGATGGGTTCACCCTCGGCCTTGCGGGAGGCAAACCACGCGGCGGCATGGGCTTTGGACAGGGCGGTTTTGGCCCGCCCGTCCGCTGTTGTCAGAACCTCTGTCGCCATCTGTGTCAGTGTTTTGGGCACCGGGTCGCTCCGCCTTTGGCATGTCAGCGCGGGTGATAGACCGGATGGCGCGGCAGGTCGAGGGGGGCTTAGGTCGCCTTCACCGCTTCCAGCACCTCATCCACATGGCCGGGCACCTTGACCTTGCGCCAGACCTTGGCAATGCGTCCTTCGCTATCAATGACAAAGGTTGATCGCTCGATCCCCATCGATTTCCGGCCATACATGTTCTTTTCAACCCATACGCCATAGTCCTCGCAGACGGTCGAGCCTTCGTCCGACAACAGCGGAGTGGTCAGCCCGTGTTTGGCGACAAACTTGTCATGCTTGGCGACGCTGTCCCGCGAAATGCCGAAAACGTGAGCCCCTGCATCGGTAAACGCCTGAAGCTGCTCTGAGAAACCGATGGATTCCTTGGTGCAGCCCGGCGTATCATCACGGGGATAGAAGAACAAAACCACGGTGCCACCGCGCAACGCCGAAAGCGTCACCTCGCCACCGCCGTCGCGCGGCAAAGTGAAGTCGGGGGCGATGTCTGAAACGTCGGGCATTGGAAACTCCGCTAAAGGTTTTTAAAGGCTGCCCATCATCATAGGGCAACGCGTGCGGGTTGGAAGGCGTGGATAGCAAATTGAAGCAGCACGAAGACGACGACGAAGTAAAGCCGGGCAAGCCCGTGCGAAGTCGGTCGCGCCACCGCACTGCTGGTCTGTGGGCCATGCGTGGGGCCATTGTGCTGGTGCTTCTGGCGTTGTTCACCGGTTTCATGGTCGTGGGGCAGAGGATGCACGCACCTGTCTGGCTGCGCGACAGGGTCGAAGCCCGGCTGGAACGGGCGCTAGGCGGGCTGCAAATCCGGTTTGGAGACGCCAGTTTCATCATCCACGAAGGCTGGCGCCCCCGTCTGCGGCTGACCGATGTTGCCATCAGTGACGCGGCAGGCCAGCAGATTGCGCAGGTTTCTGACATGCGCGCCAGCCTGGCCATGCGCCCCTTGCTGCGCGGTCGGGTCCGGCCCAAGCGCATCATTCTGAGTGGCGCGCAGATCACCATGACCCGCGATCAGGACGGGGCGCTGACCCTGACCGTAGGATCCGGCAGCGCGCCGGTTCAGGAAGCGCCGAACCTTGCACAACTAATCGAGGCCTCGGACGAGGTGTTTCAGTCTCCGATCCTGTCGGCACTGACCTCGGTCGAATTTGATGCGATTACGCTGGATTACCGCGACCTGCGACAGGGGCGGTCGTGGGTTCTGGACGGTGGGCATCTTCAGGCGAACCGCAGTGGCAACGAAGTGCGGCTTGCGACCGGGTTTTCGGTTCTGTCGGGGCGTGACTATGTCAGCAGTATCGAGGCCAACTATACCAGCGTACTGGGCACGCTTGCCGCCAGCTTTGGCATCTCGGTCACCGATCTTCCGGCCGAGGACATAGCAGGCCAAAGCCCCGCCCTTGCCTGGTTGCAGGTTCTGCGCGCACCGATTTCAGGGGCCTTGCGCGGCAGTGTCGATGAAAACGGGGCCACAGGAACCGTGTTCGCAACCCTCAATCTGGGGGCCGGGGCGGTGCAGCCCAACCCGGAAACGCGCCCGGTTCCTTTCGAATCTGCCCGCACGTATTTCACCTATGACCCGAAAGCCCAGATGCTGGACTTCAATGAGGTGTCGGTGGTGTCGGCCTGGGGCGAGGTTCAAGCCGATGGAAAGGCGTTTCTGCAAGGGGCTGAGGATGGTGTGCTGGACAGTCTGGAGACGCAGTTGCGCTTGTCCGGGATCAATGTGAACCCGGCGAACCTGTTCCCAGAGCCGATTCAGCTGTCGCGCGCCAGCGTGGATTTCAAGATGGCGTTCAACCCGTTCCAGCTGCGCCTTGGCCAGATGACCATCGAAGATCCGGGCCACACCGTGCGCGCCTTCGGGGAATTGCACGGGCGTCCCGATGGCTGGGCTGTGGCGCTGGATGCCCATCTGGATCAGATGAGCTCGGACAATGTTCTGAGCTACTGGCCCGAGCGTCTGGCACCGAAGCCACGGGAATGGGTGACGGAAAACCTCTATCAGGGGGTTCTGTCAGACATGGATTTCGCCCTGCGTCTGGAGCCCGGTTCCAAACCGGATCTGTATCTTGATTTCGGGTTCGATCAGGCCAAGGTCCGCTTTGCCAAGACCCTGCCGCCGATCGAGAATGCGCAGGGGCAGGCCAGTCTGATCGACAGCCGGTTTGCGGTCACTGCGCAGCACGGGGTGGTGATCGCCGATGACGGGGGGAGTGTGGATGCCGCGGGGACGTCCTTCATCATACCTGACACGGATATCAAGAAATCCGCACCCGGCATCGCGCGTATTCAGGCAAAGGGCAGCGTGACCTCTGCGTTGTCGCTGCTGGACCGACCGCCGCTGGAATTGCTGAGCAAGGCCGGGTTGCCCGTTGACGTTGCCACAGGCACGGTTGCGTTGACCGGAACGCTGTCCCTGCCGTTGAAAAAAGAGTTGAAGTTTCAGGATACCGAATTTCACTTCAGCGGTACGCTGGCCAATCTGTCCAGTGACCGTCTGGTGCCGGGATTTTCCGTAAGTGCCCCGATGCTGGATATTTCCGGCAATCAGTCGGGTGTTCAGATTCAGGGACTGGGTCAGTTCGGCGATGTACCGCTAGAGGCACTTTGGCAGCAACCCATTGACGGCGAAACTGAACAGCGCAGCACCTTGACCGGCCAGATCGAACTGTCCCCGCGTCTGATGGATGAGATCAGGGCCGGTCTGCCGCCGGGGATGCTGACGGGCAAAGGAACTGCCGATATTACACTGGGCCTGGGCGCTGGGGTACCTCCGAAACTGTCTGTTGTTTCGGACCTTCAGGGCGTGGCACTTGCCATCCCCGAACTTGGCTGGCGCAAGGCAGCGAACACCACGGGATCGCTGACTGCGGACGCGACGTTGGGCGCGCAGCTGAAGGTGGACGACCTGCGGATCGATGCAGCGGGACTGCGCACAACCGCATCCATTTCCTTTCACGAAAACGGTGAATATGACCGCGTCCAGTTCAGCTCGTTCGACCTGGGGGACTGGCTTGCGGTTCCAGCGGAGCTGATCGGGCGGGGGGCTGCTGTCCCGGATATCCGCGTCTTAGGCGGTGTGCTGAACATGGGGCGTGCGAATTTCGGGGAAAGCGGCGGAGGATCGGGTGGCGGCGGGGCCCCCGGGCCGAAGCTGGACGTGGCACTGGACCGTCTTCAGGTCACCGAAACTGTCGCGCTGACAGGATTCCGGGGGGCGTTCCAGACAACCGGTGGCGTAAATGGCGCCTTCACAGCGCGGGTGAACGGCGGTGCGGCTGTTTCCGGTCAAGTGACCCCGCGAGGAAATCGAAGCGCCGTTGACCTGACGTCGAAAGACGCGGGGGCCGTTTTGCGATCAGCCGGGGTTCTGACACAGGCGCGCGGCGGTGATCTGGACCTGAAGCTTGAGCCAGTAGCTGCGCCCGGCAGTTACGACGTGATCCTGAAGATCGTTAATACCCGGATCACCGATGCCCCGGCCATGGCCGCGATCCTGAACGCGATCAGCCTTGTTGGTCTGCTGGACGAGATGGCCGGGCAGGGGATCTTCTTTTCGGCGATTGACAGCCGCATGAGGATATCGCCCACCGACATCAAAGTGCTGAGTGGCAGCGCTGTTGGCCCGTCAATGGGGCTTTCGTTTGATGGCACAATCGACACCGTGAACAGCCTGCTGAACCTGCGGGGGGCGATTTCACCGATTTACCTTCTAAATGCCGTTGGCAGCGTATTTACCCGCAAGGGTGAAGGCGTCTTTGGGTTCAATTACACGCTCACCGGGCCGATATCCTCGCCCAAAGTCGCGGTGAACCCTCTGTCCGGTCTGGCGCCCCTGTTTCTGCGTGATCTCTTGCGTCAGCCTGCGCCAACGGTCTCGGACGGCCCCAATGCTGCGCCGGTGGAACCAGACGAGCCGAAACCGACTTTTGGCTCTCCTCCCAGTGACCGCTGACGGGATATGGCAGAATCTTTTGCGGGGTTGTAAGGCGCGGTCATGAAGCTCAGCGATTTTGATTTTGACCTGCCCGACGACCTGATTGCCACGCGGCCTGCCAGCCCGCGATCCTCTGCGCGCCTGCTTGTGGCGCAGGGGGGTGCTACAGTGGACAGCCACGTGTTCGATCTGCCCGATTTTCTGCGGCCAGGTGACCGACTGGTGCTGAACGACACGCGCGTTATCCCGGCGCGCCTGAACGGGCGGCGCCACAGGGACAGCGCGCAAGGCCCGGTTTCCGCCGGGATCGAGGCCACTCTGCTGGATCCGCAAGCCGATGGCACCTGGTCTGCGCTCATCAAGCCGCTTAAGAAAGTGAAGCCGGGGGAAGTGATCGTGTTTTCGGCCGATCTGAGCGCGACGCTGGATCGGGTGGAAGACGGGCAGGCCATTTTGCGCTTCAATCTTAGCGGAGAAGATTTCGACAAGGCGCTGGATCAGGCCGGTGCGATGCCGTTGCCGCCCTATATCGCCGCCAAACGTCCGGCGGATGAGCAGGACAAGACGGATTATCAGACCATCTGGGCCCGCAGGTCCGGTGCGGTGGCAGCCCCGACCGCCTCGTTGCATTTTGACGATGCCCTGATGCAGGCTTTGTCGGACCGGGGTGTCGCCGTCACACATGTGACCCTGCATGTCGGCGCCGGAACCTTTTTGCCGGTCAAGGTCGAGGATGTGACAACCCACAAGATGCATGCCGAATGGGGGCAGGTCAGCGCCGAGGCTGTTGCCGAGATACAAGCCACCAAAGCTGCGGGCGGGCGTGTCATCCCGGTGGGCACCACCGCCCTGCGCCTGATCGAAAGTGCTGCGCGTTCGGGCACGATCGAACCGTGGGAAGGTGACACCGATATCTTCATCTATCCCGGTTTCCAGTTTCATGTGACCGATGCGCTGATGACAAATTTTCATCTGCCGAAATCCACGTTGCTGATGCTGGTTTCGGCGTTGATGGGTCAGGATCGGATGCGCGAGGTTTACGCCCATGCCATTGCGCAGAACTACCGGTTCTTTTCTTATGGCGATGCGTCGCTTTTGATCCCCGGATAGGCGCGCATACGGCATCACCGACAGGGAATGTCGTAGACAAGCGCGATGGAAGCGGTCTTTGATCGCAGAACAAAACTCAAACAAGGTTGGCACCTATCGGAGGCCCAAATGATTCAGGTTCTGTCCAGCGCATGGGCATTGTTGCTCGGCATGGGGTTGCTGATGGTCGGAAACGGCCTTCAGGGCACGATCCTGGGTGTTCGCGGACAGCTCGAGGGGTTTTCGACCCTTGAGATGTCTTTTGTAATGTCAGCTTATTTTGTTGGTTTTCTGGGCGGTTCACGGCTTGCGCCCGAGATGATCCGGCGTGTTGGCCATGTGCGGGTCTTTGCTGCACTGGCGTCTTTCATTTCTGCCGTGATGATCATGTATCCGATGCTGGCAGACCCGATTGCATGGGTTCTGGGGCGCGTGGTGATCGGGTTCTGTTTCTCGGGTGTTTATGTCACTGCGGAAAGCTGGCTCAACAATTCAGCCAATAATGAAAACCGCGGGCAGGCCCTGTCGCTTTACATGATTGTTCAGATGTTGGGAATCATCGGCGCGCAGGGCCTTTTCCTGTTGGGCGACCCTGCCGGATACGAAACATTCGTGATCGCCTCGATCCTTGTTTCGGTTTCTTTCGCACCGATTTTGCTGTCAATTTCACCAACCCCGGCGTTCGATACCACCAAGCCGATGACGCTGCGGGAGCTAATGAAAAGCTCTCCGTTGGGGTGTGTGGGCATGTTTCTGCTGGGGGGCGTGTTCTCGGCGCAGTTCGGGATGTCTGCGGTTTATGGAGCTCAGGCCGGATTGTCCTTGGTTGAAATCTCGGCGTTTGTGGCGGCGTTCTATGTTGGGGCAATTGTCCTGCAATACCCGCTGGGCTGGTTCTCCGACCGGATGGACAGGCGTTTCCTGATCCTATTGGCTGCGGCAACCGGGGCAGTTGGCGCTGTCAGTGGTATGCTTTATGGCTTTTCCTTCGAAATCCTTCTGGCGTCTGCTTTTGTGATCGGCGGAATGACCAACCCTCTGTATTCATTGCTGATTGCGCACACCAACGATTTTCTGGAATACGAAGATATGGCCGCAGCGTCCGGCGGCCTGATCTTCATCAACGGCCTTGGGGCAATTACCGGACCTGTTATCACAGGTTGGCTGATGGGTGACGCAGTGTTCGGCCCGCCGGGCTTTTTCCTGATCATCGCCGTATTGCTTGTCGCATTGGCCGCCTATTCGGTCTACCGGATGACCCAGCGTGCAGCAGTTCCTGTTGACGAAACCAGCACCATGTCGACGCTCTATCCCACCGCGTCGCCCGTTGCATTCGAGGTCGCACAGGAAGTTGCCATTGAGGCGGCAGAAGCCGAGTTCGAGGAAGGCGCGCGCGAAACCGCTTAAGACACGAAATTATGTCGGTTGTGTTGCAATATGTTACTGTAACAGTTCTGTAAAAGGGACTTTAATGACGTTACGTCTGGGGCGCGGGCAATTGACGGAGTTTAAGGCAATGGTAACGCCTGAAGAAGTATTGAGTTTTTGGCTAGATGAAGTTGGCCCTAAGGGTTGGTATCTTGAAGATGAGGCGCTGGATGCAGACATTCGGGCGCGGTTTCAGTCAACTTGGGAAGCAGCGGCAGCGGGTCGGTTCTCGCTCTGGCTGACTTATCCCAGTGGGGCGCTTGCCTATATCATCCTGACAGATCAGTTCCCGCGCAACATGTTCCGGGGGGAGGCGCGTGCCTTCTCGACCGATCGCGCGGCTTTGGCGGCAGCAAAATGCGCAGTCGATAAAGGCTGGGACAAAAAGATCGACGAACCGGCCAGACAGTTCTTTTACCTGCCCATGATGCACTCGGAAAACCTGTGTGATCAGGAACGGTGCGTGCGTCTGATCTGCCAAAACATGAGCAGCGACGCAAGCAACCTGCTGCACGCCAGAGCGCATCGCGAGGTGATCCGCAAGTTCGGTCGTTTCCCGTATCGGAACGCGGCGCTGTCCCGCAGCTCGACCCCGCATGAAACGGCCTATGTCGATATGGGCGGGTACGGCACGACCGTGCGCGAACTACAGGCAACGGGCTGAGCGCGAAGCCGCAACCGCGCTTTGGTCGCGGCTGCGCTTTATGACTCCGGTGTACATCCCCGCAATGCCAAAACGCGTTCTGCCGCGATATCGGCACCGGTTTGGATCGCCTGCGCAATCAGCACTTCTGGCGTGTCAGCAAGTTCCGAAATCCGCTCCTGAACCGTTTGCAGCTTCTGTTCTGCTGCATTCAGGCGCCCCAGCGTTGCCCGGAGGTTTTGCGCGGCTTGGCTGTCTGCCAACGTGTCTTGTTGTAAAAGTACCGTCAAATCAGTCCGCAACGCCGCAAGCTCGTCCCGAATGCCCTTTGCCTCATCCCGGAGGGGGGGCACGGCCTGAACCGTTTGTGAGACTTCAGCAGTGATGCTTTCGGCTTTCGACGCCAGTTTCCAGCCCAGAAACAGGCACAGCGCAACAAGTATCAATGTGGCGTTGAGCAGGGCAAGCAGCAGATCTTTCAGAGTTTTGGCCATGGTCAGCCCCTTGAATGGGTTGAGAAAAGAATAGGTCCGACCGGTGTCGGCGTTTCTTTTCTAGCCATTGCATGGCCTGGGGTATAGGCTGAATTCCGCAAGTTCAGGCATCGCTTACCATGCGTCCTATTTGTCGCGGGATCGGTATATTGATGCGTTCCGAATAATAGTTTAATGGTAAACTAAATTTTCAACTCCTGCGCCGAGAGGAACACATGGCTGCACAATCCTATGATCTGATCGTAATCGGGGCTGGCCCCGGCGGCTATGTCGCTGCAATCCGCGCAGCCCAGCTGGGCTTGAAAACCGCGGTTGTCGAGCGCGAGCATTTGGGGGGGATCTGCCTGAACTGGGGCTGTATTCCCACCAAGGCGCTGTTGCGGTCGTCCGAAGTGTTTCATCTGATGGAGCGCGCCAAGGATTTCGGTCTGAAAGCCGAAAAGATCGGATATGATCTGGATGCGGTGGTCAAACGATCCCGTGGCGTGGCCGCACAGCTGTCAGGTGGCATCGGCCACCTGTTGAAGAAGAACAAGGTTGCCGTCGTGATGGGGCAGGCCACGATCCCAGCAAAGGGCAAGGTCAGCGTCAAGACCGACAAAGGCACCGAGGAACTGACCGCCAAGAACATCATTCTCGCAACCGGAGCACGGGCGCGGGAACTGCCGGGCCTTGAAGCTGACGGCGATCTGGTCTGGACCTACAAGCACGCGCTGCAACCGCCGCGGATGCCGAAAAAACTGCTCGTCATCGGGTCTGGTGCAATCGGCATCGAGTTTGCCAGCTTCTACAATACGCTGGGCGCAGACACCACGGTTGTCGAGGTGATGGACAGGGTGTTACCGGTAGAAGATGCCGAGATCAGCGCATTGGCCAAGAAGGCGTTCACCAAACAGGGCATGACCATCATGGAAAAAGCCATGGTCAAGCAGCTGGACCGTGGCAAGGGCAAGGTGACCGCGCATATCGAGATTAAAGGCAAGGTTGAAAAACACGAGTTCGACACAGTGATCTCGGCCGTTGGGATCGTCGGCAATGTCGAAAACCTTGGTCTGGAAGCTCTGGGTGTCAAGATCGACCGGACACATGTGGTCACGGACGCGTATTGCCGCACCGGTGTTGAGGGCCTTTATGCGATCGGTGATATTGCGGGGGCTCCCTGGCTTGCGCATAAAGCAAGCCACGAGGGTGTCATGGTCGCGGACCTCATCGCGGGTCAACATGCGCACCCGGTCAAACCCGAAAGCATCGCAGGATGCACCTATTGCCAGCCTCAGGTTGCCTCGGTTGGATATACCGAAGCAAAAGCCAAAGAGCTGGGTTACGACATCAAAGTCGGCCGTTTCCCCTTTATCGGCAATGGCAAGGCCATCGCTTTGGGTGAGCCTGACGGGCTGATCAAAACCGTGTTCGATGCCAAAACAGGCGAGTTGCTGGGCGCCCACATGATCGGCGCCGAAGTTACCGAATTGATTCAGGGTTACGTGGTCGGTCGTCAATTGGAGACAACGGAAGAAGACCTGATGAACACTGTCTTCCCGCACCCGACACTGTCAGAGATGATGCACGAAAGTGTGCTGGATGCCTATGGCCGCGTGATCCATATGTAAGACCGGCGTATTTGCCCCGGCCGGGTGGGGGGCTCTGCCCCCGCCGCGCGTGCCGCGCGCCTCCCCCGGGATATTTTGGGCCAGATGAAGCAGGGATCCATTATTCATCTGGCTGCAAATATCCCGGAGCGCGAGGCAGAGCCTCGCAAAAAAAACTATGTGTTCAAAGCATCCAGAATGCGCGCCCATGACCGGATGCCCTTGTGGAAGCTTTTCACGTCATATTTCTCGTTCGGCGAATGGATGGCATCATCTTCGTTTGCATAGCCAACCAGCATCGAGTCGAGCCCCAGAACGGTGTTGAAATAGCCGACAACAGGGATTGATCCCCCCATGCCGGTGAACACTGCCTCGCGGTCCCACTCATCCGACAGCGCGCCGCGCGCGGCTTCGAATTCGGGTCGGGTGATATTCATGACCGACGCGGGAGAGCCTTCCATATCGTTGTCCCAGGCCACTTTGGCGTCCGGGGACAGCCGATCCTCGACATGTTTGCGGATTTTGGCGCGCAGCGCGTCCGGGTCCATGTCACCAACAAGGCGGCAGGTGATTTTGCAATGGGCCTCGGACGGAATAACGGTTTTGGAGCCCGCACCGTTATAACCGCCCCACAGCCCGTTCACTTCGAGCGTTGGTCGTGCCCATTGTTGCTCCAAGGTGGAGTACCCCTTTTCGCCATGCGGCTGGGTGTAGCCGACCGAATTCAGATAATCCGCTTCGTCGAAGCCGCAATTCTGCCATTGGCGCAACTGGTCTTCGGGTACTTCATGCACACCTTCGTAGAATCCGTCGACCGCGACCCGTCCGGTTTCGTCGTCATAAAAAGAGGTCACGATTTTCGACAGTTCGCGCAGCGGATTCAGGCCCGGGCCGCCATAGTGGCCGGAATGCAGGTCGATGCGCGGCCCCACAATGGTAAACTCGTCCTTCAGCATGCCCCTCAACTGCGCCGCAATTGACGGAACGCCGCGTGACACCATGGATGTATCGCAGACCAGCGCCAGATCCGCTTTGAGTTCGGCGGCATTTTCCTTGAGGAAAGGAACCAGTGAGGGCGAGCCTGATTCTTCTTCGCCCTCGAAAAAGAAAGTGATGCGGCAGGGCAAGGATCCGTGCACGGCCTTCCAGGCGCGGCAGGCTTCGACAAAAGTCATCAGCTGACCCTTGTCGTCTGATGCTCCGCGTCCGCGGATGACTGGACCGGTTTCGGTGTCCTCAATGGCGGGATCGAACGGATCCCGGTTCCACAGGTTCAGCGGATCGACCGGCTGCACATCGTAGTGGCCGTAAAACAGGAAATGCGGAGCAGTCGCGTCCTCACCCACGTGACCGACAACCATTGGGTGGCCCGGTGTTTCCCGTTTCTCAGCCGCAATCCCTATACTGTTCAGATCAGCAACCAGCCAGTCCGCGGCGCGGCTGACCTCGGCCTTGTATGCGGGGTCGGTCGAGATCGACGGGATACGCAGCAGTTCCATCAGGCGGTCGATCGAGGTTTGCAAATCTTCGTCAATCCGGTTCAGCACGGCGTCTAGCGACATGGGAGGCTCCTGCCTGTTTTGTTGTTCCTGCGAACCCTAGCAGCGTTGCCGGCGCCGTCCAGAGGTGTTGACACGGATTGCGGCCCGGCAGTGTAATCCTTGGGTAGGGGGCGAGACCTGCGTCGTTTCCACGCGTCCGATGGCCGTAACTTTACTTGTCGGATGGGGTGCAAACTTATATTTGATGCAAATCAAAGTTGGGTTCACCTTTTCGGCTGTAACCAGCTGAATAAGGGAACACAAAACCACCGAAGCAGGTTAAGCTGTGGGAGGTGACGGAAATATCGCCCAATGGGAAACCGGAAAACGGGCGTTCAAGGAGGGTCCTTTGGACTATACTGCTCAGCTCGATTCAGCGATCGCCAGGCTGCATGACGAAGGACGTTACCGGACCTTTATTGATATCGAACGTCGAAATGGACATTTCCCCCATGCGGTGCGCACGCGTTCGGACGGGTCACAGCAGAATATCACCGTATGGTGCGGCAATGATTATCTGGGCATGGGGCAAAACCCGGTCGTTCTGAATGCAATGCACGAAGCTGTTGATGCAGCCGGTGCAGGTTCGGGCGGTACGCGCAATATCTCGGGCACCACAGTTTATCATAAAAGGCTTGAGGCTGAACTGGCCGATCTGCACGGCAAGGAAGCCGCGCTGCTTTTTACCAGTGCCTATATCGCCAATGACGCAACGATCAGCACGCTGCCCAAACTGTTCCCGGGCCTGATCATCTATTCTGACGCGCTGAACCATGCCTCGATGATCGAAGGTGTGCGCCGGAACGGCGGGGCTAAGCGCATCTTCCGGCACAATGATGTGGCGCATCTGCGCGAACTGCTTGAGGCGGATGACCCCGCCGCGCCCAAACTGATCGTATTCGAGTCGGTTTACTCTATGGATGGCGATTTTGGTCCGATCGAGGAGATCTGTGATCTGGCAGATGAGTTCGGCGCACTGACTTATATCGACGAAGTGCACGCCGTAGGCATGTATGGCCCGCGCGGCGGCGGTGTGACCGAGCGCGATAACCTTGCCCACCGGATCGATATCATCAATGGCACGCTGGCAAAGGCCTATGGCGTGATGGGCGGCTATATCGCGGCCAGCGCCAAGATGTGCGACGCCGTGCGGTCATACGCACCGGGCTTTATCTTTACCACGTCCCTGCCACCTGCGGTTGCGGCCGGGGCTGCCGCATCTGTTGCCTACCTGAAAACTGCACCTGAACTGCGCGAGCAGCATCAGACGCAGGCAAAAATCCTCAAGCTGCGGTTGAAGGGGATGGGACTGCCGCTGATCGACCACGGAAGCCATATCGTGCCCGTGATCGTCGGAAACCCGGTCCATACCAAGAAACTCAGCGATATGCTGTTGGATGATTACGGCATTTATGTGCAACCGATCAATTTCCCGACCGTTCCGCGTGGAACCGAGCGTCTGCGCTTTACCCCTTCACCGGTGCATGGGCCTGACGAAATGAACCGTCTGGTGCAGGCGATGGACGAACTTTGGTCACATTGTGCGCTAAATCGCGCCGAACTTGCCGGTTAACCTCACGCCAAAGTGTGCAACGTATTTGCCGCGTGTTAAGCTTACGCTAACAAAATTGGCGGACGAATCGTTTTGGGGATGATTCGCCGCTATCGCGAAACGCGCGACAGGCAGAATGGGGCAGCAGGAATGATTGGGCGCAGATCACAGCGCGAATCTGATGAGGACGTAGATGTCAGACCAAAAGGGTTTGACGACTACGAAGTACGCCTTGGTGACAAGATGCGCGGCGAACGCGCAACCATGGGCAAATCCCTGTTGGATGTTCAGCGCGAGCTGAGGATCAAAGCCAACTACATTGCTGCCATCGAAAACGCAGATCCTGATGCCTTTGACACGCCCGGCTTTATTGCCGGGTATGTGCGTTCTTATGCGCGTTATCTGGGGATGAACCCGGATGAAACATTCTCGACTTTCTGCGCGGAAAGCGGTTTTGCGGTCGCGCATGGCATGTCGGCCGAAGCCTCGGTGGTGCGAAAGCCGACCGGCGCGCTTCCGGCGCGCGGGCCAATGGGGCGCGATCCCTTCATCTCGCCCAATACGCCGTATATTCCGGGCAAGGAATCTCTGGTCAGTCAGATTGAACCGCGCGCCATCGGCTCGTCGCTGGTGCTGTTGGCGGTTATTGGTGGCATCGGCTATGGCGGGTGGGCCGTTCTGAACAAGATCCAGCAGGTGCAGGTCAGCCCGGTTGAACAAGCGCCTGTGGTGCTTTCCGACCTTGATCCACTTGATGCCGTGCGCGGTGGCATTGGCGAGGACGAGGTGGCAGTGGCGAACACCGAGGCATTGGACCGTCTCTATCGTCCGCAGGCCTTGGATGTGCCGGTTCTGGTTGCCCGCGATGCGCCGATCTCGACCCTTGATCCACGCGATGTCGGAACCTTCCGCCCACCAAGCCTGCCGCAGTTCGAAGTTGCCGAAGTGCACACCGTTGAACGACTAGCCTTGCCGCAGGTCGTGGAACAGGTTGATACCACGCTGAAAATCGTAGCTGTCGATCCGGCTTGGATGCGGGTAACGGCGGCAGATGGCAGTGTCATTTTCGAAGGCACCCTTGGAACGGTCGAGCAAGGCAGTGTCTTTGAGGTTCCTTTGACGGAAGAACCGCCGCTGTTGCGGGCAGGGGCGTCGGGATCGGTTTATTTCTCGATGAACGGCGAGCACTATGGCCCGGCAGGGGCGCCCGGCACAGTTGCCAAAGGGGTGATCCTTTCGAAAGACGCGGTGTCTGAAGTTTATGCCGTTGCCGATCTTGAGGCGGAACAGAACAGCGCACTCAAGCAGCTGGTGGCTGAGCTGCAAACCGAGGCGACAGAAGCGCCCGCCGATTGATCTTGCCATTGCGGTAACCCCTGTGCCGGACTATCTACAGTCGCAACTCATGCAGACGCGGATCCGTCCTTATGTCCCTTAATCACGTGCGCCCCTGGCGCGACATTTATCGTCGTAAATCCCGTCAAATCATGGTCGGCAACGTCCCTGTTGGGGGCGATGCCCCGATCGCTGTTCAGACCATGACCAACACCCTGACCACCGATGTGGCGGCAACGGTGGCGCAGGTTCAGGCCGCGGCGGAGGCTGGCGCGGATATCGTGCGCGTTTCAGTCCCCGATGAGGCGTCGGCTAAGGCATTGAAAGAGATCGTGCGCGAAAGCCCGGTGCCCATCGTTGCGGACATCCATTTTCACTATCGCCGCGGTATCGAAGCGGCCGAGGCAGGCGCTGCCTGTCTGCGCATCAATCCCGGCAACATCGGCGATGAGCGCCGGGTGAAAGAAGTCATTCAGGCCGCGCGCGACCACAATTGCTCGATCCGCATCGGCGTGAATGCGGGCAGTCTGGAAAAGCACCTGCTTGAGAAATATGGCGAGCCGTGCCCCGAGGCGATGGTCGAAAGTGGGTTGGAACATATCCGGATTCTGCAAGACAACGACTTCCACGAGTTCAAGATTAGTGTGAAAGCCAGCGACGTATTCCTGTCCGCCGCCGCGTATCAGGGCATAGCCGAAGCCACAGATGCGCCCATCCATCTGGGTATCACCGAGGCGGGCGGGCTGGTGTCCGGCACCATCAAATCTGCTATCGGTTTGGGCAACCTGCTGTGGATGGGGATCGGTGACACGATCCGCGTCAGCCTGTCTGCCGATCCGGTAGAAGAGGTTAAGGTCGGCTTTGAAATCCTCAAATCCCTTGGTCTGCGCCACCGGGGCGTCAATATCATCTCATGCCCGTCCTGCGCGCGACAGGGGTTTGACGTTATCAAGACCGTCGAGGCGCTGGAACGTCGTCTGGAACACATCAAGACACCGATGAGCCTGTCGATCATCGGTTGCGTGGTCAACGGACCGGGCGAGGCGCTGATGACCGATGTCGGGTTTACCGGTGGCGGGGCAGGATCCGGGATGGTTTATCTGGCGGGCAAGGCCAGCCACAAGATGTCCAACGATCAGATGATCGACCACATCGTGGAACAGGTCGAAAAGAAAGCGGCTGAATTGGACGCGGCTGCGGAAGCGGCAGAGTAGTGTGGGGTCGGCTGTGTCGGTAACGCAGGCATAGCGACCTTACTCATCCCTTGCCCCAGTGCCTGAGCTGTTGCTAACTTGTTTCGTGACTGAACTTGCCTGTTTCGCCGCTGGTTCCGTCGGTAAGCAGACCAGCGCGGACCCATGATTTGGGAGGAGTGTGTCATGACATCCAAGACCGCAGGCCCTACGCCACCCGAGAACCTGACGCCACACCAGCAGGCCATGCCCAAGGTCAATCGTGTTACTTCGGATGATATAAAGGCGTCACTGAAAGCTGGGTTTTCCGATTTTCTGGCGCGCCCCTTCATGAGCGGTTTCTTCGGGCTTTTCTATGCAGCTTTCGGAATCCTGATGGTCTGGAGCTTGGTCTGGCTTGGCAAGATCTGGATGATCATTCCTGCGATTGTCGGATTTCCTCTGGTCGCGCCTTTCGCCGCTGCAGGACTTTATGAGATGTCCCGGCGGTTAAAGAAGGGCGAGAGTTTTGGCTGGTATGAAATCCTCACTGTCATGGCCGATCAACGCAAGCGCGAAATGGGCTGGATGGCCTTTGTCACGCTGTTCATTTTCTGGGTTTGGGTTTATCAGGTCCGGCTTTGGCTTGCGATCATCCTGCAGAATTCATCCTTTTCGGATTTTGACGGATTCTTGAACATCATCTTGTTCACTCCGCAGGGTTGGACATTCCTTGCAATCGGCACCTGTGTCGGGGCGTTCCTGTCGGCTGTCCTGTTTTCGGTCACTGTCGTCGCCATGCCCATGCTTCTGGACCGGGAAACAAATTTTGTTTCAGCCATGTTGACGTCTTTACGCGTCGTCTCGGAAAGCCCTGTGGTCATGCTCGGCTGGGCAGCGATCATCTCGGTCACAATGTTATTGTCGATGGTTCCGGCGTTTATGGGCTTGATCTTTACCTTGCCGATCCTTGGCCATACCACGTGGCATCTCTATCAAAGGGCCGTGGAACCGGTAGACGGCTGAGGTCAGCGATCAGTCCGCCTTTTTGTCTGGGGGCAGCTGTGCCGCCCCCAATACCTATCAACCCTGTTCTGCGCGAACGCCATCTGCAATCTGCTGCATCTGATCGGCGGGCAGATAGCCGCGCAGCAACTCGGTTCCCAACACGAATGAGGGCGTGCCCGAAATCTGCATCCGTTGCGCCAGGGCACGGGTGCGGCTGATCTCATCCGTGACGCTGTCGCTGTCCATCGCGGCGATGATCGCGTCACTGTCCAGACCCAGCCCGTCAGAGATGCGACGCAGAGTAACTTCTGAGGGTTCGCCGCTGAATTCCATTAGCGCATCGTGAACCTGTTTATAGGCGTCATTGCCTGCCACTTGCTTGGTTGCCACCGCAAAGCGCGAGGACAAAACAGATGCGTCGCCCAGAATTGGCAGTTCTTTGATCACAAACCGGATATTGCCATCGCTGGCCAGCAGGTTTGCCACTTCGGGCACCGCGCGGCGGCAATAGCCGCAGCGGTAGTCCATAAACTCGACCAGTGTAATATCGCCGTCCGGGTTGCCGCCGACCCAGCTATAGTCATCGTCGAACAGTTCTTCCGCATTGGCGGCGACCAGTTCCTTGTCTGCGGCCGCTTCGGCCATTGCATTTCGCTGTTCGAGGATATTGATTGCCTCGATAATGACTTCGGGGTTTTCCAGCAGGTATTCGCGTACCTGAGCGCCAAACTCTGCCTTTTCGGCATCATTCATCGCGTTCAGGTCCAGCGCCTGTGCTGAGGTCGCCGCCATGGAAAGCCCCAGAAGGGCGGGTGCAGCATGTCTGAGGATCATTTCCGTTTCCTTTTATCTTTCTTGAGTCGTTCTGAGGCAATCAGCACGTCTTGTGCCCTTTGCCAACCCGGAGAGCCTTCGGGCAATTGCGCCACGGCCCGTTTCGCGTGAATTCCGGCATCCTCCATCCGACCTTGCAGCGCATAACGCTCTGCCGTCACGGTCGAAGCCATGCCGTTATTTCCGACCTGTGCATAAGCCACACCCAGGTCTTGCATCAGGCGTGCATTACGAAAGTCGCGCGCACGCGCCTGTTCCAAGGCATTCAATGCCTGTTTTGTTTCCCCTTGCGCCAGCAGGGCGCGCCCATAGCCCGCAAGGATCAACGCATTGTTCGGGGCCATTTCAACAGCGCTTGCATAGGCTTTAACAGCCTCGCTTACCCTTCTGTTTTCTAACAGGATTTGCCCCTTCAGGTCGTAATAGAACGGGTCATCAGGACGTTCGGCAAGTGCCGCGTCTATCGCGGCACGGGCGCGGGACAGATCGCGGTTCTGATGATAGGCCGAAGCCTCTCGCATCAGGCGGATGTCGCGATAGGGTTCTTCACCGGCACGCCGCAAGGTCCAGCTGGGTGACCGCAGAAAGGCCGACAGCTTGCCTTTAACCCGCGCAAACCAGTAATCCGAATTGGGGTTTGGAACGGCGCGGTCGCCAAACTCGTCCAGGAACGCCTCGGCGGCGCGCAGACGATCACGGCTTGTTGGGTGTGAGCGCATATAGGGGTCCTGATTGGCGACACTCAGCAGTTCCTGACCGGCGAACTTCCGATGCAGTTCCACCATCCCGCTGGGTGAGATTTCGGCCCATCGCAGGTAACTTGCGGCGCTGCGGTCAGCGGATGCCTCTTCCGCGCGGGTGTGACCCAGAAAACCGCGAATTGCTGCGCCTTGGGTGCCAGCAGCGATCCCGATGGCGGCCTCGCCCCCACCTGCCGCAGCTGCCAGCAGGGCCAAAGCCGTGCCGAGGCTGGCATTGCGCTGCGCGGCTTTCAGGTTCTCGGCCCGCCGTGCCAGATGACCATTCGAGATATGGGCGGCCTCGTGGGCGATGACAGCCTGCAACATTTCGGGGCTTTCGACGGTCAGAATCAGCCCGTAGTTCACATAAATCGCGTTGTAGTCGATGACGAATGCATTGAACGTGTTGTCGTTTACGACCAGAATCTGAACCCGGTTCGTGTTCAGCCCCGCAGCCCGCAACACCGGAAAGGCCAGTTCACGCAGGCCATGTTCGATATCAGGGTCGCGGATCAGGCTTTGCGCGTGCGATTGCACCGCTGCCGCCAGCCAGACGACAACGGCAACCATCAAGGCCGGGATTGACGCCAACCGGGATACGCGCTCAAAAGCCATGACTGCAACATGGGAGATGGGCATGAGAAACTCAACCCGGTCCGGGGTCGATCCCTTCATCGTGATGGATGTGATGGAGGCGGCACGCAAGGCCGAAGAGGCAGGTCGCCACGTGATCCACATGGAAGTCGGCCAGCCCGGAACCGGCGCGCCAAAGGGTGCGACCGAAGCTTTGGCCGCGGCGATGGAGCAAGGCCCGCTGGGCTATACGGTTGCCCTGGGTCTGCCCGCCCTGAGGCAGCGGATCGCCCGGCTTTACGGCGATTGGTACAATGTCGACCTGAACCCCGAGCGGGTGGTGATCACTCCTGGCTCGTCCGGCGGATTCCTGCTGACCTTTACCGCTTTGTTCGACAGTGGCGACCGTGTCGGTATCGGGGCGCCCGGCTATCCGTCCTATCGCCAGATCCTGAAGGCGCTGGGTCTGGTCCCGGTCGACTTGCCGACCGCGCCGGAAAACAGGTTGCAGCCCGTGGCGGCAGATATTCAGGGGATGGACCTGAAAGGGCTGATGGTAGCTTCACCCGCAAACCCGACCGGTACGATGTTGGATCGCGCCGCCATGGGTGCCTTGATCGAGGCGGCTCATGGGCAGGGCGCGTCATTCATCAGTGATGAGATTTACCACGGGCTGGAATACGAAGCCAAGGCCGTGACGGCGCTGGAACTGACAGATGAATGCTATGTGATCAACTCATTCTCGAAATACTTTTCGATGACCGGATGGCGCGTAGGCTGGATGGTGGTGCCCGAGGATCAGGTGCGCGTGGTCGAACGTATCGCTCAGAACATGTTCATCTGCGCCCCCCACGCCAGTCAGGTCGCAGCGCTGGCTGCCATGGACTGCGACGACGAATTGCAAGCCAATCTGGACGTGTACCGCCGCAATCGCGCGCTGATGCTGGACGGGCTGCCCAAGGCCGGGTTTTCGAACATCGCGCCGCCCGACGGGGCGTTTTATGTCTATGCAGATGTGTCTGATCTGACCGATGACAGCCGCGCATTTGCGGCCGAGATTCTGGAACAGGCCGGTGTAGCCGTGACACCTGGGCTGGATTTCGACCCGCAGCGCGGCCATACCACATTGCGTTTTTCCTATGCGCGCGCGACGGATGACATTCAGGAAGGCCTTGAGCGTTTGCGCCTGTTTATGACCCGGCGCGGCGCTGTCAGGGAACGGGCCTGAGCCGTTCACAAACCGCCCCTTGTGGTATAGGGTGACCGACAAACGATCTCGGGAAAACTTGAGGCCATGAGCAGGATCTTCTTAAGCATTGCGCTGTTCTGGGCGTTGGCTGGTGGTGCCATTGCGCAGGATTTCAGCGCGTTGGCGCGTGTCCAGCCTGAGCAGAGCCGTATTACGGATGTCGGGCGTACCGGTGTTCGGGTGGACATCGCCCTCAGCCAGGGCGTTCCCTACAGGATTTTCACCTTGCAGGATCCCTACCGTATGGTTCTGGACTTCAACGAAGTGGATTGGGCCGGGCTAACCCGCGAAGATTTCCTACAATCCGATCGCATCAGCGGCGTGCAGTTCGGCGCATATGTTCCGGGTTGGTCACGTCTGGTGCTGGAACTGGGTGCGCCGATGGCAGTGACGAAAGCAGAATTGTCGGTGGCAGAGGATTCGGGGGCCGCATTGCTGTCGCTCGACCTCAAGGGGACGGATTTCGATGCTTTCAACGCCTCGGCAGGTGCGCCGCGAAACCCGGGCTGGGACTTGCCGGAACCGGCGGATGTGCCGCAAGCCGCGGTGCGCAGTGCCGACCGACCCTTGCGTGTCATGCTGGATCCGGGCCACGGAGGCATTGATCCGGGGGCCGAGACTGACGCGATTGATGAAAAAACCCTGATGCTGACTTTCGCGCGTGAGCTGCGCGAAATCCTTCTAAGATCAGGCGGGTACGAGGTGGTTCTGACACGGGTCGACGATCAATTCGTCTCGCTGGAGCGCCGAATTGCGCTGGCGCACCGGGCCGGTGCGGACCTGTTCATTTCGCTGCACGCTGATTCCCTGTCCGAAGGGCGGGCGCATGGCGCGGTGGTATATACCCTGTCCAACGATGCCTCGGATGTGGCCAGTGCGAAGCTGGCGGAACGGCACGACCGCGGGGACTTGATTTCCGGTATCGATCTGAACGGGGCAGATGATCAGGTCACGGATGTCCTTCTGGACATGGCCCGTCAGGAAACGATGCCACGCACAAGCGCGCTGGCCAAAGCCATTGCAAACGGTCTGGCACAACAAGGCGGGCCGATGAACGGCAAACCCCTGCGTACCGCATCTTTTTCAGTACTCAAGGCGGCGGACATCCCGTCGGTTCTGGTCGAGCTTGGGTTTCTGTCCAGCCCCAGAGACCTCAAGAACCTCAAAGATCCTGATTGGCGGGCAAGAATGGCGCTGGGAATTCATCGGGGGCTTGAAGATTGGCGCCATCAAGATGTGATCCGCAAATCCCTTATTGGCCAGTGACCTTGCGGCGCAAAACGGCTAGAATACGCTCGGTGTTTTGACCCTTGGGCGGCGCATCACTATATAGGCGGCACCGCGAGAAAAAGGCAGTAACGTGATCCGGTTCATTCTTTCGATTTTCGGGGCGATTTTCAGCCTCGTGACATTGGGTATTTTCATGGCCGCGCTGGTGATCGGTGCGGTGTTCTGGATGTATGGGCGCGATCTGCCCAGCCACGAGTCGCTGGCACAGTACAAGCCACCCACGATCAGCCGGATCTATTCGGGTGAAGGCAAGCTGATCGATGAATTCGCGCAGGAACGCCGCCTGTTTACCCCGTCCGAGGAAATCCCGGATCTGGTGAAGCAGGCGTTTATTTCGGCGGAAGACAAGAATTTCTACAACCATCAGGGCTATGACCCGCGCGGCATCATTGCCGCCGGGGTCGAGGCGGTACGGACCAAGGGCGAAACCGTACGCGGTGCGTCGACCATCACGCAGCAGGTCATGAAGAACTTTCTGCTGTCCGGTGACCGCCGGGCCGAGCGTAAGATCAAGGAAATCATTCTTGCGACCCGGCTTGAGGATACATTGGACAAGGAACAGATCCTCGAACTTTATATGAACGAGATATTTCTGGGCCAGAACTCTTACGGTGTAACTGCCGCCGCGCAGACCTATTTCAACAAGACCCTGCAGGAACTTGCCCCGCATGAGGCCGCCATGCTGGCTGCCATGCCCAAAGCGCCGTCAGATTACCACCCCGTTTGGCAAAAAGAGCGCCTTCTGGCCCGGCGCAATTACGTGTTACGCGAGATGCAGCAGAACGGTTACATCGATCAGGCGACTTTTGAGGCCGAGGTCGAATTGCCACTGCGCTCAGTCCAGAACGGAGATTTTGAAAGTTTCCGTACAGCCCTGCCGCCCCGAGACTATTTCACCGACGAAATCCGTCGCCAGCTGAGCGAAGATTTTGGTGAGGGCGAGTTCTTTACGGGCGGCTTCACCGTGCGGGCATCGGTGGATGAGGAAATGCAGGTTGAGGCCGCACGTGCCTTGCGCGAGGCGCTCGAGAAATATGACCGCTCCCGTGGTAAATGGCGCGGAACAGGTGACGTGATCCCGGAAGAAAAACTAGCGGATGAGGCGCAATGGCGCGAGGCGCTGGCGGCCGTGGAAGTTCCGCGCGACGTCATTCTGCCAACCCGGTGGTATCCCGCCGTGGTCCTGGGCATGACCGACCAGCAACTGACAGTTGGTGTCGAAGAAGGTCCTGCCGATGGGATAATCCCGCGCGCGGACATCAAATGGATGCAGGGTGATTTTGCGGCCAACTTCAAGCGCGGCGATGTCATTCTTGTTGTTGCGGGTGAAGATGGGCAATGGTCAGCCCGCCAGGTGCCAGAGGTGCAGGGTGCCTTTGTCGCGATGGATGTGAACTCGGGTCGTGTTCTGGCGATGCAGGGCGGGTTCTCGTATCAGGATACCGTGTTCAACCGGGCCACACAGGCACAACGCCAGCCGGGATCGTCCTTCAAGCCGTTTGTCTATGCTGCCGCGCTGGACAGCGGATACAGCCCCGCGACCATCGTTGTCGATGCACCCATCGAAGTGAACACGCCGCAGGGTCTGTGGCGCCCCAAGAACTCCTCCAACAAGTTCTACGGTCCAACTCCTTTGCGTACAGGGATCGAACAGTCGCGGAACCTGATGACCATCCGTCTGGCGCAGGAAGTTACAATGCCCGTCGTTGCGGGCTATGCGGAACGGTTCGGTGTCTATGACAGGATGGGCGCGTTTTTGGCCAACTCACTGGGGGCCGAGGAAACCACGCTTTACAAGATGGTCGCGGCCTATGCGATGTTCGCCAATGGTGGCCAGCGTGTGGAACCGACTCTGGTCGACCGCATTCAGGACCGGTTCGGCAAGACCATCTATCGCCACGATGACCGTCAGTGTCTGGACTGTAACTCGACCTGGCTGGAACCAGATGAATCGCCGACCCTTGTCACGGACCGCGCGCAGGTCATGGATGCGATCACCGCCTATCAGCTGACATCGATGATGAAGGGTGTGGTCGACCGCGGGACGGCATCCAGAGTTGTGAATCTGCCCGTGCCAACAGCAGGCAAGACCGGAACCACCAACGAATCCAAGGATGCGTGGTTCATCGGCTTTACGTCGAACATCGTGGCCGGTTGCTACATCGGTTATGATCGACCGCGCCCGATGGGGCGGGGGGCTTATGGTGGTACCTTGTGCGGCCCTGTGTTCCAGAGCTTCATGGAAAAAGCCGTCGAAAAGTATGGCGGCGGGCCGTTCGAGGTGCCGGAAGGTGGTCATTTCATCAAAATTGACCGTTTCAGCGGCGCCCGCCTGCCGGATGACGCCACCGGTGACTATGTCGTGGCCGAATTCTTCCGCGACGGCGTCGATGGTTTTATCGACCGTGTCTATGATGGTGGTTTTGCCATCGGATCGGACCTGCCATTGTTTGAAGAAGTCCAGCGCGCGGGGGTTCAGGTCCAGACGTCAACGGGCGAGACCGTGACCGTTGGACCGAAAGCTTCCCAAGGGGACCTGAGCACCGGTGGGCTTTACTGACAAGGCGCATTCCAATTGGCTAAAACTCCGCTGATTCCGCACTCTTTGCTGGGGGCACCCGGACAGTTGCGCATTTCTCCGGGCGTCCTCTCGGGTCAGCACGTGTTTCTCACCGGCATGACCGGAAGCGCGGCGGACGGCTCGATGCCAAGCGATCCGGAACAACAATTCCGAAACGCCTTTGCAAAGATTGCAGAGGTCTTGAAGGAAGCCAGCCTTGGATTGGATGCAGTGGTCGAGATGACGACGTACCACGTTGAAATGCGAGATCATTTCGACCTGTTCGATCGCGTGCGCCTTGAGGTTCTGACCGCGCCTTACCCGGCCTGGACCGCAGTTGAAGTTGCGGGATTGCGACGGGAAGGGGCGCTGGTGGAAATTCGGGCGATTGCGCATCTTTCTGATTGAAAGCTCGATAGCTGTTTCAGCATCCAGCCTGTCTTGTGGTGTCTCGCACCTCTTGCTATCACGCAGGCCTGATTGAGCAAGTTGGGACAAGACCATGCGCGCCGAAACCCAGAACATCGTGGCGGATATCAAAAAGTCGCTGGAGCTGCTGGCGCAGCGTATGGACTATGAAACCGCACCGCATCGCCTTGAGGAATTCAACGCGCGCGTCGAAGACCCCAACCTTTGGGATAACCCTGAAAACGCGCAGAAACTGATGCGCGAGCGGCAGATGCTGGTCGATGCAATCGAGACGTATGAATCCATCAAGACCGACCTCAACGACAATATCGAACTGATTGAGTTGGGCGAGATGGAGGAAGACCAAGAAGTCGTTCAGGATGCCGAAGCCGCGATCAAGACGCTGAAAGCCAGAGCCGCCAAAAAAGAGCTTGAGGCGCTGCTGGACGGTGAGGCCGACAGCAATGATACGTTCCTCGAAATCAACTCGGGCGCGGGGGGAACCGAAAGCTGCGACTGGGCGTCGATGCTGGCGCGCATGTATGTGCGCTGGGCCGAGAAAAAGGGTTACACTGTCGAGCTGCAATCCGAGACACCGGGCGAAGAAGCGGGGATCAAATCCGCTGCCTACAAGATTTCCGGTCACAACGCCTATGGCTGGCTGAAATCGGAAAGCGGCGTACACCGGCTGGTGCGGATCTCGCCCTATGACTCGGCAGCAAAACGCCACACGTCTTTCAGCTCGGTCTGGGTCTATCCGGTGGTCGACGACAATATCGAGATTGAGGTGAACCCGGCCGATATCCGCATCGACACCTACCGCTCTTCGGGGGCTGGCGGCCAGCACGTGAACACCACCGACTCGGCTGTTCGGATCACGCACATCCCGACCGGGATTGTTGTGACCAGCTCGGAAAAGTCGCAGCACCAGAACCGCGATATTGCCATGAAAGCCCTGAAATCGCGCCTGTACCAGCAGGAACTGGATCGCCGCAACGCGGATATCAACGCGGCGCACGAGGCTAAGGGCGATGCGGGCTGGGGCAACCAAATCCGGTCTTACGTGTTGCAGCCCTATCAAATGGTCAAGGACCTGCGAACCAATCACGAAACCTCGGATACCAAAGGTGTTCTGGACGGGGACCTGGACGGATTCATGGCGGCAACCTTGGCCCTGAACGTGTCAGGCAAAAGTCGATCCGAGGCGCAGGGCGACAGCTAAGGTGACACGCCAGCGTTCCTTTCTGGACCTGCTGAAAGGGCACTGGCAGCTAATCCTGATCACCGGTCTGGTCTTTGCGCTCTGGAACACGCCGGTTGTAGTTCCGCTGAAAATTCTGGTCGTCTTTCTGCATGAGCTGTCTCATGCCGTGACAATCCTACTGACTGGCGGTTCGGTCGAGAGTTTCACGATCTCACCCCAGCAAGGAGGGATGGTGATCGGCCGGGGCGGCAGCAGGTTTCTCAGCCTGTCCGCCGGCTATCTCGGCTCGCTCGTGTTTGGCATGGCGCTTTTGATCATCGCCTTACGGACAAATGTTGACCGGGCTGTTTTGGCTGTTTTCGGCGCAATCATGTGTCTGATCGCACTGCTGTACATACGCGATGCTTTCGCCTTGTTATTTTGCGCAGGCGTCGGGGCCGCAATGATTGCGACAGCGTGGTTCATGAGCCACGAGGTCAGTGATCTGGTGCTGCGCGTCATCGGGCTGACCAGCATGATCTATGTCCCGTTTGATATCTTTGATGACACCATCCGACGGTCCGGCGCGCGCTCGGACGCGTTCCTACTGGCCGAGGAATTCGGCGGCACCGCGATGCTGTGGGGTGGGGTCTGGCTGGTGTTGAGTAGCGCGGCCATTGCCGTTTGCCTACGGTATTGGCTGGGCCGGGACAGCAACCTGCCATTGCACCGCAAAGCACTGTGATGCTGTTGTTAGTAAGACAAGAAAAGATACATCTAAACAGTGGGTTTAAATGAGGTGAACCGCTCGCTAGGCTGTCGAAGACCAACAACAGACTGGCGTGTTATGGACCTGACCCGGATATCTGCCACAGAGCTTCTGAACCAACTGGCTACCCGGCAGGTTTCGGCCACGGAAGTCATGCAGGCCACGCTGGATCGTATTGCCAAGGTCAACGGTGACGTGAACGCCATCGTAGCGCTGCTGGACAAGAGTGAACTGATGGCCGAAGCACAGGCCCGCGACAGCGGCCCCGTCACTGGCACGCTGCACGGCTTGCCAATTGCGGTCAAGGATTTGGTCAATGTGGCAGGTATTGTCTCGTCGCACGGATCGCCTGTTTTCAGGGATGTCGTTCCTGACAGGGATGATCTGATTGCCGTAAGGATGAGGGCCGCGGGCGCCATCCTGATCGGCAAGACCAACACACCGGAATTCGGGCTGGGCTCGCACACGTTCAACCCGGTCTATGGTGCAACGCGCAACCCGTATGATGCCAGTTTCACCTGCGGCGGCTCATCCGGTGGTGCGGCAGTGGCTTTGGCAACGGGTATGGTGGCATTGGCCGACGGGTCTGACATGATGGGCAGCCTGCGCAACCCGGCAGCCTGGAACAACGTCTACGGCTTTCGCCCAAGCTGGGGCAGGGTGCCGTCTGATCCTGTGGGTGACAGTTTCCTGCATCAACTGTCCACGCTGGGGCCGATGGCGCGCAGTCCCGAAGATTTGGGTATCCTGCTCGATGTGATCTCGGGGCCCGATCCGCGCCTGCCATTGGTCGGAGAATACGCACCGGTTTCCCCGGTGGTCGCAGCAGATCTGAACGGGTTGCGCATTGGCTGGCTGGGTGATTGGGGCGAGGCCTTTCCTATTGAAGCCGGAATTCTTGAGCTGTGCCAAGATGCGATGAAGGTGTTCGAAGCGCAGGGCGCGCGCGTTGAACATGTCGCCCCGCCTTTTGATGCCGAACGGTTATGGACCAGTTGGATCACCTTGCGATCCTGGAGTGTTGCTGCGGGGCTTGAACCCTTGGCTGAACGACGGAACCATCTGAAAGACACAGCCCAGTGGGAGTTGGACCGGGGTCTGACGATGAGTGCCATGGATGTGCATCACGCCAGCGTAATCCGGTCAGAATGGTTCCGGCGCGCGGCTGAACTGTTCGAGCAGTTTGATGCCCTTGTCCTGCCATCCGCACAGGTTTGGCCGTTTGGGATCGAAACGCCATACCCCACCCGGATCGCGGACCGCGCAATGGATACATATCATCGCTGGATGCATGTCACGGTACCGGTCAGCCTGATCGGCTTGCCTTGTCTGGCCGCACCCGCGGGATTTGGTGTGCAGGGTCTGCCCATGGGCTTTCAATTGTTTGGACCAAGAGGGTCGGATCACAAATTACTGTCGGTCGGAGCGGCATATCACGCCGAAATTGACTGGCCAAACAAGAGACCGGCGATGTCATAACGTCGGTAAGGGAGGAGAAGACGACATGGAAAAGCCTTTTGGTGTTCCGGACATGCGCCCGGTAGATACCGCTATGCTGCGCACGGCGTTGAAGCGCGCCTGGGCCGACTTTCTGCGTGCGCCGCAGTTCGGGTTGATCTTTGCCGGGTTCTACGTGCTTGCAGGATGGGCGATGGCATGGGTCACCATTCAGACCGGTACAACCTTCTGGCTGGTTCTGGCAGCCATTGGCTTTCCGTTGATCGGCCCGTTTGCCGCTGTTGGCCTTTATGAGGTGTCGCACCGGCTGGAACAGGGCGAACCGCTGGACCTTGGCGCGATCTTTGGTGTCGTGCTGCAACAAAGCCGCCGGCAATTGCCGTCGATCTGTGCCATCATCGTCGTGGTGTTTCTGTTCTGGTTTTTTCTGGGGCACATGATCTTTGCCCTATTCCTTGGGCTGGCTACGATGACAAACGTGTCGTCCTCGCTTGAAGTCTTTCTGACGGTGAACGGCCTGACAATGCTGGCTGTGGGCACGGTGGTTGGGGCGGTTTTCGCAACCGTTCTGTATATGATCACTGTTTTGTCGATCCCACTGCTGTTGGACCGCGAACTGGATTTTGTCACGGCGATGATTGCAAGCTTTACCTATGTGTCCGGAAATTTTCCGGTGATGCTTGTCTGGGGGGTAATCATCGCTGTTCTGACGTTCCTGGCCATGGTGCCCTGGTTTCTGGGCCTTCTGGTGGTCCTGCCACTGTTGGGCCACGCCAGTTGGCACCTGTATAGACAAATCACCCAAGTCGAAGGCGGGGAAGCATCGTCCTGAGATAACCGGTCAGAGTTGCTGAGCCGGATTGTTCGTAGACAGCCGCGCAGCGGCGAAAATTGCAGCTGCATCATGCCCGAGATATTTCAGAACCACGGGCTCCGGTGCTTCAGGGGTGGCCGGGCTGATAACCGTACCCCGCCACTGAACCGCTGTTCCCGTCGGATCGGGTGAAATCATATAAACGCGACTGTTTTGACCCTCCCGCTGAGAGGTCAGCATATAGACGGAATCGCCGGAGCAGGCGACGATCCCCTGTATTTCGCGCGCTTGCGGCGTTGCCTCAGGCATCGCCGCGCGCGACACATATCCGCGTATCAATGTGCATTGGGCCTGTGGCCGGGCGTGCAGAAGGGTCATACGGTGCGAGGCCGAGACGCTTTCGATCACGGCGTAAAACCCCGGAGAAAACGCAGTTCTGGCGATCATGTCCACACCTGACCCAAGAAACTCGGTCAAGGCAGTTTTCGCGGCGTGATCCTCGACCTTTTCAATTTCGTCCAGCGGCTTCAGAAGAATGCGCGCATCCACGTCGAAAAACCGACAGATGCGATCCAGAACATCTGGCCGTGGAACACTTTCGCCCGAAAGATACCTGTTGAATTGCGTGCGATTTACGCCAAGCTTGCGGCACAGTGCCGAGACTGACCGATACCTTCGTGCCAATTGCCGCAGGTTCGCGCCAAACATCGCGCGAACTTCAGCCGGGCTGCGAATGTCGTTGGTCATGGATGCCCACGTCTTGCTGAGATTCCTGAAAAACCATCGCAGCACTGGAACCAAGCCCCGGCGCGCAGTGAAAAATCGTACAGATTGACCCCAAGCAACGTATCCCCACGTCGCGTTGCGGCATCAAGGCTAAAGCCATAAAGCGCAATGGCAATAGGCTTTATCTAAAAATGACTGATCTTTATCTGGAAAAGACAGTTCTATGGCAAATTTAGCGCATAGAAAGGCGTTTGGGCCGTTTTTTGAAAGGCCCACCAACCTCAAATAGTGTTCCCACCTGGGGGCAAGATAATCCCCAAGGCGGGCATGTTGTTCAGTCGCCGCGCAGCAGGGCCGCCACGCCGGTACGGGCGATTTCCATCAGGCCCAGCGGGCGCATCAGGTCAGCAAAAGCGTCGATCTTGTCGGGCGCGCCGGTGATTTCGAAGATGAAAGAGTTTAGGGTGCTGTCAACCACATTGGCGCGGAAGATGTCAGCCAGGCGCAGCGCCTCGACTCGTTTGTCGCCTTCACCCACGACCTTGATAATGGCAAGTTCGCGTTCAACCGAAGGGCCTTCGACCGTCAGGTCATGCACGTCATGGACAGTCACGATCCGGCCCAGCTGCGCCTTGATCTGTTCGATCACCTGCGGTGTGCCAGTGGTGACAATGGTGATGCGGCTCAGGTGTCCTGTGTGATCCACCTCGGCCACGGTCAGGCTTTCGATGTTGTATCCGCGCCCCGAGAACAGACCGATCACACGGGCTAGGACACCGGGTTCGTTCTCGACCAGCACGGCAATGGTATGGCGTTCCTGCACGTCCGAGAAGGTAGGTCGTAGGTTGTAGGCCGAATGGCGATTGGAGCCTTTTTTGATATGTAGGGCAGACATTTATGTCCCTTTCATCATCCTGTGTTTGCCGAGTGCAATGGTCGCCCGGCGGTAATCCTTGGACGGTATCAGACCAGAACCGAACCTTTGCTGTCGATCACGCCCTGCGTCTCGGCCTCGCCCAACAGCATCTCGTTATGGGCCTTGCCCGACGGGATCATGGGGAAGCAGTTCTCGTGCTTCTCTACCACACAGTCGAAGATTACCGGACCGTCGTAGTTGATCATTTCCATGATCGCGTCGTCCAGATCGGCGGGGTCGGAACACAGGATACCTTTGGCGCCAAACGCCTCGGCGAGTTTCACGAAATCGGGCAGGGCTTCGGACCAGCTGTGCGAATAGCGCTCGCCATGCAGCAGTTCCTGCCACTGACGGACCATGCCAAGGCGCTCGTTGTTCAGGATGAACTGCTTGACGGGCAGGCGGTACTGAACGGCCGTGCCCATTTCCTGCATGTTCATGAGCCAAGAGGCTTCACCGGCGACGTTGATTACCAGCGCGTCCGGATGTGCCATCTGGACACCGATGGAGGCGGGGAAACCGTAGCCCATGGTGCCCAACCCGCCCGATGTCATCCAGCGGTTGGGGTCTTCGAACCCAAGATATTGTGCTGCCCACATCTGGTGCTGGCCAACCTCGGTGGTGATATAGCGGTCATGCTTTTTCGTCAGCTCTTCAAGACGTTGCAGCGCATATTGCGGTTTGATCGACTTTTCGCTGTTGGTGTAGGACAGACAGTTAATCTTGCGCCACTCAGAGATCTGTGCCTGCCATTTCTTGACGGCTGCTGCATCGGTCTTGCGCCCGCGTGATTTCCACACCTTCAGAATGTCTTCCAGTACATGCGCCACGTCGCCGACAATCGGGATGTCCACACGGATGACCTTGTTGATCGAAGACGGATCAATGTCGATATGGGCTTTCTTGGACTTTGGAGAGAACGCGTCAATGCGCCCTGTGATCCGGTCGTCGAACCGTGCGCCGATGTTGATCATCAGGTCACAGCCATGCATTGCAAGGTTCGCCTCGTAAAGGCCGTGCATCCCCAGCATACCCAACCAGTTTTCGCCCGACGCGGGATAAGCGCCCAGACCCATCAGGGTTGAGGTGATCGGGAAGCCGGTGGAATCCACCAGTTCGCGCAGCAACTGGCTGGCTGCGGGGCCAGAATTGATGACGCCACCGCCCGTATAGAAAACCGGCTTCTTCGCTTTTTCAATGGCTGCAACAAGCTCGTTGATTTCCTCCAGATCGCCTTTCAGCACAGGCTGGTAGTGCGAGGTCGAAGGTTTCGGACTGTTGTATTCACCCGTGGCAAACTGCACATCCTTGGGAATGTCGATCAGAACTGGGCCGGGACGGCCCGACTTGGCCACATGGAAAGCCTCGTGCAGCGTTTCGGCCAGCGAATTCGTGTCCTTTACCAGCCAGTTATGTTTGGTGCAGGGGCGGGTGATGCCAACGGTGTCGGCCTCCTGAAAGGCATCCGATCCGATCATGAAGGTCGGGACCTGTCCGGTCAGAACCACAATCGGGATCGAGTCCAGCAACGCATCGGTCAGGCCGGTAACGGCGTTTGTGGCACCGGGACCAGAGGTTACAAGCGCAACACCCGGCTTGCCGGTCGACCGCGCATAGCCTTCGGCGGCGTGGATTGCACCCTGTTCGTGACGCACCAGAATGTGGCGAATGTCGTTTTGCAGAAAGATCTCGTCATAGATCGGTAGGACGGCGCCACCGGGGTATCCGAATACCGTGTCCACGCCCTGATCCTTGAGGGCCTGAACCACCATCTTTGCGCCGGTCATCTCACGTGTCATCTGCTTTGCTCCGTTCGCGACATGTGTCTTGCGTTTGACAAAAAAAAGCCCCCGAATTTTCGGAGGCGCATGGGTTCGATTATGGTTTACCGTTACCGGCCCATGCGCGTGGTTCCTACGATTACGACTAGCGTTCTCATCGCCAGAGGCTCCTTTTTGCTTGCAGGGGACATTATGGTCGGGGGGGAGGAGCGTCAACAGGCAAATCTACCAATTTTCTATCTCAATGGCGGTATTTTGCGAAATTTTGTTGCGCAGATTGCCGCATGCCCGGAATTTCCGGGAAAAGGGCGGTCGTTCTCCTGAGGGCGGGACATTTATGAAGGTCTGAATGCGGCAGGCCGATGTCTGAAACTGGCATGATCCGGCGTTTTGTCTGGGTCACGCTGACCTTGTGTGCGCAAACGAGGGAGGCAGAGCATGTTACAGGACCTGGTAGATCTGGGGCGGTATCCGATCGATCGCCCGGATTCGCCAGCTTACAGGCGATTGATCGGGGATTTGCGGCGCGAGTTGGAACAGGACGGATGTGCGGTTCTACCGGGTTTCGCACACGCGCAAGGGATCGAGCTGTTGGTGCAGGAGGCAGATGAGGTGGCGCCCAATGCACACCGGTCTTTCAATCGCACAAATGCCTATTTCACCAAAGACGACCCACGGTTCGACGCCGCCCATCCGATCAGACGGTTCTATGACCGTTCGAACGCGTTTGTTCCTGCCGACAATTTTGCGCATTCCGGTCCTTTGCGCAGGATTTACGAGTTTAGCGGATTTCTTCCCTTCATTCGGGATGCGCTGGATGAGCCTGAGGACCGCTTCTTTCGTTACGATGATCCATTGGCAGACGTGATCATCAATGTCGTGGAGGAGGGGCGGGGCTTTCCCTGGCATTTCGACACCAACAACTACACCGTGACACTGGCGATCCAGAATGGCGTGCAGGGCGGTGCATTCGAATACGCACCCAATCTGCGCACAGCCGAGGATGAAAATTTCGATCAGGTCGCGTCGGTTCTGGACGGAAACAAGGCGCGCGTTCATCGGCTGGACCTGCAACCTGGGGACCTACAGATATTCAAAGGCCGCTATTCCCTGCACAGAGTCGCCCCGGTCAAGGGCACACGGCGGCGGTATGTGGGGATCTTTTCATTTGTCGAGGCCGAAGGCATGTGCGGCGGGATCGAGCGGACGCAGCAGCTCTATGGACGCGTGTTGCCGCACCATTACGAGCGTGCGGGTTTGCGAAGGGATCAGTTGCTGGATTAACAGATCATCACGGGTAAACTGAAACTATTTCTGGACCTGTCCCATTTTTGTGCCGCCCCAAGTGCTCGTTTAGGCCACTTTCCGTT
>NZ_JAEDOV010000019.1:0-9338 GCF_017872535.1 Ruegeria sp. HKCCSP351 | reverse complement strand
AGCCGCGCAATCAGAGCATTTTGTCCTTGCAAAGCAGACGCCATCCACACAGGACGGAGCAGCCTGATGCAGATGCGGCGAACTTCGCGATCGAACTCGCATCCCGTCGCGGAGAACACCTCGACGCCGTCGCCCGGGAGCTCAACGAGCGGCCGAGAATAACCTTGAATTACTTCTCACTCGCGGAGAAGTTCGAGGAGCGTGTTGCGGCCATCGGTTGAACCGGCAGCGCAAACCGGACATTCACGACCATGCATTGCTAACTCCGAAATATACAACAAAACTGCCAGTTGCAGAGATTGCATCGATTTTGGCAACCCACCAATTAATGCCGTCGGCTAATTTATTAACGTCGCACTACAACTTCTCCAAACTGATCCAACGAGGACCTCATCTTCCAAGTTTTCTTTTGGCTCAAGGGAGCAGGGAACGAGTCACTGATTTCGCCGATATTCGTTCGGTGTGACACCAGTCCACCTTTTGAACGCTCTGGAAAAACTTGTTGCACCGGAGAAACCAAGCAACTCGGCGATCTCCTCGTTCGGTGCGGATCTATCGCTGTCAATGATTTCTAGGGCCCTCTCTCTACGCCCCTTGTCGCGGATCTCTTGGAACGAGGTGCCCAATTCAGACATCGTGCGCTGTAGGCTCTTTGGATGGACGCCGAGGTTACGCGCGAGTTCCTCGAGGCCGAAGGTTCGCTCACCAATCTTTTGGAAGCAGACCTTTTCGACCCATTTCAGGATCGCATCGCGCGGGGAAGTATCGCGGAACTCTCCACGCGAGGTGGGCGGGATTTTCCAGTTCAGGGCTAGTGGCCGTTGCAGCCACTCAGAGGGAAACCCGATCTGAACACTGTTGCACTTTCGTTTCAAGAAAGAAGACTTCGGAAGCAGATCCAGCGGAATACCTGCGTTTTCCTGCGCCGTAACTGTTATGCGAGACGGATTGAAATCGTCTTCGGTCACTAACCGCAGGAGGGTCAACCACAGGCTCGCAGTGGCGGCATCTGCCTGAACGACGGGTGCTGCCGGTAAGAAAGTCCTCTCAGCTCGGATCACGGTGACATTTGCATTGATTTGGAGGGAGTATCGAACGTTGTTGATCTGCCGGTCGAGTTCGAGAATAGCCAGCGGTAGGAACTCTGCGAGGGTGTGGGATATCGCATAGCTCTCCCGGACAAAGACGGGGCCCGCCTCGACGAATGTCTCAGCTGCGCGCGCCGAGAAATACGGGTCGTTGAGCACATCGGCCATTTTCTCGACGGCCTTGTAGAGTGCATTGCCGGTGATCATCGCAGCCGGGTCGGTGAGATCGACCTGGTCAAGCCCAGCCGCCTTGAGAACAGGGCCAGCCTTGCCGCCGCGCTTCTCGAACAGATCAAGGAAGGGGCGAAGCTGCAGAGCGCGGTTGAACGCGATTCGCTCAGAGACCATTTGTCTGTCGTCCGTTGTTAGTTCTACACGACGATGTACATGCCGTTCACTACGAATACTCCCAGAACGCACTTTCAAGGACAAGTTTCTACACTACCTGTCGCGTGAAGCCATACAGTTTTGTTTTGATTAGCGTTTAGTATCCTTTTTGCGAAAGACCACGATTCCAGAAGGTGGTCGAAGGTAAAGGTACATCGCCTATGAAACCAGAAAGAACTTTGTCCGCAATCGGCACCTTGGCGGTTTTGGTCGCGACCGCAACGACAGCGTTTGCCAACGATATCGTGATCTTAAATGGGCGCGTGATCGACCCGGAGACGGGCCTCGATGCGATCCGCAACGTTGGCGTGGAGGACGGCCGTATCTCGGCGATCAGCGAGTTCTCGCTTGAAGGTGACACGGTGATCGATGCTAAGGGGCACGTCGTCTCGCCGGGGTTCATCGACCTGCACGCTCACGGGCAGAGTATTGGTGACTATCGGATGCAGGCGATGCAGGGGGTGACAACGGCGCTAGAGCTAGAATCTGGCGTTTTGCCCATCGCCGACTGGTATGACAGTCAGGCTGCCAAGAACCTGCCAATCAATTACGGTGCGGCGGCGGGCTGGACCTATGGCCGGATCGCCACCTTCGACAACACCGACCCGCTGGCAACCGTTGAGTTCTTCCAAGCGGCCCAGGCCGAAAACGACTGGAAGATGGACATCGCCGACCAAGATCAGTCCGAGCGGATTCTGTCGCTGGTCGAACAGGGACTCAAGGAGGGGGGCCTTGGTATTGGGGTAAACGCGGGCTACGCGCCGGGATACGGGCAAAAGGAGTATTTTGCGCTGGCCGAACTGGCCAACGAATACGGCGTGGCGACCTTCACCCATGTTCGTTACGCCAGCAACATCGAGCCGCAGAGTTCATTCGAGGCGCTCAAGGAATTGATCTCGAACGCCGCCATCACCGGCGCGCACATGCACATCTGCCATATCAACAGCACGTCGATGGCTGATATCGAGGCCACACTCGCCCTTGTCGAAGAGGCGATGGACAAGGGTATCAACATCACCGTGGAAGCCTATCCCTACGGCGCGGCGAGCACCGTCGTCGGCGCGGCCATGTTTACTGGGCCCGACTGGCGGGACCGGATGCAATCGACAGCCGAGAATTTTCAGCTCGGCCAGGATCGCATGACCGAAGACCAACTCGACGACTATCAGGAGAACAAGCCGGGCACTTTCATCACCTGGCACTTCCTCGATGAGAGCAAGGCAGAAGATTTGGCTAAGCTCGACCTGTCGGTGACTCATCCTGCGACGCTGATCGCCTCGGACGCAACTTTCTGGTCGTACTTCGACGACAAGGGGAACATTCAGACTTACACCGGCGATGAATGGCCACTTCCTGACAACGTGTTCGCCCATCCGCGATCTGCCGGAACCTTTTCGAAGGTCCTGCGCAGCTATGTACGCGAGCGTGGTGTGCTTTCGATGAGCGAGGCGATCCGCAAGATGTCGCTGATGCCAGCGCAGACGCTGGAAGACTTCGTGCCGCAGATGCGCCGCAAGGGACGTCTGCAGGTGGGCATGGATGCCGACATCGTGGTGTTCGACCCTGAGACGGTCTCTGACAGGGCCAACTACGAGAACGCGAACCAGCCTGCCGTGGGCGTGCAGACCGTGCTGGTAAACGGCGGATTCGTTGTCCTGGATGGCGCGCTTGTCCTCGACGCGCCGCATGGCCAGCCGATCCGCAGGACGCAGACGCAGTAAACACCGGGCCTCCAACAAAATTTGAAAGGAGCAACTTGCTCATGAAGCCGCTCTCGACCCTCGCGATAACCACGCTCGCATCTGCGTTCTTCTGTGTCGGCATCGCTCAGGCGCAGGATTACGATCTCGTCATCTCGAACGGCCGGGTCATGGATCCGGAGACGCTATACGACAGCATCGCAAATGTCGGCATTTCGGACGGCCGTATCGTGGCGATCTCCAAGGAGGCGCTGAGCGGTGCCGAGGAAATCGATGCAACAGGTCACATCGTGGCGCCTGGATTCATTGACACCCATTTCCACTGGCAACAACCGATGGGCTATGCGCTTGGCCTGCGTGACGGACTGACTTCGAGCATGGACCTCGAGGAGGGCTGCGCAGGAACATTCATCGCGCGGTGGTATGAGGAACGCGAAGGCAAGAACCAGGCGAATTTCGGGTGCGCCTCCAGCCACGAACAAGCCCGCGCCATCGTGCTCGACGGTTTCGACGACGAGGAAACCCTTCTGCTGGGGCCGGCGGCGGCGCTTACCTCCCGCAAGGGATCGGGTTGGAGTTTGGACAAGGCGGATTACGACACTGGTAACAAGATTCTGCAGATCATCGACGAAGGCCTTCAGGCTGGCGCGCTCGGTATCGGATCGACATTGGGATACATGCGCGATGGTGTCACCACGCGTGAGTTGTTCGAGGTGCAGAAGATTGGCGCGCGATATGGTCGCCAGACTGCCGTTCATACGCGTTTCACACCCGATGGCGACGTGTTGGAAAACGTCGGTGCGCAAGAAGTCATTGCCAATGCATTGGCTCTGAACGCGCCCGCAATACTGCAGCACTTCAACAATCCCGGCTGGCGACTCACGCATGAACTCATCGCGCGGCTTCAGGAGAACGGACATAATATCTGGGGAGAGATCTACCCCTATTCCGCCGGATCGACCACGGTGAACGCAGTCTTCCTCAAACCCGAAAACTGGGTTGAAAGACAGGGGCATCGCTACGAAGACACGATGCAGGATCCGATTACAGGTGATTTCTATACGCAGGAAAAATACGATCAGGTCCTGAAGGATAATCCGACCCAAGAAATTCTGTTGTTCAAGACTCCGCCAGAGGACTCAGTCAAATGGTTGACTCTCAGGGGGACAACAATGGCCAGCGATGCGATGTTCGCGGAGCCTCTTATGGCGCCTTGGAATACTCCATTTGAGAAGTTGGGAAACATGCATCCGCGCGGCGCCGGGGCGCGCGCTGCAACACTGCGCCTTGGGCGCGAAAACGACATCCCGATGATGCAGCTTTTGTCGATCCTCAGCTACAACGCGGCGCACCATCTGGGCCGTACGGGGCTGAAGGCCATGCAGGAGCGGGGCCGGGTTCAGGAGGGCATGATCGCCGATATCGTGGTGTTCGACCCCGAAACCGTTGCCGACAATGCGACCTATGATCAGGGATCAATCCCCTCGACCGGGTTCAAGGCGGTTATTGTGCATGGCGAGGTGACCGTGCGTGACGACGAACTGCTGGAGGTCTTTGCCGGCCAGCCGATCCGCTTCGAGCCGGAAGACAAACCGCGGTTCGAGTCGGTGTCGGAAGACGCTTGGAACCGGGAGTTTTCCACCGGCATGCCGGATGTGGCGCCGGGCGTTCCTCCGCAGGGAGGGAATTGAGCGATGCAGACATTGGCAGCCAAGCTGCGCACGCGACTGCTGCGGAGCCTCATCGCCGTCTTTCTGACAGCCACAGGCGCGTTCGCCGAGCAGGTCGCAATCTCGTTTCGCGAGTTGCCGGACCCGGTTGCGCTGCAGTTCGACGACCCTTTTCGCGACATGGGGTTCGAGATGATGGGGGAACTTCGAACTTTTGTCCGTCTTGAGCAGCGGCTTGCGAACGGGGAGGTTCCGGAGGAGGCGCGACCGCGGCTCGAGGCGCGGCTTGAGACGGCACGCGGCGCGCTAAGGCTTGCCGGCCATGACATTGAGGGACTTTTGGCACAGCGATGGGTTGTAGCCAAGGCCCGCAAGCGTGCGTTCTTTTCAACCAATCCAAACCTCCACCAGGCGACGGTAACCATCACCGGATTTCTCATTCCAGCTGGCACAAACGAGGACGGTTTCACCGTCGGCTATCTTGTTCCGGAGGTGGGCATGTGTAGCCACATGCCTCCGCCACCTCCAAATCAGCTGATCCGGGTGACGTTCGACGCAGGCTCTCCCGCTAGGTCGCTCTACACCCCGGTGACAGTGACGGGGCTGCTTGCGCCTCAGGAGAGCAACGAAACCATCTTCGTCCTCGACGGCGAAGCGCGGATGGCGAGTATGTGGAACCTCGAAGCAACCCAAGTCACGCTGGCGGTGAATACGCCTCGAACCCCTTTGCGCACCGCGTCGCAGATCAGGAACGTCTCCCACTCCACGCCCACCGGGGAAGATCAACAAACCGGCAATAATTGAGGCTTCGAATTGATGATTTGGCTCTCAACCCCAATCAGGATGCTTGGTCATTACAAGTGCGCGCAGGACGCGTCACATAGCCTCAAAGAAACAGACGAGCGCACGCCACATCGGTTTGTACTTAGCATTTGTTTCGTGGTGTCAATTTTCCTCCTGGCTGCTGCTGGTTCGACCCATGCGAAAGATCGACCGACCACAGTCATCACATGGAACGACCTGGGTATGAGCCTCGAGGCCCAGAAAGACGATAAAGCGGATGATGGAACGTATGCGGGTCAGTCATCCTTGAGCGGCCCGCAAACGGTTCTGCCGCCGGACGACCTCTTCGATCCGCTTTCGTCTGACGGCATCGCGGTCCAAGACTGGGACGAAACGGCGTTTGAGGTCGCATCGGGCTTGCTGGAATCTCAGGTATCCATTGACGGGTATATCTTGCCGCTGCGCCGGGAAAAAGGGCGCGTCGTTGAGTTTCTTCTGGTGCCGTGGATAGGAGCATGCATACACGCCCCTGCGCCTCCACCGAACCAGATCATTCATGTCGATTATCCCGAGGGGGTCGATTCCATTGGTATGTTCACGCCGGTACGGCTTGCGGGGCGCCTGACGCATTGGCCGGCAAGTCACACTCTGTTCCTTGTAGACGGTTCGCGCAGCATTCCGACGTCGTACGCGATGGAGCAGGTTGTGGTTGGCGGGACGCCAGGGGAAATCGTTGCAGCCGACTCGGCGTTCGGGGACCTTTCTTATTTGGCGCGCGCGCAGGCCAAGATCACCAATATCTTCACCACAGCGATGTCGGACATGGAGCAAGGCCGGTCTGCCGGCGGAGTCGGGCTCGCGCTGTTGATCGCGTTCGCCTACGGTACGCTGCACACGCTTGGCCCGGGACACGGCAAGGCCGTCGTCGTCTCCTACTTCATCGGAACCGGTGGCAGTCTCAGACGTGGCGTCGTCATGGGCGGCCGGATCGCCGTTATGCACGTGCTGTCGGCGGTAGTCGTCGTCTTCCTGCTCGACTTCGCCGTACGACAAGCGACGGGAGCGGCGCCCTCGGATTACAGGTTGATCCGGCTCGGAAGCTACGCGCTGATCATGGCAATAGGTGCGGTGATGTTGTGGCATGCCATCGCGAACATACGAGCAGCTCATGACGATCACCACGGCGGCCACGCCCACGCCGGATGTGCGGCCTGCGCCGCTGCAAACACCGAATCGCAAGGCGGCGGCTGGATTGCAGCCGCGGTAGGTGTGGTGCCTTGCACCGGCGCGCTTATCGTCATGCTGTTTGGCCTCGCGAACGACCTTGTGGTTCCCGCGGTCATGATGGTGATCGCGATTTCGGCGGGTATGGCGCTCGCCATGTCGGCCCTCGGCATAGCGGCGATCCTGGGTCGCAACTGGGCCGAGGCGTGCCTCGGGAGCACCCCCCAGAGACGCCTGAGATTTGAAGCCCGTTCACGGCTCGCAGGCGCGGCCTGCGTGCTAGCTATCGGGAGCACCTTATTCGCCATGACCTTGGCTCAGCCGCCAGGCGCGGATCGACCGCAGCAAACATCGGTCCTCGGGACGAGCTAAGCGAGCTCATAACATATAGTTGGCCTGCGAGGCGTTTGTCCCCTCAATTACCTGCAATTGGAGTTGATAAACTATGTCACAGGCACCTGATGAGCAGAGCATGCAAGGCGCATTTGACCCTCATTGCGTCTGTGTCGCGATGCGGCGTTATGTTTGGTGCCGATGGTTGCGATATACCCTGACGGTCGTCTGCGCGCTACTCGCCACCATATTTCCCGCGGAAGTCCGACCTGAAGGCCTAAGCCGTGATGGGTTTTCATCTCCAAAAAGCGTTCTCGGAACGCTGGCAGCCACGTCCGATCAGCAGGATCTGGGGGGGGTGCAGGCGTACCGGGACTGGAAAAATGGGTTTGAGAACCGCGTGGGGCTGACATTCGGTCTCGAGGAGATGGCCCAGTATCTCGGTACCGACTCAGACCTGACGCCGTCCGATGCGGCAAGCAACGTGTTTCGGTTATTCGGCACTTGGACAGCGTCCGGACGCGGCACTCCCTACGCTGGCGCTTTGGTCTTCAAGATCGAGAATCGGAGCGCCTTCGGAAGCCATCTCTCGCCCCAGGCGCTCGGGCCATCCCTAGGATATGCGGGGCTTTTTTCGTCGACCTTTAGCGATGCGGGGTGGTTGTTGACCAACCTCTACTGGCGTCAAGTGTTTGCCGATGGTCGGGGCAGCTTCGTCATCGGTCAGGTTGATGTCACCGACTACATTGACATCAACAACCTCGCCAACCCATGGACTGCCTTCACAAACCTCGCCTTTGAGCAACTACCAACTGTTCCAGCGCCCTCTCAGGGATTGGGAGCCGCGCTGCAGTGGAGACTAAGCGACAGTTGGGCGATCCTCGCTGGCTTTGCAGATGCCAACGCAGACCCGGCAGACCCGGTCGGTAGCGCCAGAACTCTTTTCGACACCGGCGAGACCTTCAAACACTTCGGCATAGGTTGGGCGCCTGATTGGGACAATCGATACGACCAGTCAGTTCAGCTGACTTTCTGGCAGATTGATCAGAGAATGCAGGCTGGTGTGCCCGGCGGTTACGGCGTTTCTTTTCTGGCGAGCGGTCGCCAGGACGCGTGGAGGCCGTTCTTCCGTGCAGGCTATGCCAAAGATGGCGGAACGCTTCTCGACCGATCGATCAGCGTTGGAACCGGGTACGACGCCCGCGACGGCAAGGATCTTGCTGGAGTCGGGGTGAACTGGGGACGGGCACCTGGTAACTCACGAAACCAGTTCACAATGGAGGCATTCTACCGGTGGGACGTGACGGATTTCTTCCAGATCACACCAAGTGTGCAGCTTGTTACCAACCCTGCGAACGACCCCACGACCGAAAACATGGTGGTTCTCGGGTTGCGCGTGCGTGCCCACTTCTGATTCGCAAAACGAGACAGGGATGCCGCGCCCAAAACGGAGGGAGCCGGATATATGGCTGTACCGATGACACTTGATGCAGCCGCAGTTCGAGGCTGTTCTTACTACAGGGCATTTTGCTCGTTCTCGCCTGCGTTCTCGCTCTCATTTACCCTCTGACGACCAACGTCGCGCTTGCGGTATTTCTCGGGTGGAAGCTGCTCTTCAGCAGCATCGTTCAAGCCGTTACACTGATAGGTAGAAGCAAGACTCCGGATTTCTGGCTGCAACTGATTTCGGCCGCGATGTCGGCGATCGTGGGCTTTGTCCTCCTGCGCAATCCTGCTTGCCGCGATTGTCGGAAACGCTATGTCAGGACAACGCCGGAAGCCTCCTCCAATCATAGGGCCATAACTGAAGTTCGGTCCAAATTCGGGTGATGTGAGCACAAGGACGAATGGCAGTTTAGTCCGCGATCTATTGGTTCGAGTAACAAATTTCGTCGCGCTCTGATCGAATGGCCGGTTTTCTTGCCGCGTTGCGACAACCAAAGCTCAGCAACCGCAGAATAATCCGCGCTTCGTGCGCACGCAGCAGGATTTGGACACTTCTCCTATGGGCTCATTCCGCAAGTTTGCCGCGCCCAGCTTGAATGGCTGACCTCAGAGATTGAGGCCGTTCGCCTGGTCGGGCTTGGGCTAGCAGTGAGCGGACCAAGCCGCCCTAGAAGCAACCAAAGCGTTCACATTGTCCGAGACTCTTT
>NZ_JAEDOV010000018.1:0-11444 GCF_017872535.1 Ruegeria sp. HKCCSP351 | reverse complement strand
AACGGAAAGTGGCCTAAACGAGCACTTGGGGCGGCACAAAAATGGGACAGGTCCAAATCTACCCGTTCAGAGGCAATGCGGTAGTCATTCTCGAGCACGGTATTTCAACGAATTTCCGCGTCACTACCATGCTCGCGTCAAGGCATTTGCTGGCGGCGCTCCGTCCGATCTGAGGGCTTGCTCCTCTTCCCGCGCCCGTCTCGCCAAGAGCCCCATGAAACTGGCAATCAGGTTCAGGTCACCACGTTCCTCTGCCTGAACCATGCCTCGTAGATATCCTCCCGGATTAACCACCGGCGGCAGTTTCGGATCACTCAGCCTCGCATCCGTGATCACTCCAGCCAGGATCGCCCCCATGAGGGTCAACCTATCTGTCGCCGCATGCCAGGCGGAGATATTGGTGCCGATCTCAGACAGCCGGGACCAAACGCCGGTCTCGATTGCATAGAGGGTTGGACAGAATTTCTGATCTCCACCCCCTGCGATATCGATATGCATGCGCAGCTCGGACGATGCCAGTTCATACAGGGTCCGGTTATTCACCCGAGGCAGTTTTTGGGCCTTGCGCGGTTCAATAACCGCCGGATGATTGCTTTCTAAGCCAGAACAATCTGGTTCCGTGGTTTTTGCCGATGGCATTGTCGCTTCGCCGTCGACGTTACAGGACAGAATTTTTTCTTCAATTTGGTCTTGTATATGGCACCCGAAACACGCTTCGGGTTCACCCGAAATTTCACCGGGTTTTGCGATATGAATTTCGATCCATTTCCAAAGGTCATGAACCGCTTGAACATGTGATCTGAGACCATCCACCGACATGTATTTCAGCTTATCAGCACGCGGCCAGGACCGAAACCTGGCCATCAACTCGTCGAAGCCTTCAGGAGGGCAGGGGAGTGAGGCAAGCACCGCCAGGCTGTGTTTCACATATCGATAAAGCCGTGATCGATCTCCGCGCAACGCATCATGCTCTTTCTTCTCGGCCTTGCTTCGTACGTCCGCGTCGCGCATCTCGGGAATGAGGTTCAGGGCAGGGGTCAGGAATAGGCCAAGCCCCTTACGTTTACACCGCGCGCCATTTGCGCCGAGCCTGCGCTCGATCAGGCCAATGGCTTCTAGCTCGCGTTCATGATTGTGGATTGTCCGATCTGTCAATCCGCGCCCGGCGATCAGCGTTTCCTGTCGCGCGTAGCAAAAGGGTTCCTGGGACGGGTCCCGAAACGCGCATGGCGAGATCATGTCGATGATGATCTCCAAGGTGCGAATACACTGGGCCGATGCTCCCCTGATCTGGGCGTAGCACACGCAAAGCTGCCGAAACCTGTCTCGGTTCCAGCCGTCGGGAAGGCCGTTGTGGTAGCGTAAATTTTCGCGGTGATGGGCGGATGCGATCTGTCGAAAGCTCATTGTATTGGCTTCCCTTGGCAAAGGTCAGTATTGGCATCTCGGCTTCGCGGTGCTGGAGTAAGACTAACCATAAACACCCATCTAGGACGCGCAGAATCTCGTGTCGATCTTACCGGAGTTGATCCGTTTGACAGGCCCAACATTCCATTGATTATAAGCGCATGACCAAAGCTCAACGACCACCAAAGCCAAAACCCATTCCTTACACCCCGGAGCCGAACCGCTATGAGCGAATGGTGTATCGGCGATGTGGGCGGTCGGGTGTGAAGCTTCCTGTTGTCAGCTTGGGCCTGTGGCATAATTTCGGTGCGGACTCGACGCACGAAAACAAGCGAGCAATGTGTCGGACCGCATTCGACCATGGGATCACTCATTTTGATCTGGCGAACAACTACGGTCCACCACCCGGATCGGCAGAAGAGGCATTTGGCGAAATCCTAAGAACTGATTTCGCGGGCTACAGGGATGAATTGATCATTTCCTCCAAAGCAGGCTACGACATGTGGCCGGGACCCTACGGAGAATGGGGGTCGCGCAAGTACATGATCGCGTCCTGTGACCAATCACTCGCGCGCATGGGGCTTGATTACGTCGACATCTTTTATTCCCACCGCTTTGACCCCGACACGCCGCTCGAAGAGACGATGGGCGCGTTGGATCATATCGTACGGTCGGGTCGCGCGCTCTACGCAGGTATCTCGAGCTACAACTCCCAACGCACACGCGAGGCGGTGAAGATTCTCAACGACCTTGGCACACCTTGCCTGATTCACCAGCCTTCTTACAATCTGCTCAACCGTTGGGTGGAGCGGGACGGTTTGCTCGATACCCTGAACGATCTTGGGGTAGGATCGATTGCGTTCACGCCGCTGGCACAAGGCATTCTAACGTCAAAATACCTGCGCGATATTCCGGATGGCAGCCGTGCTACACAAGGGAAGTCGCTACTTGATGGTATGATCAACGAGCGATCTCTGGCAAGTGTCCGTGCTCTGAACGACATGGCTGAGGCACGCGGGCAAACTCTGGCGCAAATGGCCCTGGCCTGGGTGTTAAGAGGCGGACGCGTAACGACCGCGCTTATTGGTGCGTCCCGGCCGGGTCAGATCGTAGATTGCGCAGGCGTAGTCGATAACCTCACCTTCAGTGATGAAGAGTTGGCAAGGATCGATGCAATCAGTTCGGAAGAAGATATCAATTTGTGGGCTCGGTCGTCAGAAACAGAATGACCAATCTTATAATTGCTAAAACCCGAGAACATTTGGAACTTGAGGCCATTGGCGGCTGCAGCTTCTGCAGCTCGGATAAATAACTATCAAGACTAACCGGCCCTTTCCTGCCGTTCGACCTTGGTCAATGTTACTGCACTGCGACCCCGTCGAACCTGCCGTTCGCTGCGAGCGCAAAACAAAGGCTGCCTGAACTCGCTACATGCGGGACTAGACCTGCCGTTCAGCACCGTTTCCCCAAAGTCCGCTTTGCCAATGCCTGCCACTTCTACGACCCAGCGAGGTCAATATTGGCGGCTGGCTCAGCAATGAAGTCGTAAAGCAGGCATCCCAAACGTAGAAGAGATGCCTGTGTGTTGAGTGGGGGTTAGCTTTGAACCCTTACCAACGCCAAGGCTTGAACACCAAGCAAGGCAGCGAGCGTTCCGAACCCAATGAATGGAACGTTCGAGCTGATTGCGCCAATAGACAGTGGGCCAAGCACGTAGCCCGCAGACCAGAAGAGATAGTAGCTGCCCGATATGGCCCCTTTGAGTGTGTCGGGGGCTTCCTCGTTCAATTCAGCGATGGATGCCACGCAGAAAATTCCCAATCCAACGCTGGCAAATCCAAGTGGAATATAGGCCCAAAGCCCTGAAAAGAGCGGGAATGCCGCGAGTCCAACAGCCGCCAACGCCATACCCCAGATCAGAAACCCCTTCCGTCCGAACCGATCAGAGAGTGCTCCTGCAACGATCTGCGACAGGCTGATGGCCGCATAGAACACCACGAACAGCAGGCTGATGGCCGTTGCGCCAAACCTATGTGTGGATGCCAAAGAAACGGGCAAAACCGTTAGGAAAACACCGTATCCAGCGCCGTACAGAAGGACACCCAACAACAGGATCAACGTCTGCCTTTGGCGCAACAGCCTGATAAATTGTGCAAAGCTCGGTCGAGACTGTCCAAGAGGAACGGCAACGGGTTTCAGAAAGAAAAAGACACACAGTCCTGCGAACAGGCACAGCACTGCAAAAATCAGAAACGGCAGACTGCCTTGGCCGTTCGGCGCGACGAGCAAACCCAATAACGGACCCGCCGTCAGGCCAATGTGAATTGCCGCATTGTAGATTCCAATCACCCGCCCCTTGGTTGACGGATAGGCCAGTGAAAGAATAGCTGGCCCGAGCGCCCAGATCGGAGCTTCACCGATGCCCTGTATGGCGCGACCCAAGAAGATGCCCCCAGCGGTTTCGGTGAAAAAGAAGACAACACCAGACACTGCGCAGAGTAAATAACCAGTGACCAGGAAACGCTTTGCGCCCAGGTGGTCTGACAGAGCGCTGATCGGCAGTTGCGCAAGCAGATAGGCAAACGCAAAAACCGATGCGACGAGACCGACGCATTCAAGTGATCCGGTCATTGCATGAACCTGTTGTGGAAGAAGTGCGACGATCATGCCGACACCGATCATCTGAAGTGTTGCTGACAAACTGAGAATGAAGAGTGGAGTAGGTTTATTCATGTGTATTGGCCTCCAGACAGCCAGACGACCATGATGCTGTCACGGCCCAAAAGGCGTTTGCATCACGGCGGGAAATTTCGAGATTTGGAGGCGAAAAGGCGCACGCAACCTAACCCTGTATGCCTACAGGAGGCCGCGATTTAAGCGACGTCTCGCGCCTGCGTCAGTCTTGCGCGCACGCGTGCGCGGCAAAAGACGCGCTTAGGCGCGCGGCGGGGGGGAAACAGTGAAGATGTAGCTTGTCACGGGCATTGTCTGAGAATTTCTCGTCGGAGTTGTCAGAATGGACCGTAGTTCTCGACATGTTCAAAGTAAACTCGGAACTGACACCACTATCCGAGATTGATCGCCAACCGGGACTCCAAGTGCCCAACAAAGCGGACTTTAGCTGCGAAACAGAAACTTGGAACTCTGGGCTCATTCCACACCTCGAAAGTACTGCAGTATCTGACCCATGGATAGCTGTCCGCACAAACCGGCCCACACCTGCCGTTCAAAAAGTCGACCGATGCTGTGCTGCGACCCGACAAAGCGGTCATTCGCTGCAAGCGCATGCCTCGGGCTTCATCGAACTCACAGATCGCGGACTTAGCAGCCAATAGCGTTCACCGACGCAGTGTCCGCACCCCGACAATTAGGGAACATTCAAGTTCGCGACCCAGGGCTATGTATGTCTATCTCGGAGAGTGCAGTACTTGTACGCCCAAAAATAGGAAAGCGGACGTTACGAGTTGAACTTTAGGAAAGTGTCCGAGACCGTTTATGCATGCTTCGCGAGGTTGGTATGGTGTTAAATCCCTGCGCTAGATGCTCCACAGATCATTGACCAATGGTCGCTCCTAGATCACTGTCAGTCATGACTCATGAGTCATGAGTTGGGCAAAGCGCAAGTTGCGACTGGACTCCACCGACCAAACAGCTTGAGCTTGCGCGATTGGCGCACTCATCCATCGGTTGCAAGTGTTTTGGGCATTTTGCATGGCATGCAGGCAAGACGGAGGGACTGTCAGGCATCTGCACTTATCAAGTCGCTTGCCTTTTCGCCTATCATAATTGCTGGCGCGTTAGTGTTGCCACTGACGATATCCGGCATAATGGAGCAATCAGCTACCCTTAGGTTCTTTATTCCATGCACATTTAGTTTTGCGTCGACAACGGACATGCCATTGCTTCCCATCGCGCAGGTTCCGGTTGGGTGATAGATTGAAGCCGTATTTGATCTGGCCCAATCCAGCGTGCCTTCGTAATCGTCGCAACTCAGCTCTGCCGTTGGTCGAAATTCCTCGGAAATTTTTGAAGCCAAGGGGGCATGTTTGGCAATCCCGCGCGCGATATTCACGCCGTCGACGATCGTTCTGCAATCCGTTTCCGTGGATAGATAGTTAGGGACGATTTTGACGTGTTTGGACGGATCGGGACCGTTCAACCGCAATTCCCCACGGCTTTCCGGGCGCAGTTGGCAAACCGACATCGTGAACGCTGAAAACGGATGCACTCCCTCGCCAGGACTGTCAGCGGACCAGGGTTGGACGTGAAACTGAATGTCGGGGGTTTCAATCTCGGGGCGGGTTTTCATGAAACCGGTGGCAAGGCTGGCGGCCATGGTCATCGGGCCTGCGCGGAACAGCGCGTATTTCAGGGCAATTCGCGCCTGATTGAACAGGCTGCGGACTTCGTCATTCAAAGTCGGCTCGTTACATTTAAACACAAGCCGCGCCTGTAAGTGATCCTGCAAACCCTTGCCGACACCCGGCAGGGCGTGCAGCGGTTCGATACCGTTTTCCTTTAGATGATCCGGGTCTCCGATTCCCGACAACATCAGAATTTGGGGGGAATTGATCGCCCCACCGGACAGAATGATCTCGCGCCGGACCTTTAGAGTTTGTTCAGCACCCGAACGATCCCGATAAACCAGTCCGGTTGCCTTTTTCCCTTCTAAAACCACCCGCGCTACCAAGGCATTGGTAATGATGTTGAGGTTCTGACGACCCCGGATAGGTTTTAGATACGCCACGGCTGCGCTGCAGCGTCGACCATTGCGGGTGGTCAACTGAAAGTACCCGACGCCCTCTTGTTCGGCCCCGTTGTAGTCAGGATTGAACGGATAACCTGCGGCCTGCGCTGCGGCGACCCATGCGTCGCAGATGGGACGTTGGATGCGCATGTTGGACACAGACAAAGGTCCACCGACACCGTGGAATTCATCCTCGCCGCGCTCTTGATCCTCGCAGCGTTTGAACAGTGGCAACACGTCCTCCCAGCCCCAACCTTCGTTGCCCATCTGACGCCAACGGTCGTAATCCTCTTTCTGGCCGCGCACATATAGCAACCCATTCAAAGAGGATGACCCACCCAGCACCTTACCGCGTGGCCAATCGATGGATCGACCGTTCAGGCCGGGATCGGGTTCGGTCCGATAACACCAGTCGACCGATGGATTGTGCATTGTTTTGAAATAGCCGACGGGGATGTGAATCCAGGGGTTTGTATCGCGGCCACCAGCCTCAAGCAGCGCAACCGTCGTATTGGGATCAGCGCTTAGCCGATTGGCAATGACACAGCCCGAAGACCCCGCGCCAACAACCGCATAATCCACCTCCATGACTGCCTCCTCCGAAAGTTGCTGAAAAAAACTCTATGCAAGTTGATCGAATTAAACTAGCCTTTTTTGATACAAAAAGTCTCAATACTTGCGATCAGGGAGGTAAGCAATGGAGATTGGTCGGAAACTAAGTGGTATTTCGCGTCGGGATTTCTTCCGAGTTGCGGGCCGTTACGGCATGAGCTCGACCTTATTGGCGGCAGGCGGGTTCGGTGGCGCAATGAGCCTGGCGAATCTGGCACAGGCTGCCGAATCAACTTACGAGAAACGCTTTTCGAAAGAACCGAAGCACACGCTGAAATTCGGCGCTTCGGGGTTTAACACCCGCAACCTGCTGATCGAACGCGCGGGCGCAATCGAGTTCGCGCGGGATCTGGAAGAGCGCACCGACGGCGAGATTCGGATCGAATTCATCGGTGACAACCAGATCTGCGGTCAGTTGAGCTGTGTTGAGAAGACTCAGCAGGGTATCGTCGACATCTATGCGGCATCGACCCAGAACTCTGCCGGCGGTGCGCCCTATCTGAACGTGCTGGATTATGCGTATATGTTCCCCAGCCGCGCGGCGCAGTATCATTTCTTCTACAGTCCTGCGAGCCAGCGCATCCTGCGTGATCCGCTGGAGAAACGGCACGGGCTGAAGTTCCTGTTCACTCATTGCGAATTGCGCGGTCTGCAAATGGGATCGACCTTTTCAGACAAACCAACCGTCACCAAATTGGAAGAACTGTTTGGCACCAAAAACCGCGTGACAGGCACGCAGTTGGGCCGGATTGCGATGCAGTTATTGAACCTGAACCCGGTGCCGGTGGCATGGGAAGAGACTCTGGACGCGCTCAAGACTGGTCTGATCGACGGGGCCGAAACATGGGCCTCGGCCGTTGCCTATGCCAACATGGCGCCGGTGGTCTCGCAGTCGGTGAACCTGAAATTCTTCTGCGGAACCGAACATACTTCAATGTCCGCAAAGGTGTTTGATGGGCTGAGCGGCGAGTTACAGGATGCTGTGATGGAATCTTCGTACTTTACGCAGGCGCTGATACAGGGCGCGAATGAGGCGGCGCTGTTGAACACTGTGGGCTTCTCGGACCCGCAACTGCCTGACACGATCTTTGCCGAAAACGGCGTGCGCCCGGCATTTCTGGCGGATGATCAGATCAAACTGGCCGAGGAAATGTGCGCCCCGAACTACAACCCTGAGCCCTGGGCGCAATGGCGTGAACGCCTGAACAAATGGGCAGGTGGCATCGATACTTATCAGGAAATCTATGACATCGCGCGCGAGATTCCGGCCAATACACTGCCGGAGAATGTCGAGCCGCGCCGTTGGTGGAAAGGCCAGGCCTGATAGACTTACCGAACCGGCCCCGCTGGGCCGGTTCAACAAATACCGATTGGGAGGACGGGGTAGATGTCATTTTGGGCAGATATCGGCGCGATATTCAGCGCCTTTCTCAGCCAGGATTCGTTCGAGATTCAATCCGCACTGGAATCCGACGCAACCTGGGCGTTAGGCGCGATTGTCTCGGCCCTGGGCGGGTTCGTCATCATGCTGATCTATCGGGCCGTGCCCTTCATCGAACGGCATCTGGAACGATCGGTGATGGTGTACTCCTACCTTGCCATTGCCTTGATCATCTTTTGGGGCGTGATCGACCGGTTCGTATTCAACGATCAAGAGCCCTGGTCGACTACTATTCCACCGCTGCTGTTCATGGTGATGGCGTGGTTCGGGGCCTCGTACAACGTCCGTCTACGCACACATCTGAGCTTTAGTGAATTCCGCTCTGCAATGCCGCGCGGCGGGCAATTGGCCTGCCTGATCCTTGACGCCGTGCTGTGGTTCATATTCGCAGTGATCGTCATCGTGACCACGTCCAGGCTGGTCGCCCTATCGGCATCGAACTTTCAGATCGTTCTGGGGACCGACAACATCATGCAGTGGTGGTTCCTTCTGGCCGCACCACTGTCGTTCTTTCTGATGGTAGGGCGGGTGTTTCAAAACCTCGCCGACGATCTGCACAACTGGAAAACAGGTGAGCCGCTGATCAAGCAGGCCGTGATCGGAGCAGACTGATGACAGATGGAACCATGGTCACACTGATCTCGCTTGGGGTCACTTTTCTGTTCATGTTGGGCGTGCCGGTCCTGTTGGTGATCGGCTATTGGGTCATAGGCTGTTCATTTGTCCTTGGTCTGACGCTGGACAACATGGGCGCCGAGTTGCTGAACGTGTTCAACAAGGGTTTTGCCCTACTGGCAATGCCCCTGTTCATCCTGACCGGAGACCTTATCAACAAATCGGGCATTGCGCGGCGTCTAAGCGATTTTGCCTATGCCTGTCTGGGCTGGATACGCGGCGGGTTGGCGATGGCCTCGCTTGGCGCCTGCGGGTTATTCGCAGCAATCTCGGGATCCAACTCGGCGACGACAGCCACAATTGGTTCGATGTTACATCCTGAGATGGTGAAAGGCGGCTATGACGAACGATTCAGCGCGGCCACAGCGGCGGCGGGCGGCACGGTGGGCATCATCATTCCTCCGTCGATCATCTTTATCGTCTACGGGTTTCTTATGAACCTGCCGATTTCCGAACTGTTCGTTGCGGGCATCCTTCCTGGCGCACTGATGGTCTTTGGCATGCAGTTCGCGTGCTGGATCATTTGCCGCCTTAATGGTTGGGGGCATCTGATCCCGCTACAGCTGAACCGAGTGTTGAAAACCGCCTTTGGCGCATGGCTTGGGTTCTTCGCCATTGGACTGGTGCTTTGGGGCATCTATACGGGCAAATTCTCTCCGACCGAAGCAGCGGGCGTGACGGTTGGATTCTGTGTGATCGCAGGATTGGCCAGCTATCCGATCAACCGGATCATGGGCGCGCGGAATGATATTTCGCCGACCGAGAAGAGCTATGCCGAGATGTTCGTAGTCGAAGGGTTTACTATCCCCGAGATCCCATCGATCGTGATCCGTTCGGCCCAGATCACCGGAATTCTTGCACCGCTGATCGCGATTTCGGTGGTGATGCAGCAGATCCTGTCCTTGCTTGGCGCACAGCAGACCATTGGGGATTTCGTAACCTCAATGGGAGGGTACCATGCGGTTCTGTTCACCTCGATGGTGATCGTCTTCTTCTCGGGCATGGTGCTGGAAAGCCTGCCTGTGACGATCATTCTGGCCCCGATCCTTGCCCCGATTGCGGCGTCAGTTGGAATTGATCCGATCCATTTCTCAGTGATCTTCCTCGTGGGGGCGTCTATCGGGTTCATCACTCCGCCATATGGCTTAAACCTGTATGTGGCCTCCGGCGTGACCGGAGTGCCCTATTTCCGGCTGCTGCGGTACACAGTACCTTATCTGGTCGCATTGCTGTCGGTGTGGATTTTGGTGTCACTTGTGCCCGATCTGGCCTTGATCCTGCTGCCAAATAACTAGACTGTTACGGAATGGCCGCAACGGAAACACAAGATAAAGAGACACAGATACCGACCAACTTGCGCCTTCTTCTCATCCTTGAGGAGGTTGCGCGACGCGGGGTCGCCGTCAAACCGTCAGACCTCATCGAGTCACTGGGCCTGGCCAAGCCAACCATCCACCGCCTGTTGCAAACCGCAGAAGCCGAGGGCTTCCTGCAGCGCGATCTGGATGGGCGTTCATACGGCCCTGGACACCGGCTGCGATTGCTTTCGGTCAATACGATGTCTTCCGAGCACCTGCGTACGGCGCGTCTGGCGATCTTGCGCAGCGTCGCCGAGCAGGTTGGTGAAACCTGCAATCTCGCCATTCCAGACCGAGAGGGGATGATCTATCTGGACCGGGTGGAAACGAAGTGGCCACTGCGGATTCAGCTTCCGGTTGGTACTCAGGTACCCTTCCATTGTACGGCCAGCGGCAAGATGTACCTGTCCACACTGCGGCAAAAAACGCTGGACGGTTTTCTTTCAGCGGGAAATCTACAACCACAGACGGAGCGCTCGCTGACTGATCCCAAGTCGCTGCGAGCGGAGATCCAACGTATCTCTGAGAATAGTTATTCCACCGATGACGAGGAATTCATGACCGGAATGACTGCCTTAGCTGTACCCGTTCAGGATGGGCAAGGCCGATTGGTAGGCACGCTTTCGGTTCATGCGCCGACACAACGTCATGACGTCAACAGTCTGATGTCGTTTCTGGGAATACTGCAAAAAGGGGCGGATGAGCTTTCGGCTCTTTTGACCGAGTGACTAGTACCGGAGATGACAGTCAAAACGTAAACTTTTTTACCAACTGCGAATTCGGTAATCGACCGGTTTGGAGAATTCTGCACCTCAGTGAGTGAGAGTGTGATCAAAGTCCAGTGTGCGCCGTTCGTTCAGCGTTGTAGAGTCAACATTTTGCGCACTGCTGCCATTCCTGGCTGGTGCAGCATCTGCCGCTCTGGGCTCTCTGCCGCCGTTGGGGCAAACGCAGCATCCCACCGGATGCCGCCTTAGCATCCCTCATAAACGGCCCAGAGCGGCCTTCCGTCCCAGGTCGCGCATGCTGCGACGCGGCCCGTCAGACCGGACTTTCGCCGCACCGCAAAAATCCTGACCCGTTCGAACTTACAGATCGCGGACAAAGCGGCCACTCTTTGCAAGAAATGAAATTGACGACTAGTTGTGATATTAAGGCTCCCACAACCGGGGGGATGCCGCAATGAACAGAACTTGGAAAACAT
>NZ_JAEDOV010000017.1:0-32994 GCF_017872535.1 Ruegeria sp. HKCCSP351 | reverse complement strand
TCGCCCTCAGCGAAGGCAACGACCCCCGCATCACAAAAGGGGCCCTCAACGCGCATCAGGAGGGTCGTGCCGTTTTGAAACACACGCTCAGCAGGAGGGTATGATGTTATGACACCTCAGGTTCTCGATCTCTTCGGTGCGCCCGCAACACGCAGCGAACGGCGTCTGGCCGATCTTCCGGACCGTGTTGTCGACGGCGACCCGTATCACCAGATCGGGATGCATTTTACCAGTCCGGATGGCAAGTTGTCGGCGGGCACATGGACCTCGACGCCCGGAAAATGGCATGCGTTCACGGACAAGGACGAATATTGCTATATTGTCAAAGGCCATTGCGCTTTGATCCATGAAGACGGCACCCGGCAAGATTTTCGTGACGGGGCAAGTTTTCTGATCCCGAATGGGTTTCGCGGCTATTGGGAAGTCATCGAGGAAACGACGAAGCACTTTGTGATCCGGGATTGCACGTAAGACCCACAAGGTGCTCCAAAGCGCAGATGCCGTTACGCGGTAAGGTCGTCCTTGCTGTAAAGGCGCCGCATGATCATGGGCGTCAGGTACATCGGGATTTGATAGGCGCCGATGAAGGCCATGATCGGGGCGGTGACATCGGTTGGCAGGGCCACAAAGAATATGGCGATATTCCGGTTTCCCGCGATAATCGATATCGCGGTCGATTTGTCTGCGGGCAGCCGGTTTCGGCTCAGGTGAAATGCAACGGCTTGTGCCCCGAAATTGACCAGACAGGCGAGCGCGATCCAGAAGGCTGCAATGGCGGGATTGTTCAGGGCCGTGGCACTGACCGAAGGCATCAGCCCGATGACAAACACAGCCAAGGTAAGTGCCGCCAAGCCTTCCAAATTCAGTAGCGTCGCGGGTGAGGGTGCGCGCAGAACTGTGCGCCGGGTGACAATGGCAGCCCCGGTTGCAAGTACGATGGTCAGCAGCAATTGCAACCCGGCCTGCAAGACAGATTGAATATCCCCCAGTTCGGGCATGAGCAGAAATACTGGTAACGCGGTCAGCGGCAACAGGGCCGTACCCACAACCATCAGACGCATCGCGTGTTCAGGCGGATGGCCCATCATCAGGCACATATTGGGACTGCCTGAAATGGACGGGGCCGCCGCCATAATCAGCAGGGACAAAAGGACAGGCGTTCCGGTCCATCCGCCCGCAAACCCTATGGCCAGCACGATCAGCGGCATGACGAATTGAAACCCGATGACTGTGAATGCAACCTTTTGCAGATCGCTCAGCGACCCGAGAATGGTTTCAGGGTTCATCCTGAGAACCGTGACGAACAGCAACAACACGACCAGTGGCGGCAGAAGGTTTCGCATCGGCTCGGCCAGGGACGGCAGCAGAAGGCCAGCCGCCAGCCCGGCGATCAGTACATGAGGGCCATGGCGCGCCGCCAGATGAAGCGGGTTCAAGACCGTTCTACCCGCCCGGGCTTTGGCGCAGATTTTCCGGCAGCCAGGTCGCCAGATCCGGGAACCAGATGAGGATGAAAACCATCAATACCATGATCAGGAACATCGGGATCGCGGCACGCGCGATGTAGCTCATCTCGTGGTTTGTCATGCCTTGCATCACGAACAGGTTGAACCCGATCGGCGGTGTGATCTGTGCCATCTCGACAACAACCACGATGAAGATGCCGAACCAGATCAGGTCGATCCCGGCGTCACGGATCATCGGTTCAACCACGGCCATGGTCAGCACGACCGAGGATATCCCGTCCAGAAAGCATCCCAGGATGATGTAGAAAACCAGCAACACCATCAGCAGCTCGAACCGAGTCAGGTCCCATCCTGCGATCAGGTCGGCCAGTCCGCGTGGTAGGCCGGTAAACCCCATCGACAGCGACAGAAAGGCCGCCCCCGCAAGGATCAGGGCGATCATCGCGCTGGTGCGCGTGGCCCCCATCAGGCTTTCGGTAAAGGTCTTCCAAGTCAGCGACCCCTGACCCGCGGCCAGCAAAAGCCCCCCGATCACGCCGAAAGCCGCGGCTTCGGTGGCGGTGGCATAGCCCAGATACATCGACCCGATGACAACTGTGATCAGCAGGATCACAGGCATCAGAAAGCGTGAGTTTTTGACTTTCTCGGAAAAGCTCAGCTTGCTTTCGTTGTTTGGGTTCCAGTCCTTTCCCAGCTTGGAATACAGCGCGACATAGCCCATGAACATCGCCGCAAGAACAAGACCGGGGAGGATACCGGCGAAGAACAGCTTGGTGATCGATTCATTGATCGTCACCCCGTAGACGATCAGGGTCAGGGACGGAGGGATCATCAGCCCCAAAGTGGCCGCACCGGTCAACGTGCCGATGATCATCCGTTCGGGGTAATTGCGTTTGCGCAACTCGGGGATCGACATCTTTCCGACGGTCGTCAGGGTTGCCGCCGATGACCCCGAGACAGCGGCAAAGACAGTACATCCAACGATATTCGTATGCACCAGACCACCCGGCAGGGGGGCCATCCAGGGCGACAACCCCTTGAACATGTCCTCGGACAATCGCGTTCGGTACAGGATTTCGCCCATCCAGATGAACATCGGCAGGGCGGTCAGGGTCCACGAGGACGATGCCGACCAGATGGTCGTGATCATCACGTCACCCACGGGGCGTGTCGTGAACAGCTCCATCCCGACCCAGGCAACACCCATCAGGGCCAGCCCGACCCACACACCGGTTCCCAACAGTGTAAAAAGCACAAAGAGGAAGAGGATGATAACAGCCAGGTTTTCCATGCGCTTACTCTCCGTGACTCTGATCGGCCAGATCGCGGATGATGCGATGTTCACCGCGGAACAGAACATGGATCAGATGATCGGTTAGGGCGATAGCAAGGATCACAGCCCCGATCAGCATCGCCGATTGAGGGATCCAAAGGGCGGTTCTATCCTGCCCCTGACTGACATCGTTGAACTTCCAGCTCCAGTAGACAAAGCGATAGGCATACCAGCAGAAATACCACATGACAGCAGTGCCGATGGCAAAGCACCATACTTCAAGAACACGCCGCACCCCGTCCGGCACAGCGTTCAGCAGGATCGATACACGGATGTGACTGCCCCGGTTCAGCGCGTTGGCAAACGCCAGAAAAGAGGCGGCAGCCATCGCATAACCGGCATAGTCCGGTGCGCCGGGAAACACTTCGCCGGTCCAGCGGGCCAGCATCTGCACTACGATCAGCAGCAATATGGCAATCAGGCTGAGTGCCGCCAGAACCCCTGCTGCCAGATAAATGAAATCCAATACGGACCGAAGCCCTCGCAAAACCGCCATGCCGTCCCCGCTGTGTTCTGATTGGATATGAAACGGGCGGCAGGATATGCTGCCACCCGTTCCGAAAGGATTACTGCGACGAATTGAAGGCGTCGACGATGGCCTTGCCTTCGTCCCCAGCGGCCTCCAGCCACTCATTGGTCATGGTCACGCCAATCTCTTTCAATTCCTGCACCATCTGATCCGATGCCGGGCCAACGGTCATGCCGCCATCCCGCAGGCCTTGCAACGTAAAGCCGGTGTATTCCTTGGCGCGCCAGTTCCCGGCATATTCCGCCAGTTCCGCACAGCCTTTGATGACGTTCTTGTTGGCATCGGACACACCAGACCAGACGTCGGAATTGACCATCACGTAGTTGCGCGGCAGCCAGGCGTCGACCTCGTAGAAATAGTTCAGGCTTTCCCAAACCTTGCGGTCATATCCGGTTGATCCCGACGATATCATTGAATCCGCGACCCCGGTTGCAAAAGCCTGGCTGATTTCAGCCGCTTCGATGGTGACCGGCAGCATCCCGGTCAACTCGGCCAGCCGCGAAGTGGCGTTGTTGTACGAGCGGAATTTTATGCCTTTCATCTCAGCGACCGAGTTCACCTCGTTTTTGAAATACAGACCCTGCGGTGGCCACGGCACTGCATATAGTAGGGTCAGGTTTTGTTCCTCCAGCACCCGTTCGATCGAAGGTTTGGCCGCTTCCCAAAGCTTGGCACTGTCGTCGAATGAAGTTGCTAGAAACGGGATTGAATCAAACCCGAACAATGCGTTTTCGTTCTGATGCCCGGACAACAACCGCTCACCGATCGGGGCTTGCCCTGTCTGGATCGCGCGTTTGATGTCGGCGCCCTTGAACAGCGAGCCGGACGGGTGCGTGACGATTTCAATCTCACCACCAGTGCCGGTGGTGACGCATTTGGCAAATTCCGCGCCCGTGGCCGAGTGGAAGTTTGACGCCGAATAGGCCATCGGCATGTCCCATTTCTCGGCCATGGCGGGTGCAGCGGCGGTGGCAGTCAGCGCAGTCGCCGCCAGAAGGTTTGTCAGTTTCTTCATCATTCTTCTCCCAGTTGAATTTGGAAACACCGGCGTTTTTCACCGGTTTGTTTGTTATTTTGCGTATCGCGACGGTGCGTAGACACTCATGTCGACATTTGGCGTTCTGCCCGCAATCATCTGCGCCAGAAGGCGCCCGGTTTTTGGCCCGCCTGTCAGGCCGATATGGTGATGCCCAAAGCCCATATAGGCCCCTTTGATACCGGGCACATCGCCAATGACCGGGATCGAGTCAGCCGGGGCAGGCCTGTGCCCCATCCATTCCACTTCCTCCTTCCATGTCACGCCCGGGAACGCCGCCCGGGCATTTTTGCGCATCAACTCGAATGGTGCGCGCGAGGGCGGCGCATCCAGCCCTCCGAACTCGACAATGCCCGCCAGGCGAATGCGCCCATCCATCGGTGTCGCAACGAACTTGCCCGAAACAACCATAACCGGGCTGCGCGGCATCGCGGAAGGCTCTACCAATTCAAGATGATAACCACGTTCGCTTTCAAGAGGAACAGAAACTCCCAAGCGCCTTGCCAAGGGGCCCGACCAGATCCCGGCCGTCACGACGGCTGCGTCACAAGCAATGGTCTCTCCACCGGCCCGAACACCTGTGACATGCCCGTTTTCCCGAACCACGTCTTCGATGTTTGCACGTATGAAACGACCTCCGTTCGCCTCAACATGCGCGGCAAGGTCTTTCACGTACCGGCCGGGGTCGGTGATGTGGCCATGATCCGAAAGCCGGGCGGCAAACCCGATGCCCTGACTGTAAACCGGGTCGTATTCATGGAAGGCATGGCCTTCCAATTCGTCCCACTGAAACCCGTTCCTGCGCCGGATGTCCCAACCAAAGGTATCTTCCTCAAAATGTGCGCGATCTCTGTAAAGAAACAGGTAATCTGACGGAACCAGCCACTTTTCCGCCCCTGTTCCGGCCGCCAGCGCCTTGTGATCATTCAGGCTGTCGCCAACGATGGATGACAGTGCTGCGGCGATCCTCTCGACGTCGGCGGCGTTTGTATGTCTGAGGTATTTCCAGAGCCACGGCAGAAGCTTTGGCAAATACCGCCATTTCAGGAACAACGGTTGCGAGGGGCTCAGCAGCATCTTCGGCGCTTTGCCCAACAATCCGGGGACTGTTACCGGAACGATCGAACACGAGGCCAAAACCCCGCCATTCCCGTGCGAGGTACCTTCGGCAGGGCCTGCCTTGTCGATCAGGATCACATTGTGACCATCCCGCTGCAACCAGACCGCAGTCGACACGCCGACAATTCCGGCCCCTATGATGGCTATGGTTTTCTTTTCCGTCATTCTGTCACCACCTTGGCAACCGCATAATGATCCAGTTTGGTCAGGTCGGGTCTGCCGCCAAGTCCGGGGCCCTGAGGCACACAAACCTGACCGTCCCTGACCTGGAAAGTTTCCTCCAGAATATCCTCTTTCAGGAAATAGGACGCCTGATAGAATTCGCAGCCCAGAGAGATTTCCGGTGTCGCGGCAATCATGTGCGTGCCTGCCAAATGGGCCAGTCCAGCCTCGAACATATCGCCACCATAGGCCGACAGGCCATGGGCCGCAGCGATGCGCGCAACCGTCTGCCCGCGGGTCAGGCCGCCTGACTTCATGATCTTCACCGAAACCCCGTCGCAGATCCCTTCGCTGGCCGCGCGCTCCATGTCTTCGGGACCAAAGACGCTTTCGTCGGCCAGTAGCGGAACATCCGTCATCTGCCGCAGCTTTGCCATCATGCCATACTGTTGGGCGCGCACAGGTTGTTCAATGAAGTCCGGTTCGAACTGAGCGACGTCCCGCACCTGCGATGGCGCGTCATCAATGCTGAGCCCTTGATTATAGTCCACGCGGACCGAGAACTCCGGGTAGTTCTGGGCAAGATACTCCAGCCGCATGATGTCAAAGGCGTGATCCTTGAACCCGGTCTTGAGTTTGACAATCCGAACACCATCCTCACGCAGGCGCGCCAACAATTCGATGTCCTGGGAAAAGTCGGGGTTTGCGATGGAGCAACTCAGCGGAATGCTGTCGCGGAAGCGACCACCCAGCAAGGACCAGACCGGAACATTGCTGATCCGGCCTGCCAGATCCAACAGCGCGGTTTCCAGCGCGGCCTTGGCTTCGGTGCAATGCGCCACCGCGTAAGCTGCACGTGCCATGATGGCGGCCCGATCCCCAACGCTAGCCCCAAGAACGTGAGGGCGCAGATAACGGTCCAGCGCCGCAAAACTCGCTTCGGGCGTTCCGGTGAATACCGACCAGGGTGACGCCTCGCCATACCCTTGCGTGCCATCCTCGGATGTCAGGCGCAGGATGACGACTTCACAAACGCCTTCAACCGATCCGATCCCGTGGTCCCGGCGGGATGTGACCGGCAGTTCAAGGTGCCACAGGGCATAGCCGATGATTTTCTGTGCCAGATTGCTCATTTCGCCCCCAGTCGATGGGGAAAGCCTGCCTTGACCGGACTATCATTTCAAATACTATATCTTCGTAAGTTCATCAGAAAAAGTGATGTTGCAATCCATGTCCCTGCGCTTTCGTCAGCTTCAGGCCTTTCATGCCATCATGGAAACCGGAACCGTGACCGGCGCGGCCTCGGTTCTTGGGATATCGCAACCCGGCATCAGCAACCTTCTGGCACAGCTTGAACGCGAAGCGCGTCTGCCTCTGTTCGAACGGACCAAAGGCCGATTGCTGCCAACCCCTGAGGCCGAGATGCTATTTCGCGAGGTCGACACGGTGGTGCGCGGGCTGGACCACGTGGCGCAGGCCGTAACCGACTTGCAGAACAAACATCCCGGTCAATTGCAGGTTGCCGCGCCGCACCTGTTGTCTTTTGGTTTCATGCCCCGCGAGATCGCGCGTTTTGCCAAAAGCCGCCCGAACCTGTCTGTCAGCTTTCAATCGCAATATTCATCCAAGATTCAGGAATGGGTCATCTCGGGCCTGTTTGAAATCGGTATCGTCGAGATGCCAATTCTGCATGACACACTGAACTATCAGGAGTTTCAGTTTGAAACGCTCGCGACTTTTCCTGAGGGCAGCCGCTTGGCCGGGTACGACGTTCTGACACCAGAGATATTGGAAAACGAACCCTTCATCGTAATGGGTCCGGAACACCAGACCCATCGCCGGACGCGCGACATTTTTCAGGCGTCAGGCCACACATGGCGCACCCAGATACACACCCATCTGTCCGAAAACCTGCTGAGCTTTGTCAAACAGGGTATGGGGGTCGCGATGATTGACCCCTTTACTGTGACTTTCGATGGCGAGAGAGGGTATCAGACCCGCCCGTTCACGCCGCCTGTCATGCTGGATCTTGCGATCATCACGGCCAAGGGCCGCCCTCTGTCCGCGATTGCGCAGGAATTTCTGGCTCAGCTGACCCCGTCAATTGCCTCTTACGCGACCCATTCCGAAACCGGTGCGGCCGCTTCGTGAAGCGGTTGTGAATGAATGTCGACAAGTGTTGGGCCGTCATGCTCAATCGCCTGTTTCAGCACACGCGTCAGATCCTCGGGGTCTTTGACGGTCCAGGATTTGACGCCAAAGGCGGCCGCAACAGCGGCGTGGTCCGTCCGGTTGAAATCGACATTGTAATAGCGCTGACCAAATCCCGCATTTTGACCAGCCTTGATCCATCCGAAGACCGAGTTCGAGAAAACGATCGAAGTGATTGGCATGTTGTGCCGGACCATCGTTTCAAATTCGCCGCAGGTGAAGCCGAACGAGCCATCGCCCATGACCGACAGGGTTTTAACCGATGGCCGCCCGACATGTGCCCCCATGGCCGCGCCCAGCGAATACCCCAGCGCCCCATGTGCCCGGTTGGTGATGAAATGGCGCCCCGGTTTCCGCCAGCGGTAATATGCGCTGAAATAGGGGCAGGGGGTGCCGGGGTCGGCGACGACAATCGCGTCGTTATCCAGAATGTCCATCAGGGACGCCATGACAGCCTCGGGCCGGATCGGCGTCTCGCGACTTGCGGCCAGCGGGGCGAACGCGGCCATCTTGGCCTCCCAGGCGGCGCGGGCTTTGGCCGCTCCGCCTTGGCTGGTCAGGTCCTGCCGGTTTTCCAGTACCAGCACCAAAGCCTCCAGGGCCAGACGGGCATCGGCGCAGATCGCCACTTCGGTCTGGTAATTAGCGCCGATCACCATCGGATCGCTGTCGATATGGATGATCGTGGTGCTGCGTCCGGGGCTTCGCCACCGTTCCGTTGTAACCGAACCGGCGCGGCAGCCAATGAACAAAACGACATCGGCCTGATCCACTACGGCGCGGGTTGCCGGGATGCCCCCGTTCGACCCGACAACGCCCAGGGCAAGCGGGTCGGTCTCGGCAATGGACCCCTGACCCGACACGGTCGTGGCCACGGGCATGTCCAGCAAGCCTGCAACCCGGCGAAGCGCATCGGTCGCCCGGGACAAGACCGGCCCGCCACCACAGACCGCAACCGCGGATTTGGCCCCTGCAAGAATGGCAGCCGCTGCTTCGATGGCGTCCGGGTCAGGCGCGGCCCGTTCGGCGGGATAGCTGCGGTGCCTGTCATCCGCCCAGATTTCAGCCTCGTCAACCTGTGCCTTCTGCGTGTCAAACGGCAGTGCCAGATGCGTCGCACCAGGCCTGCCGGTCGTCATCGCCCTGAAGGCGGCCCGAACCATGGCCGGAAGCCTCGCTGCGTCGTCCAGGGATGTGTTCCATTTGGCCAGAGGCCGGAACAGCGCAGGCTGATCCAGTTCAGTCAACGGGTATTTGCCGCGGCTGGTCGTTGCCACATCCGACGTGATCGCGAGTATGGGAACCGAGCTTTCGTTGGCCTCGACCACTCCGGGCAAGATATAGGTTGCACCACCGCCGGACGGGCCCTCGCACACACCGGGCTTGCCGGTGACGCGGGCATAGCCATCCGCCATATAGGCCGCGTGCCGTTCATCCCGTGTCAGAATGTGTTGAATGCCGTGATCCATCCGGGCAAGGGCATCATAAAAGGGCAAAGTGGTATCGCCGCACAGGCCAAACATATGCGTCACACCATGCGCTTCCAGCATGCGCACCATGGCTTCGGCTCCGGTTAGAAAATTTGTCCCTGTCACGATTGCGAGTCCCTTGTGTCAAATCTGTACGCAGACCTGTATACAGTATTGTATATTGATTTCAAGCTCTGCGTGTGGCACCTGTGATTCAAACGAAGAAGGGCTGGGGTAATGGCGGGTCCGCGCGTCGATGATATCTATGATCAGGTCAAGGCGATGGCGGTTTCGTTTCGCCTGCGCCCCGGCGACCGCCTGAACGAAGTGGCGTTGTCCAGAGATCTGGGCGTCAGCCGCACCCCGCTGCGCGAGGCGTTGAACCGTCTGGTTGCCGAACGGCTTTTCGACTTCCGCCCCGGACAAGGCTTTTTCTGCCGCCCGCTGGATGCGCAAAGCGTGTTCGACCTGTTCGAACTGCGCCAGATCATTGAAACAGCGGCGGCGCGCGCGGCCTGTGCCACGGCATCGGACCACGACCTGCAATTGCTGCGGGATGAGCTTTACGCAACGGGCATCGACATCACTGGTCTGACTGTTGAAGAAGCTGTCAACCGGGATGAGGCGTTTCATCTGGGTATCGCGAAGCTGTCTGGAAACATGGAACTGTTGCAAACCCTGACGCGGATCAATGACCGTATCCGCTATATCCGTTGGATCTCCATGAGTCTCGACCGCGTGCAACGCTCAAAGGACGAACACAAGCGCGTCATGCAGGCTTTGATGGACCGGAACGCGGATGAGGCCGCTCGGGTTCTGGGTGCACATATTTCCAAGCGCATGGATCAGGTGCAGGATGCCGTGCGTCACGGGATTTCGAACATCTACATGGAAGGGTCGGACGATATCTCGACCCGTATTATCGAGGAGGTCGAGGGATGATCGCGCAGGGCGGAAAATCCATCTACGGTGCGTCTGTCGGCATTCTGATGCTGGATGCCCGGTTTCCCCGCATTCCCGGCGATATGGGCAACGCGCAGACCTGGCCCTTTCCGGTTCACTATCGCATTGTGCGCGATGCCTCGCCGGATCGGGTGGTCCGGCGCAAAGCCGAAGGCATGCTCGACATGTTCATCGATGCGGCGCAGGAGCTTGTCAAAGATGGTGTGGACGGGATTACCACCAATTGCGGGTTTCTGTCGCTGTTCCAAAAAGAACTGGCCCAGGCTGTTCCTGTTCCGGTGGCCACATCGTCCCTGATGCAGGTTGAAATGGTCAACCGCATCCTGCCAGCGGGAAAACGCGCCGGGGTTCTGACCATATCAGCCTCTACTTTGACCCAAGGCCATTTACTGGCCGCCAATGTTCCATTGGACACGCCTATCGGCACAACCGAAGGCGGGGCGGAGTTCACCCGCGCGATCCTTGGAAATGAGCTGGGCCTTGATATGGAAAAGGCCCGCAAGGACAATGTCGAAGCCGCCATGGCCCTGACATCGGAACACCCCGATCTTGGCGCGATCGTGCTGGAATGCACGAATATGTGCCCCTACGCATCCGATATTCAGCGCGCCACAGGGCTGCCGGTGTTTTCTATCGTATCTTTCGTGACATGGTTTCAGGCCGGTCTTGTTCCGCCCACCTACTAGACAGGTGACACGTGCGCTCTGACAGACCCGCCCTAATCCGTCACAGGTTCAGGTCGCCTTGTACCGAGTTCCGGATCACCCGCTCGGCATTCGGAATGTCGTTTGAAAGCGCCCGCTCTCTTGCGGCCTGTTTGTCCAGCCCAAACCCAACCCAACGGTCGGTGAGCCGGGTTTCCAGTGTTGCCAGATCGACGCCCAGAAACACCTTGAGCGCCCATAAGGGATGAAGGCCCACCCAGCCCGATTCATCCAGCAAAAGGTAATTGCCTTCAACCAGAACGACCCGCTGGTCAGGCAAGATCATTGATCGGGCAGCGATTGCCAGATCAAGCTTCCGGTCGAAGCCCGGAATTGCAACTTCATCTTCGGTGCGCAAACGCACAAGCAAGGCACGAAACCCGGCAAGATCGAAGGTTTCCGGCGCGCCCTTGCGGGGGAAAAGCCCACGTTCTTTCAGGATCGCGTTGTCAAAGTGAAAACCGTCCATTGGCACAAGCCCGGCTGACACGCCGCGCCGGTTCAGCTTGGCCGTGGCAAGGCTGGCAACGGTGCTTTTCCCGGATCCAGGTGGCCCGGCAATCGCGACAAGTTGCCGGTGTCGGGCCGCCGGCAGCGCCTCAACGGCGTCGACGATACGGTCGGCCAGAACGTCAGGGGCTGTACCGCCACCGGTCATGCAGCCTGATCCTCGGGCGGTGCTTCCTTGGCCCCGGTCATGAATGCCACGGCGTCGGACATCGAATAGTCCTTGGGGTCAATCACACACAGGCGTTTTCCCAACCTGTGCACGTGAATTCGGTCTGCGACTTCGAAAACATGAGGCATGTTGTGGCTGATCAGGATGATCGGAATGCCACGCGATTTCACATCCTGGATCAGTTCAAGGACCCTGCGGCTTTCCTTCACGCCCAGTGCCGCCGTCGGTTCGTCCAGAATGATGACCTTGGACCCGAACGCCGCCGCGCGTGCCACGGCGACCCCCTGACGTTGTCCACCCGACAGGGTTTCGACCGCCTGATTGATATTCTGGATCGTCATCAGACCCAGTTCGCTCAGCTTTTCGCGGGCGAACTTTTCCATCGCCGGACGGTCCAGCATTCGAAGCCATGATCCCAATGGCCCCTTTCGCCGAATTTCCCGCCCCATGAACATGTTGTCCGCAATCGACAGGGCAGGGGACATGGCAAGCGTCTGGTACACGGTTTCAATACCGGCTTCACGCGCGTCGATCGGGGAATGGAAATTCACCTTCTGACCTTCCAGCCAGACCTCGCCTTCGTCCGGCGCCACCGCGCCCGACACTGCTTTGATCAGCGTCGATTTGCCCGCGCCATTGTCGCCGATCACGGCCAGAATCTCACCCGGCATCAGGTCAAAATCGCAGTGATCCAGCGCAGTCACCTTGCCATAGCGTTTCACAAGGTTCCGTCCTTTGAGAATGGGTTCCATCAGGCTGCCACCTTTCTGATCCACTGGTCGACCGCGACCGCTGCGATGATAAGGATGCCGATCAGCAGGAACGTCCATTGCGCATCCGCACCCAGCAACCGCAGCCCAAGCGTAAAGACGCCCACGATCAGGGCACCGAACAGGGACCCCAGAATAGACCCGCGGCCGCCAAACAGAGATATCCCCCCGATCACGACCGCCGTGATACTTTCGATATTGGCCAGCTGGCCCGAGGTTGGCGAAACCGACCCGATCCGGCCAATCAGGGCCCAGCCCGCGAAGGCGCAGATCAGTCCGGACAGCATGTACACGGATATCAGCGTGCGGTGTACGTTGACACCGGACAGCTCTGCCGCTTCGGGGTCATCCCCGACGGCATAAACATGCCTGCCCCAGGCCGTGTGCCGCAACGCGTATGCAAGGACGAGGATCAGCGCCAGCATGAAGACCACCCCGACGGTAAACACCGCCCCGCCCACGTTAAACTTGGCACCAAACAGTTGCAGGATGGCGGCGTGTTCCTCGATCTCCTGCGACCGGATCGTTTCGTTTTGTGAATAAAGAAAATTCGCCGCAAGAACGATCTGCCACATGCCAAGGGTGACGATGAAAGGCGGCAGCTTGATGCGACTGACCAGAAACCCGTTCAGGGCCCCAATTGCCGAGCCAACAGCAAGGCCGCACACAATCGCAACCGAAGGTGGCATTCCATAGCGGAAAGTGAATTGCCCCATCACAACCGACGACATCACCATGATGGCCCCAACACTCAGGTCGATGCCTGCGGTCAGGATCACAAGGCTCTGCGCCGCGGCCACGATCCCGACGATCTGAACCTGTTGCAGGATCAATGTCAGTGCAAAGGGCGAAAAGAACTTGGGGCCTAGCAAGACACCAAAGATGACGATGGCAGCAACAAGGACAATCAGCGGGACCAGCGACGGGTTCACATGCAGAAAATGCTGAACCGTTCCGACAAATCCGCGTTGATGATCGTCAAACTCGGCGACTTGCTCCGGGCTGCCCTTTGCGGCGGTTTCGAAATCGTCAGCTTGTCGTGAAGAATCGGACATGGAACTTCCCCCAAAGCGTCAGGTGCGTGACGACTTTAGCAAGGTTTCAGGCGTATGGGTGGTTTTGATAAGTGGAAGGCCGCGTGGCGGCCTTCCGTACGTTCAGCTTAACCCCAGCAGAGGTCCATGCCTTCCTGAACCGAGATGGACTCGACGCCGTCGGCGGCCTTATCGGTCACAAGCGCCACACCGGTGTCAAAAAAGTCCTTACCGGGGGTATTTTCAGGCTTCATACCTTCGTCCGCCCATTTCTTGACGGCCTCAACGCCCAGCGATGCCATCAGCAGCGGGTATTGCTGGGATGTTGCGCCGATGACCCCGTCCGCCACGTTCTGCACGCCGGGGCAGCCGCCATCGACGGAAACGATCAGCACGTCATTTTCGCGCCCGATAGCCTTGAGCGCCTCATAAGCACCCGCTGCCGCCGGTTCGTTGATGGTGTGCACCACGTTGATCGTCGGGTCTTTGGCCAGCAGGTTCTCCATCGCGCGGCGGCCGCCTTCTTCGTTGCCAGCGGTGACATCGCTGCCAACAAGGCGCGGGTCGTCTTCATCGCCAATCACGTTCGGATCGGCCAGATCAACACCAAACCCCTGCAAAAACCCCTGATTGCGAAGCACATCCACAGTGGGCTGGCTGACCGCAAGGTCCAACGTGGCGATTTTGGCGTCATTCGCCGCATCACCCAACGTGGCCTTTGCCCATTGTCCGATCAGAAGTCCCGCAAGGAAATTGTCCGTGGCAAAGGTTGCGTCGGCCGAGTCGATAGGCTCAAGCGGGGTGTCCAGCGCAATCACGAGCAGCCCGGCATCGCGGGCCTGCTGCACCGCCGGAACGATAGACGACGTATCTGACGCGGTCAGCAGGATACCCTTGGCGCCATCCAGAATGCAGGTTTCGATGGCCTGAACCTGAGTTTCGTGGTCGCCGTCGACTTTGCCGGCAAAGGCCTTCAGCGTCATGCCAAGCTCTTCGGCTTTGGCGGTCGCACCCTCTCTCATTTTGACAAAGAAAGGGTTGGTATCCGTCTTGGTGATCAGGCAAACGGTTTCACCTTCGGCCATTGCACTGCTTGCCATGGCCGTAACCGCCAGCGCCGTGGCGCCTGCAAGTTTCGCAAGTTTCATCGGTAGTCCTCCCAGTTTTCCCAATGCCCGTCCGGGCATACGTCTGATCGGGCGAAATCCGGCCCGATCGAACGTGAAAACCATCACAAGATTCGAATTTTGAGTCAATAAATAAATCACTCTTATTTATTATTGACAGAAAGGAAGGGTTTCAACATTGTCGTCACGAAGGGGATGGCCGTGTCTGCAAACAACTCTTTGGACAATACCGCTGGCGTACGCGAGCCAGACATGCGCGGCACCAATCAAAGCGGAATGCGGGCCCGAAATGAACGGCTTGTCCTGTCACTGGTCCGGCGCCATCAGGCCCTTGCAAAATCTGAAATCGCGCGCATGACCGGGCTGTCGGCACAGACGGTTTCGGTCATCATGCGCCAGTTGGAAACCGATGGGCTGCTTCTGCGGGGTGAACCGATCCGGGGAAAAGTCGGGCAGCCCTCGGTTCCCATGCGCCTGAATCCGGATGGCGCGTATTTCTTCGGGCTCAAAGTCGGGCGGCGCAGTACCGAGCTGGTGCTGACGGATTTCCTTGGCAATGTCAGGCAACGCGAACGGCGGACTTATGATTTTCCGACGCCCGAGGCGACACTGAGCTTTTCCAAGGAAAGCCTCGACAAAGTGATGACGTCGCTGTCGCCCGAAGCGCGCGGCAGGATCGCGGGTCTTGGGATTGCGATGCCGTTCTACCTTTGGGACTGGGCACAGACATTGCAGGTTCCGCAGGAGAAAATGGATCCGTGGCGTGACGCGGACTTGAAAGGCGCGCTGGCCGCAAGCTATGACTTGCCGGTGTTCTTGCAGAACGACGCAACGGCCGCCTGCGGCGCCGAGCTGGTCTTTAGCCCGGCGGAAGGCCCACGAGATTTCCTGTATTTTTATGTGGGCTTCTTCATTGGGGGCGGGGTGGTTCTGAACGGCTCGATCTTTTCGGGGCGGGGAAACGCCGGTGCGCTTGGCCCATTGCCCGTGCCGGACGACGCAGGCGGAGTGAAACCGTTGATAGATGTCGCCAGTCTTTATGTACTGGAGCGCGCGACAGGTGAGAATGCCGCAACAGCCGGTTCAATTTGGGAAACGACACAGCATTGGGACGTACCGGAAACCCACCTTGAGAACTGGCTGAAACAAGCGGCGCACGGGATCGCCCATGCCACAGTCTCATCTTGCAGCCTGATCGACTTCGAATGTGTCAAGATTGATGGCTGGATGCCCGCAGGCATCAAGGCGCGGCTGGTGGAACTGGTTGAGGTCGAACTATCCGACCTGAACCTGACCGGGCTGGAACGGCCTTTGGTGCTGGCGGGGACGGCAGGCCCCGATGCCCGCTCATTGGGGGCGGCCAGTTTGCCATTGTCGGAAAGATACCTGCTCGAAGGGTAGGTTCATCCCTGAAAACCCCGACCTTTATCCAAAGCGGATCCGCCGGAAAAAGGGCATTGCCCGCTAAACTTTTTGACAGCCAGCGCAATTGATCGTTGACGGATGCCGAAGAAGTCTGGCAAGCCGCTCGGCATGTCCGGTTCCGGGGCGTGCTCTGGAATCAATAGGGAATGCGGTGCGGGCTTTGGCCCAACTCCGCAACTGCACCCGCAACTGTAAGCGGCGAGCAGGGCTGAAGTGCCACTGGAGTTAATCCGGGAAGGCCAGCCCAACGCTTTGACCCGCAAGTCAGGATACCTGCCGGACATGTGCCTTTGACAAGGGCACTCCTAATCGGCGACGGGATGCGCGTCGGAGCAGGATGCTTGAAAAAGCAGCTTAGCTTGGACATCCCCGCAGTCAAAACGCATCTCGTACCGGGGTTGGTGCGATGGGACAAGGACGACTATTGATGACCAAGCTGCTTTCCGCAGCCGCTGTGGCGATAGCGCTTCCAGCGATAGCAGATGCGCATTTCCTGCTGGAATACACCGCTGACACCATGATCGACGCACCGGGGAATGTTCCGGTCAAGCTGATCTTTTGGCATCCGTTCTCGAACGGGCATGTCATGGATCTGGACAAGCCGCAGGAATTCTACGTGATCCACAACGGTCAGAAAACCGATCTGCTGGATACCCTGGAACCCGTGCGTTTCACCGGTGGCGAAAACGAAGGCGCGGCATTCAAGGGTTATGTTCCCGTCAAACGGTCGGGCGACTATGTGCTGGTGACTGTTCCCCAGCCCTATTACGAGGAATCCGAGAATATCTATATCCAGCAGATTGCCAAGGCATTCCTGAACCGCAACGAACTGCCGACCGACTGGATGAACCCGGTGGGCTTGCCGGTTGAGATCATCCCGCTCAACAAACCAACCAACATCATCGCGGGGTCGACCTTTACAGGTCGGGTTATGGCCGAAGGCCAACCGGTTGCGGGTGCCGAGATCGAGATCGAGTACATGGCCGCAGAACCGGACATGGAAAGCGCGGCCGCCTCGGCCCCGACCGTCTCACCGATGCCGGGCGGCACGTTGGTCGCAACTTCGGATGATAACGGGTATTTCACGTTCGGCGTTCCGAAAGCCGGATATTGGGGTTTTGCCGCGCTCGGTGCCGGTCCTGTGACCGAACACAACGGCAAAGAACTCAGCCAGGACGCGGTCATCTGGATCCGCGCATGGGATTTGGAGTAATCGTAGATGCATATCGTTGACGGAGCCTTGTCCAACCCGGTCGTGATCGGCGGAGCCGTCGCTGCGGCGGGTGGGATTGCCATGGGCCTCAGGTCGCTGGATCTTGATCGCATCCCCACGGCGGGGGTGCTGTCGGCCAGCTTTTTCGTGGCATCGCTGATCCATGTGCCGATTGGCCCTTCGTCAGTGCATCTGATCCTCAACGGCATGGCCGGGCTATTGTTGGGCTGGGCCGCATTCCCGGCCCTGTTCGTCGGGCTTTTGCTGCAAGCCGTCTTCTTTGGCTTTGGCGGGTTGACCGTACTGGGGATCAACACCCTGAACATCGCGTTGCCCGCGGTTTTGGCCGGACTGGTCTTTAGCCGCCTGATCGCCCACGGCTCACCTCTGCAAGGTGCGATATGGGGCGGGGTCGGTGGTGCCTTTGCCATTGCCGCCACAACCGGCATGGTTGCATTTTCTCTGGCCTTGTCCGGGGATGCCTTCCTGCCTGCGGCCAAGCTTGTTTTCTTTGCACATATTCCTGTCATGGCGATTGAGGCAATCCTGACCGGGTTCGCGGTTTTGCTGGCGCGCAAGGTCAAGCCCGAGCTTTTTGTCAAAGGAGCGGTCGCGTGAGGTACCTGGCGATCGTTCTGGCGCTGAGCTGCGCACCCGTACCTGCCTTGGCGCATAAGGTCATAGCCGGAGTGTTTGAATCCGGTGACGCCATCGAAGGCGAAATCGGCTTTTCCAACGGTGACATGGCAAGCGATACCGAGGTCATCGTCAACGGCCCGGACGGAGCCGAGCTGGGCCGTATCGTAACAGATGAAGACGGGTTCTTTATCTACACGCCAAACGCGCCGGTGGCCCATACTTTCTTTGCAAACCTTGGTGCCGGGCATGTGGCCGAGGTCACCATGCCCGCTGCGGATGTCGCCCGGATCATGGGCGTTGAAGCGGATCCCGACACCGCGCCGACAAACGCACCTGCCCAGACAGTGGCGGTGTTCAGCACAGAACAACAACAGGTCATTGCCAGGGCCGTGCGGGATGAGCTGCGCCCGCTGCGTCGGGAAATCGCCGCCTACCGCGAACAAAATGACCTGCAAAATGTTCTGGGTGGGATCGGATATATCGTCGGTCTGTTTGGTCTGGGCTTTTACTTTGCGGCACGCCGCAAGCTGGCGGCCTGATGGCGCACGTTCTGGGGCAACAGGAAAGCACGCTGGTCAAAGCGGGCGCGCAGCGGCGCGGCGCGATCAACCCGCTTGATCCAAGGATGCGGATCGTCATGGCGGTTGTCTTCGCGGTGGTGACTGTCGCGGTGTCCTCGCTGACAGCGCTGTGCGCGGCTTTGGCGGTGTCCCTTTCGCTTCTTGCCGCCTCGCGTCTGCCCTGGCGGAAAACGTTGAAACGCATGGCCATGATGGATGGGTTCATCCTTTTCATGCTGGTGCTGTTGCCATTCTCCATGCCCGGCGACCCGATGTTCACACTCTGGGGGTTTCCCGCAAGCTGGCAGGGTTTCTGGAAAGCGGTCGAGATTGCTCTGACGGCCAACGCGGTCATCCTGTCCCTTATGGTGCTGGTCGGTACGATGGAGCCGGTTACGCTTGGCCACGCCCTGCACCGCCTGCGCTGCCCCGAAAAGCTGGTTCACCTTCTGATGTTCACCATCCGCTATATCGAGGTTCTGCGGGAAGAATACCTGCGCCTGCGCGCGGCCATGAAGGTACGCGGTTTTCGCCCGGCAACAAACTGGCACACCTATCGCAGCTTTGGCTATCTCGTGGGCATGATGCTGGTGCGCGCGATCGAAAGATCCGAACGCATACTTGATGCGATGAAATGCCGGGGGTTTTCAGGCCGTATGCCGCTGCTTCAGGACTTTGCCTTGACCCGAAGGGACATCGTTTTTGCCGCAGGTCTTGGTGCCCTTTGCGCGGGTCTGATCATACTGGACTTGGCATGACACTGATTGCGCTTGAAGAAATCTGCTTTGCCTACCCCGGTCAGCCACCCGTTCTGGACGGTGCCAGCCTCAGCCTGTCCGCCGGTCAACGCCTGTCGCTGACGGGTCCGAACGGGGCGGGAAAATCGACCTTGCTGCGCATCACGCTTGGCTTGCAGCGCCCACGGTCCGGCACGGTCACGATCTTTGGTCAGCAAAGGGTGCAAGAGGCCGATTTTCACGACGTGCGCCGCCGGGTGGGCCTTGTGTTTCAGGATGCGGATGATCAACTGTTCTGCCCGACCGTCGCCGAGGATATCGCCTTTGGCCCGCTCAACCTGGGCAGAACGCGCGACGAAGCGCTAGCCATCGTAGAAAACGTGTTGGGTGATCTGGACCTGATGCATCTGAAGAACCGCATCACCCACAAATTGTCAGGGGGTGAAAAACGGCTGGTTACGCTGGCGACCGTTCTGGCGATGGAGCCCGAGGTTCTGCTGCTTGATGAACCCACCAACGCGCTGGACCCACGAAACGAGGCCCGGCTGCTGGAAATCCTCCGGGGAGTGCCGCAAGCGATCCTTCTTGTCAGCCATTCCCCGGCCTTCCGCGCCGAACTGGCACCGGATGCGCTCGATTTGCGAGACGGAAAACTGGTGGCTGTCTGACAGGACCAATCCGTGTTCAGCTGTGCCGCTTTCGGCTCATAAGCCCATATCTGACCGCCCATGCCCGAAACGACAGGCGTCTGCGCCGGTCCTGTTTCACCGGGTGTTTCGACTGCGCACCACCTTTTCGGTTGAACTCGAAAACGTCGATGATGCGCTCAGCGCAACCGCAGGCTTCGCCCATGCCAACTTTGGCAAAGTAGAATTTTTCGAAACGTTCCGGGTTTTGCATGGCGGCCCTCCTGTTCAAGCGTAACCCCAAAAGCCAAGTGCCGCCAAATCACTTTGCTGCGTCCGCAGGGGGGTCCTATGGCGCGGCGAAGGCGCTTCCCGTCCAGACATTGTCCAGTTGGTTAAAAACCGGCGAGGTGATGAGCATCTCGGCGGGGTACAGCAATTGCAGCTCATCCGCGAACCGCGTGACGCCGGGTACAAGCCCGGTGATGTTCTGCCACGCGGCCCAGCTGCCGGGATCGGACAGTCTGTTGGGATTGCCGGGATCAGCCGCCTGGTGCCAACCGGCCGCATTCAGGATCGGTGAAAGGGCAAAGCGCGCATCGTTGCTGTCAACCTCGGAACAGGCAGCAGCATCGCATTCCCAGCTTGTCCAGTCTGCCGCCGCGATGGTCCCGGCAATCGGGGCGGCGGCGTCGATGACCCGTGCCAGAACCTCGAACCCGCCACCCGCAGTCGGACGGCTGAGCGACAGGGGGTCGGTGGCCACGGCATGCAGCGCCGCGGTCGGTGCCAGGCTGAGGGTTCGACCGATCAAAGCCAGCTGTGCGATGCCGTCGGTCACGGGGCCTGATCCGGCGGCCGGAAGGACCCTGACAGGTGTCAGGATCGGCACCGCACCGCCACGTATCGCGATCTCCTGCAACGCATTGTCGAAGGCCGGAACGAAATCACTGCGGATCGTGAAGCTCAGCGGGAAACTGGCTTGTTGCGGACCTACGGGCCTTGCACCGTCGCGAGTGATGAAAGACAACGGCGGAACGGCACCTGGCTGCGGCAGCGAAATCTGCGGTCCTGCAATACCCAAAGCAGCCGCGATCATGCGTGCGCGCTGTTCGGCCTCACCATACTCGCTCAGCAGATTGATATAGCCGCCGATCTCGGTGATGTTGCGCGGCGCAGGGATGCGCGAAGGGGCAATATCGCCCGCAATGGCCAGCCTATGGGCAATCACCTCACGGGCGCGCTGGATCGCCGGAGAATTGGTCGTTTCAAGGATGTTGATGATCGCCTCGGCAAGGCTTTCATCAATTCCCGGTTTGTCCGTCACATTTGTGCTCGTGTCAGTCATTGTCGTCCTCCGCAGGGGCGTTCAGGCCATTGAGGAAATCCAGCACCGACTGGCTGCCGGCCTTGGTCGCGCTGCCGTCATCAGCATCCGCATTTGCCTTGGTGAAGGCCCCGAAAAGCTTGGCCAGAAGCAGCGTGTTGGACGGGTTGGCCAAAGCCGCAGCCCCGCCGGGGAAATCCTTGAACAGGTTTTGAACGAAACCGGCCTGGTTGCCATCCGGTTGCCCGCCGATCAGCGCGGAAACACCCGAGGCGTTCTTGGCAATATCCTCAAACCCCTTGATCTTGGCGGCATTGCTGGCGTCGAATGCCTTCTTGTCAGCGGCGGCCTTCTTGGCCTCTTCCTCTTTGCGGGCGGCAGCGATTTCCTGACCTTTACCCGCAAGTTCCGTGGCCTTTCCAACCAGCTCCTTGGTCAGATCCGTTGCCGTGTCGATGGCCTTGTCACGCCCCGCAGCGACCGATTGCGTTTCAAGCGCCAGTTGCGCCTGCAACTCCTTCAGGCCTGTCAGATCAGTTCCCGCCCGCGCAAGATCGGGCGCAGCCTTGAGGATTTCGGCCAATTGCGACGTGGGCACAGCCTGGCCGGTGCCAATGTCGCCCCCTGCAATGGTCAGCGTGTTCGAAGGCTGGTTGTTCGGCAGGTCTGACGGCGCACGGGTACCAAAGATGGCGTCACTGTCAGCAGGCAGGACCGGCGCGTCGCCAACCGGCGGCGGTGTCGGGCTGTCCTGCCAGTTCCAGAAGCGGCGATGGTCGATCATCTCGCAGGAATTGCAGCGGCCCAGTACAGCCTCGCCCAACAGGCCCCTGGTCGGCAGCGAGATCGTGCGGCGCGGTGGTCGGAAGTCTTCGCGATGGAAGGCCAGAAGACTGTCCTGAATGTCACCGGTCCGCATCTCCATCCGGTCGGCCAGATCGGGCGGGATCGAGAAGGGCATGATCATGGCATTGCCATAGAACCCAAGCACCTTGTTTTGAACGGTACTGAGCAGCGATATCTCGCTTGAGGCATCGTCCAGCCCGCCTTCCGGTACCCCGATGGTGAAACGCTCCAGCAGGATCGCACGTTCTTCGTCCGTCATGCTGGCCCAGATCACGCGGGAATAGCGAACGGTGTTGGCCACAACATGCTGGTACATTTCTTCGATGCGGCGCAGATCCCGGCGTGACAGAACGTCCGGCACCTCCTGCACCGAATAGGGCAGGGTGGCAGGCAGCGCCTGGAACGTATTGTCATCAACAACGGTCTGGGCGTTTTCGTTCATACGCGCCTCAAACTCGCTGACCATGGGCGGTCCCACCAGATCGTCAAAGTCCGAGCCCGAGATCGTGGTGCGAAGGCTGCGGTTGATATTGCGGGTGGCCCGGTCAAGATCGTCAGCATCTTCCAGATTGGCCAGATGTTCCCAGATGTTGAAAACATTTATGGGATCAGGACCGGTGTAGAACGAGTAGGCAAACGAACCCGTCCGCCTGCGCAACTCGACACGGGCGATATCCGACCGCTCGACCGAACGGGGCAAAGCCACAGAGCCGGTATAGGTCCGGCGCATGGTCGGATCACGCCGCGCATCAGCCAGCCGGACAAGCAGGTTCTCGCGTGTTTCCGCTGGCAGGTCATGCAGGTTGTCGATGTCGATCGGCGATCCGGTCAGCGGCACAGGTCCGACCCGGTCGCCATCCTGCGTGAAGATCACGACAGAAATGTCATCATTGGGCATGAACGTGCCCTGCGCCTCGAAACTGACGATGTCCTGTGCGACGCCGGGCGCGTTCTGCGGTGTTGCATCCTTGTCCGCATAAAACTCTTCCAGCAGCTTCAGTGCGCTGCGGAATCTGCGGCGGTTTCGGAACACGCGCCGGAACACTTCGGCATGGCGCAGGATGACCTTGTACCGGCTCAGCAATCCGGACCGGGTGACATTGCCCGGCAACTGATCGCCTTGCCCCAGACGGCGGAAGCGGATGAGTTGCATGGGCACAAAGACCACCAGCTGCACGCCCTCGATACGCGTTTCCAGGGAAAAGTCCCGCAGGACTTCGAACCATTGCATGGTCATTGCGTGGCAATGATTGCGGTTGGCCACGAATTTCGTTGTTGCCGTCCGCCGATCCGTCGCAGTTGCAGTGCGCACACTGGTCCGTGCAGAATTGCGCTTGACCGAAGCCGCCCGTTCAAGCGCGGCAGAGAATGTCTCATGGGTGTCGGACAGAAAATCGCGCGATGTGTTCTGCGTGTTGGACGAATTGCCGGAAGAATTCGAACTGGACCGTGCGCCGCTGAAGCCCACGCCGCCGACGATGGCCCCGATGCCTCCGAACAGGCCGCCACCAACGCCACCTGCGCCTCCAAAGCTCTTTGAAAAAGCGCGGGTCGAAAACGAAGACGTGCCCTGAATTACCTCATCCAGCGCGCTTTCAAACGTACTGTCAAAGGACGTGTCGCGGGCTTCCTCGAACTCTTGTTGCTCTTCAAATGTCAGGCTCTCTCGTTCACGTACGCTCAGTGTTTCGCGCTGTTCCGACACGACAATCCGCTGCTCTTCTCCCGGGGCAAGCGGCAGGGAATAGACCAGCCGACCCAAAGACATGCCAGCGTGGACAGCCGTCGACCGCATCTTGGCAATATACCCAAGCGCAAGGCTCGACGCCTTGGGCACATCCTGAGGCCGCTCTTCAAGATCTTCAAAGAAGTCTTCAATATCAATGGGTTCATCAATCGGAATCCGGTCCCGAAAATCCCAATCACCCCCGTCATTGTTGAACGCGGCCAGAAGCGTTTCGGCGGACAGATTGGCCTGAGCAAAGGTTGTACCCGGAATAGTCGTCACAAAACGGCCACCGCCTATGGGGCGTGTTCGAACGATATTCTTGGGCCCGACGAGCGGATCAATCAGCCGGTACAGAACCGAATAGCGCCGCCGTGAAACCGTGCCGCCTTCGGTTCGGTACTCCGACGCGCAATCGCCCTCGCCCAGCACGATAGGGGCCTGCGTACCGGTGAAATCGGATATGTTTTCTTCAGCATCCTCGGGATCCACCGGCAAGATATCGGCCAGCTCGCCGACGATCGAACGCTGCAAAGGGAGGAGCGTGCGATCCAGCACCACAAGGCCCATTTCGCCGTCCAGCGCGTCAACGCGCGGCACGGCTTCTGTCAGGGTGGTGTTTTGACCCCTGATCCGCAACCGCAGGCCGTTCTGTGGCAGGCGAAGATTGGGCAGATCAAGCGAGAAGAGCCCGCGCGCGTCCGTGACGGCGGCTTTGACAGCCCACGAGAAATCCGCGTTGTCGATCCCTTCATTGGCGGTAAAGGTGGGGCGCAGGACCTCGACGATCACACGTTCGGCAGGGGTCCCGTCAGGGTTGATCAGTTCCCCCCGCAGTTTCGGAGCGAGGGTGGGAACGACCGCCCCCAGAAAGCCTCCGGCCAGATCTTCGCGAATGGTTGCAAGCTGGCGAAAAACTGCGCCTGTCGACTGAACACGCCGGTCAACCAGATCGTTGATCACTTCCGCAGAAAGCTCAACTCCGACACCGCGGCGCAATGCCTTGAGCTTTTCCGCCTCAACCCGCTTCAGATCTTCAACAGCTTGCGCGCCAGCTGCGGCAGCGCCGGAAATTTCTGCTGATATCGTTGGACTTGGCCGAAGATTCGGTAAGGACAGCGTTATGCGCGGGGGCTCACTGCTGGAGTCGGACATGAATGTCACCTCTCGAGAAGAAGCAGAAAAAACGAGATGTCTTGAAAAGTAGTCAAATCATTAAAGGTGACCCAAGGTAACATGTTTGGGGGATTCGCGGAAGCAACGCAGGGTTGTGCATACCGCCACGCGCGGCAAAGCGCTCAGGACAAGCACTGTGTCTCTTGCCGCTGACGGTATCTGGAATTGGTCAGGGCTGGACGAATAACCTGTCCGGAAACACCGGCATCCAAATCGCCTTTGGCCTAGTTTCGCGACTGCTGAGACGAATAGAAATAGGCAATGGCCTGCGTGCGGTTTTTGACACTCAGCTTTTCATAGATGTTGGACAGGTGGAACTTGACCGTATTTGTCGAAATCTGAAGTTCTTTCGACAGATCCCGGTTCGACATTCCCTGCGCCAGCGCCTCCAGAATGGCGCGCTCCTTGCGCGACAGGCTCTGGATCGGGTCCTGTTGCATTTTACGGATATCGATGAACGGGAACACCATCTTACCCGCCGCAACTTTGGCGCAGGTTTCCAGCAGGCCCTCAACCTCGCCCGTGCGGGCGGCAAATCCAGCCGCACCCGCCTGCATCGCCAGTCGCGGGACATCACCGGCCGTGTCGCCATAAACGACAAAGCGCGGGGCGTTGGGCTGGTCGCGCAGAACCTCGATCAGTTTGGCAGCCCCTAAAACCGGAAGCGTCCAGTCTACGACTCCGACCTGAACGGGAACCCGCATCACCGTTCCCAGAAACCCTTCGGCCGTTGCTGACGTGGCCATCAGCGAGAATCGGGGGTCCCGCTCGAATATTTCGGACATAGCTGACAGAACCAGCGGGTTGCCGTCCGCCAGCATGATGTCGATAGGTTTGTTCGGTGTCTCAACCATATGATTTTGCCCCGATTTTGGAAATACCTACCCATAAGGATAGGGCATTTCTTTGTATACCTTCGTATTTTTACCAAAATGGGTAGGTATTTCCCCATCCTATTAGCCATCCAAAAGCAGTAGTAAGTTACGTTGCGTCATAAGGCAAGCTCGCGTTTCCTGCTCGGTAACTTGACACAACGGGCCGCAATGCCCGGCCAACAGCCGAGGATGCCAGACCATGACTTTTCAGATTTTCCCTCCGCTCGAAATCCCTCAGACCCTCGCTGCGGGGCCGGGGCCGGGTAACACGGATGCCCGCGTCCTCAAGGCCTTTGCCATTGCAGGCGTTGCCGATCACATGCAGGGGGACGTCCTAAGAGGGATGGTCGAATGCAAGCACATGCTGCGGAAAATCTGGGGTACCCAAAACGCCTATACCTTTGCTGTTGCCGGCACCGGTTGGAGCGCCCTGGACACCATGTTTTCAGCTGTCATGCCAGGCGACAAAGTCGTTGCTTTTGCCAACGGCACATTCTCGGGGATCGACGCGCTGACCCTGCGGATCAAGGCGGCGACGCCTGAAGAACATGCCGCCAACCCGATGGCGCCTCAGGCTGCCAGCGTCGCCGTGATCGAGGTTCCGCACGGCCAGCCGGTCACCGGTGACCTGGTCGAGGCGACACTTGCGCAGCACAAACCGAAATGGGCTTTCATGGCGCATTGGGAAACTGGATCGGGTCGCATCAATGACCTGCGCGGATTTTCCGACGCGTGCGAACGTCATGACGTGATGGGTCTGATTGATGCGGTGTCGTCTCTGGGCGTCGATGACTTCTCGATAGACGATTTTCCGGGCATCGCCGGATGGGCGTCCTGCCCGCAGAAAGGTCTGTGTTGCCTGCCGCTGACCTATGCCCCAGTCAGCTTTACCGACGCCTATATCGCGTCACTCAGAACCACCGGCGCTTATACCTATGTGCACAATCCCATCTTTGAGGCCCGCCATTGGGGTATTGTCGACGGGCAGGATGTTGAAAAGGGCACCTATCACCGCACCCATTCGGGCTACGCCGTTGCGGCCTTCCATGAATCCCTGCGCCTGACCCTTCAGGAAAGTCTGGCCAAGCGGTCCGCGTCGTACAGGACACACGAGAAAGTACTGCGGGACGCCGTCACCGAAATGGGCTGCGAGGTCACCTCCGACATGCCCAGCCTGATCGTGCTGAACCTGCCCCCGGATCTGGCTGGCCGCGAGATGGAACTGGTCCAGAACTGCCGCGCGCGCGGGTTTGGCATCTGGCCGACGCTCAGCGAACCCGTGCAGGTGCGCATCGGCATCCTCAACCAATTGAACCGCGACGCCGTCAGCCGGATCGTGCGCCTGTTCGCCGAAGCCATCCGAGAGCTGGGCGGAACGGTCAATCAAGACGCAATCGAAGACCTGCTGGAAAGCCGTTACGGCACCTCAATCGCTGCATAAACAGGAGCGGATCAGATGGATATTCACGAATACCAGGCAAAGGAAATTCTTTCGAATTTCGGTGTCGCCATACCATCCGGCGCACTGGCCTACAGTCCGGAACAAGCGGCCTACCGGGCGCGTGAGCTGGGCGGTGACAAATGGATCGTCAAGGCGCAGGTCCATGCAGGCGGTCGCGGCAAAGCCGGAGGCGTCAAGCTGTGCAACACCGAAAACGAGATCTATCAGGCCTGCGATGATTTGTTTGGCCGCAAGCTGGTCACCCATCAGACCGGCCCCGAAGGCAAAGGCATCTATCGCGTCTATGTCGAAGCCGCCGTACCGATTGACCGCGAGATCTATCTGGGTTTTGTCCTCGACCGGTCCAGCCAAAGGGTAATGATCGTGGCCTCGTCCGAGGGCGGGATGGAGATCGAGGATATCTCGGCTGAACGCCCGGAAAGCATCGTCCGCTCCATCGTGGAACCGGCGGTTGGGCTTCAGGAATTTCAGGCGCGCGAGATCGCATTCAACCTGGGGCTTGAACCCAGGCTGATCCAGCAAATGGTGCGTACATTGCAAGGCTGCTACGCCGCCTTTAGCGAGCTGGACGCGACAATGGTCGAGATCAACCCGTTGGTCATCACGGGTGACGACCGGGTTCTGGCGCTTGACGCCAAGATGAGCTTTGACGACAACGCCCTGTTCCGCCATCCGCAAATCTCTGAACTGCGTGACAAAAGCCAGGAAGACCCGCGCGAAAGCCGCGCGGCCGACCGCGGACTGTCTTATGTTGGGCTGGACGGAAACATCGGCTGCATCGTCAACGGCGCTGGTCTGGCGATGGCCACGATGGACACGATCAAGCTGGCTGGTGGCGAACCTGCAAATTTCCTCGACATCGGGGGTGGCGCGTCGCCTGAACGGGTGGCCAAGGCGTTTCGTCTGGTCCTGTCAGACGACAATGTTCAGGCCATTCTGGTCAACATCTTCGCCGGTATCAACCGCTGCGACTGGGTGGCCGAAGGCGTTGTTCAGGCCCTGCGGGAACTTGACCTAGACCTGCCCGTCGTCGTGCGGCTGGCTGGAACAAATGTCGAAGAAGGTCAGAAGATTCTGGCCAAGTCCGGCCTGCCGATCATTCGCGCCTCAACGCTGATGGAGGCGGCAGAACGCGCTGTTGGCGCATGGAAAAACGACCTTACTCAAGGCACCAAGATGAGGGCTGTGAAATGAGCATTCTTCTCGACCGTGACTCGCGCGTTATCGTGCAGGGCATCACCGGCCGCATGGCCCGGTTCCATACCAAGGACATGTTGAACTATGGCACCAATGTCGTGGGCGGTGTCGTACCCGGCAAAGGTGGCGAAACCGTCGAAGGTGTTCCGGTCTTTGACACCGTCAAACTGGCCGTCGAGGCGACCGGCGCGGATGCCAGCCTTGTTTTCGTACCCCCGCCATTTGCGGCGGATTCAATCATGGAAGCCGCAGATGCCGGTATCCGCTACTGCGTCTGTATCACCGACGGGATTCCGGCGCAGGACATGATCCGGGTGAAGCGGTACATGTACCGCTATCCGAAAGAGAAACGCATGGTGCTGACCGGGCCGAACTGTGCCGGTACGATCTCGCCCGGAAAGGCGCTGCTGGGCATCATGCCGGGCCACATCTATCTGCCCGGCCATGTCGGCATCATCGGCCGCTCGGGAACGTTGGGCTACGAGGCTGCGGCGCAGCTGAAAGAACGCGGCATCGGTGTCTCGACCAGTGTCGGGATTGGTGGCGACCCGATCAACGGGTCATCTTTCAAGGACATCCTACAGCGGTTCGAAGAGGACGAGGACACCCATGTCATCGCCATGATCGGCGAGATCGGCGGCCCGCAGGAAGCTGAAGCAGCCGAGTACATCCGCGACCACATCACCAAACCGGTGATTGCTTATGTCGCGGGTCTGACCGCCCCGAAAGGCCGCACCATGGGCCACGCGGGTGCGATCATTTCGGCCTTTGGCGAAAGCGCCAGCGAAAAGGTCGAGATCCTGTCCGCCGCCGGGGTGACCGTTGCCGAAAACCCCGCTGTGATCGGTGAAACAATTGCCCGTGTGATGGAGGCCGCGTGATGGTCAAACCCTCGGTTCTTGTGACCCGTCGCTGGCCTGCCGCCGTCGAGGCGCAGCTGGCCGAGAATTACAACGCTGTTCTGAACACCGGGGACAAGCCCATGTCCCCGGCAGATATCCGGCTGGCGCTGAAGTCCTATGACGCGGTGCTGCCCACCGTCACCGACACGCTCAGCGCCGAGGCGCTGGATGTACCCGGTGCACAGACAAAGATCCTTGCCAATTACGGCGTTGGCTACAGCCACATCTGCGAACCGTCGGCGCGTGAGTTGGGCATGACCGTGACCAACACGCCCGATGTTCTGTCCGAATGCACCGCCGATATCGCCATGACCCTGCTGTTGATGGTGGCGCGGCGCGCAGGCGAGGGTGAGCGCGAGCTGCGGTCCGGCAACTGGACCGGATGGCGGCCCACACATCTGGTTGGAACCAAGGTCAGCGGCAAAACGCTTGGCATTATCGGCTATGGCCGCATCGGGCAAGAGATGGCCCGCCGTGCGCATCATGGCTTTGGTATGGACATCCTCGTCTACAACCGCAGTCAGATAGCGCCGGATGTGCTGGCCAGGTGCAATGCAACGCAGGTGGCCTCGATTGACGACTTGCTGCCGCAATGCGACTTCGTCTCGCTGCATTGCCCCGGTGGGGCTGCCAACCGGCATCTGATCAACGCGCGCAGACTGGGCCTGATGAAGCCTGACGCCTTTCTGATCAACACCGCGCGCGGTGAGGTGATCGACGAATGGGTGCTGATCCAGGCCCTGATGTTCGAGATGATCGGCGGGGCCGCGCTGGACGTGTTCGATGGTGAACCCCGTATCAGCCCGGACCTGCTGCAATGCGACAACCTCGTGATGCTGCCACATCTGGGCAGCGCCACCCGCGAAGCGCGCGAGGCGATGGGGTTTCGGGTTCTCGATAACCTGAATGATTTCTTTGAAGGCCGCGAACCCCGGGACCGCGTGATCTGATGCAGGCGCTGGCCCCGAATATTCTGCCCACCCCCAACCCCTCGAGCTATGCCGAAGGGTTGCGCTCGGAATTGCGGGCGTTGTGGCGGAATATATTGCTGAAACGGGCGCCACATGTGGCGGCATGGGCCGAGGCCACGCCGCTGCAAGCCATTCCCACGGGACCCGAAGCAACGCCGTATTTGCAGGCCCTTTCGATCTGGTTCCAACTGTTGTGCATCATCGATGAAAACGCCGAGGTTCGGGATCGTCGATTGACCGAAACCCAAAACGGCGCAGAAGCGGTAGAAGGCGGTTTTGCCGAAGCCCTGACAGACTTGTCGCTGACGTACAGTCAGGTGGAAAAGCTGACCGCTGACCTATGTACCGGTCCCACCCTGACCGCGCATCCGACCGAAGCCAAGCGGGTAACGGTTCTGGAAATTCACCGGCGTATCTACCGCAACCTCGTCAGTCTTGAAACGCACCGCTGGACTCCGACCGAACACGCCGAATTGTTGAATGGTCTGGAGGGAGAGATTGATCTCTTGTGGCTGACCGGCGAACTTCGCCTGTCGCGCCCAAGCCTGCACGATGAGATCGAATGGGGGTTGCAGTTCTTCCGCGATGCAATCTTTGACGCCGTGCCGCAGGTTATGGGCCGCTTCGATCAGGCCTGCCTGCAAGTGCTGGGCCGTACGCTGAGTGAAACACCCGATATCCGCTTTCACAGCTGGATCGGTGGGGACCGGGATGGCAACCCGAATGTCACGACCGAGATGACCGCATTGGCGCTGAAACGCGGTCGCGAAACAGTTCTGGATCTTTACCGCCAGGCTCTCGAACGTGCTGCGGGCAGGTTGAGCATCTGCGCACTGATATTGCCCTTACCTGAGCCTGTCAGGACGCAAGTACAAGCGATAGTTGACCGGGCTCCGGTCGCCGGGCGCAATCGGAACGAACCGTTCCGGCAAGCACTCAATGCCATTCGCTATCGGCTGACAAACAACGGATATGATCACATCTCGCAATTCGTGGGCGATCTCGACACGCTTGATACCGCTTTATGTGCGGTCAATGCGGATATTCTGGCGCGGCAGCACATCCGTCCGCTGCGTCGGGCCGCTTCGGTTTTTGGGTTCCGGACCACAACGCTGGACATCCGCCAGAATACGACCGTCACAACCGATGTTCTGGCCGAAGTCTGGTCGCATTCCGGACAGGCGCCGGTTTACGGCACAGCCGAATGGTCAACCCGCTTGCGAACCGAACTGGCGGATCAGAACCTGCCCTATCAAAACCGCGACGCGTTAAGCGATCAGGCACGGGAACTGCTTGCTCTTCTGGCTCTAGTCTACAGCGTTCGATCGGGACCGGACCCCAGGGCAATAGGGCCCTTCATCCTGTCCATGACCCGTTCGGCCGACGATATTCTCGGCATCTACCTGTTGGCCCGCTATGCCGGGTTTGGGTCTGAAACTCTGGATCTTTCGGTAGTCCCATTGTTCGAGACGATTGCCGATTTGCGAAATGCCCCATCGATTCTGCTGGACGTTCTGGCTGTCCCGCTTGCCCGTCGCAGCCTCAAAACCGACGGTCGGGTAATCGAGGTGATGCTGGGATATTCGGACAGGGGCAAGGACGGGGGCTATTTCTGCTCAACATGGGAGTTGGAGCGCGCCCAACGCCGGATCGTCTCGGCGCTGGCTTCACAAGGTTTCAAGGCCACGTTTTTCCATGGTCGCGGCGGCTCGGTCAGCCGGGGCGGTGCACCGACCGGGCGCGCCATCGCCGCGCAACCCAGTGGAACAGTTGCCGGGCGGCTGCGCGTGACCGAACAGGGCGAGGTGGTTTCGGCCAAATATGCCAACCGTGGCACGGCTGCGGCGCATCTGGAGTTGTTGCTGTCAAGCACGATGCGCCATACGGCGACCCCTGACGAGGCGCCTTCACGGCCTGAATTTGATGACGCATTGGATGCTTTGTCAGAGTTGTCACAGACAGCCTATGTCTCGCTTTTGCAGATGCCGGGTTTTCTGGACTATTTCCAGCAGGCGAGCCCTGTCCAAGAACTTGCCCGCCTGAAAATGGGGTCCCGTCCGACCCGCCGGTTCGGCGCGGCCAGTCTGGATGACCTGCGGGCCATTCCATGGGTCTTTGCGTGGTCGCAGAACCGTCACCTGATTACTGGTTGGTACGGGTTCGGCACCGCCATGGCCAGTTTTCGCAAGTTTCGCGGCGCGCGCGGTGATGACGTGTTGCACGACATGTTTCGACACTCCCGCCTGTTCCGCCTCGCCGTCGATGAGATGGAAAAATCGCTCTATCAGACGGATATGGAAATCGCAGCGCAGTATGGCGAATTGGTCTCTGATTTCGAGACCCGCCAACGTGTATCGCAGGTGATCAACGCGGAATACGATAGTGCCTGCAAAGCGATCCGGTTTCTGACCGGTGGTCAGGTCATCGGCCATCGCTTTCCCCGCCTTTGCGAGAGGTTTGACCGCAAACAGGCCGAATTGGCCCGCATTCATGCTCTTCAGGTCGAACTGCTGCAACACGCCCGCAACGAACCGCAGACAGGGTCAGTTCCCGTGCCCCTGCTGCAATCCATGAACGCCATTTCCGCTGGCCTTGGCTGGACCGGCTAACCATTTTCAGGAGACCAAAACTGTGAACGCCCCGCATCGAACAGATGGATTTTTCACCCAGTCCTTGTCGGACCGCGACCCTGAGCTTTTTGGCTCGATCC
>NZ_JAEDOV010000016.1:0-36451 GCF_017872535.1 Ruegeria sp. HKCCSP351 | reverse complement strand
CCGCAGTTGAGACCGGTGATGAGATGATGGGGCTTTGGAGCAGACCCGTCCGGCCGAGGGCCCTACAACATCTTCTGACCACTGTCAGGGAAGCCACGTCTCTTGCATCGGCGCTCTACCGGTTTTCAACGTTCTGGAACTTGCTGCTGGATGATTATCAGTTTGATCTGGAGGACGCCGACAACGCGTTGGTGCTTACCCTGAAACCACAAGGTGACGTGCCGCTTCAGCGGTTTGGACATATGCTGATCCTCAAACTTGCCCACGGGCTTTTGTCTTGGTTGGCCGGGCACGAGGTTCCGGTCAGGGGCGTCGATTTCGCATTTGACCGCCCGGACTTTGATCAGGATTACGCGATCATCTTTCCCGCACCGCTACGGTTTGGCCAACCCGCCACCGCCATCGCGTTTGACCCGAATGCACTGGGTCCAGTGCAGACTCGAAGTACAGCTGATCTTGACCGGTTTTTGCAAAACGCGCCGCGAGACTGGATTTTTACCTCTTCCCGCGAACACACCCAATCGCTGCGGGTGCGCACGTATCTGGGCCAAACGGGATGGGACGCGGCAACCCTGACCCAGACAGCATCCGCAATGCACATGACCCCGCGCACCCTGATCCGCAGGTTGCAGTCGGATGGGACGTCGTTTCAGGCGATCAAGGATGCCCTGCGGCGCGACATCGCGATCCGCGATCTACAAGCGGGACGCAAAAGCGTTGAGGCCATCGCACATGATGTCGGCTTTTCCTCGGCTGCCAATTTCCACAGGGCCTTTCAACGCTGGACCGGCAGTACACCCAGCGCATATCGCAAATCACATACATAAGCGGCCATTTGTCACTTTTGGACAATTATCTGTCAGCACACGAGATAGAGCTTAACGGGCTGGCTCGCTAAATCTTGCCGCATAGAAGCATTTTCAGCTGAAGTTTCGCCTTCATAGCTCATCAGTCTGGCCATCCACGATTGCCGGGTTGTGGCGTCATCTGAGAACAATCGCCATTGAAAGGATCCACCAATGTCAGACAAACTCGCCACCATACTCCAGGCCGCACGCGACCACGCCGAGCAGGTCATCCTGCCCAATGTGGACGCTTGGAACGCCACGAAGATATGGCCCCGTGATGCGTCGGACAAGGCCGGGGCCGCTGGCCTGACCGGGCTCTACGCCCCCGAAGAGTTTGGCGGCCAGGGCTTGCCACTTTCAGAGGGCATTCAGGTCTACGAACAGCTGGGGCTCGGAGATGGCGCTTATGCTTTTGCCCTGTCGATGCATAACATCTGCACCTTCGCGGGCTGCGGTTATGGCACAGATACCTTCAAGGAAAAATGGGCACGGGATCTGACCTCGGGCCGCAAACTGGCGAACTTTGCACTGACCGAACCGCAATCCGGATCGGATGCCACAAACATGTATTCGCGAGCCGTGATCAATGACGACGGCACATGGACGATCAGCGGTGCGAAGGCATGGGTCAGCCTGGCGACCGAGGCTGATATCTATTTCACGGTGGTCAAGACCAGCAATGAGCCCGGCCACAAGGATATGGCGATGATTGCCATCCCGGCCGACACTCCGGGCCTCAGCTTTGGTCCGCTCTACGACACCCCGTCCTACAACTTCCTGCCTCTGGCCGAGATGTACATGGACAAAGTCGTGGTGAGCGAAGACAATATCATCCTACCCATTGGCCAGGGCCTGCAAGGCTCACTCATGGCGATCGATATTGCCCGCGTTTCGATTGCATCAGGATGCTGTGGATTGATGCAAGCTGCATTGGATACGGCGCTGTCCTATTCCAAGAACCGCAAGATGTTTGGTGGCAAGAACCTCGATCTGGACGGGATCCAGTGGATGCTGGGCGAGGTTGCAACCGATCTTGAAGCCTCCAAGCTGCTTTATCGAAAGGCGGCAGAATCCCTTGGCACGCCCGAAGGCCCTCTGATGGCCGCTCATGCCAAACGGTTTGTGCCAGATGCCGCAGTGAAGGCTGCGAACACCTGTACGCAAGTGTTGGGCGGCATGGGTCTGCTGCAGCCTTATGGTCTGGATCGTTTGTCCCGCCTCGCGCAAATGCTGCGGATTGTGGACGGGACAACCGAAATCAGCCGTGTAGTTATCGGGCGGGCCCTGCAAAAACGAGCGGCGACCTTGCCTGATCTGCCAGTACCGAAAGGATTTGGTGAGACCGGCTGAACATTCCAACCCGCCGGAGAAACGGAACCGACCTGAAAATCTCCTCAGAGATCGGTAAAACTGAAAGACCAGCCGCGCATATGCGGCCGGTTACTCGATATTTCAGACCTTGGTGCAAACGCAGCGAATTCACACTTTGTCCGCATCCTGTGAATTCGCAGACGTCGAGATTTTGCATTTGCAGCGAATGGCAGGTTCGACGGGCCGCGCCGCAGCAGGTCGACCAGTCGGTGAATGTCCGGAATGGGCCGTTCCTATCGGCTGACTTGGAGGGAGGCAGGCCTAATCGTCACGGTGCCAAACCGAGCTTTGGTAAGCTGTTAGACTTTCTCGTATTGAAGCTCTGTCCCCAGGAAGCCGTTGTTGCCGCATGCATCCAGGATATGGCGCCGTACCGCCGCAACCTGGGGAGCAGCCAAACGTTCAGGACGGCAAAGCAAAGTCAGTGCCACTGGATCGGCAGACCAGTCAGGGATCAGGCGCACGAGATTGCCAGCTTGAATATGCACCTCTGTCAGCAAGGACGGGAGCAGTGCTGCTCCTTGCCCGGCAAGGACAGCTGCAAATGCAAGCTCCATCGAATTGACGCGCAGGCCGATCGTCGGCTCGATGATCTCCTGTTGCCCTTCCTTATTTCGAAACGCCCATTTGCCGGATTCTTGGGTGCGCAATACACAGGGCAACCTGGCCAAATCAGCAGGCCGAGAGAGACGGGGCATCCATTCTGCAAAGGCCGGGCTGGCAAGAGGCGCGCGCTGCGCGGACGGCAGGGCAGCCGAAATAAACCGCCTTTTATCTGCAGGGCCGGTTCTGAAGGACAGATCTATGTCCTCTGCCGCAAAATCCGATTTTGAATCATCGGCATGCAATTCAAGTTCGATAGCCGGGTAGCGGGACCGAAGGCCTGCCAGAAGCGGGACAAGCACGGTGCAAAGAAGACTGTTGGGTCCTGAGACTGACACCCGTCCTGCAATCTTCCCGCTTCGGACGAAGCCAAGCTGCGCCTCGGCCTCAAGCGCTACATCCACCGGGCCTGCGCAAATCTCGAAAATTCTGCGCCCAGCCGCGGTCGGGGCCACCGCCCGCCCAGACCGGTCCAGCAGGACCAGCCCCAATTCGGCTTCAAACAACGCCAGCTTTTGGCTGATCGCCGACTTCGTGGTGTTCAGCTCCGCAGCTGCCGCGCTCATCGACCCGGCGCGCACAGTGGCCACCAGGGCCTTGGCGCAGGAATAGAATCTATCGTTCATAAATCCGAACAGTAGTTAACAAACAGATCATTTTCCAGAACGAAAGAGATCCCTAAATTCTATCTCAGCGAACAGGCCAGGAGATGAGAAATGCAGACGGAGATGGTCTATCACCCCGCCGCGACCCGTGAGTTCAAGGACTTCGGCTTCATGCAGGCGCATCTGTCGTTCAAGCCGCACCTTGCAGAAGGGCGCCGGCGGTTCGGCCCGCTGATCACAATTGACGACGGCACGCTTGCACCGGACGCCCAAGGCTTTGGCCTGCATCCGCACCGGGATGTCGAAGTCGTCACCTTCATGGTGAGCGGAGAGGTTTCGCATATCGATCCGGTGGTGCCCGTTCACAACGGTACTGTGAAGTCGAAAGGTCTTCAGGTGATCACCGCCGGTACAGGCATCCTGCACAACGAGGTGAACAACTCGCGGACGAAGCCAATGCGTGCGCTGCAAATCTGGTTCGAGCCGCGGGCCAGAGGCCTGGCGCCGACTTATTCCAGCAAGGAGCTGGAAACCTCGGACCACAGCAACCGGTTCCAGCTGGTGCTGTCGCCAGACGGCGCCGAGGACTCACTTGTCGTGCAGCAGGAGGTGCGCCTTAGCTACGGCAACTTCGACCGCCGCAGCGTGCTGAACTTCAGCCCGTCCAGCCCTGACCGCAGCCTCTACATCTTTATGATCGAAGGCGAGGCAACTGCTGCCGGCCGCGCCCTCAGGAAAGGGGATGGGCTGGGACTGCTCCGTGCCGGGGACGTGGCGGTTGAGGCTGCAGCCGGCGCTGAGCTCCTGATCTTCGAACTGCCCGCATCCGAAATCTCTTAACCAGGAAAGGACATCAACATGACCTCCAAAAAAGTGACCCCCGAAAACGCAGCCATTGTTCTGATCGACCATCAGGTTGGCACCATGAACTGGGCAAAGTCCGTTGACCGCGATCTGATCGAAGCCAACACACGGGCCCTGGCGCGGACGGCGGCGGCGCTTGGCATGCCGCTGGTGCTGACTTCCAGCATGGAAGACAACATGCAGGGGCCGCTGATGCCCGCGCTGGAAGAGATTGCCCCGGATGCCTTCGCCGCGCGGATCAAGCGCCCTGGCGTGGTGAACTGCTGGGATGACAGCGCCTTTGCCGCTGCCTGCCGCAACACCGGGCGCAGGCATTTCATCATGGCAGGCATAACCACTGACGTGTGTCTTGCCCCGCCTGCGATCAGTGCCGCCGAAGAGGGCTTTGCCGTGACCGCAGTGGTTGATGCTTCCGGGTCTCCCACTGCGCTGACGGATGAGATGGCGTTCCGCAAAATGGAGCGAGGCGGTGTCGAGCTCACCACAACCAGCGCGCTGCTTGCGGAACTTTCGGTCAATTGGGCCAGCGAGGCCGGACAGAAAATCATGCAGATCCTCGGCGAGGAAATCCTGAGCCGCGGATAGGCTCTCTGCCTCATTGAAAGTAATGCGAGAGCGGCCGCCTCATTCATGGGGCGGCCATTGAACTTCGCAGGTGTTGCCAACTTCGAGAAAAAGCTCCCGATCAGGCAAAAAAAGGAGCTTGAAAACGGCTGCTATGGGCCGGCTGCGCAGGGGGTGCCAGGCGGGTCGAAGGGTTGCTCGCAGTGACACCGAATGGCCCATTCGAGCCCATTGAAGCTCATTAATGCCTGACTGCAGCAATAAAATTTCTGGCCAAATCAGAAAACGCCAGCAGCACAAAGACGATAAGCTTCAATGATCTCGGATGACAGAAGATCAGCATCCTCTTCCCTCATATCGTATCCGATTACAGAGGCTCGAATGATCTTCCGACCCGCCCATTCGCCGTGGGTAGGGTATACCTTTCCATTGTCTTGAACGCGCTGAAGGACCCGCATGGTCAGATCGTTGCCATCCGGCCCCTCGCCGCAGCAGATTGCGACCTGATTGCTGTGGATCTGGTTCAGAACTGTCAGGCCGGGCTCGTTCGAAACCGTTCGGGCAATTCGCTCCGCCAGGCGGCAATGGCGTGCTACCAGTTCGCAAACTCCCGTCCGGCCAAGGTGCCGAAGTATCGCATAGCTCGGGACACCTCTTGCACGCCGGGAGAGTTCCGGCGTTGAATCACTTGGTTCCCAATGCTCTGTTGTTTCCGGGAGATAGGCGCCGCGGGCAGACATTGACGCAACGAGCGGCGCCCGGTCGCGCACGATAACCATGCCAGCATCGAATGGAGCATTAAGCCACTTGTGCAGGTCTATCGCCCAACTGTCCGCTTCAGCAACCCCCTCCAACCGGTTTGCCAGTTCGGGTACAGCAGCGAGCCAGAGCCCGAAAGCACCATCCACATGAACCCAGCCGTTCCGCTCGCGCACCATTGGGATGAGCTCGGCAAACGGGTCGAAGGCGCCGGTGTTTATTTGACCTGCCTGCAGGATGACAAGCGGCGGGCTGCTGCAGCTGTCCAGGGCAGCCCGGAACGCATCCGGCTTTATCCTCCCTTCGCCGTCCGCCGTGACGATGTTTGTCCGGCCCGCGCCAAAGCCAGCATAACGCAGGGCAGCGAATGGGGCGGAATGCGCATCCTGCCCGATCAAAACGGGAATCTCGGGTGCCGAAAACAGCCCGTCAGCTTCAACATTCCACCCCTGGGCAGCCAGCAGCGCATTGCGTGCGGCCATGACGCCAACCATGTTTGCCACTGTGCCGCCGGTCACAAGACCGGCTCCGCTTTCGGGCGGCAGTGACAGCAACTCTATTACCCAGTTGCAAACAGCGCGCTCCATTCCGGTTATTGCAGGCGTTTCAAAAGATGAGCCCGCGTTCTGCCCCCAGGCTGATACCAGAATGTCGGCGGCTACACCGACGGGATGCGACGCGCCGAGGACATAGCCGAAGAAGGTCGGCCCCGCCATTTTGTGCAGACCGCCTTCAGAAAGTTGCACGATGTCCCCGATTACCTCACTTTCCGGCACCCCCGTTTCAGGAAGAGGGCCCAAAAAGCGGCTGGCAGCTTCACCAAGTCCCAAGACAGGCCGGGCCGGCCCATTTGGCAGTTCCTCGCGGTAGGTTTTGGCTGCCTTGAAGGCCGCCTCTAAAGCTTGCGCCTGCCCTTCACTCAAACCTCGCCGCACTCGTCCCATCTCAAATACCCGCTACCAGAATACTATCCGTGGGAAGGTAGCATGGATTGCACCGGAATGCCTTTGTTTACATGTGGCCAAAGAGCGTTTCGCACCGGCCGAGGCATTGGTTGGATAGAAATGCTGCATCTGGTTGCTAATGGCCGCTTTGGCGACCGCTGCATGCGGCGGCGGGTTGTGACGAATGTCGGCTAGGCGTGTCTGGATTGCCGCTTGGCTTTGCAATGGAACTTGAGCGCGAAGTATTGATCGCGCCTTGAACTCGATAGGTCCACTTTGTCCGCGATCCGAGAGTTCGAACCAGGTCAAATTTTGCGGCTGCAGCGAATGGCGGCAATGCGGGCTGCCGATGCGGCATCCGAGCGGTGCCCTGGATGTCGGCTCTGGGCCGTTGGAACCCATTTTAACGAATGCCGCACACTGACTGACGACGATATTGCGCCGAAAAAGGTCATTGGTTCAAGACTTTCAGTCTACTATTCGGTGCTTGGCTTGGTTTGCTCGGATGAGGCGGATGATGATCGCTTCCGATGGCTTCGGGCGTCGAGCGCACCTCCGCTCGCCGGGCCGAGCAGGGGCTGAATGAGCATCCGGTCGAGCCAAAGGTCGCGGCGTGTGCGAAACTGCTCGATACCGATCTCCATACCCTTGTGCCCCTTCGTAGGTTGCGCGACGTAAGTTCCCAACAGCCGGTCCCACCACGGTAAATTGAAGCCGAAATTCGAGTTGGTCTCACGCGGATCGACGGAATGGTGCACGCGGTGCATATCCGGGGTCACGACGATCCATCTGAGCATACGATCCACCGGGCGCGGAAGATCAACGTTGGCGTGATTGAAAAGCGCCGTCGCGTTGAGGATGACCTCGAACAGCAGCACGGCGACAGCAGGCGGCCCTACGGCTGCAACGACCGCAAGCTTGATCCCCATCGAGATGAGGATTTCCACCGGGTGAAACCGCAAGCCCGTGGTGGCGTCGAAATCGAGATCGGCGTGATGCATCCGGTGCAGCAGCCAGAGCCCCGGTACCGCGTGGAACATCACGTGCTGAAGGTAAATCGCAAGGTCGAGAAGAAGCATCGAGACCACGATGGCGACCCAAACTGGCGCATCCACGTTGTTGAAAAGCCCCCATCCGCGCTCTTCGGCCATCACCGCAAGGCCAACCGCGAGGATCGGAAAGGTCAGCCGCAGGATGGCCGTGTCAAGCACCACGAGCGCCAGATTATTTGTCCATCGCAGAACGCGCGGAATATCCCGTCTGCGCCGGGGTGCTGCAACTTCCCACAGCGCCATCGCAGCCAGAACGCCCAGAAAAGCGACGAGGCGGATGGCTGGCTCTGCTGCGAGCATTGAGTCGGACATGGAAACTGACTTTCTCGACTACTGGTCGCCGCTGAGATGTTACAATTTCTCGGCGACTATTGCACCATGCAGGTTGCGATACTCAGTCGGGGATTGTTGGTGTTTCTCGCGAAACGCGCGATTGAACGGCCCGACGGACGCGAAACCGACGTCGTAGGCGATTGACAGAACCGGTGTGTCTGCTTGTGCGGGATCGGACAAGATCACACAGGCTGCTTCGATCCGGTGCACATTGACGAACTGCGCGAAGTTGCGATACCCGAGCCCGCGGTTGATGGCACGCCTGACCCGGTGTTCCGGGGCATCCACCGCCGCCGCGAGCGCCGAAACCGTCAGACCTTCCTTCCGCCAGATACCTTGCGCCATCGCCGCATGAACCCTTTGCAGAACCGCAGTATCGGCGTTCGAAAGGGGCGCGGCGGTGCCCGGGTTGGGTTCTTGGCGAGGGGGCCAAAGATCGGGGGCGATCCGGGTCGCCCAACACAAGAACAGGCCCGTAAGCACCAGAAATCCCGACGCATGGAGCGGATACATCACTTGTGGCAGATCCGCATCGAGCTTAAACAATTCGACCACCGAGATACCGAGGCCAGCAAGGGCCATGAACGCAACGAACCACCTTCGAAACCGGCGGCGGGTCTCGACCAGATCGCCGACGCCGGTAGAAAGCGCGATGTAGAGCAATCCCGCATAGAGCAAGACGACAAGGATGCCTCGAAGGACAGACAAAGCCGGCAGAACCGGCGCAAGCCAGGCCGCGCCAGCGACAATGATGGCCACCACGCCATGCCAGGGGCGATAAACCGGGCGGTCCAAGAATATCTCCGCTCCGGCCCAGATCGTTAGAACCGGCACCACTCCGGCGATCATGACAAGTACGTTTCGCACCCAGGTTTCGGAGATTCCAAGGTTCGGCGACGACACAAGCAAGTAAGCGCCAAGTCCAAGACAGAGTGCGGGCACCGACAAGCCTCTGGGCCAGGCAGTGCGATTGGCCAGAAAGATCAGCGCGCAAATCACCAGCGACGTCACCGCGCCGCCCCTCAACAAAAGGTCCAATGTTACTGCCAGGTCCTGCATGGGACGAGCGAAACCCAGACCGGTGAGGCGGTCAACCGGCTTCGACGCGCCGATTCCGAAGAAATCTCGCCGATTTCGGAAATAACCAACCGGTTTCCAAAGATGGCAAGCGCAAACCTCCGATGGGCCCGAAACTCTCGGTCAGCATTTCAGACTGGAGACCATCATGGAAGATCAATGCATTTACAGCTACCTCGCTGGGATATTCTCGGGCGTGCTCGCCACGGACTTCCTGCGATATGCGATTGGCGCTGGCGGCGTCTATCTGATCGTGAACATGACGCTGGCCGCGCGCCTTCGGTCGCGCAAAATCCGGGCCGACTCACCGCCGGGTGCGCAAATCGTTCGTGAAATCCTCGCGAGCCTGCGGACGGTACTGGTCTTTGCCCTCAACGGCACGCTGATCGTTCTGGGGGCCGAGGCGGGAGTCGTGCCTATCTATACTGAGATCCAGACCATTGGGTGGCCCTATCTGGTGTTCAGCACGGCGGTCCTGATTGTGGCTCATGATGCATGGTTCTACTGGTCACACCGGCTGTTGCATTATCCGCCGCTCTACCGGCGGTTTCATCGGCTGCACCACCGCTCGCATAACCCGACGCCTTTCACCTCTTACAGCTTTGACCTGGGTGAAGCGGCCGCGAACGCGATATATCTGCCGTTGATCCTGCTTGTTCTGCCGGCCCATCCTGTGGCCATCCTGATCTTTGTTACGCATATGATGCTGCGGAACGCGATCGGACATTCGGGGTACGAGCTTTTCCCGGCCAACCGGAACGGCCGACCGCTGTTCGACTGGATGACAACCGTCACCCATCACGATCTGCATCATGGCCATGCTGGCTACAATCTCGGCCTCTACTTCACGTGGTGGGACCGGCTGATGGGGACAGAACATCCGGACTATCACGATGCTTTTCGAAAGGTCGCCTGTCCCATCCCATCGCCGCGCATCCGTGCGCCGCAGCGCATTTCCGAAACCTCCGAGTGACATCGCCAAAGGAGTGACAGAGATGACAAACCCAGAATTCATCGCCCGTCAGAGCCGCCGACCAACAGGACTGCTGGGCGTACTCGTTGCGCGCGTCATGGCGCGAGAAACACGCCCAGAAAACGAACGCGCCTTGCAGCTGCTCAACCTCGCAGACGGCGACCGCCTGATCGACATCGGCTGCGGCCACGGCGAAACCCTGTTCTCGGCTAATGCAATGGTGCGCCTTTCGGACAGCGCAGGTGTGGATTTCTCCGGGGTGATGCTGAGGCGTGCCCGCGCCAGAAACCGCGACGCTGTCTGGGACACCCGCATGACGTTTCACTGCGCGGACACGTCAGAACTGCCTTTTTCGGACAATCGCTTCGACAAAGCGCTATCGGTGCACACGATCTATTTCTGGTCGGACCCGTCGGCCCACATCGCCGAGGCGTTTCGCGTCCTTCGGCCCGGCGGTACCTTCGTACTTTGCTATCGGTCAACGGCCGACAAGCGGGCTGTGAACGGCTTCCCCGACACCGTCTACCGTTTCCCGAATATTCAGCAAGTTGAAGAGGCGTTTTGCCGGGTCGGGTATCGTCCGCCCGATACGCTTACCGAGACCATCGCCGGGCGTCTGACGCATTGGAGCGTGGCGGTGAAGCCCGAAAGGATGGACAGCAATGCAGGCTGAAGCTCTTTGGTCAATGAAAGAAAAGACCATTCTATCCCGCGCCTTTGGAGCAGCAGCAGTGGTATCTTTTGCGCGTGCAGCGAATTACCGGAATGCGGACTGCAAACGCAGAAACGTGGACCCAGGTTCAAGGTCGGCTCAGGGCCGTTTATGAGGGATGCTAAGGCGGCATCCGGTGGGATGCTGCGTTTGCCCCAACGGCGGCAGAGAGCCCAAGGCTGACGACGAAAAGACAGCCAATCGCTATTGGGTTTCTATTGCGTTTTCTAAGCAGCGGCTACTCAATTGCCGTCCGAAATGTATCCGTCAGCCGTTTGTTCAAACCGTGATGAGCTTCGGCTGAAGAACCGTAGTGCAACTCTGCCAAGGCAGCGATGTCATTGAAAATGACTACGGAGCCGCCTTCTTCATTCGCGTAAACCAATAGTTTTTGGCAAAAGGCATCCAAACCAATTGCCGGAAAGTCCGCCATAGCCACACCACCGGGCGCTGGTCCGCCGAACAGTAAAAGTACCGCCTCCGGCAGGTCCACCCCCAGTTGGGACGCTTCGGTCGCAAAATCGATTTTCCCAAACCACACAGTATCGTCCTGCTCCATCACTGCTTTACTGAGACGTTCCACTGCCTTTGGTACGCTGAGCTGAGATCGCAGTTCGATAACCCCATAGTCGGCAAACAATCCGTTAGTCGGCCCTGGTGCTGCATCCAAGTCGTTCAGGACTTCGAGCAGCTTGCTCTCAAATGTATTTAACGCTTGGGTGTCATTCAGACCATGCCGCACTTTGAGAAACTGAGAGTCTGTATAGGCGATCTGCGGGCGATCATCCTGATCGAATGAGAGAACGCGAAAAGGAAGGTCCAGACCTGCACGTATGTTCTCCTCCAGTATAGGTGTGTTTACCTCTGGATCAGAGAAAACGAGTACACGAGATGCTGGCATTTCGACGCCTTCGGCCTTGGCCAGGCGCGCGTGATCTATCGATGCAATTGGAGCAGCTCCCGCTTCGGAAACGGCAGTCTCAAGCTCTAAGAAGTTTTCGTCCACAGTGGTCTGGACAGATGAAGATTGTGCAAAAGCGGATGCCGAAACTGATAAAGTTGCGATCATCGAGAAAACAAAGCCAGACCTCACCATTTTACCACTTCCTGTTTCCTCGTACTTTTTTCAGAGAAACCGCCGCCAGAGTTGCAAAAGCTATCTCGGCTGCAAGATAAAAGAGAAGTACCCCGTTCGGAACTCCATCGATAAGGATGCTTAGTATGCGCCCAACGGCCAGTCCTGACATAAACAAAAATAGAACCCACAGCGCGGGGCGTTGTAACTCTGGTTTCGAAGCAGCCGCCAACCAAAACAGCGCGTTTGCCATGTAAAGACCCATAATCGCTCGGAACACGTGGGTTTGGTTCGTGCCTTCCACCGGAAATCCCAGCAAAACTGGGATCGAACTACCCGGCATCAGGCCATATGATAACGCAATTGGCACGAGGCCGACGGCAGCAAGCAGAAGGACTAATCTGGCACTCATGGAGGACTCCTTCTCGTAGAGGTGTCGCTTTGTTGCGAAATTCCTAATCGGCTTTTTGGGGCATCCGAAGATCCGAACCGGATGCCCACGCTGCGGTGAGAAGGGCGTATTGCAAGCCTCGCTTTTTCTACTGAGAGATGCCGCCTTCGGTTGATGTCTGTTCTTCAACATGGTCTTGATTGGCTACCGGCTTCCCCCGCGGAGGGAACTCCTCGAAGGTAGCGAGATGCGCCTGCACTAGCCGGGCGGCTGGACCGAATGCCCACATTTTCTCGCCCATCCAGCGGACGTACATCCCGCTTTCCTCCGCAGCTTTCTCGTAAGGATCGCGGCGAAGGTTGAAAAGCAGCGGGGCGACCAACTCTTCCTTCGGGCCTGACCAGCCGTGGTTTTGAACGACAAAGTGCGCTTTCCAATCGTTGTAGCGTACGGCTTGGAGATCCGTACCCTGATAATAAATCAGCTCGCGGCGATTGCTCTCTGCATCCTCACCGGTAAGGTAAGATAGTTGATTGTAGCCATCGAGGTGTACTTTGTACCCTTCATAACCCTCTAAGAGTTTTTCTCTTAGGTCTGTGGGGCCTCCCGCCGCGGCTACAAGTGTTGGCATCCAATCCATGCCGCTGAAGATACCGTTCAAAACCTGTCCTTCAGGGATTTTGCCAGGCCAGCGAATAATCGCAGGAACCCTAAAGCCACCTTCCCAGGTAGTACCCTTTTCCCCATGAAACGGTGTCGTACCTCCATCGGGCCACGTCAGTGTTTCCGGGCCATTGTCGGCGGTGAACATCACTATGGTATTATCGGCAACTCCCAGATCCTCAAGGTGGCTGAGAACGTTACCAACGTTGTTGTCCAACTCCTTCATGACAACATCCTGAAGTCCACGCCCATTGCCCAGCATAGCTTCGTATTCTGGGCTAAGATGGGTCCAAACATGTGCACGGGCTGGAGCCATCCAGACAAAAAACGGAGTGTCCGACTCTACTGCACGAGAAATGAAGTCCTTCGTGTAAGATGTCACTTCGTCATCCAAAGTCTTTTGGCGCTCCGGAGGCGCAGGCCCGTCATCTATGATGCGCTGCTTCCCGACTTTTCCAAAACGCGGGTCGACTGTTTCGTCTTCTTCTTCTGTTGCAAAAGAATGAATGATGTTGCGAGGCGCAAATTGCGCGTTGAATTCTGGGTCGTCTGGCCAATCCGGATCAGACGTATATTCCATAGCATTCAGGTGATAGAGCCAACCCCAATACTCGTCGAAACCTTTTGTAGTCGGTAGGAACTCGTTGAGATCGCCCAAGTGGTTTTTACCGAACTGGCCCGTCGTGTACCCCAACTTTTTCAAGAACATTGGAAGCGTCGGATCATCTGGATTTAACCCTATTGGATCCCCCGGCAGCCCTACCGTGTGCATACCAGTCCGAATAGGCAACTGTCCGGTCATGAAGGCTGATCGACCGGCGGTACAACTTGGCTCGGCATAATAATCTGTGAGACGAGCACCCTCAGACGACAGGCGATCCAAGTTCGGCGTCTCAATGCTTTTGACACCTCCGTGGTAAACGCCGACGCTCGCCCAACCTACGTCATCTGCCATGATGACAAGAATGTTGGGCGGGGTATCTTCGTCGGCCCAAGCTCCAGTGAAAGCAAAGCAAACCGCGCCCGCTACTGAGACAAGCTTGTTCATTTAGACCTCCCGACACGCTATTTCTTACCAACGATAGGAAAAACATCGGCTTGGAGGAACAGTCTATTTTGTTAACTTTTTAGGCTCAGCACTTTATTTTAAGTCATTTCTTCGGCCGCAAAGTCCGCTTACCGGACGTATGCAGGCGCAGAGTTCAAATGGCTTAGCAATGGCAGGTCAGGGCTCAACGAGCCTGTCGAGGCGCTGAATATTAGCCTGAAAAAATCTCTTATTTTCAATGATCCTAACAGGGCAAACACGCGCTGCAACCAAATGTTGAAGTACAAGTTCCAGGGAATGCAAATCCTAAGCCCGAGCGAAAGGCCGCAGCAGTCTGCAAATAAATCGATAGAACTAAAACTCATGCTTCCATCATACTTTTGAGGGAACCAGTCTATCCAGAAGCATCCGGACTTGAGTTCAAGATTAGATTTCTGTGTTCCAGATAGACTTGGAGAGAGGAGTTTTGCAGAAATTCAGTAGCATCATTGGTTGGGCGCGCAAGTCTTGCTTCTATAAACGCAAGAATACACACAACAACAAGCCCGGCTAGTATCCAAAGGTACGCGAAAAGCCCTAGCAGATCTGGGCTGGTAACTTGAACGGCTATCGGAGGGGTGAGAAGAAGAATTGTAAGCATCAAACCTTTTTTCAACTTCTTCTGCTTCTGCAAATAATCCGTAGATATTTCCTCAACCTCATGCTCCAGCCTACGCACCCATGACAAGTACTCGTCTTCTAGTTGGCCACGTAAATAATGGCCGCAACGACAAAACTCTCTAGAAAGATACTCAATCCCTCCGCAGGCCTCACATTCCGTGGCATTCGGGCAACCTCTAGTCGGCCTAACTCCGTTGGAGCTTCCAGGTTGGTACGGTGCATCAAGTTGGGTCTCTTCTAGGATGCTATCTACCTTGCCCAACACGCCCACTTTGCGCGGCCTCAATTGCTCGGCTTTTCGCAAAACTTCGTTCTCTAACATCAAGCGACTAACCTTAAGATGGTGTCAATTCTGGCTATATCGGGCACTTGGTTAAGGCCCTCAATCGTTTCGGGGCTCAGAGCTTCTTTGAAAAGAAAATCTATAGCGTCCCATTTCTTTTCGGGTGCTACAACAAGGCCGCGATTAATTATTCTGTGCTCAACTGCGATTCCAAGTTTACGATAGGCATGCGCCATTTCCGAATGTCGGCGGCTTTTGCCTTCAGCAGTGTCCCCTTCGAGCATCCAGAGCGGATCGACATCGAATTCTTCATAAACCTTCAGAAGTAGGGTGGCGGTTAGGTCGCGTTGGCCACGTTCATAGTACTGATATGCACTTCGACTGATGCTAAGTCGTTGCGCCATTTCTTCTTGTGACAGACGCGCCTCGGTTCGGACAGCCGCAAGGCGCACCCCTAGGTCAGGAACAGTCATGATGTACCTTTTTGTGGTTGCATTGACCACGATTATGGTTATCTCTATTCAATGTAACCGCTCATAGAGGCATTTAGTTCGTTTTAGGTAGCATTATCGTAGTTTTGTTTCGATCTGAACGCAAAACGAAAATTTTGCCTCGATATGTGTGCAGTCATTGAGGAGTTGAAATTGCAAAAAATTCTCGAGACACCAAGGGAATTAGCTGAACGAGTGGGCATCCCCGTTTCAAACGTTCGCTATCTAATCCGCGAAGACATGCTGGATCATATTTATACAGCCCCAGGCCGACGAAACCCCAAGATTCCCAATGGTGCGTGGGAACGATACCTCGATCAATTTACGGTGAAAGCATGCCCCGCAAACCGACCCCGCCCCGCCTTGCACGCGACCGAAAACGCCTCGCCGATGGCAATTGGTACATCTACTGGACCGAAGGGGGACGCAGCCGTGAGCACTCGACTGGCACTGGGGATCGCGACCAGGCTGAACTCTACTTCGCAGAATGGAAGCTAAGGCGCTTCAGGCCGGATCGCGCGGTCGAGCCACACGAATTCTATGTGACTGACGCAGTTTCGCACTATCTGGCGAAGCGATTTGACGACGTTACTGACCCGGAGCGTTTGGCCAATGCAGCAAAGCCAATCATCAGGTTTTTTGATGGCTATGCCGTGGGCGATATCAACGATGTGCTCATTAAAGAATACTGCCAGAAACGCCGGAAGAGCCGTCGAGACAAGGGGCTGAAGGACGGCACCTTGCGAAGGGAGCTCAGTTTGCTCTCCACTGCTATCCGGCGTGCCGAGGAAGATCAGCTAATCACGCGCAAAATAACGGTCCGACTACCTCCGAAACCCGAGGGTCGTATCCGATTCCTGACATGTGATGAAGCGCTAAGGCTAATCCGGGTATCGCGGAGCTTCGATACGCCTCTGGAGGATGGCGTGCCGACCGAGTCAAAGACTGAGCACCTGACTCTGTTTCTTAGGATCGGATTGCTGACCGGCCAGCGAAAGGAGGCGATCCTATCCTTGCGCTGGTCTGATATCGATTTTCATAGCAACATCATCTACTGGAACCCCGTTGGACGGCGCCGCACGAAAAAGGAACGCCCGAGTTCTAGGCTGCCTGCGCGTCTGAAGAAGCACCTGCTATGCCGACGAAGGCGGTTTCCGGTAGACGAATTCGTAGTCACCCATCGCGGCAAGTCACTGCAGAACGTCAAACGCGCATTTAGGACTGCCGTTGTGGCGGCAGGCTTGGAGACCGAGGGGGACCGAAAAGTCGTTCCACACACTCTGCGGCACACCTGTGCGACCTGGCTAATGCAAAAGGGGGCGCCCAAGTGGGACGCCTGCGGCTTCCTGGGTATGACCCACGAAACGCTTGAGAAGAACTATGGGCATCATCACCCTGATCACCAGAGAGGAGCGGCGGATGCAATCTGATATCCAGATCGTTTCCGGATATAGATCGGTACAAACGTGAACAAAGGAACAGTGAAATGATAGTACATTACAATAATTACAATGGGTTAAAGTCAGGCCCGTTCCTTCGGGAGGCAGGGGTCGGAGGTTCGAATCCTCTCACTCCGACCAATAAAATCAATCAGTTAAATACGAATGAACTGCGCCGCCGCCGCAGCATACCCGGATTTTGTCCGGATTATTCTGTTTTCAGGGTCTGGTTTCCGAAGAAAAGTGAAAGAAAAACCGCTGAGGGGGCGGCCACCCACCTCAACGGTAATGCAAATTTATCTGCACGAACGGAATACCAAATTCGCAGCCGGTCCGCAATCGCGGGAGGCGCATATGTCTAGGCTCAATCGCTTTGAATGGCTCAAGGCCGTTCTGCAATGCGCTGACCTCAACTCGTCAACTAAGGTAGTTGCCTCAGCGCTTTCGGTACAGTTCGCCAACGACAGGACCGGCCAACTCAATCCCTCACTAAAAACGCTTGATGAGTTCCTGGTCGGAATGTCGCTAGCAACCATCAAACGCTGCCTCAAACAGCTTGTCGAGTTCGGTTGGCTGTTTCGAACTGAAGGGCGTGGCGCAGGCAATCACACAGAATACGACCTTCGCTCCCCAACAAAAATCATCCCGTTTCGCCGGAGGAAAAAGGATGCACCGATGAGCCTTTCAGAAGGGCGAAAGGGTTCGCCCGTGAGAGACAAAGGGCGCATGGGTGATCTTTCCTATATAAAGAAAGAACAATCCATAGAACAAAACCTCGCGCTTGAGCCGGATCTGCCGAATGGTGGGCCATCCGACTCGGCGCGCGTGGGCAGTGCGCAACCCGAATTCGTCTCGCGCCAATCTTTCGGCTGCCGCCAATGGGAGCAGTTCACCGAACGAATGTTTGGTGCTTGGATCGACCGGGTACTTCCTGAAGCCATCGAAAACAACGAGCGCGGCTACTGGCTCCCCGGCAGGTTCCCTCCAACGAACAAGAACGAGTGGCCCGTGTTGCGCAGCTGGCTCATCACCGAAGGCTGGACCCTGTTTGCACCATCGAAGCAGGAACTGTGCCATGCGGTCTGAGCAAAGAGCAAGGCGACCCATGTCATACGCTGGCGCTGCTGACACGGGACCTTGCGAGGGGTGGCAAGCCTCCCCTTCGAACCCCACCGGCGGAGGCACGCCGCCCGCCAAAGCGCCGCTCACCGAGACCTTCGTCTTTCGATGTAGCGTTGCTGAGAAGGCTGAGCTTCGCGCCAAAGCCGAAGCTGCCGGAGTATCTGCCGCGACCCTCTTGCGCGAAGCCTTGGGTCTGACGGAAGCACGTCGTCGCAAGCCTGCGCCTCGCGTCGACCCCGCTCTGGTCCTGGCACTAGGGCGCATTGGCGGTAACCTCAACCAGGTTGCGCGGGTTGTGAATCGGGCGCTTTTGATTGGTCGGGTTGACATGGATACGCTGGCCGTCGCCCGACAACTGGTTGTGATTGAACGCCAGCTTACCAAGATCCTTGATGAGGCACGACAATGCTGATCAAGTTCTTTCCCAATGGCAAAGGCGCGGGTGCTGGTCCAGTTGGCTATCTCGTCACGCGTGAGGTCTTGGCCTATGACTCCAATCGCGATCTAATCCGCGATGCTGATGGCCAGCCCATGACGGTCATACGCGATCCTTTGCCTGAAGTGCTGCGCGGCGATTCCACCCGCACCGAGGCCCTGATCGACGCCAGTCGCAATCAGTGGACCTACCGCGCGGGCGTCATCAGCTTTGCCAGCGAGGACGCACCCACCGAAGCCCAGCAGGTCGAAGTCATGAACGCCTTCGAGGCACTGGCATTCGCTGGTATGGACAGTGAGCAATTCGACTTGCTCTGGGTCCGGCACAGCCACGAAGACCGAGTTGAGCTGCATTTCTGTACACCGCGTTTGGAGCTGACAACCGGTAAAAGCCTCAACATCGCGCCACCTGGCTATCGGACAGCCTATGACAGTCTGCGCGACTTAATGAACAAGACGCACGACTGGGCCGATCCGATGGATCTGGAACGCACACAGGAGGTTCAAGCCACCGTTGAGGCCCCAACTAGGGCACAGGGCCGCGAAGAACTCCACGAATGGATCTTAGACCAGATCAGCATCGGCACCATCACCGACCGCGCAAGCATGGTCGATGCCCTGACCGACGCAGGTTTCGATATCCCCCGCGTAAGCAAAAATTACATCACGGCCAAAGACCCCGACACAGGCGAACGCTGGCGATTGAAAGGAGAGATTTTCCATGACGACTGGCAAGCCGACCCGGCTGAGCGAGAAATTGAACGCGGACTTGGACAAGATCCGAAAAGAGCACGCCGCCTTGATGGATTCTCAATTGCAGAGCTTCAGGAGCGATATTCAAGCATGTGTAACACTCGCGCGGAATACAATCGAAGCCGATACCCGCACGTTTTTGGATTGGAGCGGGACGACCTGGCAGAGTCACATCGACAAGATCAAATTCCTGATTCAGATCTCACCTTGGGCGGTGATAACGGCCTGTATGGTGTTGATCGCAGCAACCTTAGGACTGACTTTTCTGTGGAGCTGGAAACTCTCAACGATAGCCGCCTCGACGCAGCTAGAGAGGTTGGGCATCCAGGCGGTACTTCACGAGGGAGCGACTTATTTGATCCTGCCGCCAGAAACATCAAGCATGCGCACCTGTTCGGTGGCGAGCCGATTGGTTTCTTGCATCAGAGTGGAGCCAAACTAGATGGACCAATCCCTGACAGCCTTGGAGCGAGATTTGCTCGCGTGCGTCGAGCAGTTGGTGACGGCTTGCGAGACCTCCGCCTCGGAATTGCGCAATTTGGAAGAACGCTCGACGACCGGGATCGAGGCCAGGCTAAATGGCTTAACGCAGTGCATCGAGCTGCTGATGAAATCACATCTCAAGTCCGTAGCTACATTGGCCGACTTGCTGACCGAAGAACAGAACTACACCACGCTGGAAGAGAACTTGCAGACGAGTTTGAAGCTAGCGAGAGCCGCCGAAACTCTGCTGCAAGAGAGCTGAATCATGGGCTGCTTGAACGAGACCAAGACTACGGCTTCCATCTTTGATCTGAAGGAATGACGATGCCCACTCATCACGAACGCTTCACCATGAGCTTCCGCCAATCCTGCGCCTGCGGGATTGACTACAGAGAATTTGAAAGAGTCGACTCGCTACCGAAAGGCATTCCACTAGTTGCAATTGCAGGGGTTTGGGGCGATTGCTACAACTTACGGTGTCTGTTTATGGACACTGACGGAAATCAGTATTTGCGGAATGTGTTCAGGACCAAAAACGGCTACTTGATACCAGAACTTGGGGTCGATGCGAAAATGATCAAAATAGGCCAAGTTGTTCTAGCCTAGCGCTCAACTGCGTATTCTCAGTGAATTGACGCCTGAATCCCAATAAAACTGCCGCCCAATCCCGTTAAGAACGTGCATCCAGACCGATGACCCTCGATCGCCGTGCCACAGGCTACTTGGCAGGAAGGCCACCAAGCAGACCTTCGCTGCGGTGGCGGCACTGATCATCACCAATGGCAGCAACGGTGCAAAAGTAGACTTTGCATATGCGCAGAAAGCAGACTTTGCAAAGTCCGGTTGACCACATTGTCCACCAAAGGCGACAGTTCTGCTTCGCGACTGGGCTATACATAGCCCTCAAAGCGTATTGTTTGCGGGACTTCAGTTGCACCGTTTTCCTGAGCGAGTAGGGCGCGTGCTGACGAAAAGGTAGCAAGCGCAAAAAGAACAAGAAGGGCCTTTATCATCGTAGCGCCTCGGATCCGGGTTTTGAACTTGGGCCGGGGTTCACAAATGATCGCCCCGGCCAGCGTCAGGACAAACGAGGTAGTTCTTGCCCTGAAACATCGTACTTTCGTCTAGTTGAGAAGATCACCGACGATGCCGACGGCATCGACAACGGTAGACAGATCATTCGTAACTTCGAGGACTTCGCCATCGACCTGAATGTAGCGGTTTCCTTTGCCGGGCTCCCCCAGCTTCCATTTGGAAAGGTCCCCAATTTCTTCGAACTCCAGATCAGATGGGAGCTTGGCACCGCGCGTGTAGCGCTTGATCTGGCCAGGCGGCACAGCCTTTGGGCCTTTGCCGGGTTTGTCTTCGATCTGAATGCTGACATCACCGTTCTTGCCCCCCTTGTTCGGCTTTTTACCCTTGTTGTCTTTGGCATGGGCATCGCCGCCTCCAAGGATGAAAAACACAACTGCTAAGGCTGCGAGAATTCCGTAGGCGATCTTCATAGATTGTTCCTTTGCTTCCCAACTTCATTCGACCGGCGTTGAAAATTCCGGCACGCGCTTGATCTCTCTTAGTTGCCCTTTGGCACACCCCTTAGTGACTGCCTTCACCCCGCATTAGAAAACTATCCGGGTTCTTAGACCGAACAGGGTAATCCGGTCCTGATCGGGATTTAGAAGCGGGTCGGAAATGAATTGTACCGATGGCGTGATCTGCAATCCGGGTGAGATTGAAAAACGGTAGAAAGCTTCAAGCGTGAACTGATCGCCATCTATGCCTCTTGCTTCGGCCCAGTTTAGGCCCAGACCGGCCAAATCGGTGTTGCGACCATAGTAACCGAGACCGGCAGAAATCGACCGTTCATAAAGCGCTGCGGTCCCCTTCGAGGCCCCAGCCCGAAAGAACGGCATCCACTTATTGTCAACAAACCATGCGGCAGAAAACGCAGCGCCGTAATCTTCTGGACGGCTACCATCGTCAGCCGCATCCGCATGCCAGAGAGTCACATGGACATTGTCAAAATAGATGCGATCAAAGCCGGACGTGTACCCAAGCTCGAGTGATTTGAAGAGATTGCCATCGCTAAACACATCAAAATTTGGATCGGACGGGTCGGCGTTTGCGTCTGAGATGCTCGTAATAGCGTAGAAGTTTTCGCTCAGCTTTATCCCGCCAGCAATTCCAAGGCCTTGATTGGGCGCGTTGATTGTCGGATTGGTGTTGAAAGACAGGTTCTGAAAACCACTGTAGGGGCTCACCAACCCGTAGATATCCACAAAGTCCGTTACATCGATCTGCCCGACTTGCAGCGTCCACGAGCCGTCCTCGGCCCTTTGGGTCCAGAACAGGTTGGTCAGCAGCAAACCATTATCGTTGAAGGCTGTCCCCGTGATAGAAAGCGCTCCGCCATCCAGACCGAGAAATTGCGGGGCAACATCCGTGTAACTGTGCCGGTCTTCGATCTTGAATGTCAGAGAACCCTGTTCAGTTGCCTGCCAACTGCCGTAGAACCGCGCAATTCCGCTGGCTGCTTCGCCGGTTCCCAGATCAGCATCCGTGGTTTGGCCCAATGCCAGGTAGTCAATGTTGAACCGAAAACCACCCTCAGCCAGTCGGTCTTTCCACTGAAACCAACCCGGTGCGATGTTGCGTGGAAAATCGGAACGATATTGCGGATCGGTGAGCCCGTCTCCGGGCGCAAGATCAGCTTCGACTGAAGATGGCCCGGATAGTCCCTGAGCCGACGCTGCGCCAGCAAAAGCAATGCTCAATGCGGCAACCAGAAGTCTTATCATTTTGACGCCTGTGCCCCACCGGTCTTGCGATTTCCCGCCGCGCGGATGCGATCAGCAGCACGCTGCTGCCATTCCAACCTGTCTGCCTCGGTTTCCAGAGTTTCGACACGTTCCGTCTCTAGCTGGAAAGTCGCATTCATAGGCATGAGGCCGTCAACAACCATCATATTCTGAACAGAAGGATCGATGGTCAGCGTGCCTGTCAGCCGAACGGGTTCGTGGAAATAGCTAGGCGCCCAGTCCCCGTTCAACCGCACACGGATCATCTGGTTAGGCGGAGGTGGAGGCATGTGGCTGCACATCCCTCTTTCTGGCACCAAATACGCCACAGGCCGGCCGTCCGGATCGCTCGGAGCAGGAATGGCAAAGCCCGCGAGTGTGATTGTTCGGCCGTCGAATTGCGCGTTTCCGCTCGTTCCAGCCTTTCTTCGCCGCTCAGTCACGACCTCTCGCTGATCGAGTAGCCAGTCGACATCAATCCCATCAGCCGCCAAGGCATCCTCAGTCTCGGTCAGAAGCTCTTGCCATTTCTGCCTCTCTTCTTCGCTGCCACTATCCTGCTGTAACCTGCCGCGCAGCCGTACGACGTAAAGGACATCGTCGAATTGTTCGGCGCTAAGTTCGCGATAGGGGTCTTCAAAGACCTGCGCAGACGGATCTGGCAGGTCTGCCCAGTCCAACGCGGTTCCAGGCGTCGCCGCAGCATCATAACCGCACAAAACCAACCCTGCGAATACTGCGGAGCAAAACCAATTTCGCATGAATGCTCTCCGGCTGCTTTATCTGGTCAATCCAGTGTGTTTTTGTAGATCACACCGTCCTTCATGATCAGGCGGATTGTTTCCGGGCTGTCCGGCCTCGGGTCCGCACCAAACCACTGATCACCTGTTCCAACGACCGAGAAGTCTTCGAGGGGGTTGCCGTCTATCAGTAGGATGTCGGCATAGGCGCCTTCTTCGATCACACCCAGTTTGCCTTCTGGATAGGGGTTCATGAAATCACCGCTAAGTGCCGCGATCTCGCCGCCTACCGAAGTCAAGGTTACCATCGACGCATAGGGGCCGAAGAAATGGTTGTTCAGATGCTTCTCGTAGGCGATCTGAATGTTGCACGCCTCGACTGAGCCCACGCAATCGGTTTGGAACCCGCGCGGCGCCGGGCATTCCTTCATGCTGGGAATATAGGCTTCGAAGGTCGCCGAGGCCGATTTGGCTTTCCTCAAACTGTTAGGGTTGTTTTTCACGGACGGAACGTCAAGAAGGCCCGGATCAAATGCCGTGATGTTCGTCGTGATGTACGCTCCTTTTTCTTTCATCAAAGCAGAAATTTCGCAGTCAAAGTGAAATCCGTGTTCAATGGTTCTAACCCCTGCATTCAGGGCATTGATGATCGCTTCTTTGCGGTAGGAATGTGCCATGACATAGGTGCCGTACTCGTTGGCAACCTGAACAGCAGCCTCGATCTCTTCCTTCGAACCGGCGAGCAACTGCCATGGATCGAATGCCGAAATCACCCCACCTGATTGCATGAACTTCAGTTGCGTGGCACCCATGCGCAAGTTGTTACGGCCATACATGTAAATTTCGTCAACACCGTTGACCTGTTGGGCCATATTCAGAGTGCCAAAGTTGGTCACCCCGCCCGGCGGAGATGTGAAAGATGCGAAGTCGGCATGGCCGCCGCGCGTCCCGAGAAATGCGCCGGAAGGATAAAAGCGGGGGCCGACGATCTGGCCTGCGTCTATGGCACGCCGCAGCCCGCCACCAGCGCCCCCGGCATCGCGAACGGTCGTGAAGCCCTGCATCAGGTACATTTCGGCCATCCGTGTCCCGTGGATGGCGAAATCCTCCCAGGTCGAGTTGGTTTCCATCTCGGCAATCGATGGCCCCATGAGCATCAGGTGCGCGTGATTCTCGATAAAGCCCGGTGTCAGAGTGCGTCCGCCACCGTCGATAACCTTCGCACTCGGCGCATCAATGGCATCGGTTGAGACGGACTTGATCAGATTGCCCTCGACCAGAACACTGGCATTCTCAATGCGTTGCTCATTCACACCGTCGAAGACATGCACGTTGGTAAACAGCGTTTGGGGTTCTTCTTGATCCTGAGCCTGCGCGGTCGTCGAAAAAGAAAGAACTGCCGCGACAATTGCCGTCGAGCAAAGAGACATTCGTAAGCCGGACATAAGTACTCCCTTCATATTCATGTTTTGCCAACTATAGTCTGGAATTCATTGGCTCGGTTGCCCCTTTTGAATTAGGATGTGCGAATGTGACTGCAAAAATGGCCACTTCTTAAAGCTAATCCAGACAAGGGTTATGAGCTTGCCTTTCAACTCCACCTCCCGAGAGCATAGCGAGGGCTTTATTCGCCTCTCTTTAGCTGCTCCGTTTCTGCAATATCTCACCGAACGTAAGATCAATCCGCAACCAGCATTGGATCAGGTCGGCTTGAAAGCCGAACTGTTGACTAACCCATCCGTGTTCGTTCACTCAGAGTTGGTTTACGGCTTGGTAAATGCTTTCTCAGAAGTGTCAGGAGATCGATACCTTGGACTGAATGTAGGGGAGACGTTTGACCTGCAAGAGTGGCCTCCATTCGCTCAAGCCCTGCAAACTACAAAAACGCTGTTCGAGTTTTTTACCCGCTTTGTTGGGCTTGTACCGCAGGAGTCCAATTCTGTGCGGCACAGCCTTATCATTGAAGCGGACAAAGCGACTTATCGTATCGATAGGCAACAGGAACCAACAGTCCCGCCCATTCAGGTAACCGGTTTTGGTGCTGCAATCTATGTACGCCTGTTGCAGACCGTCGTCGGCGATTCCTGGGACTCTTCGCGTGTGCGATGGGAAAGCAGATACATCAATGGTTTGCCTGTCAACTACAAAGGGATCGAGGTTGGCCTTGGAACCGATCCCGGAATGCAAATTAGTTTTCCTGTGGAATGGTTGTTTTTGCACCATGTCTCTGACGGCTCTGCCAAGCCGATGGTCTCACCGCGACAAGATGAAGAAGTAACTGTGGTGGCTGCTTTGCGCTCTGTCTTGCGCGGCAAACTGGATGAAACCGATTTGGGGCCGGAGATGGTGGCCGAGTTGCTGGGAATACAGCCGGAACGGTTCCTGAAAGCGCTTCAACAACAAGGCACAACGTTACCGCGCGAAATCAAACGGCTGCGTATCGATGTCGCCAAGGAGCACCTCAAAGATGACCAGATGACAATTGCGGAGATTGGTCTGATGCTCGGCTATTCTGACAAGTCCCATTTCACTCGCTTTTTCCGAAGTCAGACCGGAATGACACCGACCAAGTTCCGAAGCAAGTAAATGTGGTCGAGCCAAATGAACGCTTCGAAGATTAGGTCCTCGTGGGATCAGTTCGGAGAAGTTGTAGTGCGACGTTGAACAGGTTAGTCGACGACACGAATGGTTGGTTGCCACCGCCGATACAACCTCTGCAACTGGCCGTTTCGTTGTGTATTTCGGAGTTAGCAAAGCTTGGTTGCGAAGGTCCGGTTTGGGCTGCCACCAGCCAATCATGCTTGCCGCAGAGAAAGGCCGCATCGAGCCCAATCTACCGATGCTGCAGCTAGTTCGAATGGGCGTGATGAGCACAGAACGGACGTCCCCGGGTTTGATCACTCCTCCCGCCGACTCCTGAGAAGAGGCAATAATACACACGCATAAGCCACCTATGAATTTACATCTAAGAAGCTTTCGTTGGAACGGAGGTCACTAAATTCGAGCCTGGCTTCAACTCTCCACCTGTAAACAATTGTACATGATCCAAAATTCTTTTCAGTTTTTTGCTATTAGGCCTGTCGGTACAAATCATCACTACAAACAAGGCGAATTTTGGCTTGGATCGTTTCTCTGCCCCTGTTTCGCCGATGACAAGGAGGAAAGAAATGTTCAAGATTTCAGCGGGTCTCGGGTGCGTATTTGCTGCGGCAATCACCGCTTCGGCGGCCCAGGCAAACGAATGCGGCGAAGTATCACTGATGCAGGCCGATTGGGGGTCAGCGCAAATTGTGACCGCGGTCTCGAAGTTTCTGATGGAGCAAGGCTATGGTTGCGAAGTGACCACGGTTCCGCTCTCGAGCAACCCTGCGCTGGCATCCGTATCCGAGACCGGAGAGCCCGATATTCTGACTGAAATCTGGACAAACGGCGCGCCGGCTTACCAAGGGCTGGTTGATTCAGGTGCGATCATTCCTGTGACCGAAGTTTTGTCAGATGGCGGTGTCGAAGGGTTCTTTGTTCCGAACTACCTTATGGAAGAGCATCCGGAACTGGCAACAATTGAAGGCATCGCAGCCAACCCCGAACTCGTCGGAAATCGCTTTCACAACTGCCCCGAGGGATGGACCTGTCTAAATGTCAGCACCAACCTGATGAAGGCAGGCGGGCTGATTGATGCAGGCATTGAAAACTTCGTGCATGGATCAGGCGAAACCCTTGCGGCTTCGATCGCTGCCGCCTACGAAAACAAAGAGCCATGGTTCGGCTTTTATTGGGCACCAACATCGGTACTGGGCAAATACCCGATGACCCTGGTCGATATGGGCCCCCATGACCCTGAAAAGCACGCCTGCAACATCACAGCGGAATGCGCGACGCCAGAAATGAGCGCCTTCCCCCGCAGTGAAGTCGTTACAGTTCTGTCGAAAGAATTCATGGCCGAAAACACAGCAGTGTCTGACCTGATGACAAATCTATCCTTCACCAACGCACAGATGGGCGAAACGCTGGCATGGGTTGAAGACAACAATGCCTCCTACGATGAAGGCGCGGTGCATTTCCTAACAACCTACAAGGATGTCTGGGGGGCGTGGCTTAACGATGCTGCGCGCGAAAAACTTTCCGCCTTGCTGCAGTAAACTGCATGGACAGGGGCATCCTCAGCGATGCCCCTAACGCACTGAAGTAGATCGGAAAGTGGGATAAATGGCCTTCTATGACAAGTTATTCAGCGCATTGGGTTTGAGCGAATGGTGTGGCACGTCCGATGACAAAGCGCCTCTTTCGCTGGCGGATCTTGCGGCGCAAGCAGTAGGAGAAGAGGCCTCTGAGCCGCTCATTCCAATTCCCTCGTTTGATAATCTGCACGAAAGCTGCAACCGCATATGGCAGTCGCGCGATGTAACCAACGGGATCGAAGAAGGGTTTCTGGCAGCCAAACCGGTCCTGAAAACCGTTCTGGACCCGATCACGCAGCCATTGAGCTGGATATTGGATGGCGCACTTTGGCTGTTTGAAGCGACGCCATGGTTCATCATGGTACCGCTTCTGGTGGCGATTTCCTGGTACGCGTCACGTTCGCGCCCTGTGACGATCTTCGTGGCCGCCTCGATTATGATGCTGGCCCTCGTAGACCACTACGATGTGGCGATGCAAACCCTGTCGATCGTCTTTGTGTGTACGACGATTTCGGTGCTGTTCGGTGTGCCCATTGGAATTGCCATGTCGAAATCCGACCGATTGCAAAAAGGCGTCGTTCCGTTGCTCGACCTGCTGCAGACCCTGCCGACATTCGTGTACCTGATCCCTCTGATTTTCTTGTTCTCGGTCACGGAATCCAAACTGTACGGGATTGCGATCATCCTTTACGCGATTGTGCCGGTGATCCGTTTGACCGACCTTGGCATCCGGCTTGTCGACAGGGATGTGATCGAGGCGGCCAATGCCTTTGGCATGAAGGACCGCCAGAAACTGATGCGGGTTCAACTCCCTTTAGCGCTGCCCAATATCATGGCAGGAATCAACCAGACCATCATGATGAGCCTTGCCATGGTCGTGATCGCCTCTCTTGTTTCGGCCCCTGGCCTTGGCGTGAACGTGTTGCGCGGTATCCGAAACCTTGAACTGGGTGTGGGCATCGTCGCGGGCATCGGCATTGTTCTGCTGGCCGTGATCCTTGACCGCGTGTCCAAGGCAGCTCTCACACGGGTCGATAAGACCCAAGTCAAACATTAAGGAGCCGGTTCAATGACACAACCAATGGTCCGCCTGTCCGGGCTCTATAAAATCTTTGGCGCCCGCGACAAGGACGTGTTGCAGCATGCCAAAGGAGGCATGGGCAAGGAAGAATTGCTGGCGCAGCACGGGCACGTGTTGGGGCTCAACAACATCAACGTCGATATGCAGGCGGGGGAAATCACAGTGGTCATGGGCCTGTCCGGCTCTGGGAAATCTACTCTGATCCGCCACCTGAACCGGTTGATCGAACCCACTGCGGGCGAGATCATCGTGCAGGGTGAGGACGTGATGCAATTGTCCGAGGACGGGTTGCGCCATGCTCGACAGGAAAAGATGTCGATGGTGTTCCAGAAGTTCGCGCTTTTGCCGCACAAAACCGTGCTGAAGAACGCAGGCATGCCGCTCTCGGTGCGCGGCGAGGACGAGGCGACTTGCGACCGTGAAGCCGCCAAGTGGCTGGATCGCGTGGGTCTGAGCGGGTTCGAGAACCATTATCCAGCGCAATTGTCCGGTGGGATGCAACAGCGTGTGGGCATTGCCCGGGCGCTGACCGCGAACACACCGATCATGCTGATGGACGAGGCTTTCTCGGCTCTTGACCCACTGATCCGAACCGACATGCAGGACCTGCTGCTCGAGCTGCAAAAAGAGCTGCACAAGACCATCATCTTCATCACTCACGATCTAGATGAGGCGTTGAAGCTGGCCGATCACCTTGTGATCCTTAAAGACGGCTTTGTCGTGCAGCAGGGCGAGCCGCAGCATATTCTGTTGAACCCCAACGATCCTTACATCGAAGACTTCGTGAGCGACATCAACCGAGCACGGGTTCTGCGGGTCCGCTCGATCATGACCCCGCTGGACGGTGGCCAAGTGCCAGAAGATGCCCATGGCGAAGTGGACGTGAACGACACGCTCGAAAGCATGATCGCGCGGTCCGGCGGGGATACGTCACACGCCTATGTTGTCAAGGATGGGGAGAAGACAGTCGGCTCACTGGATATGACTGAACTGGTTCGCGCACTCGTCCCTCGCGTCGCATCCGAAGCAGGCGCACGTCAGTCCTGACGCGCGCTGACGACAAAGCTGGAATTCATCAGATCAGGCCCGAAATAGCCGCATGGTTGGGTCGGCTTCGATCTGTTCGAACAGCCAGTCAACAAACGTATCGAGCTTTGGGTTGGGTGCACGTTCTTTTTGCGTCGCCAGATACCAGCTGCCTGGCTCGGGCACCGAAATATCAAACGGTTTGACCAGGCGCCCCCTTTCAAGGTCACGCGTGCAAAACGGTGCTCTTGCGACGCTGATACCGTGATTTTTTAGAACAGCTTCACGGACCAGCGGGTAATTGTCGAAAACAGAGCCAAATTTCATCGTTTCGCGATCTAAGCCCGCCGCATCCAACCAGCAGTCCCAGTCATCCGGCTCATTCCATGTGTTTGGGACACTCAGCAACAGGAAATTTCTTAGCTCTTCCAGCGGCATTCCACCGCTTGCGGTTTTCAAGGCCTCCGGAGCACATACCGGGTAGATATCCGTTTCGAACAAGGGGCTATAGTCAAACCGTTTGTCAAATGGTGGCGCGTTGAACACGCCCACATCGAACCGGTGCATGTCATAATCACCGTCTTCAAAGGTAGAGACGATGCGCACGCGTGTGTCCGGATTATCCTGAAGAAAGTCTGCCAATCTGGGCTGTAACCACATTGTATTGAAACTTGCGTAGGACTGAACGAGCAACACGTCCGGTTCCTCAGGTGTCTGGATGCGCCGAGTGGCTTTGATGATTCCCTGAATGTGTTCGCGTATTGGCGGGTAATATTGCTCGCCAGCCGGTGTTAGCTCGACCGAACGGCTTGTGCGTTCCAGTAATTTAACGCCGATTGTTGTTTCTAATGCTTTGACCTGGTGGCTGACTGCCGCATGCGTCACACAAATCTCGTCAGCGGCCTTTCGGAAACTCTTGTGACGCGCCACCGCCTCAAAAGCGCGCAGTGAAACCAGCGTGGGCATGTGAGTGGTCATTGCTGCATCTCCTCGATGAAATCAATTCTGCTTACCCTCAAGCAGAGTTATCCGACGACGGGCGCGAATATAGCAGGGTATTGATACTCTTTTTCATAACCTGTCAGGGGGTAGCACGCAATTCGCGGTGCGATGTGATCGGTTAGAATTTCTTGATGAAAGGAAATTTCTTTCAATTCTTCAACTGGGTGAGAAATGCCAGATTAGCAGATAGAGAATTTATGGGATTCCACCTTCATGCCACCACTTTCACCTTCGCCAAATGCATATGGCTATCCGTTGCTGATTAAACACTTGCTGGCCGGATCCCAGCTCGCGTCAGCCAGCCAAGAGATCGTCAGCGGCACCGAAATGCGACTGAGCTACGCGGACTTGGGCAAACGCGTGCGCCAACTTGCCAATTCTCTAAAGGCGAGCGAGATACATGAGGGTATGCGCGTCGGTGTCATGGATTGGGATACCCACCGCTATCTTGAGTGTTTTTTCGCGATCCCGATGATGGGTGCATCCCTTTTCACGATCAACGTGCGACTATCTCCTGCTCAGGTTCTTTACACGATCAACCATGGGCAACCGGATCTGATCATCGTGCACCGCGATTTCATGCCGCTCATTGAGGGTATCAAATCGGGCTTTGATCGGGACATCACCATCGTGCCGATTGGAGACGGAGAAGGATATGAAGAGTGGATAGGCAAAGCCCCAGGCAGCTTTGACTTCCCGGACTTCGATGAAAACCAAACGGCAACCTTGTTTTATACAACCGGGACCACCGGCAATCCCAAAGGGGTGAGCTATTCACATCGGCAGTTGGTCCTTCACACATTGGGCTTGATCGCAGGTTTCGGCGCATGGCCCGGGAATGCCGGATTTCATCGCGGCGACGTCTACATGCCGCTGACGCCCTTGTTTCACGTCCACGGCTGGGGATTTCCATATGCCGCAACGATGCTGGGGCTGCGTCAGGTCTATCCCGGTCGATATGACCCTGACACAATCTTGCGATTGATTGCAGACGAAAACGTCACCTTTTCACACTGCGTGCCCACGGTTCTGTCAATGGTGCTCGACCATCCGGGCTGCCCACAAATTGACCTGGACAGATGGAAAGTGATCATTGGCGGGGCCGCTTTGCCGCGAGGCCTGCAGGACCGCGCCGCGGCGGCGGGCATATCCTTGCATGCGGCCTATGGGATGTCCGAAACCTGTCCGTTTCTGACGGTGGCCGATTTGTCCAGCAATGACCCCGAGATGCAGGCGCAAACCGGCTTTCCCGGCCCTCTTGTCGACCTTCGTGTTGTGACACCGGATATGCAGGACGTCCCACATGACGGCGAAACAACCGGCGAAGTTGTTGCTCGGGCTCCCTGGTTGACACAAAGCTATCTGGATAATGCGCATGCCTCGGATGAGCTTTGGGACGGTGGGTATCTGCATACCGGGGATGTTGGGTATATCCGCGAGAATGGATCGTTGCAGATTACTGACCGCCTCAAGGATGTGATTAAGACCGGCGGCGAATGGATATCCTCACTGGCACTGGAAAACATAGCATCGTCTTGCAGCGGCGTTGAGGACGTCGCAGCAATCGGGCTACCGCACGCGAAATGGGGCGAAAGGCCAGTGTTGGTCGCTCAAGCCGCAAAGGATGCCGACCCGGATCTTGTGCGCTTGAGAGTCATGGAAGAAATCCAGTCGCGGGTTGACGCAGGCGAGATCTCAAAATGGGCAGTTCCAGACGAATTAATCTTTGTCGACCGCCTACCTAAAACCAGCGTCGGCAAACTCGACAAGAAACTCGTGCGGCAAGATATTTCAACGCGCTCGGACTTAAAATCATGACAGACAAACAACGCCGTATTCAGGCGCTTATTCAATCCATTGTCACCTATCTGCAGGCTCACAGAGCTGCCACGCGCGGCGTTGATCTGACGTTGGACAAGCTGGCAGCCATGGACCTGTCCGATGAGAAGCTCATTGACTTACCTCCCCAAGGAACCCGGCATGATGAGGTTCTGAAGAACGCTGTCGCCGGGATTGCAGCCCCGGAATTGCAGGAAATCGCAGGCTGTCTGAAAGCGGCCAAGGATGATCTGATCTGGCGCGAAGACAACGCCCAATTCTATCCCCCCGGTGCCGATTTGGGAGAGGGATACACAAGGTGCAACCTGCATACTCTGCTGATCGGGCCGGATGCATGTGGATATCACCATCTCGATTTCAACCTTGGCATTTTCATGCTGGGACCAAGGACGCTGTATCGCGACCACAACCACGACGCGCCAGAACTGTACCTGAACCTTTCCGAGAAATCTGGTTGGCGGTTTGGCACCCGTGACTGGCAGGATTATCCGGCTGGATCACTTATCTGGAACGCGGCGGGCGATCCCCACGCCACCCGGGTCTATGACCAGCCATTCATCTCCGTCTTTGTCTGGCTCGAGAACGTGAATTCACCCTGCAATGTAATCCACTTCGACGATTGGGCAGAGATCGAACAAGATCTTGCCAAACAGTCCAATTGAGGTTTCCAAACATGATTTCCATTAAACATACCGAGGGTGTCGCTTTCATTGAGCTGAATGCCCCGCCAGTGAACGCTCTTGGTCTCAAGATGCGACTGGCGCTTTCCTCGGCCATCCACGAGTTGGACGCCGATGAACAGGTCAAAGCTATCGTTCTATGCTCGGCTCTGCCGCTCTTTTGCGGCGGCGCTGACATCGTCGAGTTCCGTACCGGGGCAGTTTGGGACAAGCCGGACTTGCCAGACCTGTGTGAAACGATTGAAACCAGCAAGAAACCCATTATCGCCGCGATAGCAGGTCCCGCGATGGGTGGTGCGCTGGAGATCGCGCTTGCCTGTGATTACCGTGTCGCCACGCCGGATGCCGTGATGGGCCTACCTGAGATCAAACTGGGGCTGCTGCCTGGTGCCGGAGGCACCCAGCGACTACCCCGGATTGCCGGGCTGGAAGCGGCAACGCAAATGATCCTCTCGGGTGATCCCGTGAAAGGCGAATATGCCCTGTCTTGTGGGCTGGTCGACGCACTATTTGAGAACGACCAGGATTTTCGCGCGCATGTTTTGGGTTTCGCCACAAGTGTCAGCCATGAGGGCGATCCGAAACGCAGTTGCGCGGATATGACCGTCACACACCCTGATCCGAAGGGATATCTGACGGGTTTCCGAGACCAGATAGCGCACACGTCCAAAAACCTTGTCGCCCCTGAACGATGTTTGGTGTCCATCGAGACCGCGTGCGAAATGCCGCTGGCCGAGGGGTTGGCACAAGAGAAGGCGGGTTTCGCTGAACTGCTCGACACACCTCAATCGCGCGCGGGGCGGCATCTGTTCTTTGCAGAGCGTGAATGCACCAAGGTTCCCGGCGTTACCGGTGCTGACCAACCACGTAGCATTTCATCGGTCGCCGTGATTGGTGCCGGAACAATGGGGCGCGGCATTGCCATCGCCTTTCTTCAGGCGGGGTATCGGGTCACGTTTCTGGAAACCACGCAAAGTGCGCTTGAACAGGGGCTGGAAATGGTCCGGGAGCATTTCCAGCGCGCGGCCCAAAAAGGGCGGCTCAGTGCCGATCGGGCAGAGTCCATCGTATCCAACGCCACCGGGACGCTCAGCTACGGCGACCTTGCAGAGGCCGACCTGATCATTGAAGCGGCGTTTGAAAGCATGAATGTCAAACACCAAATTTTCGCGAGCCTAGACCAGCACGCCAAACCTGGCGCGATACTGGCCTCAAACACATCGACATTGGATCTTGATGAAATCGCCGCGGTCACGTCCCGCCCGGAGGATGTGATTGGCCTCCATTTCTTCAGCCCGGCAAATGTCATGCGCTTGCTGGAGGTGGTGCGCGGCGTCAAGACCGCTCCAGAGGTCATCGCAACGGCAATTACAGTCGCAAAGAAGATCCGGAAGCTCCCAGTCACGGTTGGCGTGTGCTACGGCTTTGTTGGAAACCGGATGCTGGAGCCATACTTTCGCGAAGGATCTCGTCTGCTTCTTGAGGGGGCGACGCCGAAACAAGTGGATGACGTCCTTGAGAACTTCGGCATGGCCATGGGCATTCACGCGATGGCGGATCTGGCTGGGGTCGATGTGGGCGCCCGCGTGCGTCAGGAGCGGCGAAGTGAAATCGCACATGACCCCACATACCAGGCCGTGCAGGACATGTTGTTTGAACTGGGCCGACTGGGTCAGAAAACCGGGCGTGGAAGCTATGTCTACGAGGGACGGACACGGGTCGAAGACCCTGAGATGGTTCAAATCAGTTCCGAGCTGTCGGACCTGCATGGCGTGAAACGCAGGGACATCGACGATCAGGAAATCCTTGAGCGATGTCTCTATCCCCTGATCAACGAGGGCTTTTTGATCCTTGAAGAGGGCATTGCAACGCGCCCGGGTGATTGCGACCTGATCTGGGTCAATGGCTATGGCTTTCCAAACTGGCGCGGCGGCCCGATGCACTATGCCGACGAGATTGGATTAAGCCAGATTCTGGAACGCATGACCCACTATCGGCAGTCGCTTGGCGCCTATGGCGAGATGTGGTTCACGCCTGCGCCTTTGTTGGAAGAACTCGCAACCTCGGGCGTGACACTTACCGCGTATTTTGATGCCAAAAAGGAAAAATCATGAGAGAAGCCGTTGTCGTCTCAACCGCCCGAACCCCGATTGGGGTTGCCTTCAAGGGTGCGCTGAACAACATTAAATCCCCTACCATGATGGGGCACGCTATTCAGCACGCTGTTGAACGTGCAGGCGTGGACCCCGGTTCGATCGAAGATGTCGTCATCGGATCGGTCCTTACGGCGGGGACAGCAGGCATGAATGTCGCTCGTTTGTCGGCGCTGGCGGCGGGCCTTCCCAATACGGTGGCAGGACAGACGATCGACAGGCAATGTTCCTCCGGGTTGATGGCCATTGCGACGGCTGCAAAGCAGGTCATTGTGGATGGTCAGAATGTCGCCGTGGCAGGCGGGCAGGAAAATATTTCCACCCTGCAGAATGCCTATCTGAAATGGGCGGGCGATGAGAAAGATCCAAACGTTATCGCCCAATCTGAACATGCCTATATGCCGATGCTGATGACGGCGGAAAATGTGGCGCAGGCATATGGGATCAGTCGTGACGCCCAGGATGAATATGCTGCACTTTCCCAAGGTCGGACGGCCCGGGCTCAGGCTGCTGGCGCCTTTGATGACGAGATTGTCCCGATCACTGCGATAAAGCGGGTCAAGAATCGCGAAACCGGAGAGGAAACCCTGGAAGAAGTGACCTTGTCAAAAGACGAAGGCAACAGGCCGGGTACGACGGCCGAAACACTTGGCCAGCTGAACCCGGTTGTCGAAGGAGGCGTGATCACTGCCGGAAACGCAAGCCAGCTTTCTGACGGTGCCTCGGCTTGTGTGCTCATGGAAGGCAAAATGGCTGAGCAGCGGGGCCTCACACCGCTAGGTATCTATCGCGGCATGGCTGTTGCAGGAAACGCACCGGAAGAGATGGGGGTCGGCCCAATCTATGCCATTCCAAAGCTGCTTAAGAATGCAGGTCTTCGCATCGAAGACATCGGCCTTTGGGAGCTTAACGAAGCCTTTGCCTGCCAGGTTCTCTATTGCCGCGACCACCTTGGGATCGATCCCGAAATCTACAACGTGAACGGCGGTGCGATATCGATTGGCCACCCCTACGGCATGACAGGTGCGAGACAAGTCGGGCACGCTCTGCTTGAGGGGAGGCGTCGTGGCGTAAAATACGTGGTGACCTCCATGTGTGTTGGCGGAGGCATGGGGGCCACAGCGTTGTTCGAAGTCGCCTGACCCCACTGAAATGAGTTCAAGCAGAGCGTTATCTGGTTGAGACATTGACATTCTGTCATCTGCGAAGGCCGCCATCTGCAAGCCTGCGTTTCATATCGACCGGAATTGGTGATACCTCCTGAGGCGTTATGACCAATGTCACGCCAACGATCCTTTCCACGGTTTCCAGCCAGTTTGTCGATGACTGGCTGGCGGCGCTGCGTGCCCTGTGCCCAGAGGCGCAGATGGCGTCGCTGCTTAGCCGGTCCGGTCTGAACGCGGATA
>NZ_JAEDOV010000015.1:0-39487 GCF_017872535.1 Ruegeria sp. HKCCSP351 | reverse complement strand
AGTGGTCGACGGCCTGGCTGCCAACGGCGAAGACGGCAACGCCGAAGTCGAAGCCCGCGTCCGCGCCCAGGTCGCTGACCTCTGCAACCGTTTCCCCATATACCCAAACCTGTAAGCGTTTAAAAAGAAAAGAAAACGACGCTCTTAAGGCGCCGTTTTTTTGTTGTTTGAGCGATCGCCTCGACACAAGGAGATCAGGCTAAGCGTCAGCTTGGCAGCCTTCTGAAAGTCAGATCAAATCGCGCCACCACAGAAAGACAAGCAGTAGCGCTGTCAGAGCCAACAGGTTGAAAGCCAGCCCCCCCAGCAAACCAAGGAACCAGCCCCATCTGCGATCCGCAAGATTGATGCTTCCCAGATGGTCCTGCACCACATCCGACGCCCTGACGAGCTTGGGGGTATCCAGAATAAGCCGCATCTTCGGGTGCGATGCCATCGCCTCGGAGCGGGCAAGCATCATGGCCTGTCGGTACACCCGGCGCGGCAGCCGTCGTTTTGCCTTGCGAATGGATGCCTCTAGCGTCTTGTCGCGCACGCCAAGCTTGGCACGCAGCAAGGCCACTGTCTCGGCGATCCGGGTCTGAATGTCTGGGTCCTGAGGCATGGGCTCTCTCCTGCCGCAGCAATCTAACCTGCGCCACAAAGACCTACAATGGGGCTGGTGATCCGCTGTTGGCGCTTGTATCACGCAAGCTATGCTGAACACGATTGTACATGGCGAACCGACCGCCCGCCCCCCACTGGTTATAGCACACGGCCTTTACGGATCTGCTCGGAACTGGGGCGTCATTGCCAAAAGACTTTCAGACGAACGGCAGGTTGTGGCGGTGGACATGCGCAACCATGCCTACAGCATGTGGGACCCGAGCCATGATTATCCCCATCTGGCACAGGATATCGCCGAAGTCATAGAACAGATCGGCGGCGTGGCGGATGTTCTTGGACATTCCATGGGCGGAAAGGCTGCCATGACGTTGGCTCTGCGGCACAATGGGTTGGTAAACAAGCTGGTGGTCGCCGACATCGCGCCGGTGCAATACGCGCACAGCCAAATCCAGTTCATCGAAGCCATGCGGGCTGTTGATTTTTCGCGCATCACCCGCCGGTCGGATGCGGAAATGCAACTGGCCGATCAAGGCGTTGAAAAAGCGTTGCAAAGCTTTTTCACCCAATCGCTGGATATCAAGGGAAAACGATGGCTGCTTAATCTGGATGTTCTTGCAGCCGAGATGCCAAAGATCATGGGCTTCCCCAAATTGGACGCCACATGGGATGGTCCCGCCCTGTTCCTGTCGGGCGGGGCGTCGGATTATGTCCTGCCAGAACACCGCCCTGCAATCCGCTCGCTGTTTTCCGGCGCGCGTTTTGCCAAAATACCCGGAGCCGGGCATTGGCTGCACGCCGAAAAGCCACGTGAATTCGAGGCGGCGGTCCGGGCGTTCCTGAACGCCTGATCAGGCGCCCCGGTATAGCCGCTGGGCCACCATCCAAGACACCGGAGCAGCGATCATCGCCCCAGCAACTGCGGCACCGACAATTGCGCTGACGGAAACCAATCCCGCAGACAGCACAGCGATTACGGCAGAACCAGAAATAGCAGTGGCGATCAGTGAATACAGCATGGCGGCAAGGCGAAACATGGTCGGGTGTTACTTATGATGAGTTCCGGCCAAACATGTCTCAATTCGAATGTGTTTTGCATTGATTTGCATCAGATGCGGAAATCTGACGCTTCATGAACCTGTGATTTCGTGACTACCGTTGATCCGATCCGCCAGACCGCCAAGGGTGTGGAGCTTGTGATATCCCAAGTCTTTCGCCGTCAAAAGTACACACCCTCACTTTCACGCTTTTCCCAAAAGGATCAGAACGCGACTTGAGGTAGATGAACCAACGGCCTTAGGCACCTAGGTTATTGCTCGCGAAACGCGCGCGACATGCTGTCCGACACAGGTTTGGCGATATAGGCCGCAAAAGTTCGTTCTTCGGTTTGGATCATGATTTCCGCGGGCATGCCGGGGGTTGGAACAAAGCCGCTGACCCGGTGCAGTTCGTCCGGGGTAAGTGAGATGCGCGCCAGATAAACCTCTTTTGGAACGCCTGCCGCCTCTTCAAGCAGCGCGTCGGCTGAGATATAAAAGACTTCCCCGTACAGAACCGGTGTTGTGCGCTGATTGAGCGCGATCAGGCGGACCGAGGCGGTCTGCCCGGTTACCACACTATCAATCTCGGTGCGTGGGATTTGCGCCTCAATAATCAAGGGCGCATCAGCGGGCAGGATTTCCGCAATGGGTTCACCCGTTTCGATTACGCCACCCGGCGTATGGTAATGCAGACGAACTACCGTCCCGGTCACAGGCGCCCGCACCACGGCCCGGTCCAGAACATTGCGGGCCTGACGGGATTTTTCGCGCACGCTTTCCAGATCGGCCTCGACCACGCCCAATTCATCCAGTGCAGCCTCGCGATAGGCGGATCGGGTGCGCGTAATCTGCTCCTGGTATTTCAGAAGCATCTGATTGATTTCAGCGGCCTCCGCCTGCAACCGCGCCTGCTGCCCTTCGGCTTCGGCCTGCACACGCCGGATCGTGTTCAATTCGCCCTTCCGAACCAGCCCTTTCTGGAAAAGCTGGTTCTTGGACTCGTATTCCTCCTGCAAGATTTCGGCACGTGTGGCCATGCTTTCCAATTGAGCTTCAAAGCCACTTGCCCGGATTTTCAATGCTTCCATGTTGCGTTCCAATAGCGCCACATCATTCAGCAAGGTCTTGCGCGACACATCAAAGCTGAGCATTTGACCGTCGAGAATGGCCATGACTTCCACGTCTTTAGAGGCCTCGACCAGATCTGGTGTAAAAACCAGACGATCCCGTTCCCCATATTCCGCCAGCAACCGCTCGGTCATCGCCTGCAAGCGCAATTTGCGGATGAACAGCTCGCGCTCATTGGCCTGGGCCGAGGTCTGATCCAGCGTCATCAGCACCTGACCTGCCTGAACCGATTGCCCTTCGGTGACCTTGATGTCTTCGATGATCCCGCCTTCAAGGTGCTGGACAATCTTGTTGCGCCCAGTGGCGACAAAACTGCCCTGCGCGATGACCGCCGCCGCCAGCGGAGCACTGAAGGACCACACTCCGAAACCGCCAAAACAGACGACCAGCATGATTATACCGATAACAATGAAGCGGTTGATCGAGCGTGGAACTTCTGCATACCAGACGTCAGGTTCACCGGCAGAGTGTTTTACGGGTACGAGGTCATTCATGGTCAGCCTCCCTGTTGCCCTTCAATTCCGGTCCGTTTGCGCGGCCCGTTGATCTGCTGAAGAACCTGCTCGCGCTGACCGAACAGAGCGACGCGCCCATCGGTCAGCAACATGATCTTGTCGACCACGTTCAGCAGCGTTGGTTTCTGCGTGATGACGACCACGGTGATCTTGCTTTCACGCGCCTGTTCAATGGCGCGCGCCAAGGCTTTGTCCCCAGCAACGTCAAGGTTCGAGTTCGGCTCGTCCAGCACCACCATTCGTGGATTTCCAAAAAACGCCCGCGCCAGCGCAATGCGTTGTTTCTGTCCGCCCGATAAAGGTGATCCATCAGCGGCCACCACGGTCTCATACCCCTGCGGCAGGGTCGCGATCATGTTGTGTACATCAGCCAGTACAGCGGCGTCGTGGATCTGTTCGTCCGTGGCATCGGCTCGCATCCGGCCGATATTGTCCTTGATGGTTCCGGGGAACAGCTGCACATCCTGTGGCAGATAACCGATGCTTTCGCCGAACTGGCGCGGGTCCCAGTTGCGGATATCCATCAGGTCCAGCCGCACACTTCCCGACGTGGGCAGAACGGACCCGACAAGGGTCTTGCCCAAGGTGGTTTTGCCCGCACCGGAATTGCCGATAATCGCCAGTGTTTCACCGGGGATGAGTGAAAAGGTAATCCCGTTCAGAACCACACGTTTGGTTCCGCCGGGGACATAAAGCAACCGCTCCACATCCAACCGGCCTTCGGGTCGCGGCAGGCGCAACTTCTCATGTTGCAGGGCCGAGGTTGACAGCAGCGCCTTGATCCGCCCATAGGCCGCGCGCGTCAACAGGTAACTGTTCCACCCCTCAATCGAACCTTCGATGGGCGCAAAGGCGCGCCCGGCAATGATCGAGGCCGCGATCACCATGCCGCCGGTAATCTCTCCCTGCAGTGCAAGAAATGCGCCCCATCCCAAAATGCCAATCTGTGTCAGCAGACGAACAGCGCGCGAGATCGCCGCGAAGATCACGTTACGGTCCTGCGCGCGTACCTGCCAGGTCAGGGATTGGGCCGTGTCCCGCCCCCAGATCCGCACCGCCTCGGGGATCATGGCCAAGGCGTTGATGATCTGGCTGTTGCGCGACATGGAATCCAGATGCAGGTTCGCCATGGACTGCGCTTTGTTCGCCTCGGCAAAGGGTTTGGCTGTCATTTTCTGGTTGATCAGCGCAATCGTCATCAGGATCAGCGCCGTCACCACGACAATCATGCCCAGTTGCGGGTGCACGAGAAAGATCATCAGAATGAACAGAGGGGCGAATGGCACGTCCAGAAACGAAATCAAAGTGCCCGAAACCAGAAAACCGCGCAGTTGCTGCAAATCGCCAAGAGTCTGATATTCGCGCCCGTTTCCGTGCAACGACGCGTGCGCAGCCGCACTAAGCACCGGTGCACCCAAACGAACGGCAACCTCGACACCGGTTCGCATCAGCGTAAACCGCCGCACCGCATCAAATGCAGACTGAAAAATCACAGCCCCGGCGACGATCGCCGTCAACATGATCAGCGTATCCAAGGACCGGCTGGTCAGAACCCTGTCACTGATCTGAAACAGGTAGATCGGGATCGACAGGATCAGAATATTGGTCGCGCAGGTCAGCACCAGAACAAATGCCAGGTTACGCCGGATCGCCCGGATCGAATCCCGCAATGTGCGCTGGAAATCCTCGGGCGGGGTGCGCTTGTGAAAGGTTTGGGGTGGCCCGTTCCCGTCACCGCCGCCGGAATTTGTCCGCAACAGTGGCTGGTTTGCCTTGGCCTCGATCGTCGCGCCCATGTGATCCGCGCCGGACGTGCGCGCAGAGGGGGTCTTGCGCGCTGTCGTTTCGTCCGCGGTTGCGTGATCCGGGCCGTCAGCATCAGCCACCCCGTCACCACCGCCCGCAATGTCCTTGTCTTGCACGGGCTGCGGCGGCGCACGCCGATGGGGAGGTTCAGCGCGCGTTTGTTCACATGAGTGTTTCTGGTCTTTGGCCGGTTTCAACGTATCGTTTTCGACCGGCCGGGTTTGATCTGGTTCAGGCACTCGGAACTCCTGCGTCAGATGCAGTCGGGTAGTGACACCTGTGGCCCGTTGTGCAGGATCTGCCCCCGGCTCGGTACCCTGACGCTTCAGACCCAACCCGCCTTGCCTGTCCAGCGGGCTGGATAAAGGATGGCGGCGCGACGAAAAAACAAACGACATTTAGAAACCTTCTGGTCACTCGGTAAAATTCTTGGGGGGGTCAGGCCAGCATGGTTTGCAGGCCGTCGTCAGGTGTTGTTGCATCAAGAGCCGGGGCATTCAGCGCCAGGGCCGCATCCGGTTGCGCGACGGTCATGTCACCCAAGATGGCGGCAATTGCCTCATTGGTCATCGCGGTAATCTCGTCGTTGTCCGGCATGTCGATCAGGCTGGCCTGATGCAGCAGCAGATCGGAATACGAACCGTCACCTGCCATGACTGTCGAGTCCACACCCATCTTGGTCAGATGCGCGGAGTTCAGCATGGCATTGCTGCCCGCGACAACCTCGGCCCCGGCAGCATTCGGGCCCGACAGGTCAATATCATCCTGATCCAGCATCATCGTGACCTGATTGACGATGTTCACCTGCATAAGATCTCCGTCGATCTTGAGGACGCGCAACTGCTCCATCCCGGCGAACATCGGATCATTCAGAAGCACGTCTTCCAACGCGCCCATGTCCATTTCCTGTATGGCCAGCGCGTCAGCCATATTCTGTTGCATATCCTGGTGAACGTCCTTGCCGATCGTTTTGACCGACGCGTCATTCATGAGCAGGTTTTCATCACCGTCCATCATCGACGCGGGTACTCCACCGTTGATGATGTCGTCATCCATAAGGGCCATGGACTGAACCAGCATATCGACTGAGATCATGTTTCCGCCGATCATGATCAGATCGTAATAGCTACCCAGCTGCACGATATCGGCGACATTGTACATTTCGTTGTCGCCCAGCGCGTAAAGCGTGGATGTAGCTGAAATTTCGGTTTGAATGTGATCGATATCGGTAGCGTCAATAAGCTGGTTGATGAAATTCGCGACCACCAGATCGCCGTGAACCCAGTCCACAACAACATATGCGGGCTGGCCGCCTGTTCCGTCGGCGTTGTCCAGCCAGGCGGCCTCTTTGCCTTCGACTTCGATCACCGAAGACTGAACCAGGTTGGTACCGCTTCCGGCATTCATGGCACCCACGTCCCAATCGGAAACAAGCGCGACCTGACTGATGACCGTCAGATTGACAGCCTGCCCGCCTACAACAATGTACGGAGCATCCACCCAACCAATTGTCGCGGACACTGCATTGATCGCCAGGTTGCCACCGGTCACCACCAGATGCCCGTCGTCAAAATCGGGATCCCTGGACTGATCCCATTCGGCAGGCAACGGCGTTTCCGCTTCATCGCCAGTCGCCTCATCCGGCTGATGGAAAGCGGGCAGCAGGTCGGTCCATTCAGGTGCTTCGGCCATGTGCTCGCCATTGACGATCACACCCAGGGCATCATCGCCATGGAACTGATACACGGTGACGCCATCCACATCCCCGTTCATCGGATTCAGCATCTGTTCGGCCAGTGCCTCGACCATCTCGATTGACTGGTAGTCCGCGAGTGAAAATGACGGGCTTGCCACGGCATGAAGGGACAACGCCATGTCCAGCAACTGCTCACCTTTCGCGATCAGCGCATCCGTGTCGCGAAATTCACCCTCGCCCACCGTATCGTTGTCACGCAGGAAAACCTTTTGCATGGTGTAACTTACCGCAGACCCCAACGGCACGTTGTCCGGCTGCAGAATGACGAGTGTGGGAACGGATGATGGTCCAATCGTGTCGTCCGGGACAAAACGCTCGGAAACCGGTCCATCTCCACCAAGGATAATCACCGATTCATGCACAGGCCCCTTCGGCGCGTCTGGTAGCGGCAGGTTAGGTTGAGGTGGGGCAAAATTGTATGGGAGGAGCTTGTACTCGCCCACCGGGATATCAAGGTCGGCCCTGATGTGGATCACAGCAGGATCGTCCAGCCCGTCAATTTCGGCTTTTCGCCTCAGGGCGGTGAATTCGTCATACTGGTCCCGCAGCCGGGCTTGTTCGATCGTAAGTTCAAATGCTCCAACAAAATGCGCTATCGTTTCCGTAATTGCGTCAAGGGCCATGTCGGTCATCCTTTTTCACCCGCACCGGCCAGAATTTCCGCTTTGGGTTCAGTTGGGCCGGGGCCACTGCTCGCGGCCCCGGCATTTTCGAAAATAGCGAGGCCCGATAATGCGGGCCTCGCCTTATGACTTATGCGTCGTTGTCGTCGCTTGCGTAGGACGAGGTCATCGAACCACCGACCATGGTCGTGTCGACCGAGTTGCCAAGCACGTTGGCGCCCATGACGATCGACTGGTTAAAGGCCGAGGTGTCGACAACAGCCGCTGCCGAGGCATAGGACTCGCCGGTCACGATACCATCACCACCGTTGTTCGAGCCCCAGTTGCCAGCGTTGCCGCCTGCACCCCCGTCACCCGAATAGGCACCAGCCGCGCTGCCGCCCGTGATGGTTCCACCCATGGTGTCACCGGACATGGCTGTACCGGTCGAGTATCCGCTGGCTCCGCCATTTGCGGCGGACGCGCCACCGGCACCACTCGCACCTGAACTGGCCGCACCGGTCGCATCGCCCGAACCGGTCGATGTGGCATCGTTATCGGACATGCCCGAACCACCGTATCCGGCGATTGCTTCAGCCAGGCTGTCGGCGGCTCCGTTTGTATCGGCATCACCGAATACATCCGCCGCTCCGCCATCACCGGCGGTATTGGCCGCATCAGCAGATCCGGCACCGTTGCCCGAAGACGTGGATGTGGGCGTCGTTGTGCCGCCTGCTCCGCCGTCACCGTCTGCTGCAGACGTACCAGAACCCGCTGCGTCCGCTGTGCCGTTGGCCGAATTTGATCCGCCATCACCACCGCTGCCATCCGTGTTCTGCGAATTGCTGGATGCACCGTTCACGTCACCTGGGCTTTGGTTGATATCAGGCCCGCTTGCGGACTGGTCGCCAACACCCTGCGCATCCGAATCCGCGTCGGCAGTTCCACCGGAACCATCGCCGCCCGAACCGTCACCGCCTGAGCCATCGCCACCAGAGCCATCGCCGCCCGAACCATCGCCACCAGTTCCGTCACCGCCAGTTCCGTCACCGCCTTCGCCCGCTTCGGCATCAACCATGCCAAGCTCTTCCTGCAGGGCCATGATTGCAGCTTCGACCATAGCGGCAAATCCGCCTTCACCGTCACCGCCGGTACCGTCACCGCCCGTGCCGTCGCCACCGGATCCTTCACCACCGGTCCCTTCGCCGCCAGAGCCTTCACCGCCGGTGCCAGGTCCGCCAGTTCCATCAGCCGAGCTGTCTGCACCACTGTCAGCGCTGCCCTCTGCTGCGTTGCTGCCGGCAGTCGCATCATTGGCTTCGGTTGTGCTGTCACTGGAATTCGACGACGAACCGTCTGTCGAAGCGCTGCCGTCACCACCGTCGGAACCTTCGGCGTCTACGTCATTGCCGGCCAGACCAAAGCCCGTGCCGCTCGAGTCGGAATCGCTGTCGCCGCCATCGGCGCTACCCGAGGCATTCGAGCCAGACAGACCAAGGCCCAGTCCCAGACCAAACGAATCTGCGCTTCCGCCGTTACCGCCGGTTCCGTCACCGTCAACGCTTGTGCTGCCGTCGTTGTCAGCAGAAGACGAACTGTCAGCGTCGCCGCCGTCGCCGCCGGTGCTGTCACCGTCAGCCCCTGCGCCGGACAGGCCGACACCAATGCTGGCGTTATTTGCGTCACCGGTATCACCACCTGCGCCGCCACTCGAATCCGCGTCGGCGCTGCCGGTATCGCCACCGGCACCAAACGCATGGCTGCCCAGCGTGGTCGAGTCTGCCGAACCACCATAGCTGGTACCACCGTCGCCCGAATCTCCACCGTTGGACTTGACGCCGATACCTTCTTCAGCGTTGGCGGTACCGCCATAGGCGCTACCATTCTGATAGAAACCGGAATTGTTCGAAACTGACGCCGATTCCAGCGTGTCGTCATCGCTCAGGCTAGCCACCTGACTGTTGACGGCCGCCATCGCGGTTCCCGCACCATCCATTGAGATATCGACATTCATGTCATCGCCAGGATCATAGTTCAGATCACGGCCTGCAGTTATTACGTCGCCAACCGACGCGTTATCTCCGAAGTCCAAATCAACCTGATCGTCATCGCGCGGAATCCACTCTCCGCCACCAAAGTCGATATTGATCGCATTGCTGTTCGAATTGTCGTTGGTGTTATCTCCGGCATTGAGCGTCTGGTCCTGATCCTGACCTTGATCCTGATCCTGGCCCTGATCTTGACCTTGGTCCTGGCCCTGATCTTGACCTTGGTCCTGGCCTTGATTTTGGTCCTGACCCTGATCGTTGGAGTTTTCGACAGTCTGGTCCTGCTGTTGCTGTTGAGCAGTCAGGTCGGCTTCGACAAACGCCTCATCAATCGGGATTTCGACATTAACCGGAGCTTCCAGGTTCTCGACATTAATTTCGTCGACGGTCGTTACGTTTGTATTATTCACATTACGTCTCATGACAAATTCCTATTTCTGGAACGCCAGACCGCCATTCATCTAAAAAGCGGCATCAGGCGAGGTTGAAACAAAAATATCCGCGCAGCGCATAAACGCGCTGAATGCGGTCAGTGGAAGTTTCTAAATGGCCACCTCCTTTCCCGGCTAAGCCGAAAGCGCGGCGGTTCATGAAGCTTGCTAAAATACGCAATGACCGGCGCGACAGGGACAGGCGCTTCGACAATTGAAGCCCAGCCATGTTCGCAGCGACGCACGCCCTCGCCTAGCTAGTCGAAAGTTTTGAGGTAGTTACCACCTTGTTTTTATTACTTACTTTTAGAACACACCACAGTTTGCGCACGTCTACCCCGCAAGACCCACCCACAAAAAATCGCAACAAAATAATTCAATTGTTTCCGCCGGTTGCACAAAAATCAAAGCGAAAACCTAACCGAAAGTTCTATGACGCAGGCCATTGAACAACTCCTCCCGGTTGTGGGAAACCATGCTTTCGAGTATAATAAAAGTTAATTACCTATTTGATTAGTTAACTATTTTAGACCGCCAGAATTCAAATTAGCGTTTTTGGTTGACCCTGTTTGCGAGGGAATGTGATGAGTGCGTCATTGATAGAAGAAACTGCCAATCAGGATCTTTATTCAGAAGATTTTTCGGTTGTCTTTATTGGAAAAGAATTATTCTACTCCAATCAGACCCTAAGAAGCGTTCAAACTGAATTCGGGGTTCGCGCTCAGCGGTTCGAAACCATCGAATCCATGAACGGCCGCACACCCGGTTGCAGCAAGATTATTGTTGTTGACCAGATGATGCTTGAAGACCTGTTGGCGCGACCTATGGCCTATACCAAAAGTACGGGATCCGGCTGTCTCGCATTTGCCTATCGCAAAGAAGAATCGGCCCGGCACATGTTTGAATCCTGGGATCGCGCGCAGTTCGGCGAAGTTGGATTTCTGCCGATGAATGTGGCGCCCGATGCCTGGCGCGCCATCCTCAGGCTGCTGATGCATGAAGAACTGTACCTACCCAGCTTCCTTGCCGATTGCGCCACATTCCTGGGCCAGCGCACGCGGGGCATCCCAGCCCGTCCAGCGACAAGCGCACCTAACGGAGTCGATCAAAAGTCGCGGTATCTGAAGCTGACGCGTCGCGAGAAGCAGGTCCTGCAACTTGTCTCGCAGGGCAAAAGCAACAAGTTGATCGCGGCCAAACTGGGAATTACGGAACACACGGTCAAACTGCATATGCACAACGTGGTTGGCAAGATCGGCGTCAGCAACCGCACCGCTGCCGCGCATTTCTATTATGAGGTTGCGCCGCACAAGGCGCAGCACTCCGCTGTTGACTGATACGTTCGAAGCCCGGTTCGATCGCCTGATCCTTCTGGTTGGCAGGCTGAACTATATGTGGACCAACACCGAAAGCCTGTTGATCCACCTGATCGCTGGCCTTTCCGGAACGTCGAAAGACGTGGCCGTCATTATCTTCCTGACCCTGAACACAACCCGCGCGCGTATTGATCTGGTCGAACGGCTTGCCAAGATGGAGGGAAGGCCCGCGCAGGTTCGCGACCCGATCCTTGAACGCACGCAACGGCTCAGCAAGCTTTCGGGCATCCGAAACAAGTATAACCACTGCATCTATTCATTCGATCAGGAGAGCGGAAACCCGAAAACGATCCTGATGCGGATTGCTGACCGCAAGACCGATATAAAACTGGGTCGCGCGGATACGGTAGATGATGACGCGCTTCGCGAAATCGAAGCGGTCGTCAACCAGCTTTCAGCCGCGAACCAGGATATCTGGAGGCTGATCCGGGAATTGGGGTATCCGGTATAGGCCGGGTCATGAATAGGACGCCATGACGACGTAGTCTGCGCTTCACTGCATGTGCGGTCCCGAAGACGCGCAACCCGGGCGGTGGAATGTTCCTGTCGAAAGTGCCTGGTGCGGGCGGTGGGACTCGAACCCACACGGGCATACGCCCTTCAGATTTTAAGTCTGATATGTCTACCATTCCATCACGCCCGCACGGCGCGGCCCTTTCGGACAGTGCAACGTCCTTACAAGCACAACGAGATGATAACAATGTGCTTTGACCCGCAAGGTCAGGAAAATTAGCTGAAAGCCCCGGTGGCGGCAGGAACAAATCCGGCCTTGTCAGTCCAGATGATAGGACAGGAACCGTTCTGTCCCGCCGGCACTAAACCCCCATTGTGCTTTGACACCAAAAACTTCTGAAACGGTTTCCAAAGACAAGGCTTGTTCGGGCGGGCCAAGAGAAACCAGCTGACCTTTTGATAAAACAGCCACCCGGTCACAGGCCATTGCCTGATTCAGATCGTGGAGTGCCATCACCGTTGTCACTTTTAGAATTCGAACACAGCTCAGGATCGACAGTTGATGATGTATGTCCAGATGGTTGGTCGGTTCGTCCAAAAGCAAAAGGCCCGGTTGCTGCGCCAAAGCGCGCGCGATGTGCAGCCGCTGGCGCTCTCCTCCCGACAATGTTGCCCATTCTCTGTGTGCCATATCGGCCATTTCCACGGTTTGCAGGGCTTTGTCGACTTGCCTGGTGTCTTCGGCGCGCCAGGGCCTTAAGGCCGACAGCCAAGGCGTGCGGCCCAGTTCGACCACGGAACGTGCGGTCACACGCTCGGCTGTATCAGCATGTTGTTCAACGATGGCAATCCGTTGGGCAATCTGTCTGCGCGACAAGTGCGAAACGGGATGGCCCGCTATGACGACTTTTCCCGAAACCGGACGTGCCAAACCCGCCAGCAGGCGCATCAGTGTTGATTTACCCGAACCGTTGGGTCCGACCAAAGCCAGCGTTTCTCCGGGCTCCACGACAAAGGATACGTCTGACAATAAAGTCTTGCCGCGAACGGAATATGTCAGGTTCTGCGCCTCGATCTTCATCGGGCGCTCCTCTGGCCGCGCACCAGAATTACGGCAAAGGCAGGCGCACCGATCAGGGCGGTGACCACCCCAATCGGCAGAACCTGACCCGGGATGATGATGCGCGACACGATATCTGCGCCGATCAGGAAGACCGCTCCGATCAAGGCGGCTGTTGGGATAAGCCTGCGATGTCCCGACCCCACAAGGAACCGAGCGGCATGAGGGATGACCAGCCCGACAAAGCCAATGGATCCGACGATCGAGACCATGACAGCTGTTGTAAGTGCGGTCGCAAAGATCAGGGTTGCCTGCACCCGCCGGACTGGAACGCCCAGCGAGGCCGCTGAATCAGAGCCGAAAATAAACGCATCCAGTGCTCTGGCGTGAAAGCGGCAAATGAGCCAACCGGCAAGTGCCACCGGAACGGCCAGATACACATCTGGCCAACGGACGCCGCTGAGGTTTCCCATCAGCCAGAACATAATCCCGCGCGCCTGATCGGCATTGGCGGATTTGGCAATAACGAACGCCGTCAGCGCATTGAACAATTGAGACCCGGCAATTCCCGCCAAGACGATCTGCGCCGTCGCAGCCCGCCCGCCCCCTGCGCCAGCGGCACGAGCCAGTAGCGCGACAAAACCAAAAGCCAAAAGCGCGCCATTGAACGCGCCAAAAGACAGCGACAAAACCCCACCGCCCAAACCAGCGATGGTAACAGCCACGGCACCCGTCGAGGCCCCGGCAGAAATGCCCAAAATGTAAGGGTCAGCCAACGGGTTTCGCAGCAAAGCCTGCAACACAACCCCGGCGACGGCCAGACCAGCGCCGCAGGACGCCGCGACCAGAGCGCGAGGAAGCCGATAGCTCCAGATAATTCCCTGATCAATGGGGTCGACGGGCAGGTCCGCTCCGGCCAGCTTGTTGGCCAGAACGGACAGAACCAAATCGGGCGACAGCGAGGTTTCCCCGATCATCGCGCCCGCAAGGACCGCCGCAATCAACAATGGCACAGTAAGGCACGCAGCCTTGAAACCCTGCCGAAAGATTGCGGCGACCTCGTTCACAGGTTGTTTCCGATGGTATCCAGCTTCTCGGCCAGATCCTCCAGTGCCGGGATTGCGCGGATGGTGGCGTCCATGGCCTGCGCATCCATAATGACGATCCGGTCATTTTTGACCGCATCCATCTGGCTGGTCACCGGATCAGCGCGCAGGAATTCCAGCTTTTTCAGGTAGTCGTCCGCAGCAAAACGACGGCGGTCCATCTTGGCAATCACGATCACTGTCGGATTGGCCTTGGCAATGGTTTCCCAGCCCACTGTCGGCCATTCTTCATCCGTCTCGACGACATTGCGGATGCCCAATGTGCTCATCATGTATCCCGGTGCGCCTTTTTGTCCGGCCACAAACGGATCGCTTTCCATTTCAGGAGAGGAAAACCAGAACACGGCTGACACGTCGTCCAGCTTCACGGCTTGCGCCTTGGCGACGGCTGCGGCTTCGCGGGCCTTATACTCAACAACCAGGTCCGTGCCGCGTTCGGACACATCAAAGGCTGCCGCCAGTTCTTCGATACCCTGATACAGCGTATCGGTCGAGAACGCTTGCAGGCGGGTGCCATCGCCGCCGACCGTATTGTCTTTGCCGACGCAATCCGCAGGCATCACGTAAGTTGGAATACCCAGTTCGTGAAATTGCTCACGCGTGGCGACGATGCCCTCGGGCCCGACATGCCATTCATATTGCGCTGCGACCAGTCCCGGCCGCTTGGCAACCACGCTTTCAAAGCTGGGATCATTATCTGCCAGACGCTCTACCTTGGCATTCACCTCGGCATATTCAGGCAGCACCTCGTTGAACCAGACCGAGGTTCCAAGAACCTGTTCGCCCAACCCCAGCGCATAAAGCACCTCGGTCGCGGCCTGGCCGACCGTGACTGACGACGTCACCGGAGCGTCAAACGTGACCGAGTGACCGCAGTTTTCGATGGTTAGGGGAAAGTTTCCTTCGGCGACAGCGCTGGTAGCCAGCAAGGAAAGGCCAATCAGGCCAGTGCGTAGAAACATGACAATCGATCTCCATGTGTCAATGACCAGAGAACGGGTGAATGGGCATTTACCGAAGCAACAGACGCTTTTCTGCCTGCTGTAAGCGCAGAGTGGAATACAGCCCGCCCAGCGCGTTTCTTCGGCAACCTCCCCGGACAACCCCGCCCGGTGTGTTTCGGTTTCATACCGGCAGGTCTCCTGACTGACGGGTCTTTGTCTGTCCTGTCTTCCCAGACCAAAATGGCCCAGTGACGGAAATGGACAGCGCTCGCCGCCTACAGTTGCGGGGGCAGTTCCGGTTGGCACCAAAAGGCACCTCGGATTCCCTCTTAGCCACATCGGGACCGGTAAAACGCGGGTACCTTAACAGTTACCCTGCGGCAAGAAAAAACTCGGGTGTATCCCGCAGATTTTCTTGGAGCAATAAGCCACGCTACAAGACCGCGCTTTTTGTTTTCTCAACGGACTACAATTGAAGATTCCAGGTGGATTCTTGTTACGTTTTGGGTAACGCCAGCAAAGTGCCCGTGACGTCACTTTTCGTCGCGGCCCAGTCCACTGATCTCATCCAACACATCGGCCGCCTTCAAAACGGTTTCTTGCGAATTTCGAGCGGAGGGGTTCCAGCACCTAACCCGGTGGACAGACTGTGATTCACGTGTTCGCGTTTTAGTGTATTAAGGGTGCACTCATTTGTGCCCTAATTTCCGGGCTAAAAACCCAATGAAATAAGGAAACAAAGGCTCTGAGGTGATGATAATGGTGCCCCCACACGGACTCGAACCGCGGACCTACTGATTACAAATTAAAATTGCACAATCTGCTAAGTCGCTGGAATAGTGTCGTAAACCCTTGAATATATTTGTTTTTATATAAATATTGATGACGCACGCTGATTGACAATGACGTCTGATAACGTACATAGACTGACATATGACTGACACGAGGCGCTGACATGGCAATCAAACTTAGCGCCCGCAATCTGGCCGAGGCGCAGGCGGGCAAACTGTTCTGGGATACTGAGGTTAAGGGCTTTGGCGCACGTAAGGCCACCAACGGCGACGTGACGCTTTTCCTCAATTATCAGGTTCGCGGAACTGGGAAGTATAAGCGGCTGACAATCGGCAAGCTGGGCGAGTTAACGGTTGATGCGGCCCGCAAGAGGGCAGCCCAGATGCGGCTAGAGATACGCGCGGGAATGGACCCCAGCCAGCAGGCCGAGACGGTAACAGCCAAGGCCAAGCACTCTGACACCTTGGGCCAGTATGTCTCGCAATGGGTAGACAGTCCCAAGCACTCTTGGAGCGACAAAACCCGATACGATTACCGCAAATCGATGGAACGGCATTTGCTGGATACGCCCGAGGCCAGCAAGCGCATAGGCGAGATTTCACGAGCGGACCTTATGCGCCTGATCGATGCCGCGACGGATGCCAGCGCCTCTGGCGGCGCGTTGTTCTATCGCGTCCTGTCCTCGTTCCTGACGTGGTGCGATGACCGAGAGTTGTGCGAGGTTACGCTACCACGGGCCAAGCGTGTTGCACCCCCCGTTCCGCCCCGTACGCGCGTCATGTCGGATGATGAGATTAAAGCCCTCTGGGACGCCTCAAAGGTGCTGACACCCAAGACGCGGGCTTGCGGGCGTTTGATGCTGCTTACTGCCCAGCGCACAGGAGCCGTGCAACGCCTGAATGCCGATTGGGTAACACAAGCGGGTGTTACGTGGCCTGCCGAGGCGATGAAAGCTGGCCGTGCTCACTTCACCCCCCTGACGCCGTGGGCATACGATTGCCTGCGCCCTGCCCTTGCGGATGCCGAGGGCGAGATATTCGGCCACAATACAAACCGTCTCAATCTGGCTTGGCGTAAGCAGTGGCGGCCCAAAGCTGGGGTTGATGCTGGATTGCGGATGCACGACGTGCGCCGATCACTGCGCACATGGGCTGCTGCTAATGGATACGGCCACGAGGCCAGCGAGGCCGCACTAGCGCACGAGGTGCAACGTGACGCTCTGGCCAAAGCCTATCAGCAGCACGACTATGCCGAGGAAGCCGCCGAGGTGTTACGTGGCTGGCAAAATCATGTGCAGGAGTTGGTCGCGTGATGGAATACGAACTGGACTTGAACGGTTACGATTTGGACCAACCGTTGGTTTATTACTGGATTGTGGGTAGTGACGATTACGTTGGAAAGGCTGGTGCCGGACGAGGAAAACGACGCATAAAACGCTACGCACGAAACGTTCAAAGGATGACAGAAGGCAAACCGCCTTTGAACGGTAGAGCATATCGCGCGGTTCATATCAGGTTAGCCGAGGCCGTCCGCAGAGGCGAAAGTATAACTGTTCGAATTTTGGAAAACTGCGACCCGGGCGAACTGATAGGGCGTGAACGCGCGTTAATCGAACAACTCAAACCGACACTGAACCGAACATGATCGATGACATAACGGCAGCCATAGACAGCCTGCGCCCTCTGGTGCCTGAGTTTGACCGCGCGTGGTATGCGGCCCAGCGAGGTGACAGCCACCCAGTCGCGGATGAACTGGCAGTTGATGTGGTTGCGGTACTTGAGGCTCTGGCCCGCGAGGCTGCCCCCGACATTATCGCCCTTGGTCTCAACCCAGATGACAGGGACGCGTTACGCAATGGTGTTACGGACCCAGCCGTTTCATTCTATCTGCAATGTTACGAGGCCAGAGCGACGTTCAGGTATTGGGCCGATGAGGGCGACTTTGACGCCCAGCTAGGAGCCGTTGAACTGGCGGCGCACAAATGGCTGACCAGCGGCAACCCCAGCCCAGATGCCGCCGAGTTGCGCAGCGCCAAGGCACAGGCCGCAATGGCCGAGTTGAAACGCAGGAGCCAGCAGAGTGGCAACACGCGTAAGGCTGCCGACAGGAAAGCCCGCAAGGCCGCCGCATGGGCCGTGTTCGGTCTCGACAAGCCGAGCGGGCCGAGCCTGATTGCGAGGCTCAAGACAGCTACGCCCGAGCAATTGGAACGGCTGGCCGAGATTTACGGCTATCGGGATGCTGTTACGTTCGAGCGTGACGCAGGGGACAGAGATACCGCATTGCGAAAACAATTACAGAGGGACAACCGAAAGTAGAATTTGGGGACAAGCATTGTTTGTCCCCTGACAGACCGCTTTTTATGCCCACTATGGGATGTCACCGAGAATCACGAATTGTGAGGTGACACGATGCGACATGCACAGGCTGCCATATCCGAGCAGCTACTGACCGCCAAGGAAACCGCCAAGATACTGGGCATAGCGCACGAGACGCTTGCCAGATGGCGTGCGCAAAAGCGCGGCCCCCGCTGGACGCAAACGGGCCGTTACATCCGTTACAGACGCTCTGACGTTGACGCGTGGCTTTCTGATGATGATGAGGCCGCCTGATGCCTCGCCACTCACTCGCCCAAACGTAAACGAGGCGGCCACCACAGCCGCCCCGCTCAAGTCAGTTATCGTAATCGATTGGAACGCGATGACGATAACGGCCCGAGCGTCATCCGACAAGGAAATCCCCAGATGCGTATTCAATGGACGCACGACAAACCGAACGAGGGATATTGCGGCCTGATCCGTGTGAGGATTTGGGAAGCAATACCCAAAGTCTCTTGGAAAGCCTCTGCCGAGGCATTGGAGCAAGTACCTGGTAGCCCATGCCTGCGCCCCAGTGGCCGTGTACTGACCGAAATGCACGCGACCGAGGAACAGGTGCGCGCCGCCGCCGTGATGCTATGTGCTCGCCTGATGGCGGATGAGGTGGCGGCATGACTGTGCAGCGGATGAACGACCCAAACGACATCTGGCAGCGTGCCTTTGCCGAGCGGAACTGGTTGATATTTGCGATTACCGAGGCGAACCCCGAGACAGGCAAAACGGGCAAGTATCCGACATTGCCCAATTCGGTACGGTATCCGCACACAAAGGATGCAGCCGCCCAGTTTACCCAAGCTGAGGTGCAGCTACAGCTTGGGTTACCACGCCCCGAAAACCTAACGTCGATCAACGGCGACAAGATCATAGGTTTTGAAATTGGCTACCTGTCACGGCCCGACTCGGTTCTCGCTCTTGCCGATCTGGACAATTGCCGCGACCCCGCAACAGGTGCTGTGTTGCCTTGGGCAACCGAGATATTGAACCAAACGCTTACCTATGCCGAGGCCAGCGTATCTGGTACGGGCGTGCGCGTTGCGATGCAGAGAATGCAGGGCGATGAGCAACACAGCAGCAAGGAAGCGAACGATTGCGGGTTCTTTGCCGACGGGGGCCGCGCCGCCGTTCTGACGTTCAAACCCCTTCAAGGCTACAATGTCCAGCCAGCCCCAGCACCAGCCCTGCGTGATGCTATCCTTGCCCGTCGCGGTCCAGTAGCCGCCGGGGGCGATGGTGCCACGTCCGAGATTGAGGCGACGGTATCCCCTGACCTCATGGCCGCCATGCTGAACGCCCTACCCAATTACGGGCCGCCGAACGGCAGTAAAAACAAGCGCGGCCTCACCTATGATGACTGGATAGACGTAGCACTTGCCGTTTGTAACAGCTTGGGACATGCCGAGGGGCGGATCATGTTCGACGCTTGGAGCCAGAAATCCGAGAAATACGACGCCAAAGAAACCGCAAAGCAATGGCGCACCCTAAAGCCCGATGGCCGCCTGACACTCGGTCGCGTCCACTATCTCGTAAAGCAAGCCAATGGCGGCACGTTACCGCCCGAGGTGGCGCGGTTGATGCAGGAGCGCCATAACGCGCCTCATCTGGCCATTATGCCGACAGCAGAGGCGGCACTGGCAAACCTGCAACGGACGCCCGTTCCGCAGCCGCTGGGGTTGAGCGGATACAAAGGCAAATGCAGCGCCGCCCAGTTTACAGACGGATACGAGCCTTTCGACTACCTGCTCGACGGGGTTCTCCAAACTGGACGTGTTCAGGCTCTGACGGGCTTCACAGGCCACGCCAAGACAACAACCGCACTGCATCTGGCCATTGCCGTTGCACGAGGTGCTCAGTTTTGCGGGCACGACACGCTGCAAGGGTCCGTTTACTTTCTGGCAGGCGAGAACCACGACAATACGCGCGTTCAGTATCTGGCCGCTTGTCATGCTCAAGAGATCGACCCGGCCAAATTGCCTATCTACTGGCACGAGGGGCCGTTCAATGTTCAACAGGACGGATGGCAGATCATTGCCGACGTGGCGGGCATAGACGATCTGCGTCTCATTATTGGCGACACGCACCAAGCGTTCTTTCAGGGCGACAGTGACAACGACAATATGCAGATGCTGGAAGCCGCACGACAGTGGCGACCCCTGACCCAGCAAATCCCCAGCCGCCCGACGGTCATCATTCCGACGCACCCGAGCGGCAAGACAGCGGACAGGCAAAATCTCGTGCCGCGTGGTGGCGGCGCATTTCTAAATGAAATCGACGGTAACCTGACGACGTGGAAAGACCCATCGGACCCTTTCATCCGCATTCACTGGCAGGGCAAACACCGTGGCCCAGACTTCAAGCCCATGACGTTTGAATTGGAGTTGTACAACGACAGCAAGGTTGCTGACGCCAAGGGCCGCCCGTTGCAGGTTCCTGTTCTGACCGAGACGACCGAGGGCAAGGTTACCGACAAGGAAGCCGCTGGACGTGTCGCTGAGTTACGCATTCTCACTCACCTGTCAGTCTATCCAGACTCGTCATATCGAAAGGTTGCCGAGGCTACGTCAATTAGCAAATCAACCGTCGAAAGACGGATAAAGGCTATGATTGCCGACAAGCGTCTCAAGTCGCTGGGGACAGGTGTCTATCAGGTGACACCCAAGGGTGACGCTTTTGTGCAGGCAATACATATAGACGATGAGGATATCGGTTCATGACGTTTCTATATCCGCAATCCTATACGAAAAGGGTGTCCCACACCCCAAAAAGGGCTGGGACACGTCCCACCTGTTGTCCCGGGGACAAAACGTCTGGGACAGTGGGACAAAACGGTATGTTTTCCCTTTACTGCCAATGGCTTACGCGAACAAAAGTTGTGGGACAAAATTGGACCAAACGTCTGTCCCGTCCCACTACGGTCCCTAGAAGGACCGTAGTGGGACAACGTGGGCCAAAACGGAACGTTCTAAAGCGTGTGAACGTTACGTGTTCAACAGCGTGTGACCGTGTGTGCTGCCATGACTGTTGAGCGAAAGAGCAAACGGCCCGAGGTGGCCCAGCGTAAGCGTTGGTACGGTACGGCACGCTGGAAGCGGTTGCGTGCAAGAGTGCTGGCCAACGGTCCAATCTGTTCTGTGTGTCATGCTGTTGCTGCAACTGCCGTTGACCACGTTGAGCACGACAGCAGCAACTCTCGCTTTTGGGACATCGAGAATCTTCGACCAATCTGCAAACCGTGCAACAGCAAGTTGCGTCACGCTGCTGATGCCAACGCCAAGCGCAACGGCATAGGCCACCGCTCACAAGCCAGCGGGGGGCGAGGGCAGTCTCGCAATTGGGAGTTCTCCACCGACGCGTGGGGCAACGAAAGACACACAGCGCCTGTTCGTGACCGAGTGGCCGAGATTTTCAACCGTTACAAGAGAGGGAAATAACGCAAATGCCGAACCCTACAACGTCCGAAAAATCGCAACTTACGGCGATTCAGAACCAAACAGCCGAAACCGTGCCGTTTGAGGTGCCAATTATGCCCGAAAGTCTCAATCCAGCTTACTGGGCTGAATGGGATGGCCTCATTCGTCACTTGCACAGGCAAGAAGCGTGGACGCCCGAAAAGGCCAGCGTGGTTGAGACGTATATTATCAACCTCGCTGCGATCCGTAGCGCCCAGATGCGTATGACTTTGGATGGCGGCCCTATTGGGCCAGACGGAAAGCAGCACCCAGCGTCTGCAATTATCGTGCGGCACTCAGGAGCCTTGAACAAACTGGGCGAACAACTCGGGCTTGGTAAAGGCAAGCTATTGCCCGTCAAAAAGGACGAACCGCAAACACCTGGAAATTCGGTATGGCAGGCGTAACCGTTGAATACCTGCGTGGTGCGGTTCGATACGATCCAGAGACGGGATTGTTCTATTGGCTCTGGCGGCCAGATCAAACCGACAACCGCAATCGCAAGTATGCGGGCAAGCGGGCATTTACGACTTTGTCTGTCCGTGGGGAATATGTTTGTCGAATTGACGGGCGTTTGGTGGGGGCCAATCGGGCCGCAATTGCACTCATCAAGGGACGTTGGCCCGAGAATGATGTTGAACACATCAACGGCGTAAAGACGGACAACCGCTATGTGAACTTGCGGGAATGTACGCAAGCCGAGAACCGCCGCAACTATCCTCGCCAGAGCAACAACACCAGCGGAACTACTGGTGTTGTCTGGGATAAACGTAAAGAGCGTTGGATTGCGCGGATAAAGGTTGATGGTCGTATGATCTGGCTTGGCCGCCACCTCGACAAAGATGACGCCATTGCCGCCCGCAAGGCCGCCGAGGCGAAATATGGGTTTGACCCGATGCACGGGCGCAGTGCAGCCGCGCGGGCCGAGAGGAAACTATCCTGATGAGTTACATCCGCCCCGTAACGCCAGCCAATCCAGACTGGGCGCACGCACCAGACGCCCAGTCACTGGTGCCTGTGCTCGACCGAGACGCCGTGACAGCCGAGCGGTTCGTTACGCTGTGCGGAAAGTTTACGCTCACTCAGGGACCAGCAGCAGGGGACCGATTAGAGCACCACTGGCTGCCGTGGCAACGCGATGCACTCAAGGCCAGCTTTCAAGTACGCGAGTCTCTTTGGGTTCTGGGTAAGGGCAGCGGCAAATCTGTAAGCGTGGGTGCCTTTGCTCTGGGCTATGTCATGTTGTCCTCAATTCTCGGGATCAACACGCGCGGGCAAGTTGTCATCATGGCCGCGAATATCGAAGGCGCAAAGATCGTGTTCAACCACATCTTAGAGGCCATTCTGGCGGATGATGAGTTGCGCCCCCTATTCCGTAGTAACGCCCAGTCCAAAAGCCTGACGCACGTTACGAGTGGTATCGTCATTCAAATTATCTCGTGCTCTATGCGTAACGCAGTGGGCCGCCGCCCTGTGTTACTGATCTTGGATGAGTTGCACGAAATGGCGCAACTGAGTGACGCAACCGCCGCGATCAATCAGTTACGGCAAGGCGGCGCAAACTGGGGCCGAGACTTCAAGGTTCTCGCCATTACGACGATGTCGATTGAACCGCCCCAAGGTGAATTCAAACGCCAGCTTGCTTATGCCCGATCCGTGCGAGGCGGCGACATCCAAGACCCTGACTTTCTGCCCCTGCTTTACACCTTCCCGCTGACCGAGCGGCCCGACCTAGACCCGCTGGACCCTGCGCAGTGGTGGCGGGGTATGCCCTCGCTGCGCACAGCCGATCAACCCGGCACGATGGATGCCGCCGAGTTGGAACGAGAGTTACGGCAAGCGGCTGATGCTGACGATCAGGAAACCTTTGCCCTCACTTTGTCCCAGCGCCTTGGGATTGAGCGAAACGACAGCGCCGCCAATGCGGAAAGCATCCTGCACTTGCACTTTGACAAATGCCCGCGCCTCGTTCCGTCTGGCCCGTATGATTTCACCGCCGTGGGCATCGATGCAGGCGGGCTAGATGATCCAGCCGCCGTATGCATTGCCAGACGCACCAAGGCCGCCCAGCGCCGCCTAGAATTGACGGTACATCAGTTTCTCACCCAGACGGGTTACGAGCGTGCGCCCGATAATCTACGCGACACATACGATGCAGCGGTTTCCAATAAAACGTTACACATTCATGAAACGGCAGAGGCGATGCAGGCCGCCATGTTCGATCTGGTGGCCCAAGCTGGCTGCGACGTTGTGGGCGGTGATGAGCACGGCCAGACGGGCTTTGCACAGGCGCTGCGTGACGCCACGGGCAAGAGGTTTGAGGCCGTGCCGCAAACTTGGATTCTGGGTGCAGCCCTCGCCAGTCTGGAAGCGCGTTTGCTTGATGGCGCGGTATCGCACAGCCATTGCCCCCTTTTACTCGCAAACGTTGAAAATCTTTTGGTTGAGGAACTGGCCAACGGAAACCGTAGGCTCAAGAAACGTGACAACCGTTTGAGCGGCCAAGGATACGCAAAGATCGATGGCATCATATCCGTAATCAACGCAACGGCCCTGATCGATGAGCACGGCCACCGTGCTTTTGACGCTGGGCGATTAATCGGGTGACAAAATAGATGGTCGTCGGTTGTATTCTTTGAGTTCCAGTGCCAGTGCCTTCCGCTGCCCGTACCGCCCATCCATGCCTCTCATTTTGGCGAAATCATTAGGGAAGTTGATTATTTTTTGGCAATCATGCTTCTGTTGCGACAGATTCTAAATAGTATACGTCATCCCCGCGCGACTGTATGTTTCAACACTAACATTGGCCAATTCAAATATTCTTCGAGCAAAATGGTAGTGTTCCATCCATTTTTCATCACGCTTTCCTTCAACCCCCGGTTCTGCAGCGACTAATCGCGAGATACCAGAAGAGGCAATCGCTCTCGCGCAATCTGCACACGGAAAGTTGGTTACGTACATTGTCGCTTGGCTTGGGTCCGCTTTGTTCCTGAGTGCTGAGAATATGGCGTTGCGCTCTGCGTGTTCGAGGAGAAAGTACTTCGAATTAAAGTCCTCATCTATTGCCTTGATACTGTCTTCCTTAGACATCCCCATAGCTTTGGGTGTTGCGTTCGTACCGGCACCGATAACCTGCCCGTCGTTGTTGACAATCAACGCCGCAACCTGCCGGTGCGGGTCATGGCTTTGCGCTCGAAGCTCTTGACATTGCTGCAAGAATATAAGGTCAGTATCCGTGATAGTCATTTTACCGAGTGAGCATTTGATTTCCACACAACATAAGGAAGTTGTTATGAAACTACTAGCAGGTGGAGACTTGCAGAAAGATCTGTTCTTTAAAAAAGGCGAGCCGATAATCAAGGGGTCGACTTTTGATCTTACTATTGGAAGTATTTTCGACTCGAAAGGGGACAGACATGTACAGCCATATATGCTGCAACCGCGTGAAATGATTCAAGTGGTTTCAGCAGAAGTGTTCGAGCTTCCAAGCGACGTAACTGGGCATGTGACTTATAAGACAAGCCTCACTAGAAAAGGAATCTGGGCTTTGACAGTCGGCATCATCGATCCTGGATGGGACGGGCCAGTGTCAACGACACTATTCAATTTCAGCAAAGTTGAGTTTCCAGTAGCGATCGGAACTCCTTTTTTACGTGTATCCTTATTCCAGCACGAAAAGGTTCCCGATAGACTGTTGAAGAAAGCTGAGCTGGATTCAAAGTACCGACAAGATGTGCAGATCGCCGCTAGAAAAGACTTTCCCTCCTCGTTTCTGGACTTAGATCAAGTGGCTAGTTCGGCCAGCGAGCTTGCGTTAAAGAAATTTCAGAAAACCGCGCTGGTTCTTATTTCCGCGAGTGCCGCTCTGTTTGCGACTATTCAATTGGTAATGGCCTTTTCTCCACCTCTTGCATACGGCTGGTTATCTAATAACCAGGTAGAAATGGAGAGGTTGCGCCTTCAGATTGAACATCTTCAGCAGGAATTCGAGACCTCTACTCAGGCAGAGGTGGGTAAGCTGGGCCATCAGATCGAGCTGCAGCATCAAAACTTAGAAAACTCTACTCATGTAAAAGTGGAAGAGCTGCGGCACAAGATTGAATATCTTCAGCAAAATTTCGAAGCCTTCAGACGCGATAGCTCATTGAGTGACGACGCTGTACAAAGCAAGAAAGACTGATCGCATTCATTGGGTCATAATATTTGCAGAAAAGCCTGTCTGAAGCTCAAAGTACGTTGGCTATATGTACTAGACGTATATGTTTCCGCGTCTCTGTGACGCTTGCAGCAGTGTAAAGCCGTCGACTTCCGACTACGGAGGAATGAATTAGCATGAGATGTCCATGGAGCGTTGAACCGCCCGATTGGTTGAGCATTGCGGATTGGACATTCAAAACTCCATTTGGACAGTCCGCTTAGTCCGCGGAGCGGACATCAATATCAGATACATCGAGAAACCGCATCACGTCCTTAGACGACGGAAGTGGTGAGACCGTTTTCGTCTGGTTTGGATCGGATTTTGCTTCCATTACTGCTTCATCTAAGCTGCAAACCAAGATGGACATCGCTTAGGTCTGATTGCACTTGTTAGGCTGAATTGATGCTATAAAGCCGTTGCAAAATAGTAGGGGATCAATTCGTTGAAAATGCCAAAGTTGCTCGCGCCAATTGGGCTAATTCTACTTTCTGTCTTGGTTCCTGATTGGCTTTGGAGTGGTTACGGCCCTGACTTGGTGAGGCAAAGGAGATAGAATTGGAAAAGCACCAACTCATTCAAAAAATGTTGCGCAATGCATATGACTTAAAAGCCGGTTCTGAAATCTTGTCCAAGAAATTGGTTACATCAAGCGTCGGGCAAAACTTACTCGACATTCTCGAACTTGAAATACTGTTGAAAGCAGTTCGTATCGCAGAATTTGGAAAGCCAGAGAAACTTTTCCATGACTACCCCGAAATTTGGTCAAGGATTAGCGAAAACACTAAAAAAGACTTAATCGAAGTTGCGTGCGAACGTTATGCAGGCAAAATAAATCTCACCGACGTTGACTCTGTTCTTTCCGACTTAAGAGCAGCTTTCGTTGAAGACCGATACTCTTACGAGAAAGAAGGTGAGTGGGAGTTGAAGTTTCATCCGTTTGAAAGAATGGGTCTAGCTTTCGCTATGAGGAATTGGCTTAATAACTGGCTTAATACCAGTTCGAACCCAAACAATTGAAACCGCGTACTACTTGGGACGCCTGGACTTTACGTGGCCTAAGAGCCTATACCTACGAGAACCAGCGGCACTGCCGGCGTGCTGCGTCCTTGCCTAAGTAAGTTATACAATTCACCCTCATAGTGAGCCGGACCGGAAGACATCTCGCTTTGCAACGACTTCATCGGTACAATTTCTATGCCCAAGTCTATTTTATCCCCGACAAAAAACGCCATATGTTTGACGAATAGATCGTAGGCGACGAAAGCGTATTTACCGAATTGCACTTCTACGGCAACTCGTTCCTTTACGAAATCTGTCTGATTGTAGGAATAAAGTGCATTAGAACCTGCTTTCTCTATTTCCTCTTTTTGTTCCGCTGCGGGCAATTGAAGTGTTTGTCGTACCAACTCAACGTTTCTTGTGACGTAGTACGAAGTTCGTTCTTCTTGCCAACCTCGTTTGGATAGTTGTTTTTTGAAACCATCGTTCATGTCTGATGGGGAGAACTTAAGCTGCCCCTTCATTTGTTGTTCTTTTGAAATTTTTGTCCTGCACTTTTCCGCATCGACTGAAGCGATAGTATCTTCGATGTCTTTCCAGATTTCAGGTTTGTGAACCTGAAGAAATTCCCAACCATTTAGGTGGGAATAAAAGTCTACTATTTTCATTTTCGTAGAAACCTTTAGGCCGCCTCACTTTGACCAAGTTTGCAATCGCGAGAGTTGAATGCTGCTTGCAAGCAGGCCCCCGCAATGATTGGCTTGGCATATCTTCGTAGTTTCTTTTCACCGATACGAGCCACGTCAGAGCCGTTAAAAACCAAGCGACTGACTAATTCTTCCGCGACCGGGTCGTCTAGACCAGCCACGGTTTCGGCCTCCAAGGCGGCTGCCGCTAGGCTTCCGACACAATCTATTAAATCAAAGGGGTGCGGCCCAGTGCCACGATGTGACCAAGCAAGTTGAACTTCTAGATCATCAAACTGCGGTAATTTGGTTCTCGCGCTATCGATCAACAGTTTGAATTGGTCAGCAACTTCAGGAGTAACCCCTTTGACCGCAGACAGTATTCTTTGCTCATCAAACATATGCCGTGAAATTCTTTTCGAGTCTCCACAGTAAAAGTCAACAGACCAGTCGGACCCCTCTTTGCCATTTGTAAGTTCAAATCGGGTTCCGCTTTTGAAGCGTAAGTTCGGCACGGCAAATCGAAAGCGTCGTTTCTCGGGATACGAACGACCAACGAGATCTGGCTGGGTTGAAGGCGACATGGATGGCCTTATCGCATTGGAAGAATCTACCAAAGTGTGAACTTTTACATCAAGCGCACTAATGCCCTGCAATGCATTTCCAATGTAGTAAGTAAGTACTGGTGGAATTGCGTTTCCGATCATTTTGAGTTTCTCTGCGTGCGATACACCGTGAAATTGAAACTCAATTGGAAATCCCTGAAGGCACGCTCGCTCGCGAACAGAAAGCCTACGGTACTCTTCACTTCCTGGTGAACACTCTACAACGATACTCTCTCTTGAAACCCGTGTGCATACAGCAGTCACAGTTCGAGATGGCTTATTCGTGTCGTCTGGGAATGCCATGCCGTTATAAATCGGATGGTGTTGTTTCATTTCGTAGTTAAAGCGAGTTTCTTCTTTGCTCAGTGCAACTTCAATATCCGTTTCGGTAAGTTTTGCTGGCCGCCGCTCAGAGAAATTCGGGTCCACACCTTTTTCCACTGCCCTTAAAACACTGCCTAACGTTTCGACGGACGTTTTACTTTGATAGGAAGTCAGCAAGTTTAAATCGAAGTTTCCAACAAGACACCGCTTGCGGGCCTGAGGAAGCCCAAATTGTGAGGCATCGACAACATCAATCCATGCATCGTCTAGAAGTCGCCCCGCCGACCCCAGCACCTTGTTTTTCTCATTGCGCAATGCACGCAGGACATTCGCTACTCTGGGTACATTTTCGAAAACCCAGTACTTTGGTTTTAGAAAAGCGACTATCTCAAGAAATTTCTTGATGTCCTTCAACCCATCCGAAACGTCTCCGCTGCCTCCCCTGTTAGAGTAAGAAAACTGTGTGCAGGGCGGACTACCAACAACAAAATCAATCCCTTTCGGCAAATCATCAAGCAATAAGCTGCGTATATCGACCTTCTCAACGCTACCGCCAAGGTTCTGTTTATGGGTTTCTGCAGCGGCAGACCACCATTCATAGGATTTCACCACTTTGATTCCGGCTAATTCCAGCCCGAGGGACCACCCTCCAATCCCTGCGTATAGGTCGATAGCTCGGAGTGTCACTGATCGCTCCACTTGTGTTGCGCACCCAATAAAACCCAAGATGTAGGCCAGATGCAACTCTAAATCGACACCTTCAACGCGACAAAGGCATTCGACTCAACCATACTAACAAGAGACTGACAGGACGGGTTTTGGAAACTGGCAACGATGCGCTGCCGTGAGTTTTATGTGAAATATTTCAGTGATTTAGTGGTGCCCCCACACGGACTCGAACCGCGGACCTACTGATTACAAATCAGTTGCTCTACCAGCTGAGCTATAGGGGCACTGGCAGTCGATTACTTCGTCCGACAGAGGACTTCAACCCTCATTTTTAACTCGAACTTGGGGATTGCCCGATTTCCTGAGAAAGTGCAGAAACCGCACGGTTGGTTCGTTGCAGATTTTCACGCGACGCAAAGACATAGAATGGGATGGACACAGCCCCTGAGGGTAAAAGGACAAAAGATGCAGGTAATAATCCATGCCGGGGCCGCTTTCGCCGATGAAGGGCAAGTGCTGTCCTCGCTTTCGGCAAACAAGCAGGCCTTGGCGGATTGCCGTGCTGCGATCTTGGGACCGCGCGGCGGACGTCAGTTTGTCAAGGTTCTGTCTGATGCCCTTGCTCAGGATTTGTCTGATGCAGAAACACAGGACGGGCTGCACGCCTTTCTTCCGGATGATCCAAATGTTGATCGTGTCATCCTCTCTAACGACAAGTTCTTTGGCCCAACACGCTCTGCCCTGCAACATGGACAGATTTACCCTTTTGCCGGGCAGCGGACAGCCTATGTGCAGACCTTGCTGGACGATGCTCAGGTCGAAATATTTGTCGGTCTGGTGAACCCCGGTTTTTTCATACCCAAGGTCCTGATGTCGATCCATGAAGATCACCGGCAGGAGATTCTGACCAGCACCGATCTGAGTTGCCTGAGCTGGTTGAGCATGATCGAAGATCTGCGCGATCTTGCACCTCAGGTGCGGCTCACTTTGTGGAAGAACGAACATTTGCCACTGATTCTGGGGGATATCATGCGCGCAATGGCGGGCCTGCCCGGTGACGCTCCTCTGGTGGATGAGTATGCGTTGCTGTCGTCGCTTCTGACCGAAACCGGTCAACGGCATGTTCAGGACATTGTTCAGGGCGGTGTCGGCCTCGACAAGGACGCTCAGCGCGAAAGCCTAGCACGGGCCTTGGAAGACCATGCCCGGCCCGATGAGATCGAAGAAGAACTTGATCTGCCCGGCTGGAACGCAGACATCGTTGACGCATTTACAGAGCTTTACGAGCAGGATCTGGCAATCATCCAGACCTTGCCCGGTATCAGGGTGCTGTAACCCTTCTGTCGCGTCCGCACCCTTACAGATGCCTTTTCGTTTGCCGGATGATCCAGTCCGCAAACGCTTGTACGGCTTCGTTCCTCTGCCCGGTCGGCGTTGCGATGAAATACGCGCTGCCCGAGGCATTTGCCAGTTGCCCGGTCTGGACCAGCGCGCCTGACGCCAACTCGGCCTCGATCAAGTAAGACGGTAGAATCGCAGCCCCAAGTCCGGCAACTGCGCCTTCGATCAGCATCGAGAACTGATCAAAGCGCATCCCTGGAAAAACCGCCCTGGCGTCAAGCCCAAGGCTTGCATGATACTCGGACCATAGCCCGGGCCTCGAGGTCAGATGCAACAGCGGCAGATCGAACACATGCTGTTCCTCGAACGTCCGTTGGTCGCCCAACAACACGGGCGCAGCCGCTACAACAAGTTTTTCCGGGAACAGCTTGCGCAGTCGCGCACCGGGCCAGTCTTCGTGCCCAAAGTGAATGGCAAGGTCCATGCGCCGCTCTTCCAGGCTGAACGGCGTCGTGTAGGAATGCAGATCCAGTTCGATCCCCGGATGCAGGTGCTTGAAATCCGGCAGTCTGGGCAACAGCCACCGTGTCGCAAAGGTGGGCAGGACAGCCAAGGTCAGCAACGACGCACCGTCACCGGCCGCGATCGCACGATTGATCGTACCGTTCAGACGCTGAAGGTCTCCGGCAAGTTCTTCAAACAAAGCGCGACCTGCCTTCGACAGGCGAACGGCACGTCCGACCCGGCGAAACAACGTCACCCCCAGCGCAGCCTCAAGTTCACGCACCTGACGGCTAACCGCGCCCTGCGTCACACCAAGCTCTTCTGCTGCCATGGTATAGCTTTCGTGGCGTGCGGCAGCCTCGAAGCTGCGCATGAGGGCAAAAGACGGGAGGGAGCTGATTCTGGGCATGTCACTTATGAGTTTTAGTCACTGAAACGATACAAAACAGCGTATTTTTATCAAGTTACTTTGCAGGTAGAACCTCAGTTACCTTCAGGGGTAGATTAACAGTGTTCCATCGCGCAAACCGACTAAACGGTATCGAATTGTCCGAAATCGTGCAGATTTCCGAGGCCGCCGCACGCTTGCGTTCGGAAGGGCGCGATGTGCTGGCGCTGTCGACCGGTGAGCCTGACCTGCCCACCCCGGCCCATGTAGTCGAAGCTGCCCACGCGGCAGCGCTGGACGGCAAGACAAAGTACCCGCCGACGGCCGGGGTGCTCGACCTGCGCGCCGAAATTGCCCGGCAGGCCAAAGCCGAAGTGGCTGAGGTCATTGTGTCCACTGGCGCTAAGCAGGTGATAGCCAATGCCATGCTGGCCAGCCTGGATCCCGGCGACGAGGTCATCATGCCCGCGCCCTACTGGACCAGCTATTCTGACATTGTGCGGATGGCGGGTGGGACGCCCGTCATTCTGCCGTGCCCGATGGATCAGGGATTCAAGCTTCTGCCGGAACAGTTAGAGGCCGCAATCACACCGCGCACGCGCTGGCTGATGCTCAACACGCCGTCGAACCCGTCGGGGGCAATCTATACGCAGGATGAAATTGCCGCCCTCGCATCTGTTCTGTCTCGGCATCCACAGGTCTGGGTTCTTGCGGATGAGATTTATCGCCATCTCAGCTTCACTCCGTTTGTTTCAGTGGCCGAGGCGGCCCCTGACCTTGCCGACCGTCTGCTGATCGTCGACGGTGTCGCCAAAGCATGGTCCATGACCGGTTGGCGCATCGGCTGGGGGATGGGGCCGGTCGAGTTGATCAAGGCGATGGTGGCCGTTCAGGGGCAGGTTACATCGGGTGCCTGTTCGATTGCACAATGGGCTTCGCTTGCTGCGCTGACCGGCAGCGCGGACCTGTTGGAAGAACGCCGGGCTGTATTTTCAGAACGCCGAAATCTGGTGGTTGCAGGGTTGAACGCAGTTCCGGGTTTACGCTGCGCGGCACCCGACGGGGCGTTTTACGCCTTTCCTTCCTGCGCCGGACTGCTTGAGGATCAGGGTGGACCGTTCAAAAATGACGCTGACTTCTGCACCTGGTTGTTGGAAGATGCCGGTGTCGCTCTGGTTCCCGGTCGCGCCTTCGGGTTGCCCGGACATTTTCGCCTGAGCTTTGCTTATGCCCAAGATACAATTGCAGCGGGGCTTGCACGTCTCAAAGCCGCTGTAGAAAGGAAACTCTCATGAAACCACAATCCCGCCCCCAGCTTGGCCCTTTCACTTGGGATGACCCTTTTCTGCTGGAAGACCAGTTGGCCGAAGACGAACGCATGGTGCGCGATGCAGCCAACGCCTACGCGCAGGACAAACTGTTGCCCCGTGTAACTCAGGCTTTTGCCAATGAAGAAACAGACCCCGAAATCTTTCGCGAGATGGGGCAAATGGGCCTTCTGGGCACGACTATCCCCGAAGAGTTCGGCGGCATCGGAGCCAGCTATGTCACTTACGGTCTGGTCGCACGCGAAGTGGAACGGGTCGACAGCGGTTACCGCTCGATGATGTCGGTGCAGTCCAGCCTCGTCATGTACCCGATCTATGCCTACGGAACGGATGAACAGCGCCGGAAATACCTTCCGAAACTGGCCAGCGGTGAGTCTATTGGCTGCTTTGGGCTGACCGAGCCCGATGCGGGTTCGGACCCCGGCGGCATGAAAACCGTCGCGAAAAAGACCGATGGGGGCTATGTCCTCAACGGGTCAAAGATGTGGATCTCGAACGCGCCCATTGCTGACGTGTTTGTTGTCTGGGCCAAATCAGACGGGCATGACGGCAAGATCAAGGGTTTCGTTCTTGAAAAAGGCACACCCGGCCTTTCAGCCCCGAAGATTGAAGGCAAACTGTCGCTGCGCGCCTCGATCACGGGTGAGATCGTGATGAACAATGTCGAGGTCGGGGAAGATGCTCTGTTGCCGGGTGTCGAAGGTCTGAAAGGGCCGTTTGGCTGCCTGAACCGTGCACGATACGGTATCGCCTGGGGATCGATGGGCGCAGCTGAGGCCTGCTGGCACGCTGCGCGGCAATATGGTCTGGACCGAAAACAGTTCGGCCGCCCTTTGGCGCAAACGCAGCTGTTCCAGCTGAAGCTTGCGAACATGCAGACCGAAATCGCCTTGGGCCTTCAGGCCGCTCTGCGCGTGGGTCGCCTGATGGACGAAGCCCGCGCAGCGCCAGAAATGATCAGTCTGATCAAACGCAACAATTGCGGCAAGGCACTTGAGGTCGCACGCCACGCACGTGACATGCACGGTGGCAATGGCATCAGCCAGGATTTCCACGTGATCCGCCACATGGTGAATTTGGAAACCGTGAACACATATGAAGGCACTCATGATGTTCACGCCCTGATCCTGGGTCGTGCGCAAACGGGCCTGCAAGCCTTCGCCTGAGGACGACAAAGATGGATCGCGCAACCATTGTGCATGACAATTTCCTGCGCCGGGTTGCGGCACGGGATTTCCCCGCTGGCGCGACGCCGTCTGGCCCACTGACAGCGTCCGAAGCGGTCGGGCTATATCGCGCGCAATGTCTCAGCCGCGCGTTGGACCGCCAAAGCCGGGCAATGCAGAAAGCAGGTCAGGGGTTCTATACCATCGGTTCCTCTGGTCACGAAGGGATGGCCGCGGTGGCGACAGCCTTGCGCCCGACGGACCCTGCTTTTCTACATTACCGCGACGCTGCGTTTCAGATCGCCCGTTCGGATCAGGTGCCGGGGCAGAGCCCGACATGGGATATTCTGTTGTCCTTCGCTTCATCCTCTGATGATCCGATCAGCGGTGGGCGGCACAAGGTGTTGGGGTCAAAAGCGCTTTGCATCCCGCCGCAGACCTCGACCATTGCCAGCCACCTGCCCAAAGCAGTCGGCGCGGCTTATGCAATCGGGGCAGCCCGCCGTCACAAACCCGAACATGCGGAAATGCCGGACGACGCCATCGTCTATTGTTCCTTTGGTGATGCCTCGGCCAACCATTCCACCGCGCAAGGCGCATTCAACACCGCGCAGTGGACGTCTTACCAGTCGGTTCCCCTGCCGCTGCTGTTCTGCTGCGAGGACAACGGGATCGGAATTTCGACCAAGACACCACAAGGCTGGATTGCCGCAACATTCTCTCATCGACCGGGACTGAAGTATTTCATGTGCGACGGGCTCGATATTTTCGAAACCTACCGTGTCGCTCAAGAAGCCGCCGCCTATGTCCGCAGCCGTAAGAAACCCGCATTTCTGCACATCCGCACGGTGCGCCTGTATGGCCACGCCGGGGCGGACATGCCCACCACCTACATGCCAAAATCCGAGGTCGAAGCCGAAGAGGCGAACGACCCCCTGCTGCACTCCGTCCGCCTGCTGGAACAATCGGGTGCGATGCAACCGGATGACGCCCTGAAGGTATACACCGACACCTGCGACCGCGTCGCCCGCGTCGCCGACAAGGCGATCACCCGCCCTCGCCTGAAAACCGCGGGTGACGTGATGGCCAGCCTGATCCCGCCCGCACGCCCCTACGCCCCGACCAATGGCCCGACACCCGAACATCGGGCTGAAGTATTCGGCGGCGACCTCAAAGCACATGCTGAACCCCAGATCATGTCGCGCCTGATCAACTGGGCCCTGAGCGACCTGATGCTTGAACACGGTGAGATCGTGATGATGGGCGAAGATGTCGGGCGCAAAGGCGGTGTCTATGGCGTGACGCAAAAGCTTCAGGCCCGTTTCGGACCCGACCGGATGATCGACACGCTGCTGGACGAACAGTCGATTCTGGGCCTTGCGATCGGGATGGCCCAAAACGGGTTTACACCCATGCCGGAAATCCAGTTCCTGGCCTATCTTCACAACGCCGAAGACCAGTTGCGCGGAGAAGCGGCCACCCTGCCCTTCTTCTCGAACGGTCAGTACACCAACCCGATGGTCGTGCGCATCGCCGGGTTGGGGTATCAAAAGGGTTTTGGAGGACATTTCCACAATGACAACTCGGTCGCTGTATTGCGCGACATTCCGGGGCTGATCCTGGCCTGCCCATCGAACGGTGCCGACGCCGCGCGGATGCTGCGTGAATGCGTTCGCCTTGCGCGTGAAGAACAGCGGCTGGTCGTGTTTCTGGAACCCATCGCGCTCTACCCGATGCGGGACATGCACGAAGCCGGAGACTCAGGCTGGATGCACACCTACCCCGACCCATCTGAAAGGATCGGTTTCGGCGAGGTTGGCGTGGATGGCGACGGCGACGATCTGGCGATCGTTACCTTTGGCAATGGCGTCTACCTCAGCCATCAGGCGCGCAAACCGCTGGAGGCCGACGGGATAAAAACCCGGATCATTGATACGCGCTGGTTGTCGCCGCTGCCCAAAGACGCGCTGACCCGGGCCGTAAGCGGTGCCAAGCGGATATTGATCGTCGATGAAACCCGGCATCACGGCGGCGTGGCCGAGGCCCTGATGGCCCATTTCCACGAAACCACTGATGTGCCGATGGCCCGTATTACCGCCGAAGACAGCTTTATCGCCACCGGCCTGGCCTATGCCGCGACCATGCCATCGAAAGACAGCATCGAGGCCGCAGCAAGATCCCTGATGGAGACGGGCAAATGAGGTCTGTGAAACAAACCGCTGTTGTCATCTGTCCGGGACGCGGCACCTATAACAAACCCGAATTGGGGGTTCTCGGCCGGCATTTTACCGACAAGGCCCTGCTGGCACATTTCGACGACATGCGCCGCGCGCAGGGTCAGGAAACCCTAAGCGAACTGGACGGCGCGCCCCGGTATTCCGTGGCAAAGCACACGCGCGGAGACAATGCCTCGGCCCTGATCTATTCCGCGACGCTGGGCGATTTTCGTGCCATTGATCCGGAAAAGGTCGACGTGGTGGCTGTGACCGGAAACTCGATGGGTTGGTATTCGGCCCTGGCCTGCGGGGGTGCCTTGACCGCCGAGGCTGGGTTCGAGGTGGTCAACACCATGGGAACACTCATGCAGCAGAGCCTGATAGGCGGCCAGTTGATCTATCCTTTCATGGATGCCGACTGGCAGCCGAACCCGGCACGCAAGGCCGAACTGCTGGCTCTGGTCGCTGAGATCGACGGCACCGGCGCGACCCTCACCCTGTCAATTGATCTGGGCGGAATGCTGGTTCTGGCCGGGGATGAGACTGGGTTATCCGCCTTTGAAAACAAGGTGCCTGTGGTGCAGGAACGCTTTCCGATGCGGCTGGCCAACCACGCAGGGTTTCATTCACACCTGCAACGCCCAGTTGCCGAAGCCGGTCGCACCCGCCTTGCCGCAGATCTGTTCCGGCAACCCAATCTGCCCATGATAGATGGCCGCGGTCAGATCTGGTGGCCCGGCGCCTGTGATCTGGACGCGCTTTGGGACTACACCTTGGGTCACCAGGTGACCGAAACCTATGATTTCACAAAAGCCGTATCACAGGCCGCGAAAGAGTTCGCACCCGACATGTTCATCGTCACCGGACCGGGAACCACACTGGGCGGGGCTGTCGCGCAGTGCCTGATCCTGAGCAAGTGGGACAAGTTGCAGGACAAAGCAAGCTTTCAGACCAGCCAACGCGAAGACCCTTCGCTGATCTTAATGGGGATCGAGGATCAACGCACACGTGTGACCTGACCTTGCACACCCTGGCGGTGCGCCCGGCGCAATCTGATCGATCGCGGATATTCCGCTCCACTCGGTGCACCGAGCCGTCTGTTCAGAGCCCACCCGAGCAAGCGCCTTGCTTTTCAATTCCACGATTCCGGAACGGGAAAAGATGACAGAGTGCTAGGCTTTAGACGGCAACCTGTTGTCCAATGCTATGGGTCATTTGGCACCTTCACGCAAATCTGGACTCTTTCGGTCAAGCATCTTGCAGACGAGCCAAAGGCCCAAACATCGAACGCGAAGCGTTTGATATCCATCGCTCATTTCTTTGGCTTAAATGGTGCCCGGGGGCGGCACATGCAACCTGTTTGAGATTGTTCGTTCTTGTGCAGTTTCCCATTCAGTTACAACGTTCTAACTGGTTTAACTGTCCAGGCTTGTCTTGCCGTGTTTGGCGCTATCCAATAAGTTAAGGTGGATATTAGGGTGGATAGAAATGCGGGCAACGAACAGACTTTCAGCCTCCTTTGTAAAATCTGCACCGGTCGGTAAACACTGCGATGGAGCTGGGCTTTGGTTTATTAAACGAGACGACGGTGGAGCGCAGTGGATGCTTCGTGTGACTGTGCATGGCCGAAGGCGCGAAATGGGCTTAGGCGGCTATCCAACTCTTTCTCTTGCAAGTGCTCGAAGTGTTGCACAGCGATGGCGTACGGTTGCTGCGGAAGGCCGTGATCCGGTCAAGGAGCGTGAAGCAGAGGCACGTGCGGCACGGCGGGAAGATGTTTCACTTGCGGTTCTGACTGCAGATGCATTCGAAGCGCGAAAGGCTGAACTCAAAGGCGATGGAAAAGCAGGGCGTTGGCTCTCACCGCTAAATGGGCATGTACTGCCCAAGCTTGGAAAGGTGCCAATAACAGACATTGACCAGCGCGACATTCGCGACACCCTGGCCCCAATCTGGCACACAAAAGCCGACACAGCGCGCAAAGCAATGAACCGGCTAAACATTGTCTTTCGCCATGCGGCCGCGCTTGGATTGGACGTTGACCTTCAGGCAACAGAAAAAGCCAAAGCGTTGTTGGGAAAGTCACGTCACAAGCCGAAACACATGCCAGCGATGCTGTGGAGCGATGTCCCTGCCTTCTACTCAAGCTTAGAGGAACCCTCGCTCACGAACCTCGCTATGAGGTTTCTCATCCTAACCGGTGTTCGCTCTAAACCTTTGCGCTTTATCAGGCTAGAACAGATTGAGGGGCACGTTTGGACTATACCCGGTGAGCTCATGAAAGGTCGAAAAGGGGCAACAAGTGATTTCCGTGTGCCGCTTTCGAAGGAAGCGCAACGCGTTCTCGACCTTGCCCTACCGCATTCCAGAAATGGTTTCCTTTTTCCGAATACACGGCAGGGCGTGATCTCTGATATGACACTGTCACGAATGATGGAACGTCGCAAACTGGAGGCCCGCCCGCATGGCTTCCGCAGCAGTCTGCGCGACTGGCTGGCTGAAGCCACCGACGCGACACACGAAGTTGCGGAAGCAATGCTGGGACATACAACCGACTCTGGTGTCGTTCGAGCTTACAGACGCACAGATTTTCTTGAGCAGAGATCTGTGCTGGCGGAACGTTGGGCGGACTTTCTGTCAGGTGGTGCAGGTCATGTCGTGAAGCTAGCGTGACGGCCAGGCATTGAGGGGGTCACTCTATGGGTATGGAATACGACGACGCGGCAGCCGAGCGACTAGAGGCGGTTTACCTTGGGCCGGACGTAGTTTCTCAAAGAGAAGACACCCTTCAAAGGATTTCGGTTCAAAAGGGCGAACGGGTCTTGGATATTGGAAGCGGCCCCGGCTTTCTTGCGGCTCAAATAGCGGATCAAACAGGACCCGGTGGTGAAGTTGTAGGCATCGACATTTCGGAACAGATGGTCGACCGCGCAACGAAACGAAGTGAGCATGACTGGCTAAGCTATCGTTGCGCCGATGCGACCGAACTCCCATTTGAAGACAGCTATTTCGATGTGGTCGTTAGCACCCAAGTTGCTGAATATGTGCCTGATGTAGCGAAGTTTTGCAGCGAAGTTTTTCGTGTTCTCAAACCCGGCGGACGTGCTCTGATCCTTGCGACAGACTGGGAAGGTGTCTGTTGGCACAGCGAGTATCCGGATCGAATGGACAAAGTACTCAAGGCTTTTGCACCACATTGCGCCGACAGCAAACTTCCGCGAACGCTTGGCGCTCGTCTTCGAAACGCGGGTTTGGTTGTCAATGAGGTGAGCTATTTCTCAATCATAAATACGGACAGGTACGATGGTTGCTATGGCGAAGGGATGGTGCCCTTCATTGTGGCCTACGTGAAGGGACAAAAAACTGTTCCAGATGATGAACTGCAGGCGTGGGCAGAAGAACAATCGGCACTTAATGCAATTGGGGAGCATTTCTTCTCGACTGGCCGATTTAGTTTCTCCGTCAGCAAACCATCCTGATCGGCAAGCAGACATTGGGGCAGCGACAGCGAACGGCAGCAAAGTCCCGCAAAGCAGACGCCCAACGAGCTCTTTCTGATGGCTGCTTCTGACCTCACCA
>NZ_JAEDOV010000014.1:0-44879 GCF_017872535.1 Ruegeria sp. HKCCSP351 | reverse complement strand
ATGCATCTGCAAAACCTTAACAAAGGCCTCTTCCGTCGTCATCTTCATAGGGGTGTTTCCTTATCTTCGGAACGCCAAAGCGTTGGTAAATTACAGTATTTCGTCTCGGAGGTAATAGCCGACATAGGCTATACGCTGACCCAGGCGGCGGAAGGGTGTCAGGATGCCATGGCTGGGCAGCGGGGACGTGAAGATCGGCAGGGCAAAGGCCTTGTCTTTCTTGCCCGCGATCAGCTGTGCCATACGACGCCCGGCCTGAGCCGAGTACATCACGCCGTTGCCACCATATCCCATCGCGTAGAACACGCGCTGTTCCGGGTCCGGCTGGAAGATACGCGGCATCATGTCGTGGCTGACATCGACCCAGCCCCACCACGAATAGTCGAGGTTGATATCCGTCAGTGCCGGGAACTTTCGGGCGAGACCCTTTTTCAGAAGCTCCAGATGTCTTTCGTTCTCGGCGTCCCGCCCCGTTACCGCGCTGCGGCTGCCGATCTGCATCCGGTTGTCGGGCAACAAACGATAGTAATGGCGCAAGGTGCGGGTGTCCGTCAGGGGTGATTTGGTCTGAATGCCACACTCATCCAGTTCGGCCTGGGTCAGCGGCCGTGTCACCATCGAGTTGGACAGGATGGGCATCAGGCGGTGCTTTGTGCGCGTGTTCAAACCCGGTGGGGTATAGCCCGCGGTGGCCAAGGCCACCGTTTTGGCGCGGACGATGCCGCCCGGTGTGCGCAAATGATGCACGCCGTTCTTCGTCTGCCATCCCATGACTGGGCTGCCGGTGTGAATTTTCACCCCCAGACGGCGTGCCATGTTGACGTATCCGAACGCCAGTTTACCCGCATGGATACAGGTCCCGTCAGGTTCCCACATGGCACCTGCGGCCTCCATATCGCGTACGTGCTTTTCATGCAGTTCTTCCCGAGAGAGAATGCGCGAGCCATAGCCGAACACATCGTTGAGCAGCTTGCTCTCTTTCTTGAGAGACGGCATGACCTTGTCGCGATGCGCGATGTAGTAGTGGCCACCCGGCTGCGGGTCGCAATCGATATCATCCGACGCAATCAGCTCGTTGAACAGCTGAAACGCTTCTGTGACCTCGGCATGCATGCGCTTGGCCACGTCCGTTCCCCACCGTTCGATCCATTGCGACCGCTTGAGCCGCCCGGATGAGATCTGGGCCTGCCCGCCATTGCGGGTGGAGCAGCCCCAAGAGACGGTATTTGCTTCTAAAACAATGGCTTGAATGCCGTGTTCCTTGGCAAGATGGATGGCGGTGGACAGGCCGGTATACCCCGATCCGATCACCACCACATCCGCATCCATATCGCTGGACACAGGTCCATCATCGGCCGGAGGTGTTCCGGCCGTTCCAATCCAATATGTGGGCGCGTGGTCGCGATTGTGACCCGGACCCGCATCAATGATCGGGTCATATTTGGGGTCATAGCTGGCCTTGGGCCAGTGACGCGGGATGCTGTTATCCACCATTCTTGTTTTTCTCCGAGGCTGCGTGCAGGGCGGCGGATCAGGCTTTGAACATTGGGCGCGTTTTGCGAAGCGCCTGTTTTACAACGATTTTACCATCACGAACGGTGAACAAATCCGCACCTTCAGCTTCGATCCGCATACCGTTTGCATCGGTTCCCGAGAAGGTCCACTCGGACACGGCACGATCACCGTGGACAAAGTGGCTGTGATGATCCCAATGGGCGTCTTTCATGCCTGCCCAGACGCCCGAAAACGCGGCGGCGATGGCTTCGGCACCTTCAACCTTGTTGCCGTATTTCTCGTCACCGGCCACGGTGTAGAACACGCAGTCGTCGGCGAAGTGGGTCATCACGCCGTCGATGTCGTGGCGGTTGAACGCGTCGAACGTGTCCGCCAGGTCCTGCGCGGTCAGGGTTTTGTTCATTTTGTACTTCCTTGTCAGTGGGGTTGTTACATTTCGTCCGGGTTCGGAACGATCAGTGTCGGGATCCTGGAGCGCCGCAAAACGCGTTTTGCGACCGTTCCCAGGAAGGTGTGCGAAAAGCCGTGATCATGCGCGCCCAATACGATCAGGTCGCAACCCAGTTCGACCGAGCGGCGCAGGATTACTTCTGCGGGATGGCCGTCAGTCACCTCGACCGAGGTGACCTGATCGCGAATTTTCCCGTCGTCGCCGTCGAACTGCGCCCAGAACTTGGCTTGCCGTTCGGCCAGAACCCTGCGCACCATCTCGTGACGACGCTCAATCGCGGTCTTGCGGGTCTCTTCGTTCATGATGAATATTTCCATCGTGATCTTGGCGTCTTCCGACAGGGGTTCGTTCACATGCAGCACGTGAATTTCCGCCCCGGTGGCCTGCGCGATGCTGGCGGCATGGCGCATGGCGTGACCCGAGTTTTCGGACAGGTCGGTGGCAAACAGGATGTTGGTGACCATCTGTTTCATGTCGTCATCCTTTCAGATCAGTAGCCAAACAGCCGTGGAAGCCACAGCGACAGTTCAGGGAAGAAGGCGATGATGAAGATCGCGATCGTGTTGGCGGCCGCAAAGGGCAGCGCGCGCAACGAGATCTGTTCGATCGAGATGTTCGAGATACCGGATGCGATGAACAGGTTCTCGCCCAATGGTGGCGTCTGGAACCCGATGCCCAGCGTACAGACCATCACCACGCCAAAATGGATCGGGTCAATACCCACCGAATAGGCCACCGGCAGCATCACCGGAACAAGGATCAGGATGGTGGCCAGTGTTTCCATGAACATGCCGACGAACAGCAGGAAGAAGATGATCAGCGCCCAGATCACATAGAGGTTTTCGGTAAAGCTGAGCATCCCTTCTGCGATGATTGCCGGGATCTGGTTTTCTACCAGCAGACGACCAAACACCGTTGCTGTGAACAGGATCAGCAGAACGCGGCCGGTTAGCCATGTGGTGGCTTCAAGCGACTGGAACAGCGACTGCCAGGTCAGTTCGCGATAGATGACAACACCCACGAACAGGGTGTAGAAGATCGCGACGATTGCAGCCTCGGTCGGGGTGAAAAAGCCGGTATAGATACCGCCCAGGATCACCAGCGGAGCCATCAGCGACCAGAACCCGCGATACATCTCGCACCCGACATTGCGGATCGACCAGCCCTCGGCGACGCCTTTGTAGCCACGCTTTTTCGACATGAAATAGTTCAGGATCAGCAGGCTTGTGGCGATCAGGAAGGCGGGTACGAACCCGGCAATGAACAGTTTCGAAATCGAAACCGACTGGAAAGTGCCGAATTTCTCGACAGCTTCGGGCGGCGGAGCCATACCGAGCGCGGCAATGCCAAAGATCACCATCGGGATGGAGGGAGGAATAATAATCCCGAGGCCGCCAGAGGACGCAGTGATCGCCGAGGCATAGCCGCGCTCATAGCCGCGGTCGATCATCGCCGGGATCATCAGCATCCCAACAGCCGCGGTTGTTGCCGGGCCCGAGCCCGAGATGGCACCAAAGAACAGGCAAGCCATGACCGTTGCGGCCGAAATACCACCGGTGAAGGGACCGGCCAGACTTTCGGCAACGTTGATCAGGCGTTTTGAGATACCGGCAGCCTCCATCAGGGCCCCGGCGAGGATAAAGGCTGGCAGCGCCATCAGCGGGAACGAGCCCACGGATGTAAAGGCGATCTGCACGAATTTGATCGGGTTGTCGCCCAGATAGAGAAACGAGATCAGCGACGCGACACCCAGCGCCACCGTGATCGGCGCGCCAATGAGCAGCAAGAACAGAAATGATCCAAACAGGACCGTGACGATTTCGGATTCCATGGTTACCCCTCCCGGTCTCAGTGGTCTTTGGCCGCTTCGGCAGCGGCCTTGATCTCGTCCAGATCGATCTGGTCGGGATCGTGAATGTCCTCGCCTTTGACAAGGCGGAGGTAATTCACCTGAATGATGCGGAAGGTCATCAGCGCAAAAGCGATGGGCAGCACCATGTAGATATACTTCATCTCGATGCCCAGTGTCTGGGATTTCCAGAACTTGTTCATCTTGTTGAAAACAAAGTCTGTCGCCAGATAGAGGAAGTAGACATTGAAGAAGAGCCAGAAGAGGTCGGCAAAGGCTTCGACATATTTGATCGACCCGTCAGGCAGGAATTTGAACTGGAACGTCACGCGGTTATGCGCCCCTTTCAGGGCGGCGTAACTTGCGCCGAAATAGACGAACCATACGAACATGTAGACCGAGAGTTCTTCGATCCAGCTGACTGAAAAGCCGAAGACTTCGCGCGCGATGATCTGCACGAATAAAAGGCAGACAAAGCCGGATAAGAGTATCCGGCAGATGACACTTTCTATGTTGTCCAGAAATTTCCAGAACATGTGGTTTCACTCCTCCCTGAGATGAGAAGAGCGCCGTGGCGCTCTTCCCGGTATCGCTCTGCGGCGATTATTGCTGCACCGGCTCGCGGCCGATGGCTTCAAGAACGGTGTTCAGTTTTTCGACGCCACCGATGGAGTCGTAGAACTGGGGCCATACGGCACTTGTCGCCAGTTCGATGAACTCGGCTTCGTCGTTTTCGGGATCGATGATCTCCATGCCTTTGGCGGTCAGCTCTTCCTTGATGGCGGCTTCGGAATCCCGCAGGAACTGAGCGGATGCCAGGGTGGCTTCCTGTCCTGCTTCAAGGAGGATTGCCTGATCTTCTGCGGACAGATCCTGGAAGACAGCTTCTGATACGATCAGCGGTTCAATCGAGAAGATGTAGCGCAGGTTGGTGACGTGGTCCTGAACCTCGTAGAACTTCATCGCGTTGATGGTCAGGTAAGGGTTGTCCTGCCCGTCGACCACCTTGGTTTGCAGACCGGTGAAGGTTTCCGACCATGCCATCGGCGTCGGGTTGATACCCCATGCCTTGTAGGTTTCGATCATGATCTCGTTCTTGGGAACGCGGATGACCAGATCCTGAAGGTCAGCAACCGATTTGACCGGCTTTTTCGAGTTGGTCAGGCGGCGGAAACCGGTATAGGTCCAGCCGATGATGCGCACGCCGGCATCACGGATGGTGTTTTCGACCAGTTCCTGACCGATTGGGCCCTGGGTCAGCTTTTCGGCATCTTCCAGGCTGAGGATCACGTAAGGCAGCGTGAAAACACCGACCGAAGGCGAGAACGGCGTGATGTTGTTGATCGCCAGCAGCGACATATCCAGCGTTCCGATCGCCGCCTCGTTCACGGTGTCCTGTTCGGACCCCAGCTGACCGTTCAGAAACAGCGTTGCGGTGTGGGCACCGCCCGATTTCTCTTCCAGCGCCTTGACGAAGGCGATGCCCAGAGCTTCCTGTGCGCTTCCTGCGCTATCGCCCACCGCGATCTTGAAGTTCTTCGCATCAGCCGCGCCCGCAACCATCAGTGCAGCAACAGAAACGGCGGCGCTGATGGTGCCAAGCTTTTTGATAAATGACATGGATGTCCTCCCATTTGTCGTGTTTCGAGGTGCGCGATGGCCTGGGGAGAAAGTGGCCAGTCCGATTCTGCCTCGGCCACAAGAGGCTATCTTGCCAACATGGTTTCGTCGTTGTTAATATTTGCGCGAAAGGTTTCACAAATGTCGAACTTTTAATATGAGGCAGAACCCACTGGCCACCCGCATTGGGGATACGGACATCCGCCTTCTTCGGGTTTTCAAAACCGTTGCGGAAAGCGGCGGGTTTTCAGCGGCGGAAAATGAGCTCAACATCGGGAAATCAACAATCTCGAAACACATATCGGATCTGGAGCTTCGGCTGGATCTGAAGCTGTGCAACCGTGGCCCGGCGGGTTTTTCCCTGACTGAAGACGGCGAGAAAGTGCTGGCCGCGACTGAAGACCTGCTGATTTCGGTTTCTCAGTTCAGAACAGAAGTCAACGAGATCAAGCAGCAACTGGCAGGAAGTATCCGCGTGGCGCTGTTCGATCAGTGTACCACGAACCCCGAAGCGCGCCTTGCCCGCGCCATTCACAGGTTCAACGAAGCCGCCCCTGCCATCCAGATCGAGTTGTCAATCGAACCGCCCAACGTCATTGAGACCATGGTTATCAGCGGGCAGCTGGATGTCGGGATCATCGCCCTGCACCGCCCCTCGGCAAGCCTGCATTATGCGCCACTTTATGGGGAAAACATGTTTCTGTATTGCGGGCAGGCCAATCCGTTGTTCAGCCAAGCCGCCGACATACTGAGTTTGCGGGACATTCAGGCATACAACTATGCGGGTCTGAACGTGAACTCACCCAACCTGATTTATGGCCAGCAACTGGGGTTTCGGCGCGCCGCCAAAGTGCAGAACGAGCAGGCCCTTGCAACACTTATTCTGTCAGGCAGCTATCTGGGCTTTCTTCCGGACCATCTGGCGCAGGAATTTGTTGATAAGGGGCTTATGAGGCAGGTGATGCCGCAGGACATCAAATACAGAACGCGCTTTGCGGCGGTGACACGGAAACAGCCGGATCCGACGCGCGCGGCCAAGCTGTTTCTGGAAACCCTGCTGAGCGTCCATTCCGAGGCGCCCTGAGCCCGGCCTTGTCGCATGTTTGTGCAAGGGCACCCCGTTTATTAACCGATGACATGCGCCAGCCGGGGGCGCGCGGCCGCGCTTGTCCTGTCCACTACGGCGAAAGGCATGAGGAAAATGGGTCGAAAACGTCCGATTGAAAACAAATTTGACTTGGCAATTCCAGTTTGATTTCAATCGGCAAAGACCCTCACCTCTTGCCCCCAGTCAACCGGAGAGCCGCATGTCATCCGACCCTGTTGCCGCCTTGCGCACTCAAACCGATCACGAGGCGCTACCATGAGCCGCGATGCCTTGCTGCAACCTTATCAGCTAAAGCACCTGACGCTGAAAAACCGGATCATGACGACCAGTCACGAACCCGCCTATCCCGAAGATGGGATGCCGACGGAACGCTATCGTGCCTATCACGAGGTGCGCGCCAAAGCGGGGGTTGCGATGACCATGACGGCGGGGTCGGCCGTTGTCAGCCGCGACAGCCCGCCTGCGTTCAACAATATCCTGGCTTACAAGGACGAGGTGGTCCGCTGGATGGCGGAGCTGACGGATGCCTGCCATACCCATGGCTGTGCGGTGATGATCCAGCTGACCCATCTGGGGCGGCGCACGGGCTGGAACAAGGGTGACTGGCTGCCGTCCCTGTCGCCGTCGCACGACCGGGAACCGGCACACCGGGCCTTTGCCAAGAAGATGGAAGATTTCGACATTGCGCGGATCGTATCCGATTACGCCGATGCTGCCGAACGGATGCAGGCCGCCGGGCTGGATGGAATTGAATTGCAGGCCTACGGCCATCTGATCGATCAGTTCTGGTCGCCGATGACCAATCGGATGGATGCGCCTTTTGGGGGCAATCTGGACAACCGGTTGCGCTTTGGCTTCATGGTTCTGGATGCAATCCGCGACCGCGTCGGGCGCGATTTCATCATAGGGGTCCGTTATACCGCCGATGAGGTGGAAAAGGGCGGCATCACCGAAGCGGAAGGGTTGGAGATTGCCCGAAGGCTGCGCGACAGTGGTCAGGTCGATTTCCTGAACATCATTCGCGGGCGTATTCATACCGACCCGGCCATGACGGATGTGATCCCGGTTCAGGGAATGAAAAGCGCACCCCATCTGGATTTTGCCGGGCGGGTGCGGGCCGAGGTTGGGATGCCGACCTTTCACGCCGCGCGCATTCCCGATGTGGCAACGGCGCGGCATGCGGTGGCCTCGGGCCTGCTGGACATGGTCGGCATGACGCGCGCGCATATGGCCGATCCGATGATCGTTGCCAAAATCCGGGCCGGACGGGAAGAGGATATCCGGCCTTGCGTCGGTGCCACCTACTGCCTTGACCGCATTTATCAGGCGGGTGAGGCGCTGTGCATCCACAACCCGGCCACCGGGCGCGAATTGTCGATGCCGCATGTGATCCCCACCGCAGAAACGCGCCGCCGCGCGGTGATTGTGGGCACAGGCCCCGGCGGGCTTGAGGCCGCGCGGGTCGCGGCCGAGCGCGGGCATGACGTCACGGTTCTTGAGGCCGCCCCCGAACCCGGCGGTCAGGTGCGGCTGACCGCGCAATCCCGACGTCGGGCCGAGATGATCGGGATCATCGACTGGCGCATGGCCCAATGCGCGGCGCGCGACGTGACATTTTGGTTCAACACCTTTGCGGACGCCGATGCTGTAACCGCGCTTGCGCCGGATATGGTGGTGATCGCAACCGGCGGGTTGCCCGAGGTGACGGTTCTGGAAACGGGTAACGATCTGGCGATTACTGCCTGGGATATCCTGACCGGTGATGTGCGCCCCGGCGACAATGTCCTTATCTATGACGATGCGGGGGATCACCCGGCCCTGATGGCGGCTGAGGCTATCGCGCAAGCAGGGGGGCGGGTAGAAATCATGACCCGCGACCGCAGTTTTGCCCCCGAAATCATGGGGATGAACCTGGTGCCCTACATGCGGGCCCTGCAAAAGACCGGGGCCGTGTTCACAGTCGCCCGGACGCTGAAATCACTGGTGCGATCAGGCAACCAGCTGGAGGCAGCCATTGGAACGGATTACTCGGACCTGGTGGAAAAGCGCCTGTATGATCAGGTGGTTGTCAATCAGGGTATTTTACCACTGGATGATTTGTACTTCGATCTGAAACCGCTGTCGCGCAACCTGGGCGCCGTGGACTATGAAGCGCTGGTCGGCGGGTCCGGCCCCGTGTTTCCGCAATCCGTCCCAGAGGCGGGGTTTGATCTGTACCGGATCGGCGATGCCGTTTCATCACGCAACACGCATGCCGCCATTTATGATGCGCTGCGCTTGGGGCTTCGGTGGTGAGATCATTGAAGCACACCTCGGCCAAGCACACCACAAACAGCTTTTCACCTGACAGTCAGACAAAGGACCGGACATGAGCAACACAGAGGTCATCGAAACCGTTTGGATCCCCATGCCGGACGGCGCAAGGCTTGCGGCACGGCTTTGGCTGCCCCGCTCGGCCCGAACAACGCCTGTTCCCTGTGTTCTGGAATACATTCCCTATCGCCGCCGGGATCGCACCCGGATGCGGGATGAAAGCATGCATCCGCATTTCGCCGCAGCAGGCTATGCGTCGATCCGGGTGGATATCCGCGGTTATGGTGACAGCGACGGGATCCCCGAGGATGAGTATTCGCATCAGGAGATTCAGGATGGGCACGACATCATCCAGTGGATTGCAGCTCAGGACTGGTGCGACGGAAATGTCGGAATGTTCGGAAAAAGCTGGGGGGCGTATAACGCCTTTCAGGTGGCCGCGACCCGCCCACCAGCGCTGAAGGCGATTGCGCCGGTGATGGGAACGGATGACCGCTGGCGCGAGGATATTCACTTTTACGGCGGCTGTCTGGCCAATGACAATTTCTGGTGGGGCTCGATCATGCAGCTGTACAATGCCATGCCGCCCGACCCCGAGATCGTGGGCGCGGATCGCTGGATCGACATGTGGCGCGCACGGTTGGAGGGGGTCGAATTCTGGCCCGCCATGTGGCTGGAACATCAGACCCATGACGACATGTGGCGGCGCGGCTCGATCTGCGAAAACTATGCGGATGTCGATGTGCCGGTGTATTTCTTTGGCGGATGGATGGACCTGTATCGCGACACGCCGTTCCGCATCGCGGAACACCTGAGCGGGCCGGTCAAGATCCTGATGGGCCCCTGGGCGCATCTGTATCCGCAAGAAGGGGTGCCGGGGCCCCGGGTCGATTTCGTCGGCGAGGTGATCCGGTTCTGGGACCATTGGCTGAAGGGGATCGACACCGGCCTGATGGACGAGCTGCCCTTGAGGTTTTTCATGCAAGACAGTGCCGCCCCGTCCGGGACACATGTGCACCGCGAAGGGCGGTGGATCGAGGAGCCGAGCTGGCCATCGCCAAATGTCCAAGACCAGCCCTTGTGGCTGAATGACGGAACGCTGGACGCCTCCGCCGGGTCGGGCGGGGTGATGGCGGTTTGTTCGCCACAGAATTTCGGGGCCGCAGCGGGCGACATGTGTTCTTTTGCAATACCCGGAGATATGGCCGCAGATTGCCGGATCGAAGCCGCAGGGGCGCTGCAATTCAAAGCAGAGCCCTTGGAAAAGCCCGTTGATATTCTTGGCCAACCCTCGGTTGACCTGACTGTTTCTGCCGATCGGACGCAGGGTTTCGTTGCGGCCTTGCTGGTGGATGAGGCCCCGGATGGCGCGCAGACATTGATTGCACGCGGGTTCTGCAACCTGACGCACCGGATCAGCGACACTGAACCGGTGCCGATCACACCGGGCGAAGATATGCACGTGACTGTCCCGCTTTATGGAACCGGTTATCGGGTGTTGGCGGGTCATCGCATCGTTCTGCAAATCGCGTCTGCCTATTGGCCGGTTCTGTGGCCAGCGCCCGAGCCGGTTACGCTGACGATCCGGCCCGGCACATCGCGGCTGATCCTGCCCGTGCGCAGCCAGCGAGATGACGCGCCAGCCCCACGCCCTCTGCCAGAACCTCAGCGTCCCGACGTCGCCCCGCGGAAGACAAACGTCCGCTCCGGGTCGATGGAGCGTTCGGTCCACACCGATCTGACCAATGGCGGGGTGACACACAGGTATTTCCTTGACGGCGGTGTCTTTGGGCCGGTGGGCGATATTCGCCTTGACGATACCGGCACGGTGCTGAGCGATATGTCGGATCGACGCTATACCATCCAGCCGGGTGATCCATTGTCGGCAGTGGCCACAATGGAGCAAACCGCCGGTTTCGACCGCGAAGGGTGGTCAGCCAAGATCTGGACCCATTCCGAACAAAGGGCGACAGCGACCGAATTTCACCTGACCGCTCGCCTAAAGGCGTGGTCGGGTGCCGATCTGATCTTTGAGGAAGAACGGTCTTTTGTCATCCCCCGCAACGGGATGTAGGCGCAGAATGGTTTACAGACCTGCCCGTCTTGCGGTGCGCGGGTTGGTGGGCCGCTCGCAGGATCGAAACTGTTCAGGGCGCTCATCCGGGGGCAACGTGAATCAATCGGAACCGATCTTTTAGCGGGATTGCAAAACCCTGTAGCAATGGCACAAGGAAGAAGGACGAAGGAGTGTAGCCATGACGAGTTTTTCCGAAAACCTGCGCGCCCTGCGGCATGAGTTTCACCGCAACCCCGAGCTTGGCTTTCAGGAGGACTGGACCAAGGCCCGGATCGCCGATCACCTGAGAAACCTTGGCATCGAGGTGCATGAGGGTGTCGGCGTTGTTGGTGTTCTGCGAGCGGGTCATGGCAACCGATCCATCGGTTTGCGCGCGGATTTCGACGCGCTGCCCATCACTGAGGTCAACAGCTTTGCCTACAAATCTCAGAACCCGGGCGTGATGCATGCCTGCGGCCATGACGGCCATACGACGATGCTGCTGGGCGCGGCCGAGCTTTTGGCCAGGGATCAGGATTTTGACGGCACCGTTGTCTTCCTGTTCCAGCCCAATGAGGAGCACGGGCTGGGCGCACGAGCGATGATTGAGGAAGGCGTCCTGCGGGATTTCCCGATTGACGAAGTCTATGGCGCTCACAATCTGCCGGGTGAACCCGTTGGGCGGGTTTCAACCCGTGCCGGTGTCATTTGTTGCAGCGAAAGCCTGTTCGAGATCACCATCACCGGTCAGGGCGGCCATGCCTCGATGCCCCATGTCGGGCGCGAGACAATCACGCCCGCAGCAGAGCTTGTTCTGGCTTTGCAAACCATCGTTTCGCGTAAGCTTGCCCCGTCGTCTGGCGCGGTCGTTTCCGTGACCGAGTTCATCACCGATGGGCAGCGCAACGTCCTGCCGGGTCGAACGGTGTTGAAAGGGGACGCACGGGCGATGTCGCCCGAGGACCGCGAGCGGATTGAACACCACATGCGGCAGATCGCGGCGGGCGTGGCGGAAAGCCACGGTGTCGCGGTGACGGTGGATTTCCGGGCCGAATTCATCGAGGCAATCAACGATGCCGATGCCGCAACCCATGTGGTTTCAGCTGCAAAAACGCTGGGTCTGGAGGTTGACGGCGACCGGATCGCCATGTCGTTTTCCGAGGATTTCGCAGAATTTGCGGCTGCGGTTCCGGGGTGTTTTCTGCTGATCGGCAATGGAGCCGAGGGGTCGAATGGCCGCCCCCTGCACGCGGACGATTATGATTTCAACGACGCGCTGCTGCCATTGGGGGCAAATCTGTGGGCCGAACTGGTGCGGCAACGTCTGCCAGTGCCCACCTGAATGCGCGGGTCGATCCTTGGATTTTCAGGTTCGCTGTTCAGGTCGTGCTGAAAATTCGGGTTCGGATGCCGGTCTTTTCCGGAATGATCAGCGTGCAGCTTCTATGGGCGCGCATGCCGAACCCGACCATTCAGCGCCGGATTCGCCGGTCAGGAACCCATCGCTTAGCCTTTTACCGGGATCGTCCGCGCGCAGCGCATGTTCCAGATCGCCCCTGCCAAGCTGACCATCCAGCCGCTGTCGGTAGAGCGCACACAGCCTTGGGAACCCCTGAGATTGCGGCGACAGTCGCAGGGCCGAGACGCCCGCGCTTTGCAGCAACTCGACCTGATGATCCGTGCAGGCATAGCTGTCTGACAAGGTCTGCACGCCGTTCATGGCCGTGAATGGCTGTCCATCGCCGGTCAGCACATCCAGCCCGTCGGGGTCGTTTTCGCAGGCAAACTGGCAGTTGTCTTTGCTGCGCCCATGCAGGCGCGCGTGGTAACACCGGCCGGAGATGGCCAATGGCAGGCGACCATGGCCCCAAACCTCGACTGCGACACCCAGACTGGCGGCGGCTTGTGCCAGAACCCTGACCGAGGCGATTGGCAGTTCCGGTGGCAGGCAAATGCGGCGCGCGCCACGTGACGCCAGCCATGCCAATGTGCCTTCGTTATAGACATTGATCAGGGGTCCGACATCGAAAGCCGTGTTCTGGGGCAGATGCGCCAGCGCGGTCAGGTCGTTGATCTCGACCGTGACCCCCAGATCCGCCAGATCGGCGGTCAGCTTGCGTTCACGCTTGAGCGTCACCAGAGCAAGACTGGTCAGCGCAACCTGTTTGCCAGCCTCAACCAGTCGGGTAATCGCGTCGGGGATCCGGTCCTGATAAAACGGCAGGCGCTTGGAACAAACCAGCTCGCCCAGCACGATGCGATCGACGGAGGCATGGGCCAGATCCCCATAAAAAGACATCCAGTTCTCGGCGGGCCAGAAAAACTGGTTGGGGCCAACGGTCAGTTCCATCACGCTATCTCCAGGTCTTTTTGTATGCGCCGGTTGTCATGGCCTGCCCTTCGGACAAACGGGCCAACATCCCCTCGGGCAGAGGGCGCCCGGCCTCAAGCGCGTCGACAGCGGCACGGAAGTTCCGAACCACCTGCGCAACGTAGGATTTCGAGCGCTGGCGCCCTTCGATCTTCAGCGCGGTGACACCGGCCTTCTGCAATTGCGGGATCAGCCGTTCCGCGTTCAGGCTGACCGGGTCTTCGAACAGGTGGCCCGTCTTTTCACCTGCGGAAAAGCACCCTTTGCACAAGGTCGGATAGGGTGCGGGCTGGTTTCGTTCGACCCGGTGGATCAGGTAGCCACCCAGGCGCGTGTTCAGCGCGCCCTGATCGTTCTGGTATTCGACATGGCTGGCGGGCGAGCACACGCCGTTCATGTTCGGAGACAACCCGGTGGCGTAAGAGGACAGTGAACAGCGGCCTTCGGCCATCACGCAAAGCCCGCCGAACACAAAAACCTCGGTCTCGACTTCTGTTTCGGCGTTGATGGCGGCGATTTCGGGAACCGACAGCACGCGCGGCAGGACCACGCGTTTGACGCCGAAGGTTTCGGCATAGAAGTTGATCACATCGGCATTTGCGGCAGCGGCCTGCACGGACAGGTGCCTGCGCAGCCCCGGATGGTTGCGCGCGGCATAATCCAGCAACCCTATATCGGCGAGGATCACGGCATCCGCGCCGCAGGTTTCCGCATCGGCCACCGCGCGGTGCCAGATTGCTTCGTTGCCGGCGCGGGGAAACGTGTTGATCGCGACCAGTACCCTGGCCCCGTGGTCATGGGCAAAGGCAACGCCTGCGCGCATTTCGTCCCGGTCGAAGTTCAGACCGGGAAAGTTGCGGGCGTTGGTTTCGTCATTGAAGCCGCAATAGACCGTATGCGCCCCGGCCTTGACGGCTGCGCGCAAGGCGGCGGGCGTTCCTGCCGGGCAGACGATTTCCATCACCATAGTACAGTATCTTCCAGTCGGGTCAGGTACAGGCCGGTTCGACGCTCCACCAAAGTGATGAGCTGCTTGAGCGGGCGCGCAAGCGGGCCGGAGAGGGTTGCGGCCTCGTGCGCGAGGTCCAGTTCCGCGTCGTCGATTGCATTGCGCAGGGCCAGCGCCGCAGCCGTATCGCCCTCGATCACCAGATCACGTGAGAAGAACAGTGCATCGCCGTCAAATGCGCCGTGAACCAGCCCAAGAAGGGCCGCCAGAGGGCCGGAAACACGCGCAACCCCTGTCCCGCTGCGCCGGGTCAGTGTCACCTTTGGGGCACCGCCATTCGGATCCAGCAGCAGGACAACAGGCAGATCGGTCGGATCAAGAACGAAAACTGATCTTCCGTATGCGCCAAGCCGTTGAAACATTTCCGGGTTTTTCCTTGCGATCCGGCGCGTGAAGACCGTCAGCGACAGCGACAAGGGGGCAAGCGGGGCTATCCGAAGCGTGACCGCCAAAGCCGCCGGGCAGCGCGGTATCGGGCTCTCAGGAACGGGCAATGAGACCTCCTGCTGTCTCAACGTTGTGACCTTGGATGCCTTCCTAGGGCGATCGCAACAGGGGTGACTTGACGGTTGTCAATTCGACCCCTCGCTTTCGTTGCTAGAGGGTGGAAACCACTGTCGGAGCAGCCCCATTCGCACCCTGCCGCAATATCCCAGCCTTCGGCGTTTTCTGAAATGGTGCGAAGACACCGGACAATTCAGGCGCATCCCTGATCCGGTTTCCGTACGCCATCAGATGACTGCCGTTCACCGCGCCGTGCTTGAGGCGGGCGGGCCGGTTCTGCAATTTGACCATCCGACAGACGTGGCCACTGATCGGTTCGATACCCCGGTCGTCGTCAACCTGTTCGGAACGGCGGAACGGGTTGCTGCCGGGCTGGGTGTCACACCCGACGGGCTGGACGATCTGGGGGCCTTTCTGGCCGCGCTGCGAGCCCCGACGCCGCCGGACGGGGTGCGGGACGCGCTGGCCAGATGGCCGATGCTGAAGGCGGCCCTGTCGACCCGACCGAAACTGGTCAGAACGGCCCCGGTTCAAAGCCACTGCCACAGCGGGGCGGATGTGGACCTGACCGCACTGCCGGTCCAGACCCACTGGCCCGGTGATGTGGGGCCGCTGATCACGTGGCCCGTGGTCCTTACCCGGCCCTACGGCAGCGATGCCAACGCGGCGCAAGGCTATAACGCGGGCGTTTACCGCATTCAGGTGCTGGACCGGAACCGTGTCATCATGCGCTGGCTGCCTCATCGCGGCGGCGCGGCGCATCACAGAAACTGGGCGAGGTGCGCCGAAAAGATGCCCGTCGCCATTGTGCTGGGCGCAAGCCCCGCGACGCTATTGTCGGCGGCCTTGCCACTGCCAGAGGCGGTATCCGAGCTGACATTTGCCGGAGCCCTGAACCAGAAGCGACCACATCTGATCCCGGCCAGAACCATCCCCCTGCTGGTCCCTGCTGATGCCGAGATTGTTCTGGAAGGTTGGGTTTCACCAAGCGAGACCGCCCCCGAGGGGCCTTTTGGGGATCACACCGGCTATTACAACCCGGCTGAACCCTTTCCGGTGATGCAGGTCAGCGCTGTCACCCATCGGGACGCGCCGCTGTATCTTTCCACCTATACCGGGCGGCCACCGGACGAGCCATCGATCATTGGCGAGGTGTTCAACCGCCTGGCCCTGCCGACCATCCGCGCGCAAATCCCCGAAATCCACGATCTTTGGCTGCCGCCCGCTGCCTGTTCCTATCGCATCGCAATCGTTGCCATCGACAAACGGTATCCGGGGCAGGCCCGTCGCGTGATGATGGCCCTGTGGGGAATGCTGCCGCAATTCAGCTATACGAAAATGATCATCGCAATCGATGCCGATATCGACCCCCGAAACTGGGGGGATATTGCCTGGGCGCTTGCCACACGCATGGACCCGGGCCGGGATGTGATGGTGCTGGACAGGACACCTATGGATTATCTGGATTTTGCATCGCCCGAACCCGGTCTGGCCGGAAAAATCGGCATCGACGCCACGACGAAACTGGGCAGTGAAACGCTGCGGGAATGGGGGACGGTCATGCGCACTGCGGATGGTGATCACTCCTTTGCGGAAGACCTTGTAAACCGATTGATACCGGAGCTGAGAGCATGACAAACGCCCGTGTTGTTTTGGGGGTATCCGGTGCGTCAGGCGCGGCGTTGAGCCTTGCCGTGGCCCGGTGTCTGGCGTCATCGGATATCGAGACCGATCTTGTGGTCAGCGCAGCCGGGATGCGGACACTTGCGCAGGAATGCGGCCCGGACGCTTTGCCAAACCTGCGGCAACTGACGACGCGGCATCACCCGAGCGCTGATATCGGTGCCAGCATTGCGTCCGGGTCGGTTCCAGTATCCGGCATGATCGTTGCGCCCTGCTCCATGCGAACGCTTGCCGCGATTGCGCATGGGCTGGACGATAACCTGCTGACGCGCGCCGCCAGTGTTCAGCTCAAGGAACGCAGGCCGTTGGTTTTACTGACACGTGAAGCGCCGCTGACGCTGGCCCATTTACGCAACATGACGGCGGCGGCAGAAATGGGGGCCATCATCCTGCCCCCGGTTCCTGCGTTTTATCTGAAGCCCGACACCCTGATGGATATCGTGTCCCAGATCGCCGCACGCGCAGTGGACTGCCTGCGCATTTGTGAGCCGGTGGCACAAGAGTGGCGCCCGCAATGCGCAGGTGGGTGAGTTCGGACGCCTCCGGCGGGAGTATTTGGAAAAAGATGAAGTCGCCTGAAGGGCCGGGACGAGGCATCTTTTGGAGCGTCTTAGTGGCCTTGCTTGCCTGTAGACAGGATTTGAGCGTTAGCACCGCAACCTGGCGCCCGTCGGGTCAAACGGTGCCTCGGCCAGTACGCGCGCCTTGTGCGGTTTACCGATGACCTGAATGACCACCTCATCGCCCGGCTGTGCCGTGTTTGGGTTGCGGAACCCCAGCGCCAGCGATTTCCCGACCGAATAGCCGAACGCCCCCGACGTGACACGGCCCACGGGCGTGCCATCGGGGGTAAAGATCGGCTCGCCCCCGGTTGCGTCGGCATCTTCGGTCACATCCAGTTCGAAGACGGACAGCACCTCGCGCGCGGGGTTGTCCTTGACGGACAGATAGGCGTCTTTGTGCAGGAAATCCTTGTCCAGTTTGATCAGACCCGCCAGCCCGACCTCTTGCGGCCAGTATTCCTGAGAATACTCGCGCCCCCACGAGCCATAGCCCTTTTCGATCCGCAGCGCCCCCAGCGCGCGCCCGCCCACCGGACCGCCATTACAGTCTTTGGCGGCTACAAGCAGGGCGGTGTAGAGCGCCACCTGATCCCCCTCGGCGCAGTGCAGTTCCCAGCCCAGATCGCCGGTAAAGCTGACCCGTATGGCCACGCAATCAACACCTGCAACGGTGATCTTTCGCGACCGCATGAAGCGGAACGCTTCGTTGGAAAGGTCTGCATTGGTCAGGCGCGCCAGCGCTTCGCGTGACCTGGGGCCTGCGATGTTGAACCCTGCGATGCGGTCGGTGGCGACCTCAAGAGTTGTGCCCTCGGGCATTTCCACCATTTGAAAGAAGCGCTGATGATAGCGTTCGGCCATGCCCGACCCGATCATCATGTATTCATCCTCGGCCAGCTTGGTGATGGTGAAATCACCCGCCACGCCACCGCGAACCGAGATCAGCGGCGTCAGGCAGCTGCGCCCCACTTCGGTGGGCACCCGATTGGCCACCAGACGGTCCAGCCAGTCATGGGCACCGGGGCCCTTGATCACGTAATTGGCGAAGTTCGAGATATCGATCACGCCCACGCTGTCGCGCAGCATCTGCACCTCACGGCCTACGGGCTCCCACCAGTTCTGGCGGGTAAAACCGGTGGTCTCTTCCACCTCGGGTTCATCGGCGAACCAGAGCGAATGTTCCCAGCCGCAATTGAGGCCAAAGACACTGCCCATCTGCTTCTGCATCTCATAGGCGGGGCGTATACGGGCCGGGCGGCCTGCGCTGCGTTCCTCGTTGGGGAAATGGATCTTGAAGCGGTGGGTGTAGGCATCCCGAACGCGGGCCTTGGTGAATTTCTTGTCAGCCCAGTCGCCAAACCGGGCCAGATCCCAGGCGAACATGTCGTATTGCGGCTCGCCCTCGATCATCCATTGCGCCGCCAGCAGACCCAAGCCCCCGGATTGCGAGAAGCCGGGGATCAGACCGCCGCAGAGGAAATAGTTCTTCAGCTCGGGCACCGGCCCCCAGAGCATGTTGGCGTCGGGCGACCAGATCATCGGGCCGTTGATCACGCGTTTCACCCCGGCAGTGGCCGCAACTGGCACGCGTTCGGTGGCGCGGATGACGTTTTCCATGATCCGGTCCAGATCGTCGGGGAACAAATCATGCGCGAAGTCGAGCGGCGTGCCGTCCTCGGCCCAGAACTTCATATCTTTCTCATAAGCTCCGATCAGAAGGCCGTTGCCTTCCTGCCGGAAGTAATATTCGCCGTCGCGGTCAGCGATCGAGGGCAAACGACGGCCCAGACTGGCGACCTCGTCGATGCTTTCGGTCACGAAATACTGATGCTCGGTCGGTTGCAGCGGCAGGGTCAGACCCGCCAGCGCCGCTACCTCGCGGCCCCAGAGACCGGCGGCGTTGACAACCCACTGCGTGTGAATGTCGCCTTTGGGCGTGCGCACGATCCAGCTGCCGTCGGGCTGTTTTTCGGTCGCTGTCACCGGGCAGAACCGTTCAATAGTGGCCCCCATCGCACGGGCCCCGGCGGCATAGGCATGCGGCACGCCCGACGGGTCGACATTGCCGCCATCGGGTTCGTACATGACGCAGCGGATGTCATCGAACTGCGCCAGCGGATGCAGTTCCTTGGCTTCTTCACGGCTGACTTCGTAGAAGTTCAGACCATAGAACCGGGCTTTCGCCTCTTGCAGGCGCAACTGCTGCTCACGCTCTTCGGTCTGGGCCAGATAGAGCGAGCCGGGCTGGAATACGCCGCAGCTTTGGCCGGTTTCCTGTTCCAGCTGTTTATACAGATTCATCGTATAATGCTGGATACGGGTGATGTTGTTGTTGTCGTGCAACCCGTGGATATTCGCCGCTGCGTGCCAGGTCGAGCCGGAGGTCAACTCATTCCGTTCCAGCAGGACAACGTCGGTCCAGCCAAGCTTGGCCAGATGGTACAGGATCGAACAGCCCGCAAGGCCCCCTCCGATCACGACAGCTTGTGCATGAGTTTTCATGAGTGCATGTCCCTTGGTCCGCCGTAGCTCAGGCGGCGATTTCTTTCATGACAGCCAGAAATCTGGCGACTTCGCCGATTGAGTTGTAGTGGCACATCGAGACCCGGACGCAGGCGTCATAACCCAGCGGTGTCAATATGTTGCCAGAGTAATGGTCGGCCTTGCGCAAATGGGTGCGAATACCTTCATCGTTCAGCCGTTTGACGACATCTGCCGAGGCCACACCCTGAACGCGCAGCGACACCAGCCCTTCGCGAGCGGGGTTGTCGGCACCGCCCAGAATGGTGACTTTCTCCATCTCGGCCAGTCCGCTCAGGTTGCCAGTGCCGTGGATCATCGCGTCGGTCAGTGCCTTTTCCTGCGCGTGGATGGCGTTACCCGCTGCCAGAAATCTGGAACGCCGGTCGGTGGCGTCGCTGACCTGACTGCCGAGCCATTCGAAATAAGACACAACGTCGGACATGGTCGCATAAGCCCCGGTGTCGCGCGTGCCCATTTCCCAGTTATCTGCCGGGCCGTCCAACAGGGCATTGTGTTCAAGCCGGGTCATCCGGTCGGAAATCCACGCCACGCCGTAGCCATGGCGCGAAAACACCTTGTAGGGCGAGATCACGTAGCCGTCGACGTCATACGCGCTCAGGTCAATCTGGCCATGGGCGGCGTGCTGGATGCCATCGACAATGATGAAACAGTCTGGCGCCACGGCGCGAATAGCCTGCGAAACAGCGGCCACATCGACGCCCATGCCCGTCACGGGTGAGGTGTGCAGGATTGTCGCCACTTTGGTGTTGGGGGTAACAGCTGCGGCATAGGCCCCGGCTGTTACGGTGCCGGTGTCGTCATCATGGGGCACCAGCACATGGGTCTGCCCGGCAATGCGGGCCCAGCGATCACAGGCTGAGCGTGTGGCAGGGTGTTCCAGTGTCGATCCCAGCACAATCCCCGGACCGGTTCCCAGACAGGCGTTCATGATCAGCCGGAACAGAAGCTCGGTACCGCTTTCACCGACAAAGAACTGACCACCGGGTGCATTCATGAAATCCCGCATATCGGCCTTGGCCGCGTTGATCGTGGCAACCAGCGCATGAGACCCCGGATTGTCGCGCCCCTGATTGTCGGGGATTGCGGCATGACGCGCCGAGCTGTCCAGCACGGATTTCAGTGTCAAAGCCCCACCGGCGTTTTCGAAAAATATCCGCTCGCCCTGTTCGGGGCAGTGATCGATCTGGGCAAAACGGTCGCGGATCTGGTTCAGAAGATTTTCCGAAATTTGGCTCATGAAAAGCGGCACCTTTGTGTTTTGTGAACGTATGATGTTTCAGACAAGCCTAAGATGGTTTCCCCGCGGGGCAGGCCAAATCTCCCGTGACTGTGCGGCTGGTTCAACATGTACTTCAATCCCGAGCGGCCCTTATTCCGACTATGGCGTAGAGGACGCGGTATCTTGTTCCTTTGCGACGTAAATACAGTCACATCTGCGACACGGCGCGTTGGGGTGGCCAGATTTCCCGCCCCATATGCCGGGTCGCAATTGCCTTTGAGGCAGGCAGCCGTCCGGGGCGGATTCCGTTCTTTTGTCTGACCCACGGCTATAGCAGATCAAACACCCGCCCCGGAACACTTCTGTGCCTTGGCAGGTCAAGCGCCCGCATCAGGGCAAACATCATGGCCTGGTTGGACGTTACAACAGGTTTATCAAGGGCTGTTTCGATCCGGTCTATGGCCTCGACCGCGCGCATGTCGGTGCAGCTGAGTATGATGGCCTCGGCCTTTGGGTGGTCGGCCTGCATGGCAAGGTCGAAAACCTCGTCCGGGGTCAGTTCACCCTGCCCGTAATTGCCCAGCTCGCGGCCGATATCCGCGCATTTCACCGTTGCGATCCGGTTCTGCGTCAGAAAATCCATGGCCTGCGTGTTGATCTCGCCCAGATAGGGCGAAGAAAAACCGACCCGGGACACGCCAAGCGCATGGATCGCGCCAACCAGCGCCCCTGCGGCGGTAATACACACGGCGCCCGACGCGGCCCTGATGTCCTGCGCCAGCTTTCGATCAAAGGACGAGCCATGGGTCAGCGTGGCCGAGGTACAGCCATAGAGCACCGCATCGGGCCGAACGCCCGAGATCATCTTGAGGTCATGGCTGATATCCGAGGCCCCCAGACCCGCCATTTGATCCGATCCGGGGATCTCATCCACGTCATAGCCACCCATTCGCTGAAAATGCACCGTCGTGTCCGGGCAGCGCATCAACATCATGTCGGCTTCGAGATTGGTGTTGGTAAAGGGCACCAGCACCCCGATTTTGGCCCGTGTCCGGGTTTCAAAGATCATGACGTCACCTCTTTCAGAACAGTCAGGCAGCGCTGCATCACCGCCGTGTCGCAGATCGTGGCGCGCAGGCAATCCGCGAGGCCATAGGCGCCCATTCCGCGCGTCAGCAAACCCGCTTTGCGCAACGCGGTATCTGCTTTTTGCGCCGTCGCGGCATCGGCAAAGCGGATCAGGACAAAATTGGTGTGGCTGCGCGGAACAGATAATCCCAGCGCCCGGCACTCATCGGCAAAGCGATCCCGGATGGCGGCAGTTCTGGCAACCGTGTCGCGCATGTGGGGCTGATCCTGCATCGCTGCTGTTGCCATGGCCTGAGAGGGGGTTGATACGTTGTTGGGGTTGAGCAGCTTTCGCAGCTCAATCGCGACCTCAGCCGGGAAAAGACCCCAACCCACGCGCCCACCCGCCAGACCGTAAGCCTTTGAGAAGGTGCGTATGACCACAGTATCCCCACGTGCGACGAGGGCAAAGATTTCAGCCGGGTCGTGATCGCGATCGGCGAATTCGGCATAGGCCTGATCGACCACCAGCAGCACGTTCCCGGGCAGGGTGTCGCGCAGGCGGATGACCTCGGCATTCGGGATCAGGGTGCCGGTCGGGTTGCCGGGGTTGCAGACAAAGACGATCCGGGTATCAGATGTGACAGCGGCCAGAATGTCATCGACCGAGACGGTCAGATCAACCTCGCGGGCTTTCACATACTCTGCCCGCACCTGCGCCGTGGCTGAGGCCATATAGGCATAGCCGTAATCCGTGCCCAATACATGGTCGCCCGGCCCTGAATAGGCGCGGATCAGGCAGCCGATCAACTCCATCGATCCGGCACCGCACAGGATGTTGTCGGCTGGTACCCCGTGCCCCTGAGCGATGGCGGCGCGCAGGTCCGACCAGTCGGGATCGGGATAAAGCGGCATCCGGTGCAATGCCGCCTGCCCCGCCGCAATTGCGGCAGGGCTGACCGGAAAGGCGCTTTCATTCTGGGCCAGCGATACAGTGTCCTGCCCGCCCAGATCGGCCAGCGCATAGGCTGCCATGGCTCGAATGTGATCAACCGCGCGGATCATGAAGCACCCCCATAGGCTTTGGCCCCTTCTTCCGTGACCAGACCGCGCCTGAGGTCCAGCGCCAGCGCCTTTGGGTCGCGCACGGCCGGATCGCCAAAGCCGCCGCCGCCGGGGGTGTCAAAGATCAGGTAATCGCCGCTTTCCACACGTAGCTCGCCCTTGCCCGGAATGTCGCCGCCGCCATCGCGAAACCGGATACGTCCCGGCGCGCCGGGCAGGCCGCCCATACGACCCAGAGCCGGGAATTTCAGACGTTCGACCGACAGGAAGACGATGAAGGGGGCATCGTTCGCGGACGTCATCTCGATCCGCTGACCCAATCCGCCCCTGAACTGGCCTGCGCCGCCCGAGTCGGGCAACAATTCGCGTCGCCACATGATCACCGGTGCGACACTTTCGGTTATTTCGACCTGCGAGCCGAACACCCCCGAAGGGTAGGCTGTCGCAGACAGGCCATCCGCGTGGGGCCGCGCCCCGGTACCGCCATTGTGAACGGGTTCGATGGCAAATTCGCGCCCGCCAATCGCCGCCACTTCGGGCGCGTGGCGCATTGGCAGGTCGAACATGCACGACGCCCCTTCGGCGGGCACCTGATCGGGCAGCGCCTGATGCAGGCAGCCCAGAACCAGATCCGGTGTGACCTGCCCCAGCGTATGCCGCATGGCCACTGGCACCGGATGCTGGGCGTTCAGGATGCAACCCTTGGGGCCGTCCACCGTGAAAGGTTCCAGCGAGCCCGCGTTGTTCGGGATATCCGGCCCGACGATGCAACGCAGGGCAAAGACCGTATAGGCGGTGGCATAGTTCAAAGGCACGTTGATGCCCTTTTTAGAACACCCGGACGTGCCCGTGAAATCGACATGCATCCCCTCTTTGGTGACGGTGAGCGTTGCGTGCAGCTCCAGCTCAGCCTCATAGCCGTCCATGCGCAGCACGTTTTTGTACACGCCTTCGGGCACCTCGGCGATGGCCTGCAGCGCACCTTTGCGCGAGGTGTCGATGATATATGTGCCAAGCGTGTCCAGATCATCGATCCCGAACTCCTCCATCATCGCAACAAGGCGGTTCACCCCAGCCTCGCAACAGGCGATCAGGGCGTAGATGTCGCCCTCATTGGCCACAGGCTCGCGCGAGTTGGCGCGGATGATATCCATCAGCAGCGCGTTGGGCGTTCCGGCCTCGACCAATTTGCAAGGCGGGATCAGCAGGCCTTCGTCATAGATGTCCGAGCCTTCAGGCCCCATGCCAAGACCACCTAGATCCACCAGATGCGAGGTGCATGAGGTAAAGCCCACCACCCTGCCGTCCTTGAACGCGGGCATCATCAGCAGGAAGTCGTTCAGATGCCCCGAGGCCAGCCAAGGGTCGTTCGTCATGTAGATGTCGCCGGGGCGCATATCCTGCACCGCGAAACGGGCGCGCAGGTGCAGCACGGCCTCGGCCATGGTATTGATATGGCCCGGAGTACCGGTCACGGCCTGCGCCAGCATCCGGCCATTCACGTCGAATATCCCGGCGGAAATGTCGCCGCATTCGCGCACGATGGGCGAGAAAGCCGCGCGGATCAGGGTCTGGCCCTGTTCTTCGACCACTGCCAGCAGGCGGTTCCACATCACTTGCAGGCGGGCGGGGGACAGATCAGCGGTCATTATGCGCCTCCTTTCTGATCCTGTATCAGGACAAGGTTGCCGATTGCGTCCATCTGGGCCGAGAAATCGGCGGATACGAGTGTGGTTGTTTGTGGTTCATGGATCAGCGCGGGGCCTGCCACATAGTCTCCGGGGCACATATCGGCGCGGGCGACAAAGGCGGCCTGTTTTACCGTGCCATCCAGATCACAGGTGATGGGGCGTGTCTGCGTGACCTGAAATGCGGTTTGGCCGGGTGTTTCCGACACCACGGGCACCGCTTTGCCCGGGGTGGCAACGCGAACCGCCCAGTTGAGAATCTCGATCTTCATCCCCGGCACGGGGCGTGAGAATTGTTTGCGGTATTCCCTTTCGAATGCAGCCGTCAGCTGGGCGATATCCCGGTGCGTCAGGGCGCGGTCCGGCAAGGTAATCTCGATCTCATGCCCCTGCCCGCTATAGCGCATGAAGGCGGTGCGCAGGGTTTCGGTGGGTGCGTCCCCTGCCCCTTGGGCGACGACCTCTTTTGCTTCGGCAATCATCGTATCGAACAGGGCGTTCATCCCGTCCATGTCCATGCTGTCGAGCAGGGAATAGCGCGAGCGGACGATTTCGAAGGATACCGGGGCAAACAGGAACCCAACCGCCGAACCGACACCGGGATTGGGCGGGATCACGATACGCGACACCCCGGCGGACCGGGCGACGCGGGTGGCATGCAGCGGCCCGTTGCCACCAAAGGCAATCATGGTGCGCGGGCCGAGGTCCTTGCCGCTTTCAACCGCATGCATCCGCCCGGCGCTGGCCATGCTTTCGACAACGATGCGGCTGACCCCATCTGCCGCACCTGTCGCATCCAGCCCCAGTTTGTCCCCGATCACACGTCTCAGGGCGGCCTTGGCGCCAGCAGGGTCCAGCTGGATATGCCCCTCGGCAAAGGTGTCGGGCACGATATAGCCCAGAGTGATGTCACTGTCGGTCACGGTCGGATCGATGCCGCCGCGCATGAAGGCGACCGGTCCGGGTTCCGAGCCTGCCGATTTCGGCCCGACCGTCAGACGCCCGAGACGGTCAACACCCGCGATCGAACCACCACCAGCACCGATTTCAATCATCTCGATCACCGGAATGCGCACCGGCATTCCCGACCCCTTGATGAACCGTGCCGCGCGGGCGATTTCGAATGAGCGCGAGGTCTGGGGGCGCGCCTTGTCGATCAGGCAGAGCTTGGCCGTGGTGCCACCGACGTCAAATGACAGGACCTGATCCAACCCGGCACGCGCCGCGATGCGGGCGGCCAGAATGGCCCCTCCGGCGGGGCCGGATTCCACCAGACGAATGGGGAAACGCGTTGCGGTGCCGATCGTGCACATACCTCCGCCTGCCGTCATCATCAGGATCGGACAGGTTACGCCCTCGGCCGTGAACTGATCCACAAACCGGGTCAGATAGCTATCCATCAACGGCTGAATATAGGCGTTGGCCACAGTGGTGCAGAGCCGGTCAAACTCACGCGCCTCGGGGCTGACATCGGACGAGATCGAGACGGTCAAACCGGGGCGGTGTCGCGCCATAAGATCGCGCAAACGCCGTTCGTGGGTCGGGTTGGCGTAGGAATGCATCAGGCAGATGGCCACCGCCTCGGCCGCGCTGGCGTCAATCTCGGCCAGCAAACGATCTACTTGCCCTTCATCCAATTCAATCAGCACCTTGCCTTCTGCCGACATGCGTTCGCATACGGTCAGCGAGCGTTCGCGCGGCACCAGCATGTCTGGCTTTTCAAGGTTGATGTCGTATTGGGAATACCGACGCTCGTACCCGATATCGAGAATATCGCGGAACCCTTCGGTGCAGACCGTGGTCACGACCGCCCCGCGCCGTTCGATCAGCGCGTTGGTCGCCAGAGTGGTTCCGTGAATAAATCCGGTGACATCATTCAGCGACCGGCCAGCCTGCGCCATGACGCGCCGTGCGCCCTCCAGTGCGCCTTCTGCCGGGTTCTGGTGGGTGGTCAGGGTTTTGGTAGAGGCCAGTATCGTCTCATCACCCGAGACGAGGACCGTGTCGGTAAAAGTGCCGCCAATATCGATGGCGAGGCGCAGAGCGGTTGTCATGAGGTATTCCGTTGTCGTCTGAAAGCAGGCAGGCAGAACGGCCCCGCAGGGCGGTTACCGGCGCGTCGTGACCAGATCACAGCCGGTCGCACGGCGATCAAGGCGGGTGGGAATACACTGACAGGTCATACAGTTTTGTCCCCTACTGCGCCCCGCTTCACTAGCTGATTTACGACAGATTGGCCCGCAAGCGACACATTTGTCGCCGCAGACCTGTCTACACTGAACTTGCCCGGGGTCAGTCTAAAGGTGCTTTAGGTGAACCGTTTCGCCGGTTTGCAGGGCCTGCTGCGCCGCCAGTCCCATTCTTACAGCCCACAGACCGTCATGCACTGTCACATCCGGTTTGGCCTTGTGCCCGCGCACCAGATCCAGAAACCCCCTGTGCTGATAATAGGTCGAGCCGTTGTGGTCACCGGCAGCCAGCAAGCGGGGATCGACAGGGATATCGTGCGATATTGGCCCCTTGGGGTCCCGCGGGCTGACGATGACCTGCGGCACGGGCGGCGATCCCAGATGGTCGGGCCAGAACCGTCCCGGCCCCGGCACCAGAGCCTCGACCTTGGCGTTGGGCCCGATGGCCGAAATCTCTTCCTGATAGCGGGCGCCTTCGGCGAACATGCACAGCTCGAGCATCGCGCGCGCGCCATTGGCGAAATCGACCAGAACATAGCCGTGATCCAGTATATCGGGTGTTTCGCCCCCGTAAGTTTCGTCCAGATGGTTCACCGCCTGCCCGCCGCTTGCGGTGATCCGCACCGGGTCGGATTGCAGGATCAACCGCATCAGATCGAAGAAGTGGCAGCATTTTTCAACAAAAGTGCCGCCGGTGTTGCGGTTGAACCGGTTCCAGTCGCCGACTTTGCGCAGAAATGGAAAGCGATGTTCCCGGATCGACAGCATCCTGACCCCGCCTGTGTCACCGATCTTGTCGATCAGGGTCGCGATGGGCGGCATATAGCGGTATTCCATTGCGACCCAGATCGGGTGTGGATAGTCGCGCTGAACCTTCTCTAGCCTTGCGGCGTCCTGGGGGTTGGTGAACAGGGGCTTTTCCACCAATAGCGGCAAGGGGCGCGTTTGCGCGATTTCACAGATCTGGTCGACATGCATGTGATTTGGGCTGGCGATGACCAAGCAGTCCAGGTCTTCGATATCCAACACCTCTTGCACCGAGCGTGCCATAACCGCACCCGGCGCAATCGCCTGCGCGGCTTTTGCCATCCCGGGATCGGGTTCGAATATCGCCGCGACACGCGTGCCGTCCAGCAGGGCGATGTTGTGCAGGTGTTCCTGCCCCATCATGCCACATCCGATCAGCCCGTAATTGATGGTCCGGGTCATGCGCGTTTCCTTTTACTTCAGACGTTGGACATAGGTGGCCCGGTCCGGGTCGAACCAGGTCTTGGAAAATTCGACAGGTTCGGCCTTGTCCGACCAGCTGAACCGTTCGATATAGCCCACCGCTTCACCGGTGGCTTTGGTGAACGCCACGGGCGTCCAATCGGGCAGCTGACCAATCGATACGCGATCTTCGGCCCGTGATATCCAGAAGCCCAGCTGGTGCTGATAATAGCGATAGAGCGAGTCTGACAGCAGGCTTCGCTTGATCAGGCCGGCTGATTCGTCCAGCCAGATTTCCTCGACCGCGATGATTGTGTCATTCAGATAGCGCATCCGACGTACGCGCGATCCGGTGTCCGAGGTGCCAAAATCCGGCAGATCGGAAGGTTTCTTCAGATGATCGACCGACAGGATATCCGCACGCGGCAACCCGCCCCCTTGGGGCAGTTCCAGCCGGAACATCGCGTAGACGCTGTTCTGGGTTCCGGTCTCGCGGATGTAATTTCCTGAACCCTGAATACGCTCCAACATGCCTTTTTTCTCAAGCTCGGCGAGCGATTTTCGCAGCGTGCCGACCGACACGTTCAGCTCGGCCGCCATGTCGCGTTCCGGGGGCAGACGCTCACCATCGATCAAACGGCCTGCAGCGATATCGCGGATCAGCAGCTCGGCAATCTGAACGTAGATAGGCAGCGCATTGGGGTTTCGGGTGTTGGGGGGCATTTCAGGCGCTTCATTCGGTCGCAGGAAAAATTGATACACTATTGATCTACATCAATGTGATTGCTACGCAAGAGGAAAGTAAAAGATGCACGGAGCGTGAATCAAATGACCATCGTCCCCATCACATCCCCTGATCTGGATGCGGCCGAGGTTTCGTGGTTCGCCGCCTTATGTTCGGACGATTATCAGTTCCTGGGTGTGCCCGATGGTGATCTGCGCTCCAGCTGGGAGCATTGCTCGGCCATCGTGAAAGAGGCCGAGGCGCAGGGGTTCCGCAACATCCTGTGCCCGTCATCATATCAAGTTGGGCAGGACACGCTGAGCTTTGTCGCCGGTTGTGCACCGATCACGCAAAAGATCAACCTGTTGGCTGCCGTGCGCTGCGGCGAGATGCAGCCGATCATGCTGGCCCGCACGATCGCGACGCTGGATCACATGCTGAAGGGGCGGCTGACCGTCAACATCATTTCATCCGATTTTCCAGGTGAAAAGGCCGACAGTGCCTATCGCTATCAACGCTCGCGCGAAGTGGTCGAGATCCTGAAACAGGCCTGGACACAGGACGAGATTAACCATGCGGGCGAGGTCTACAACTTTACAGGTCTGACAACCGACCCGGCGCGGCCCTATCAGACTGGTGGCCCGCTGCTGTATTTCGGAGGCTATTCGCCCTCGGCGCTGGAGCTGTGCGGCGAGCATTGTGATGTGTACCTGATGTGGCCGGAAACCAAGGATCAACTGGCCGAGCGGATGAAGGCTGTTCATGCAGTGGCGGAAAACTACGACCGCACGCTGGATTACGGCCTGCGGGTTCACATGATCGTTCGCGATACCGAAGCCGAGGCGCAGGAATACGCGGATTACATCGTTTCAAAACTGGATGACGACTATGGCCGCGCGATCCGCGAGCGGGCGTTGGATGCAACGTCGCTTGGCGTGGCGCATCAGGCCAGGAATCGTGATCTGGCGGATGAATATGGCTATGTGGAACCCGGTCTGTGGACCGGCGTCGGCCGCGCCCGTTCGGGCTGTGGTGCGGCACTGGTCGGATCAACCGATCAGGTCATGTCAAAGATCGAAGATTACCGGAAGATGGGCATTCGCGCTTTCATCTTCTCGGGCTATCCGCACATGGATGAGGCCAAGCATTTCGGTGCGCGTGTGATGCCGCATCTGAAAACATGCTCGCTGCCCGAAGCATACGGGCGTGTGCCCAAGACACCCCCGGCCACACCGCTGGGCAACGGAGTGCGCCGCTGATGCAACGCGTGAAACTATCCCCGACGCTGGAAATGAGCCGCCTTGTCTATGGCATGTGGCGGCTGGGTGACGATAGCGACACCTCGGCAGGGCATGTCGAGGCCAAGATTCAAGCCTGCCTTGATCAGGGCATCACCACCTTCGATCAGGCCGACATATATGGCGGATACGCGGCCGAAGCCGTTCTGGGCAACGCCTTGCGCGCCAATCCCGGCCTGCGCCAGAAGATGGAGATCGTCACCAAATGTGACATCGTCGCGCCCGTGGGGCGGCATTCAGATGCGAAGGTCAAATACTATGACACCTCGCGCGCGCATATCCTGAAGTCCATCAATATGTCGCTGTCGGAAATGGCCATCGACCACATCGATCTGTTGCTGATCCACCGCCCCGATCCGTTCATGGACCACCACGAAACCGGCGCTGCGCTGGATGAGGCTGTCGCCAGCGGCAAGGTAGGCGCGGTTGGTGTTTCGAACTTCCGTCCGTGGGACTGGACCCTGCTGCAATCGGCGATGAAAACCCGGCTGGTCACCAACCAGATCGAGATCTCACTGGGCGAGATCGCCCCTTTCACCAATGGAGATCTGGCGTTTCACCAACAGCACGGGCACCATCTTATGGCGTGGTCGCCGCTGGGGGGTGGACTGTTGATGGCCGGAAACCCACCCGTTGGGGTTGTTGCCGATGAAATCGCAGAGGAGTTCGGTGTAGACCGGGCCGCTGTGGCGGTGGCCTTTCTGCTGGCTCATCCGGCGGGCATTCTGCCGGTTCTGGGCACCAACAACCTGAACCGTATCAAACGCATCTCGGACGCGCTGAAAGTCACAATTGACCGCGAAACCTGGTTCCGCCTATACGAGGCGGCGCTGGGGCATGAGGTAGCATGATGAACGCAATCTCAAGAAACATGACCCACACCTTTGTGCCAACCAAGGACGACACCCGGACCCTGCGGGATGCTTTTGGGCGGTTTGCAACCGGCGTTACCATCGTGACATGCGACAGCGGTGATGGCCCGATCTGCATCACAGCCAACAGCTTTTCTTCCCTGTCGCTGGACCCGCCACTGATCATGTGGGCCGGAGACCGCAACTCGCGCCGGTTCCCCTATTTTCGCGCGGCACCGCATTTCACGGTGCATGTGTTATCGTCTGCGCAGGCCGAGCTGTGTTTTGGCTGCTCGAAAGATGCCCATGCCCTGCGCGACATCCGGCACGAGCGCTGTGCAAACGGCACCCCGCTGCTGTCGGATTGTCTGGCACGGTTTGAATGCGAACAACATGCCTATCACGACGCGGGCGATCACGTGATCGTGGTGGGCAAAGTCCTGAAGGCCAGCATGAGCGACGGCGACGCGCTGACGTTCTATGCCGGGAAAATGGGCCAATTCGCGCAGCACTAAGCGCGATCTGACGACCGCGGGACACACCTGCGGCTGAACAAGGGAGGATCCGCATGGGCGGACTGGCATCGGTGCTTGCGCCGATTGCATTTGTGAACGAAACCGTGCTGCGTCTGGGCCGCGCGGTTGGCGTTGTTGCGATTGCATTCATGGTTATCGCAATCCTGATTCAGGTGTTCTTCCGATACGTTCTGGGCAACGCCCTGCCCTGGCCGGATGAGGCCGCGCGGTTCTGTATGTTGTGGATGACCGGATTGATGGCACCGACGGCCTTTCGGCGCGGCGGGTTTGTAGCTATCGACATGCTGCAACGGTTTCTGCCGCGTATGCTCGGCCTGTCGCTCAATCTGTTCCTCCTGCTGATCTCGCTGGCCGTGCTTTTGGTTGCGGTCAATATCGGCTGGTCCGAGGTCACGGGCTTTGGCGGCAGGTTCGCCACCGCCGCCCTGTACCTGCCGACATCGCTTGGGTTTGACGAGTGGTATCGCATTCCGCGCAGCTGGATGATGGCTTCGCTGCTGGTGGGGATCATTCTGCTGATCTCGGTCAATATCGAGCTTATCCTGCGTTCCGTGGTCACCCTGCTTGGCGGCGCGCATCTTTTGCCGGACATTCCCGACGCAGCCGTGGGGGCCGAATAGATGCTGATCTGGTTCCTGCCTACGTTCCTGATTTTCCTGCTGATTGGCCTGCCGGTCTTTTTCGCGCTTCTGGCAGCACCCGGCATTCTGCTGTGGCTGAACGGACAGACGAATGACATCACCCTGCTTTATCGCAATGTCTACAACGGTATGGACAGCTTTCCGCTGATGGCCATCCCGTTCTTCATGCTGGCCGGGGAAATGATGAACCGTGGCGGCATCACCATCCGCCTTGTCGAATTCAGCCAGGCCCTGATGGGCCATCTGCGCGGCGGGCTGGCGCATGTAAACGTGCTGAGCTCGATCCTGTTCGCGGGCCTTTCGGGATCTGCGGTGGCTGACACATCCGCCCTGGGGTCGATGCTGATCCCGGCGATGGAAAAACAGGGCTACACCCGAAAATTCGCCGCCGCCATCACAGCCGCGAGTTCGGTGATCGGGCCGATCATCCCGCCCTCGGGCATTATGATCATCTATGCCTATGTCATGGGTGAAAGCGTGGCCGCCCTGTTTCTTGCAGGCATCGTGCCCGGAATCATGGTGGGTGTCGGCCTGATGGTGATGATCAAATTCATGGCCGACAAGTACGATTTTCCCGTCGCCAGCCGGAAATACACATGGGATGAGCGGCGCAAGGCCAGCCTCAAGGCGTTCTTCCCGCTGATGACGCCGGTGATCATTCTGGGCGGCATTCTGGGGGGTATATTTACCCCGACCGAAGCCGCGGCAGTCGCTGTGGGCTACGCGTTTATCATCGGGTTTTTCGTTCTGCGCACACTGACCCTGAGGGAAATTCCCGACGTTCTGAGCAATGCAGGTATGACGTCGGCCGTGGTGTTGTTGTTGGTTGGCGCAGCAATGGCGTTCAAGACCGTGGTCAGCCTGAGCCACGCCCCGGAACAATTGGCCTCGTTGATCCTCAGCCTGTCGGAAAATCCGCTGATCCTGTTGTTCCTGATCAACCTGTTGTTGTTTATCGTCGGGATGTTTCTGGACGCAGGCCCTGCGATCATCATCCTTGGGCCTATCCTTGGCCCGATTTTCACCAGTCTCGGTGTAGACCCGATCCATTTCGCCATTATCATGAGCGTCAATCTGACCGTCGGCCTTGCAACGCCCCCTATGGGGCTGGTGCTGTTCGTGGCCGCCGCCGTGTCGCGGGAGCGGGTCGAGACAATCGCCAAGGCGATCCTGCCGTTTCTGGCGGTCGAAATCATCGTGATCTTTCTGATCACCTACATCCCCGCACTATCCATGACGATCCCGAGGATAACGGGATTTGCCAACTAACTGAGTTCCACAGGGAGGAAACGCATGCTCAGAGACTTCATCAAAACCGCTGCGGTGGCCACATCGCTGGTGGCCGCGTCCGCCATCGCTGCAACGGCTGCAGATTACACACTGCGCGCCACCGCAAATTCAAATGAAAACGACGAGGATTATGACGGCCTCATCGTGTTCAAGAACTACGTTGAAGCGGCCTCGAATGGCGCCATCGAGGTGGAACTGTTTATCGGTACCCAGCTGTGCTCGAACGGTGCCGAGTGCCTTCAGGGCGTAGCTGACGGCACCATCGATATCTATATCTCTACCTCGGGCGGGGCGTCGGGCATCTTCCCTTACGTGCAGGTTCTGGACCTGCCTTACCTGATGGCCGATGACCGGATTGCAGAGCATGTGTTGTCGGGTGATTTCACACGTAAGATGCGCGACATGGCGCTGGAGGATTCCGGTGGCGCGATCCGCCTGATGACCATCGGCAACACCGGCGGCTGGCGCAACTTCGCCAACACAAAACACCGCGTCGCCGAGCCTGCCGACATGGAAGGTCTGAAAATCCGCACCGTCGTCGCAGACCTGCCGCAGGAACTGGTCAAAGCACTGGGCGCATCGCCGACCCCGATTCCGTGGCCGGAACTGTTCACCAGCTTCCAGACCGGCGTTGTCGAGGGGTCAAAGAACGGCATCACCGACATCATGGGCATGAAGTTCCCGGATGCGGGTCTGCAATATGTCACGCTGGACGGGCACGCCTATATGGGCGCGCTGTGGTGGATGAACGACGCCAAGTTCCAAGCGATGCCGGAAGATATGCGTCGGGTCGTTGTCGATGGGTTCTACGCCCTGCAACAAGCCACCTTTGCCTCGCCCAAGCGCAAATCGATCCAGGCGTATGAAGACTTCGTCGCAGGTGGCGGTGACCTGTACGTCCCAACGCCCGAGCAAAAGGCTGCGTTCAAAGAGGCTGCCACTCCGGTCTATGCCTGGTTTCAGTCCAATGTTGCCCGTGGTGATGAAATCTTTGCAGCGCTGACCGAAGCCGTCGCAGCGGCCGAGGCGGATGTGAATGCCTCGCGCAATGCGGACCTGAACTAAACGGATGGGTCGGGCCTTGTGGCCCGGCCCTTATCGAAACGGGTACATCCACCCTTTGTAGTCGTTGACCAGAACATGCGCCTTCTCGATCTGCTCCGGCGACATTTTCTTGATCACTTCCTCAAGGCTGATCGCAGCATCGGGATCGCCGCCAATGGCGCTGAGCGTGTACCACATATAGGCCCGCACCAGATCGGGCGCGGGCATTCCCAGACCCAGTTCATAGTACCAGCCAACCCCCGACTGTGCCCCCGGATGCCCCTTCATCGAGGCACGCAGATACCATTCAAACGCTCTTTCGTGGTCCTGCTCGACCCCAAGACCCAACCCATACATCACACCAATCAGTTCCTCGGCCTCGGCATTGCCCGACCGGGCGGCAGGCAGCAGTTCCGCGCGCGCGGCTTCAAACTCCCCGGCCTCCATCATGTCACGGGCCTGTTCCAGTTCAGCCAGAGCCGGGGTCGCAAGAAAACAAAGGGTATAGAGAAACTGGCGCATTGGGCGATTGTCCTCGTATGGGCGGGGGCCGCGGTGGCGCAGGACCTGCCGACCCCGCTGACGGATGATGACTTTATCCCATTTGATATGGAACAGGCCGCTATCGGTCATCAACTGTTTTACGATCCGATCCTGTCAGGCAATCAGAACATTTCATGCGCCCATTGCCATCATCCCGATTTCGGCACCTCTGACGGGTTGTCCCTGGGGATCGGCGAAGGCGGACTGGGGTTGGGGCCGGACCGCACACCGGGCACCGGCGCGGACAGGATCCGCAAACGCATTCCCCGAAATGCGCCGGGGTTGTGGAACCTCGGGGCAAAGGACATTCATACCGTTTTCCACGATGGCCGCCTGAGCATCTCGAACATCTATGGCAACGGGTTCAATTCGCCTGCACAGGAATGGCTGCCCGGGGGATTGAACTCGCTTTTGGCAGCGCAGGCCCTGTTCCCGCTGACCGCACAGTTCGAGATGGCCGGTAATGTCGCCGAAAATCAGGTGACCGGCGCGGTTCACGACAGGATCGACAAGGGCTGGCCGATCCTTGCCAAACGCGTGCGGACCGATCCGCGCTATGGCCCAGCCATAGTCGCGGCTTTTGACGATATCGAGACCACCGAAGACATCACGATCACCCAGATTGCCAACGCGCTGGCGGCCTTCATGGCCATTGAATGGCGCAGCACCGACAGCCCATACGACCAGTACTTGGCTGGGGACAAGGATGCGCTGTCAGACATCCAGAAAGACGGGATGAACCTGTTTTATGGCAATGCGCGATGCGCGACATGCCATGCGGGATCGTTGATGTCGGACCAAGAGTTTCACGCGCTGGGTTTGCCCCCTTTCGGGCCGGGCCGGACCCGGCAATGGGACCCATATGCGCGGGACGTTGGCCGGTTGGCGGAAAGCAATCGTCTGGAAGACGCCTATCGCTTTCGCACGCCGATGCTGCGCAATGTCGCCCTGACTGCGCCTTATGGACATAACGGCGCTTTTGCGGATCTCGAAAGCATAATCCGTCACCATCTTGACCCACAGACCAGCCTTGCCAAATGGAAACCCGACATGGCTGCGTTGCCCAAGGTCCCCTGGTTGCAAGAGGTGGATTTCGTGGTGTGGGACGACCGGTTCGAAATGGAACGCCAGCGCAGCAGGATCGACATTACGCCAATGACGCTTTCGAATGCGGAAATCGCCGCCCTGGTCGCATTTCTGCATTCCCTGACGGGCACTGGTGTTGGCTCTCCTCCTTTCGGGGTGCCGGCCGATTTCAACCCCTGATGGCGGTCACGCCATAATGACAAGTGATCCGGCATAATGTCGGATAAGTCGATCACTTCGTCAAATTGCGGCCTAGGAAATGTCTGGCCAGCCCTGCACCATAATATCAGGAACAGAAATTTACGGAGACGTTGATGTCCTGGAATATTTGCGTAATCGGGGCTGGCAAGATCGGTCAGATGATCGCGACGCTGCTGAGGGCCTCGCCAAACTATACAGTGACCGTGGCTGACCATGACCTGAAAGCACTGGGTGATATCACAAGGCTTGGTATTGGCACGAAGCAGATTGATGCCCGGGATGCGGACAGTCTGGCAAAGGAACTGACCGGGTTTAACGCCGTGGTTTCAGCGGCACCGTTCTTTCTGACCCCGAACATTGCCAAGGCCGCCAAAGAGGCGGGCGCGCATTATTTTGACCTGACCGAAGACGTTGCGGCCACCGAGGCCGTACGGGAACTGGCCGAAGGCAGTGAGACAGCTTTCATGCCGCAATGTGGTCTGGCACCTGGTTTTGTGGGTATCTCCGGAGCCGCGCTTGCCGCAGAGTTTGATGAACTGGACAGCCTGCACATGCGGGTGGGCGCGCTGCCGCTATATCCGACCAATGCGCTGAAGTACAATCTGACCTGGTCGACCGATGGGTTGATCAACGAGTACTGCAACCCCTGCGACGCCATTGTGAACGGCAAACTGGTCAAGACCGCGCCGCTGGAAGATTACGAGCTTCTGGGTCACGATGGTGTGGAATACGAATGCTTCAACACCTCGGGCGGATTGGGCACACTGCCGGAAACGCTGGAAGGCAAGGCGCGGGCCGTGTCTTATCGCACGATCCGGTATCCCGGCCATTGCGAAATCCTGAAACTGCTGCTGCACGATCTGGGGTTGGAACGCCGCCGCGATCTGCTGAAAGATATCTTCGAGACCGCCCTGCCCCGCACCGATCAGGACGTTGTGCTGGTCTATTGCACGGCCAAGGGCTTGATCAACGGCGTTCTGCGCGAGAAATCCCTGATCAACAAAAGCTTTGCCCGCACCATCAACGGACAGGTCTGGAGTGCCATTCAGGTCACCACAGCTGCGGGTATTCTGGGCGTCGTTGACCTGATGCGCACCGGCACGCTGCCTTCGAAAGGGTTTGTCCGGCAGGAACAGGTCAAACTGAACGACTTCCTGAAAACAGAATTTGGCCAGCTGTATCGTGCTGGTGACGTGACCCGGCAAAACAAGGCGGCCTGAGATATGAAAGACATCGTAATGACAGCCCAAACCACGCTTGCAAATCTGGATCTGACGGATGCCGCATTGAAAGGCGGCACTCTGAAGGTGACGTCACCGATTGACGGCAGCCTGCTGGCCGAAGTGCACGAAACTCGGGCCACCGAAATGGACGCGATCATTGCCCGCGCCAAAACCGCGTTCAAGGCGTGGCGCGTTGTGCCAGCCCCGCGTCGGGGCGAGTTGATCCGCCTGCTGGGCGAAGAGTTGCGCGCGGCCAAGGACGATCTGGGCGCACTTGTCAGCTGGGAGGCGGGCAAGATCACGTCCGAAGGTCTGGGCGAAGTGCAGGAGATGATCGATATCTGTGACTTCGCCGTTGGCCTGTCGCGTCAGCTTTATGGTCTGACCATCGCGTCGGAACGCCCAGGTCACCGGATGATGGAAACCTGGCATCCGGCGGGTGCTGTCGGCGTGATCTCGGCCTTCAATTTCCCGGTTGCCGTCTGGTCGTGGAATGCCGCTTTGGCGCTGGTTTGCGGCGATCCGGTGATCTGGAAACCGTCCGAAAAGACGCCGCTGACAGCGATGGCCTGCCAAAAGATCTTTGAACGCGCGCTGGTGCGGTTTGGCGATGCCCCCGAAGGGTTGCTTCAGGTCCTGATCGGTGGCGCGGAGTTGGGCGAGGCGCTGGTGGCCAGCGAAGATGTTCCGATCATCTCGGCCACGGGTTCGACACGTATGGGTCGTGCGGTTGCGCCCATTGTTGCGGCACGCTTTGGCAAGTGCATTCTGGAACTGGGTGGCAACAACGCGATGATCGTCGGCCCTTCGGCGGATCTGGAAATGGCCGTGCGCGCCATTGTCTTCTCGGCCGTTGGGACCGCCGGTCAGCGTTGCACCACGCTGCGCCGTCTCATCGTGCACAACTCGATCCGCGAGGAATTGGTGGGCCGCCTGAAAAAGGCTTATGCCGGTTTGCCCATCGGCAATCCGCTGTCTGAGGGCACGTTGATCGGGCCACTGGTGGATGAGGCATCGGGTGCCGCCATGACGGCCGCACTGGAGGCCGCAAGGGCCGAAGGCGGCACAGTGTTCGGCGGCGAGCGCGTGACCGAAGGGCTTCCTGCGGGGGTCTATATGCAGCCCGCAATTGTCGAAATGCCCGGCCAAAGCGCGGTTGTGAAAACCGAAACCTTCGCGCCGATCCTTTATGTCATGGGCTATGACGACTTTGACGACGCGATCCAGCTTCAAAACGATGTACCGCAAGGGCTGTCATCCTGTGTGTTCACGCTGAACATGCGCGAGGCCGAGCAGTTCCTGACTGCGGCGGGGTCGGATTGCGGTATTGCCAACGTCAACATCGGCCCCTCGGGCGCCGAGATCGGCGGTGCATTCGGAGGCGAGAAGGAAACCGGCGGCGGACGCGAAAGCGGCTCGGACGCGTGGAAAGCCTATATGCGCCGCCAGACCAACACTGTGAACTACTCGGCAGAGCTCCCCCTGGCGCAGGGTGTCAAATTCGACATCTGAACCAGCGCGCAAACTGACGGACAATCTGATCCCCCCGGAACTTTGATGTTTCGGGGGGATTGCTTTTGTCGTGAAGGGTTTGGCCCAGGCAGGCTGAAGCAGGCACAAAACCGGTGGTTCTTGACGAAATCCCTGCCGTGCGGCATGTGATGTCGCTGGGGGGAAAGGCATGTCAGATAAGGTCAGATGGCCCGACACGGCATGTATGAACAGGTTAAGCGTCCGAGTGGCCCCGATGGCTGGCTGCTTTTATACCGGAAGGTAAATAAGATATGTGCCCTGCACCCGTTGATGCAGAGACCCCGCGCGGGTTCATCATCCCGATCGGCGGCGGCGAAGACCGCGTTAAGGAAATGCAGATTCACCGCAAGTTCGTAGAGCTTTCAGGGGGTGAGAATGCCGATATTGTCGTGATCCCGACCGCCTCGATGCTGGAAGAAACCGGACCGGACTACAATCGCATCTTTTCCGAACTGGGTGCAGGCAAGGTCGAATTTCTGCCCATCTCGCGGCGTGCCGATTGCGACAATCCCGATTATGCCGAGATGCTGGACCGCGCCACAGGGATATTCATGACCGGTGGCAACCAGCTGCGGCTTTCAGCGATTCTGGGTGGCACGCTTGTGGCGCAGAAAATACGCCGCCGAAATGCGGCCGGTGTGCCGGTTGCCGGCACTTCAGCCGGCGCGTCGATCATGTCCGAACATATGGTGGCCGGGGGCAGCAGCAACTCGGCCCCGGCTGAAGGCAATATCACACTGGCTCCGGGCATGGGCTTGACCAACGCCGTCATCATCGACCAGCACTTCACACAGCGCAATCGGCTAGGTCGCTTGCTAACTGCCTCATCTTTCAACCCTTTTTTGATCGGGCTGGGTATCGACGAAGACACGGCAGCCTTCATCGGGCCCGATAATGTCCTTGAAGTCGTGGGCAGCGGATCGGTTACCGTCGTGGATGCCAGTCATCTGACCCATTCATCGATGTGGGACGCGCGCCGCGGCGAAGCGCTGAGCCTGCTTGGGCTTCGGCTTGACGTTCTGGGCGAAGGGTGCCGTTATGATCTGACGGCTCGCCAGGCTTTTCCGCCGGATGAGCATATGGCGTTCTGCACATTGCCGGACATGTCCGGGCAAGAGGTCGCCAGCGGGGAGAAAACAAAAAGCTAACCAGCGGGGAGCCTCATGAAAATAATCTCGACCAATGTCTTTGTCGGCCCGAACGTCTGGGCAAGTTTTCCGGTCATTCGCCATGTCATCGATCTGGGAATTCTGGAAGAATGGCCCTCGGCAAGGATTGGTTCCGAGTTTATTGACGCCTTGATCAAGGCGCTTCCCGGTCTGGCGGAACATGGCTGCTCCTATCGCGAACCCGGCGGCTTCATCCGCCGCCTGCGCGAGGATGAAGGCACCTGGCTGGGGCATGTGCTGGAACATTGTGCCATCGAGGTGCAGAACGTGGCCGGGTCCGACGTGACCTTTGGCCGGACGCGCGGCACGGGTGAGCCGGGCCAGTACAATATGGTCTATGAATACCGCCAGCGCGATGTCGGTCTGGATGCGGGCAAGCTGGCGATGCGGTTGCTGATGCATCTGTTGCCGCAATCCCTGAAAGATCAGGTGGATTACGAATTCGACCCGGACTTCAACTGGGATGAAGAACTGCGCAGCTTTGTTCTGCGGGCGCAACGCAAAGAATTTGGCCCGTCAACCGGATCGCTGGTCAAGGCGGCGCAGGAACGCGACATTCCGTGGATCAGGCTGAACTCGGGATCGCTTGTGCAATTTGGGCACGGCAAGTTTCAGAAACGCATTCAGGCGACGATTACGTCCGAGACCAAGCATATCTCGGTCGAGATTTCCTGTGACAAGGAAGACACCCATAACCTGCTGAACGATCTTGGCCTGCCGGTTCCGCAGCAGCGCATGGTCTATTCGGCCCGCGAGGCCGTGCGCGCTGCCGCGCGGATCGGGTTTCCCGTGGTGGTCAAGCCCTTGGACGCAAACCATGGGCGCGGCGTTTCGATCAATCTGAATTCCGATACCGAGGTCGAGGCAGGTTTTGCCGAGGCCAAGGAGCATTCGCGCAGCCGCGCCATTCTGGTCGAGAGCTTCATCACCGGCTTTGATCACCGGATGCTGGTCGTGAACGACAAACTGGTTGCGGTGGCCAAACGCGTCCCCGGCCATGTGACAGGCGACGGCACTCATACGATTGCTGAACTGGTCGACATCGTGAACCAGGACCCGCGCCGGGGCATCGGGCACGAAAAAGTACTGACCAGGCTTGAGCTGGACAATCAGGCAAACCGCCTGATGGAGAATGCGGGCGTGACGGAAGACACTGTCTTGCCCGAGGGCGAGGTTTTCTATCTGCGCTCGACCGCGAACCTGTCAACGGGCGGCACCGCCATCGACCTGACCGACGTGGTGCATCCTGACAACCGCGACATGGCCGAACGCGCCATCATGGCCGTCGGGCTGGATGTGGGCGGTGTCGATTTCCTGATCGACGATATCACCAAATCCTACAAGGATATCGGTGGCGCGATTGTCGAAGTAAACGCCGCACCCGGTTTCCGGATGCATGTGGCCCCGTCCGAAGGTCAGCCGCGCGATGTGGCGGGCAAGGTCATCGATATGCTGTTCCCCGCCAATGAACAGACCCGCATCCCGATTGCGGCCATCACCGGCACCAACGGCAAGACGACCACGTCGCGGATGCTGGGTCATATCATGAAAACCAGCGGCAAGATCGTTGGCATGACCTCGACCGACGGCGTCTATGTGGATGGCAAGCTAAGCGTAAAGGGGGATATGACCGGCCCGAAATCGGCGCAGATCGTCCTGCGTGATCCGATGGTCGATTTTGCGGTGATGGAAACCGCGCGGGGCGGGCTGGTGCGCTCGGGTCTGGGCTATCAACGCTCGAACGTGGCGGCCTGTCTGAACGTCTCGGCAGATCATCTGGGTCTGGGCGGGATCAACACGGTCGAGGAGCTGGCCGTCGTCAAACGGGTGGTGGTGGAAAGCGCGACCGATACGGCCGTGCTGAACGCAGACGACATCAATTGTCTGAAGATGGCCGATTACGCCGGGGCGGATCAGATCTTCTATGTCACGACCAACCCCGGCCACAGTCTGGTCAAGGAACATTTCAAGACAGGGGGCAAGGCCATCGTGCTGGAAAAAGGCATGAATGGCGACATGCTGACCATCTATGACAAAGGGCTTCACATCCCCGTTCTGTGGTCGCATCTGATCCCCGCCACGCTTGAGGGTAAGGCGATCTTCAACGTGCAAAACGCCATGGTCGCGGCGGCAATGGCCTATAGCTTTGGGGTCGATCTGGACAATATCCGGCATGGTCTGCGCACTTTCGACACCAGTTATTTCCAGGCGCCGGGTCGGATGAATGTCTATGATGAACATCCTTTCAAGGTAATCCTTGATTACGGCCACAACCCGGCCGCGCTGAAGGCGATGGCCGCTTTGGCCGATCAGTTGGAGGTCAAGGGCCGCAGGCTGTGCGTTGTTGCGATGCCCGGCGACCGGCGCGATGAAGACATTGTTGATGGGGCCGCAGCGCTGGCCGGGCATTTTGACCACTTCATCTGCAAGGCCGATGACCGCCGCCGGGGTCGCGGGCATGACGAAGTGCCGCAAATGATGCGGCAGGCCCTGATCGATTGCGGGACGCCGGACGACGTGATCTCGATCATTCCGGATGAGGTTGAGGCCGTAACCACAGCGCTGGAGATGGCGGCTCCGGGCGATCTTCTGGTGATCTTTGGCGATGACACCACACGGTGCTGGAAACAGATCATCTATTTCAATTCCGATGGCGAAACCTCTGAAACCGAGGCGACACCCGGGACCAGCCCCGCCGACACCACGTTCGAGGACATGTTCGACAGTGACCAGAACCTGATCCGGGACGAACGCGGCGTAAGACTGGCGCGTGAAATCAGCGAAGACGCGGATTGAGCGGAGGCACCGGAATGGACCGGATCGAAGAGCTTGAAACCGCGCTGACCATCGAATGCGCGACCGCTGATCATATTCAGGTGGATGACGCACGGCGCCTGACCGGCCCCGGCCTGTTATGGGATCACCCCGGCGCGGTGATGGATGTGTTTTTCACTGATATCGACCCCACGCAAGTCATTGCACTGTGGGAAAAACATGCCCGGTGCGTTCTGGATGCGCTTGGCTGGCAGGATCAGGCACTGACCCACCGAACCTTCACCGGTGGTGTCAATCTGGCGATCTCGGCACCGATGGATCAGCTTTATTCCGCGATCTTTGCGGCGCAGACCGCCTGGCATTTCTGCGCGGCAGAGTTGTTGGAGGCCACGCCGGGCGATTTTGATCAGATGATCCGGGACGTCAAAGGCGTCATGGCGAAGGAGGCCAATCCTGCGCTGATCTCCCTGATCGCGGCAGCCGAGGCGCATGGTGTGGATATCCTGTGCGACGATGACGAGATTTCCATCGGGCATGGCACCGGCAGTCAAATCTGGCCTGTCAACGCACTGCCCGCCCCGGATAACGTTGACTGGCCCTCCCTTCACAACATCTCCGTCGCCTTCATCACCGGAACCAATGGCAAGACCACCACGACCCGGTTGCTGGAGGCCATCGCCCGCGCCTCGGGCAAGGTCGCAGGGCTGACCTCGACCGAGTTTGTGCGGGTGGGTGATGATATTCTCGATCGCGGCGACTATTCCGGCCCCGGCGGAGGGCGGATGTTGCTGCGCGACAAGCGGCTTGAAATCGGCTGCCTTGAAGTGGCCCGTGGGGGTATCCTGCGTCGCGGCCTGCCGACGCGTGCGGCCATGGCCGCCACTGTCACCAATGTGGCGAATGATCATCTGGGGCAATACGGCGTGAACACGGTGCCCGAGCTGGCTCAAGCGAAATTCGCCGTGCACCGGACATTGACCAAGGGCGGTGTTCTGGCCCTGAATGCCGATGATCCTTTTGTCCGTGCCGAAGCCGAAAACACTGCGGCAAATATCTGGTGGTTTTCGCTGGATCCCGGGAATGATCTGATCCGTCGGGCGCGGGACGCGGGAACATGCTGCGCTTATGTCTCGCAGGGCAATATCGTCTTTTTCGACGGCCGGTCCGAGCAGGCGGTCATTGCCGTGTCCGACGTGCCCCTGACCATGGGCGGTGTCGCGAAATACAACATCCTGAACGCTCTGGCGGCTATGTGCCTTGCGCTGGCATTGAAACTGCCGCTTGAGGCGGTGCGGCAAGGGTTGGCCGGGTTCAAGCCGGATGCCAAGGACAATCCGGGTCGCTGTAACGAATTCCGGTACAACGGCGCTCAGGTTTTCGTGGATTTCGCGCATAATCCGCATTCGATTTCTGCCGTGTGCGATGCGCTGTCGGCCCTGCCGGCAAAACGGCGGTTCATCATGCTCAGCCATGCCGGAGACCGCTCGGATCAGGACATTCGGGACGTCACCGCAACCGCGTTGAACTTCCAACCCGACGTGGTCGTTGCTGCTGAACTGGAAGGGTATCTGAGGGGCCGCTCAATGGGAGAGATACCGGACCTGATCGAAAAGTCTGCCTTGGAACAGGGATATAACAAGACCCAGATCCAAAGGGCCGCATCCCCGTCCGAGGCCGCCGCGATGATCCTGAAACAGGTGGAACCGGGCGATCTTGCCCTGCTGCTGGTTCTGTCGGAACGCGACGCCGTGCTTGAGATGCTGGACCAGTAGGCGACCTAGCGGGTTGAAGGACCAGTAAGGCAGCGAGCCGCCACCTCCGGCTGAGGTCAGCTGAGCAGCAATTTGCGTATCGCCCTTGCATTGACACCCAGCCTGACAATACTCGCCAAAATACAGGCAACAGGTTGTTGAGGTTGGGTGATATGGAGATTGAGCAGAC
>NZ_JAEDOV010000013.1:0-56062 GCF_017872535.1 Ruegeria sp. HKCCSP351 | reverse complement strand
CATCTCCTTTGCTGCAATAAATGCTATCAAAGGAGCGGCATCAAACCGCGACACGTCCAGGTGAGCGACACGCAGATCAGTGCCATGCAAGAAGCCACTTTGCTTCGCAACGCGTGTCAGGCCGCAGATGACATTACTCTGGCTGCCCGGATCGGGATTTCATTCAGGCAAGCCAGCACATTGACGGCTTATATCGCCCGAAGTTCGGCCACACTGCGTCAAGCAATTGAAAACGGTGCACGTTTCTATAGTCTTTCGGACAATTCGACTGAGTTCATCCTGAAACAGGACAGCGGCAGCGATGTCATGGAGGTTGTAACCGCCGAAGGTGCATTGATGCGGCATCACCGGTTTCAGGAGTTTCGGGTCTTTGGGCTGTTGGCCCGTCTGCGTGCGATAGTAGGGGCCGAGTTTTATCCGGAAGAACTTTGCCTGCGTCACGAGGGTGGTACGGATGCGAGTGGCTTTGAAAAAGTAGCGAATTGCTCAGTGATATTTGCCAGCCCGTTCAATGGCATCCGCTTCAGGCCCGGGGCGCTGGACCGACCGCTTCCAGGTTACGATCAGGACCTTGTCGCGTATCTGAATGAACTTGGAGCCGAACGCCTGCTCAAAGTGGGGAAGGTGAAACAGAGTTTCAGGGCACAGGTCGAGGCATTGGTGATTGGCAGATTGCCGGGGCGCATCCTGACAGCGGATGAGATCGCGTCAGAATTGGGGATGAGCCGTCGCACTCTGACCCGGCATCTGACGCAGGAAGGGGCCGGTTTTCGGCAACTTGTCGAAGAGATGCGTTTCGATCTTGCTAAGACCTATCTGAAAGACGGGCTCAATATTTCTGAAATTGCGTTTATTCTGGGATATGGCGATCATGCTGCATTCTCGACGGCGTTCCGCCGTTGGGCTGGACAAAGCCCCAGTACTTTTCAAAAAGACCGCTGAGTTACAAATGGCGACAAACCCGGCGGGACATGCCCGTCCGGGATTGAGGCAGTAGGCCGAAATTTTCCAACCCGGTTGGAAAGGGTCAGCCTGTCCAGTGTTATTGTAGTGAACTCAGTGGTCCTTGTGATGGCCTTTACCTTCTTTGTGATTGTCGAAATCATCGTGGCGATCTTCGAAATCGTTCTTTTGTACGGCCCCGGCAACTGCCCCGACAGTCGCACCAACAGCAGCGCCTTCTGCGGCATCTCCACCAGTCGCTTCGGCAACAACTGCACCCGCAACAGCACCACGGACGGCTTTTTCCGCGACATAGTCGGCTTGTGCCGACAAAGGCAGTGCCAGCAACATTGTGGCGGTGAGAGTGGAAAGAAGAGTGGTTTTAGCAACGTATTTCATGGTTCCTACCTTTCAGACTATGGCGTCCTTCGTGTCCGCCTTCTGACACTCAATTTGATGAAAGGTCGGGAGAATTTCTTGCGATACTGGGACTAGTGTGTGCGAATATGGGACATCCGAAAACACTGAGCGTGTAGCCCTGCGCGGGTTTGCTGTCCAATTCTTGTCTTCGCGGTCATGCGGCAGGCACGGTATTCGAGGTTGATCTGGCGAGTGGAAAGAATGTGAGGATACCAGAAGATTCTGATCTTTTCTTCTGCGGAGTACTGTTTGCGGGTCGCACGGCGAATGTCCTTCACGACCCTCTCACCGTGGCTCTGCTTGGTTCCGGGTTTCTTTCTCATCTCCACTCCTTGGTGGTTACGATGAGCCAGAAACCCTCTCTTATCAAATCGGCCTAAACTGTCCCATGGGCGCTGACGTCAGACACTTTGTAAGGTAGAATAGAGCGCGAAACGACACATAGCTTAGTCCACAAGTGCCCACTGGCAGTATGTCGAAAGTTTTGTAGTGTCACTGTGTTCGCCTATCAAAAGTGGGTGCTCGTGCAACAACTCTGAACGCAATCTTTGGCGAAGCTACGCTCTGATTTCGGCCTTCATGAATTCAACAAAGGCCTTCACGCGCGGTTTGCGAAAAGCTGATGGCAAATGGACACTTTGGATCGGGAGCGTGCGGGAGTGGATTCCAAAGAACAGCTCGACCAACCGCCCTGTTTCCAGGTCATCCCCGAGGAATACATCGGGGCAGATAAAGATACCCCGCCCTGCGCGTGTTGGCACAAGACAGGCAGGGGGGCTATTGGCGAGGAACGGCCCGGATACGGGCACATGTATGGTTTGGCCTTCGACCTGAAACGGCCAGCGGTTCGGGTCGGGGTTGTTCGCATCCCTGATACAGATGTGTTCGGAAAGCTCAGCAGGATGTGAAGGCGTGCCATGCTCTGCAAGATAGGCCGGTGCAGCCACGACCTTCATATGCGTCTCGCCCAGCTTGCGGACAATCAGGCTTGAATCATCAAGGTTTCCAATCCTGATTGCAATGTCAAAGCCACCCTTGGCCAGATCAGCATAGTGATCCGACAGGTCCAGCTCGACCGTGACACTTGGATGTTTTTCAACAAAACGTGTTGCGGCTACCGCCACCGCAGTGTCGCCATAGGTGAGGGGCGCGGCAACGCGAATAACACCTTTCAAACCACCTGAAGTATCGAATTCGGCTTCTAGCTGTTCAAGCTCGGCAAGAACACGTCGCGCCCCTTCCAGGTATTTTTCTCCTTCGTGAGACAGAGACATTGAGCGCGTGGTGCGGTGAAGGAGCGTCATCCCAAGCAGGTTTTCGAGCCCGGCGACGCGCTTGCTCACCAACTTGTTCGAAATCCCCAAGCGTTGCCCAGCAGCAGCGAAGGAACCGGTTTCTACGACAGCCACAAAGCTTCGCATCGCATCAATCCGGTCCAATCATTTATCTCCAGAATGACGATACATACTCTCAATTATCGCCATTTCAGCGAGCAAAAGCCACAGCTAAGTTCTTCTCAAGCCCAAACGCAGGAGACAAGAACATGGCAAGTTCACATGCGCCCATCTCGATTGGTCAGGTTGCCCTGACTGTGCGCGACCTTGATGGCATGGCCGCGTTTTATGAAGAGGTGATTGGTCTTGGCCTGATCGAACGCAACGGTGATACCGCCCGTCTGGGCACCGACGACGGGACACTGATCGAGCTTCGCCAAGACCGCAATGCCAGACCTTTCCCGCGCGAAGCCGGACTGTTTCACAATGCCTTCTTGCTGCCAACCCAGCAGGACCTCGCCGCTTGGTTAATCCATGCCGAAGAACGCGGAATCCGACTTGATGGCGCATCACATCACGGCGTTAGCGAAGCTCTCTATTTGAGTGATCCGGAGGGGAATGGCATCGAAATCTATCGTGACCTGCCGCGCGAGACTTGGAAGCGCTGTGGCGACCAAGTGCAAATGACAACGCAACCGCTCGACCTGTACTCGCTGAAACAAAATGCCACGCCATGGCACGGCGCGCCTAGCGGCACAGTCATCGGACATGTCCATTTGCGTGTTGGTGATGTGGATGAGGCCGCGCGATTTGTTACTCAGGCCATTGGAATGGTGCAGACGTTCCAACTGCCATCGGCCCGTTGGTTCGGGTCAGGCGGCTACCACCATCACCTTGCTGTCAACGAATGGCAATCCAAAGGGGTAAAGAAGCGCACAGAATGGAGCACAGGCCTCGCGAGTGTCGAACTTCTGGCGGAATCTGAAAGCCTAAACCCTGGTCGCCTGATCGACCCGTGGGGAACTGAATTCAAAATCACCGCGATGCAAGCCCGCGCCGCGTGAATCCTATCACCACCGCTTCAAACGAGGAGAAAATCAATGACCCCCAAAGAGCTCGTACTGGAGGCTGTTGCAGCCATTTTTATCAATTTCGATCCTTCCGCAGCGCAGCAAATGCTGGCGCCGGACTACATCCAGCACAACCCCGCCGTGCCGACAGGTGCAGCCCCCATTCTTGGTTTCATTCCAGGCTTGAAGGACAGCGGGATCGAAGTGAACATTCACCGTGTGATCGCCGAAGGGGACATGGTTGTCTTGCACACGACCTACAACAATGCACAGGCTTTTGGCGCAGATACGTTGGTTGGCTTCGACGTCTTCCGCGTGGAAGATGGAAAGGTTGCAGAGCATTGGGACAATCTGACTCCGCTCGCCCCGCCAAACCCTTCCGGTCACACGCAAACAGATGGCCCGACCGACATCACTGATCTGGACAGGACAGAAGAGAACAAAGCACTGGTCGCGGATTTCGTTGAAACCATCCTGAAAGGTGGTGAAACTGATCGGATCACCGACTTCCTGTCCACCGAAACCTACATTCAGCACAACAGCCAGATCGCTGATGGTTTGGACGGTCTGGGCGCCGCTTTGGTGGCAATGGCGGATCAGGGCATCCAGATGATCTATACCGATGTGCACATGGTTGTGGCCGAGGGTAATTTTGTATTCACCGCATCTGAAGGCACATTGGGCGGCGTACCGACCGCGTTCTATGACCTGTTCCGCGTTGAGGACGGAAAGATCGTCGAGCACTGGGATGTGATCGCAGAAATTCCATCCAAGATGGCCCATGACAATGGCAAGTTCTGATCGGATATCGACATGAAAACTTTATTGATCACCCTTATGACGCTCGTGGGGAGCACCGCGATGGCACAAGACTTCGGAGTAATTGAAATTGTGACAATGAATCTTGCAGAGGGTGTCACAGTTCAGGAGTTCGAGCCAGTCGACAAGGCAATCGAAGATGGCCACGTCAGCAAACAGCCCGGGTTCATCTCACGTCAAGCCGCCTTTGCAGATGGCAAATGGGCCGTCGTCGTAAACTGGGAAAGCGCCGAAGCAGCGCAGGCGTCCATGGACAGCTTCGCTTCTGCCCCGGCAGCGGAGGAATTCATGAGCATGATCGACGCTTCCACAATGTCGATGACACGCTACGACTTGGCGCGATAGCGAATAAACCTCCACAGCATCCGAGGGATTTACGGGTGCTGTACACTTTGTCAACATGACCTTTTCAAATGCAAACTTTCGCATCAACACATTGTATAATCAGAAAGTAGCGCGTCCGGACACGCCCGCTGGCGCCACAAAAGGCAGCCATATTGCGCGTCTGGGAGTTTGCAAAGCTCGGCGATGAAGAACCGCTTTGGCTGCGACCAACCAATCAAGCAAGCCGCAGAGAACGGCGACACTGAGCCCAAAGCGGAATGCAACATGCTCGACAACCATTCAGTGCGAAACAAAATGTGCCATTAAGCAATCTAACCCATCACTAAATGCATTCACCGCCATCGATAACTAAGGCTTGCCCCGTCATAAAAGCGGATTCATCTGAAGCTAAATAGACGATCCCATGGCCAATCTCTTCAACTGTCGCCCACCGGCTCATAGGGATCGCTTGCTCAATGTAGCTTTCCAATTTGGCGCGGCCACCCATCTGATTTTCGAAGCCTGCATTGAAGGGCGTGTCTACAAATCCAGGACAAAGGGCATTGAAACGGATTGCATGGACAGCGTAGTCGGCTGCCATCTGCCGAACCATCGCAACAGCTGCGTGCTTTGTGGTCGCATAGGCAATCATACCCCGGTCGTATTGAACCCCAGAATTTGAGGCCGTGACGATCACGCTACCTCCACCCTGTGATTTCATATGGGGGACGGCTGCACGCGCGGCAATGAAGTGGGCGCGGACGTTCAATGCCCATGAAGCATCCATTCCATCTGGTTCCACCTGTTCCAGTGTTCCTTCGATCTGCAACCCAGCATGAGAGTGCAACACGTCGAGCCGACCGAATTTTTTAACTGCTTCGTCTATGGATTTGGTAAGGGCATCGTCATCGGTCACATCAAGCTGTAAAGCTGATGCTTGATTTCCCTGCGCAACGATCTCGGCCACAGTGGCTTCAGCAAGTGTTGCATCGCGATCGGTTACCACAACATGCGCACCCTCTTGTGCCATTGCCATTGAACCCGCCCGACCAATTCCTGATCCCGCGCCCGTCACGAGCGCGACCTTACCTGCAAGCCGCATGTCACTTGGCTCCTTTATTTACTTATTCGATTTTGAGGCGCCTCGGCGCAAAAGCAGCTGCGCTGCTACGAGCAACAAGAGCGACGCGCCCATAACCATAGTGCCGATGGCATTGATCTCGGGTGTTACGCCGCGCCGGATGGATGAGAATATGTAGATTGGCAGGGTTGTTTCTGATCCAGCTACGAAGAACGCAATGATGAAATCATCAAATGAGAAAGTGAAGCTGAGCAGGAAGCCTGCCAAAATTGCCGGTGCTATCAACGGCAGGGTCACCTGTCGAAAGGTGCCCCAAGGCGTCGCAAAGAGGTCAGCCGAGGCTTCCATGAGCGCACGGTCCATACCCGATAGTCTTGCACGAACGATGATTATCACCAGCGCCATTGTGAACATGGTGTGCGCGGCGACAAGCGTGGGCATCCCCATGGAAAGTTGCGGGGGGGGTGCTCCATCGGACCATAGGCTGGCAAGAACTGGGTTAAGCCAGCCGAACACGGTGACCAGGGCAATGAGTGTCGCGATGCCGATGACGATACCGGGTATCATTATCGCAATATAAATCATCGCATCAAACAAAGTTCGGAGCCATCCCTTAACCCCTTGTAAAGCGATGGCCGCCATGGTTCCGAGAGTGGATGCGAGGCAAGCAGTTATGAATGCCGCAAGCAGACTGGTCTCGAGCGCGTCCATTACAAATGGGTTGTTCAGCGCTTTGCCATACCATTGGGTCGAGAACCCCATGAACTGGCTTGCGTGTCGTCCGGCATTAAAGCTGAAAAGCGCGATGATGCCGATTGGAATATATAGAAAAAGGTAGACGCAAATTGCGTATAAGCGCATCGGATCCTCACATCAGCGAGACATCTTCGCGCTGGCCACCCAGGCGCGAGATGAATTTCATGTAAATTGAGACAGTGACAAGCATTACGACAACCAGAGTCATTGCGACCGCCGATCCATACGCCCAGTTCCGAGACTGCAGGAACAGGTCCACCAGCGCATTTCCGACGAAAAAGACCTTTCCGCCGCCCAAGATCGCTGGGATCAGAAACTCGCCCATTAGCAAGATGAAGACCAGCATGCAGCCAGTTGCGATACCAGGTACCGACAAAGGAAGTGTCACCTGACGGAACGTACGCCATGGGGTAGAGCCGAGATCAGCCGATGCTTCCAGAAGGCGTTTATCCAGTTTGTCCAAGCTTACAAAAATCGGGAAAACCATCAGAGGTAGATACCCATAGACAATCCCGACAAGCACAGCGAGCGGCGTATTTATCAGGCGGATATCATCGATGCCGATCGACTCCAGTAAAGCGGGCAAGCCTCGCCCCCCAAGGATGAAAATCCATGCGTATGACCGGATCAAGATCGATGTCCAGAACGGCACGATCACCAGGATCAACAGCGAAGTTCTCCACTTTGGTGAACACCGCACCGCAAGAAAGTAGGCGAGCGGGTAGGCAATTACCAACGCAGCGATAGTCCCCAGAGGTGCAAGGATCAAGGTGTTCTTAAACGCCGTCCATCGCGCAGGAAGGTTGGCATATTGTTCCAACGTGAACGCTGGAACGTAGCCTCCGGCGGCACCCCGTTCGCCAAAGGAAAAGACGAAGACGACCAGCAGAGGAAGGGCAAGCATTACCAAAAGCCATATTCCTGCTGGAGCCAGCAACAGTGCTTTTCTGCCTCGTTCGGTCATTTTGTCCTCGTCTTTTCCGATATTGGCGGCCTTGCCGCTTAGGCCGACTTGAAGCGGGCGAGCAACTCGGCGCGGTTTGGATCGGTTAGCGTAGCCGCCGCGCCAAACTCGAGCGCATTCAGAAGGTCAGCTGCCGGATAAAGGATCGGATCTTCCAGCAATTCCTTCGGCAGCAACGCATTGGTGCGAGCATCAGCCGATGGATAGCCATGAGCGAGGACTTCTTTCGCATTAACTTCCGGATTCAGCAGGAAGTCGATCAAGGCATAGGCGGCATCCAAATGGGGCGCGCCCTTCGGAATGGCATAATAATCCGACCAGAGTTCACCGCCCTCGGCACCCAGAACGTAGGCGATTTCAGGCATGTCGACGTTCATCTGCTTTCCGTCACCCGTCCAGCACATGGTCATCCAGGCGTCACCGTTGCGCATCGGTGGCTGATAGTCAGACGAAATTGCGAACAGATGCGGCTTAGCATCAAGCAACAATTTCTCAGCATCCGCCAGTTCCTTCTCATCGACCGAGTTGAAGGAATAGCCAAAATACTTCAGTGCATTACCGATAGTGGTGAGTTGGTAATCGTGCACCATTGTACGCCCTGAGTAACCCGCCATAGTCAGGTCCCAGAACTCTTTCCATGTGGTTGGAGTCGGAGCGCCATCAAGCTTGCTGGTATTCACTGCAAAGCCGGTCGTGCCCCAGTTTTTCGGCACTGCGTAAAGCTGGCCACCGACAGAACCAGCATCTGAAAAGCGCTGTTCGAATGAACCTGCGTCGTAGTTTGGCAGTTTGGACGTATCGAGCGGAATGATCAGATCTTCGCCCACATACGTAGTGATCGTGTAATTGGTTGGAACGAACACGTCCCAGCCAGAGCCTCCGGCCTGCAACTTTGCCAACATCTCTTCGTTCGAGCCAAAAACATTGACCTGAACATGGGCGCCGGTGGCTTCCGTGAAGGCTTCGAAGTTCATCTCGTCATGGTAGTTCGGCCACGTGGCGAGGATCACTCGGTCGCCAACGTCTCCGGCAGCAAATGCCGGGCGTGGACGCAACCCAGGCATGGCCGTGCCCAGAACGGCCGTTGCCATCCCAAGACCTGTCACGCCCAAAAAATGTCGCCGGGTGACCGAACCCTTTTGGTACCGGCGAAGCTCTTCCATGAACTTTTGCTTGGAAATAGTCCCGTTATCATTGGTCATCGTGAACCTCTCTTTTGTTGGATTGCGGGATTTGTTATTTTTCAAGGATCAGCAGTGCGCCTTCGCCCCATGAGACAAAGGCTTGCTCTCCTGCATTGAACGTCCCCTCGTTCAATTCCGCTTGCCTTGGCACAAGCACGTGGAAATCACCCAGTGCTTCGTTGCGCGCAAGGTATTCTGTGTGCTCCCCAAGGAAGATCCGATTTTTAATGGTAACTGGCAGAGCAATTTCAGCTGTGGGTAGCGCGCGGGTCAGCGTGATCTGTTCAGGACGGATGCTGACGCACACTTCCTGCCCTACATCGATTGGGGTCTCCGGATCTCCGTGCACCTTTTGGCCGCTTGCTAAACGCACAGTGATTTGGTCGGCTACTGCGTCAGTTACGGTTGCATCAAAGAAATTCGAGGTGCCAACAAATCCTGCCACATAGCGGCTGCGGGGCATGTCATAGAGTTCGCGTGGGCTGCCTACCTGCACAATACTGCCGCCTTCCATCACACAAATTCGATCGGACATTGAAAGCGCTTCTTCCTGATCGTGCGTGACGAGGACAAAAGTTATTCCCAGTTTTCGCTGCAGGTTCTGCAGTTCAAACTGCATTTCTTTTCGAAGCTTTCGATCCAGAGCAGCCATTGGTTCATCGAGCAGCAAAAGCTTGGGCTCGTTTACGATCGCACGCGCCAAAGCGACACGTTGCTGTTGACCCCCAGACATCTCCCAGATTCTACGTGGGCCAAACCCACCAAGACGGACAGTTTCTAGCGCTTGCTCAACCTTTGTCGCTATTGTTTTTTTGTCTACGCGTGGTCGTTGTTGGCGCAGGCCGTACGCGATGTTGTCGAACACACTCAGGTGAGGAAAAAGAGCGTAGTGCTGAAACACCATGTTGACTGGGCGATGGTGCGCATCCAAGTCGTTGACGACTTCGCCATCGAGCAACACCTGACCTTCGGTTGGTTTCTCGAAACCCGCCAGCATTCTAAGTGCAGTGGTTTTGCCGCAACCAGATGGGCCTAAGAACGACAGGAACTCTCCTTTCCTAATGGAAAGATTCAGGTCTTTGGCAGCAACCACATTCCCGAAGGTCTTGGTCACTCCGCGGAGTTCTGCAATCGTCTGCATGGTGACGCTCATGTCAAAGCTCATATACTGCCATTTTCCTTTTGCTTGATTTTTTGGCATTTATTGGCATACCACTCAAACAGGGAAAAAGTAACAATAACTCCGATTAGCTGTATATACCACAATTGGGGTATAGAGCTGCTTTTCGAAAATCTGGAGCAGCGTGTGTACGATTGGATGGAAGAGGCCGGCAGGGTCGTGGAGAAGATTGGAACCCCGGAATTTCCATGTGCTTTGTCAGATGGCTTGCGGCAGGTTGCACCATTCGATTTTACAGTAGTATTTGGCCATGTCGGAACCGAAGCACCAATAGACCTTCACGACGATTTTCCCAAAAGCAAGCGGCGTATTTTTGTTGAGGACTACCAAGCTGGACCCTACGTGCTTGATCCATTTTTTTTGGCCGCGACAAAACCGATAACACCGGGTCTGTACCGCATGCGTGATATCGCACCGGACAGGTTCTATCAGGGCGAATACTATCGCAGCTATTACAAAAGGACTGGGTTAGCAGAGGAGATTGGCTACTTTATCGATATCCCAAGCACTGGGATGGTTGTGGTCTCCCTCATGCGTGCAGAGAAGCCTTTTTCAGCCAAGGAAATTCGTCATTTGCTCGCTCTTTTGCCGCTCGTTCGGGCAGTCTGTTGCAAACATTGGAGTGGCTTTCCAACGATGGCCCGCGGCACCGCAGCGAATGGCGTTAGTCGTCGCGTCGATCTTGCATTCCAGGCATTTGGCGATGGCGTTCTGACACCACGAGAAAGAGAAGTCGTTGAGTTCACGTTGAAGGGCCATTCGGCAGAAGCTGTCGGCACAATTCTCGGCATCTCTCCAGGCACAGTCCGCATCCACAGACGCAACATTTACGCGAAACTTAGGATCAACTCGCAGGGTGAGCTTTTTTCAAAGTTCATTGAAAAGGCTCTTTAGAAGGTTCCTTGAATACCCGCTTTGTCCGCGTTTTAACGGTTCATGCAGCGCGCAGCGAAGGTCAGCATTTTTTATACGATCATGCCCCGAGCCGAACTCGTCCCCCAATACAGGAACTTTGGGAGGCAGGGCAGGCTACACCTGCTGGTAATTCCGGCGGGTCTTGAACCCGAACAAACTGCGGCGATCGAAAAACAAGCCTGAACATTCACGGGCGCGTTGAGAGAAGCGACCGTCTTGGCGAATTGAATTTGGACCAGCCTTCACTGTAGAGGACCCTTCAGTTTGAGATCGCGTGACCTGTCCCAATCCCGGCAGTTTTCGACGAAAGCCATATGGGGGTTCTCGAAACCAGAGTGGTCGCCCAAAACACCTACCGCGACGAATAGAAACTCCGGCATCTTCGACGTCGCTTTGTAGATCGGCGAACCACAGTCAGAACAATAACCCAGGCTGACAGTGTTCCCGTCGTCAGACTCCCAGCTATAGAGCTTCGGCTCGCTGCTGATTTCCACATGCTGCCCAAGATACGCAGACTGTGGAAGATGGCCGCCACCGGAAATTTTCTGACAGTCCAGACAGAAACACAAAACCGAAAATTCAGGAGAAGCCGAAATACGAACCTCTATTTTTCCACAAAGACACTGACCAGTGCAAATTGCCGCCGCCATTACAAGCCTCCAGATCGTAGTGTTTAGCGCATTTTTGGATGAAACCGAAACGGAGCGCAGCTTCCCGATAACAACCTGATCGAACAAGATCATCGGTTCATCAAGCGTCGCATACGGCACATGTGCGGGTTCAAATCATTCAGATCCGCATCGGCCACTCTGGACGGCATCGAAGTCGCCAACATGATCCGGAAGCGACAATTCTCTAGCACTACGACGTCTGGCTTTCAGCTATTTGCAGAAATCGCAGGATAGATGTGTCCAGTAAGTCGCTGACTTTGGCCGTCCCAAAATTTTGCGACACATCCTCCGAAAACGCAGGTTGCAGCACCAAGCCGCTGCCGCTTAGACTCAAACAGAAACGGAACCAGAGCCTCCGTTATGACATCGCCTCGGCTCTCCGGAAAACTCTGACGACGGACATTCCGGCTTTTGTGTGTAAATGAAATCCGATTGCTCAGGTGGACTTTCTCCCATTCACTTCAGACTTCTTATGATTGAGCCGCTCTTTCATGAGCCTGTCTCCATCCGGCGTGCCATCATGCCAGGTGCCCATCCACTTGTCGAACGGCAGGGCGCCATCGGCAAAGTTTACTTCGAAGTACTTGTGGTGCAGGTAATGTGCGTAGGCATGCGTATCCATCGCCGACTTGTTGCCAAACTCGATCTTGTCAAACCCGATATGACCGATCACCGCCCCGGTTCCGCTGATCTGGAGGTGATAGAGGACCAGGAGAGGATGAGAGGGCACGATCAGATGAATGAGTGTTCCTGACCAATACAGCAGATGCTCGACCGGGTGCATCGACAGGGACGACCACGGGCTTGGATTGATCGAGGTATGATGGACCGAGTGCACCCATTTGTAGAGAAACGGCATGTGTATCAGCCGATGGATGCAGAAGAAATGCCCTTCGTGCAAAAGAGGCAGGAGAAGTGCGAAGGCGGCCAGCCAGATCGGTTCACTGCTCCAAGCTCCCCACGGCCCGATGTTGTTGGCCCAAGTCCAAAGTAGGATCGCCTCATAGGCTGCCCAGATTGGCAGGCCGCTTAGGAAAGTTCGGAGAGCGTTGTCGATGCCTTGGCTGCGAAACCAGAAGGCGTCGGACGGGTGGTCCGCCGGAAATCTCGCGTTGTACTTAAAATGATTGCTCTGTCTGCGTTTGATGTAGAGGCGGAACTCGAGGACACCGAAAAGCATCAGGATCAATGCGGCGTTCCTTATCAGGAGAAAGGCAATCCAACCCAGTTCGAAGGATTGAAGCGTTTCACGGCTCGGGGTGAGCCAGACCCAGAAGACGGTGGCCAACACGAAGAACAGAGCATTCCAGGGCAGGAGATAGCCCGGTATCCATTTCAGAATCCGTACAAGACTCCACGGTAAATCGAGCAGCGGGCCGACGAGAAGCGGGGTATTAGGCCGCCAGTTGCCGCGCTTGTCACGGGTTCCATATTCCAGATCATCCATGAGCCGGACCTCAAACATTTTCGGGAGTATAGATTTCGAACCCGAGAGCGACACGCTGTGCGCCGGCATCGGCTCCAGCTTTCTTGGCCTTGATCAACGTGCGAATCGTTTCTCGGGCGAATGTCTCCATTGGGTGTGAGATGACCATGGAGAGTGTCCCGTCGATCAGCGCCGCGCGAGTCTCATCGAACAGTTCGTACCCGACAGCCACGAAGTCATCGCGCTTGTGATGCGCCTTCGTTTTCGCGCTTGCGGTTTTGGGGCATGGCACAGTTGCACAGCATGCACACGGAGATCACAGTGCTTCTCCTTATGCCGGGCTGCAATCGCGGGACATCAAGAGTCTGTCGGAGCAAGATATCGCTGACCTTCGTGCTGGTCGTGGATGGGGGCTAGCACTTCCTGCGGAGCTCAACGGTCGCCCCGGACCGTTGCATGTGTTGGAACTCCGTGAAGAGCTGGGTTTGAGTGCTGAGCAAGTCAGCGCGGTCACCGAAGTTTTCAAGCGAATGCGCGATGCAGCGGTGATCGCTGGCGAGAAATTCATTGTTGCAGAAACGGCTTTGGATGATGCGTTTGCAAGCGGTCAATTGGGCGATGACGTCTTGATGCAGCTGCTCTCCGAAAGCTAAGCTGCTCGCAAGGAATTGCGGCTGATCCACCTGTCCGCGCATCTCTCGACCCCGGATCTTTTTCCGACGATCAGATCAAGAAATACAACGTCCTGCGCGGTTACGCTTCTGATCCATGCACGCCTTTTCCGGAAGGTCACGATCCCGCGATGTGGCGCAGACACAATGGGTGCGATTAGCTAAAAGGCATAAAAAGTGAACATCTAAAAGCAGGCTTAATCGAGCACAGCATTGGGCTCTCTCGGACGCCTAAATTGCATATTCAGGAAGGCAATGTGCACGGGACTGTCCACAAATGACAACACCGCCGCGCTCACCCATGATTTCTTCTAGGTCACGGTATGAAACACCATATCGAACGTAGAAGAAGACAGCCAATAGGATCAAATATCTTCGGATATTGCGCACCCTTGAAAGAAAACGTGAACTGACTTTCGGCTGAATTACACCAGCCGCTATTCAATCCCTGCGTTCTTGAACGTCAACAGCAAAAAGTTTGCAACAGAGCCGTTTTGGGTGCGGTCGCTACTGTTGGGCACAAAGACAGAATCGCACCAGAAACTTGCAAAGGGCCGCTTTAGTTTATCCAACGGCACACTCTTCTTCGATTTTGGCGGAACTTTTTTCCAACTTTCTAGTTTTGACTACGTAGACTTTGATAACTGAAAGGGTACTCCGATGCTGTATTGGGCACTTATCTTCTTTGTCGTAGCGATCATTGCTGGCGTCTTCGGGTTCGGTGGCATCGCTTCCGCGTCCGCCGGTATCGCGCAGGTACTGTTTTTTATTTTCCTGATACTGTTTGTTGTTACCCTGGTCGCTCGTGTAGTTCGGAAGTAGTGTTTTTCATGTTGTTGCAAAACGCGCTGAGCGTTTCATGCGGCGCTATCCGAAATGCGGGGCTGAAATAGTGCAACGACTTGCCGGTTATCCGTTCAAATATCGACGCGACCCTTATCAAGCCGCTTGTAAGCGGCGTGAGATCATGTCCGAAGATCTGGTGATAGCGTCTGAGGCCTTTCGAAAACAGGCTGCGTGATAATTTGATCCATGGCCACAATCTGAGTGCTAAAAGATACGTCCTGCCGTCCCGGGGTCCATCCCCTAATGAAAACCGGGAAGGTAAGCCCCGCCGGACCCTGTCCGGCGGGGCAACTGCATCAAGACTGCTTGATCAATCAGGCCTTGAGAGTTTCTGTCGATGCAAAGAACATCGCCTGGCTTACTGCCGAGCGAACCTGGTCTTCAGAATATGGCTTAGAGATCAGGAAAGCTGGCTCCGGTCCTTCGCCCGTTAGCAACCGTTCCGGATATGCGGTGATGAATATCACCGGTCGCTCGCCTTCATCTGCGAGAATATGGTTGACGGCGTCGATTCCGCTGGATCCATCTGCAAGTTGAATGTCTGACAGGATGAGGTCGGCATGTTCCTGTTTCGCGAGAGTCCGGGCGCCTGATTCAGTTCGGGCAATGCCCGTGATCTGATGTCCCATTTCGGACACGATAGCCTCCAGGTCCAGGGCGATGACCGCCTCATCTTCGATAATCATCACTTTGCCCGCAGTTAATCGGCTCATTTCGTTGTATGCAACATCTATCAGTTGTTCGGCTTCATCCGCGTCAATGCCCATAATCATGCCGATTTCGGCGGTTGGGATTTCCTCAATCGTGCGCAGCAATAGGGCTTCGCGCGTATTCGGGGTCAGCAGCCTGAGATGAGCTTGTGCTTTTTGAGCCAACCCGGACCCCTCGTCGGTGTCAGCGATGGTCGACCCTGAACTGGACCAAATGGCATGAAACACCCGAAAAAGTGCGATTTTGGCCGAAGGTTCAGCAGAATAATCCGCGGTTCCCGCCAGAATAGCCTCGAGTGTGGCCACAGCATACTTGTCGCCGCTCGTCTGACTGCCGGTCAAAGCCCGTGCATATCGCCGCAGGTAGGGCAAGTTTGCTCCGATCTGACTGGCAAGTGCGTCTCCGGATTGAGCCGTCATTTTGCGATGTTCCTTTTTTTGAACTAAATATGGAACTATACGCGCGGTGATGCGTTTGGTTCCGAGATACCGTGCAAAAAACTGTTGGGTAGCATGACAAGAGAAGCATCATCGCGAAAACGCAGCAAGCGTATTGATCGCGAAATAGACGAAAATCTGAAGCGAGCCTTCGACGAATTGGCCAACGAGCCGATCCCAGATCGGTTCACCGAGCTATTGGATCAGCTCAGATCAGGTACTGCGCATCCTAAAACGGACTCGGGGCGCGGCAGCAATGACTGAGCAAAGCACCGACCCCCGCAAGGAACTCGTCGAACATCTGGGTGCCCTGCGCGCGTTTGCAGTCAGTTTGACGCGCAATCAGGCAACCGCCGACGACATCGTGCAGGACACCCTGGTAAAGGCGTGGACTAATATTGGTAGCTTCGAGCCCGGCTCGAACATGAGAGCATGGCTGTTTACAATATTGCGTAACACCTATTACTCCCTTCACCGCAAGCGTAAGCGCGAGGTTGAGGATGTGAATGGTGCCCATACAGAAAGCCTTGCAAAAAAACCGTGTCATGACGGGCGGCTGAACATGCGTGATTTCTATGAAGCGTTCGATCAGCTCAACGATGAACAGCGTGAAGCACTGGTGTTGGTCGGTGCCGGCGGATTTTCTTATGAAGAAGCAGCAGGGATGTGCGGCGTTAAGACAGGCACGATCAAAAGTCGTGTGAACCGAGCGCGCGCAAGACTGGCCGAACTTATGGAAATAGATGACGAAAGCCAGATCGAACTCACAGACTCTGTGACCGCAGGGATCGTGGCACAACAGAGCGTTGCATGAACCGATTTAAATGGCTTTTGTCCGGTAGTCTTATCTTCAGGCTGGCGTTGTTAATGACATTTGCCCTTTTGCCGTTGGGATTGATCGCGGTTTATCAAACCAATGCGGTGGTGAACGAAGCTATCCGACTGTCCCATGCTTCGTTGTTATCGCGAACACAAAGTGCGGCCGCAAGGGAACGGGAACTGCTACAGCGAGCCGGTGGTGCTGCCCAGGGGTTGGCTGCCGCGGCGCCTTCAGTTCTTGAGGATGCCGAGGCATGCGCGGAAGCTATGGAAGAATTTGTTTGGACTAGGCAGGAATACCTCTTCGCCGCCTATATCTCGCCTACTGGGTGGATAGAGTGCTCGTCTGACCACTCCAACCGCGACGTGTCCGAAGACTGGCATTTTCTGAAGGTGGCCGAGCTTCAGGACTTGTCTTTTGCTCTGGTAGCAAGTGGGCCAGGCTACTCGGGGAAAAATCTGATGGCCAGTGCGCCGGTTCGCAAATCGGGCGAGGTCGTTGGCTATGTTGCAGTTGTTACGCGCCATAACTTGATTGATACGGTTTCCGGACAACGGTGGGCGGCGGATGGTATTCAGTTTACAACCGTAGATAACCAAGGAGAAATACTGTCTTCGAGCGTGGCTTTGGATCAGGCCACACTGGCACTTCCAGTCTCGATTCCGCGGCGCGAACTTGTCGGCCTGACGGGCAGTACGTTCTTTGAGGATGCCCGCTCCGGTGACGAACGGTTTTTCGCGGTGAGTGAAATCATATCCGATCAAGTTGTTGTTGTGGGCAGCTGGCCTTCGGAAGATGCGTTTTCGGTTGAAGAGAACGCAGTTTCGGTCGTAACCCTTGCATTTCCGGTTTTGATGTGGGCTTCGGGTATTGCAGTTGCTGTATTCGGAATTCAGAGGTTGGTCATCCGTCATCTGAATGCTCTGCGCAGCGCAATGCGGCGATACGCACTGGGCGAGCGTGAGCAGGCCACGCTTGAGTTGATCCATCCCCCGAAAGAGTTCGAAGAAGCGCGGCAATCCTTCAACCGCATGGTGGCCATCCTTAGTGAAGCCGAACGCCGGCGCGAAATGGATTTGGAGGAGAAGACAATTTTGCTGCGCGAGGTTCATCACAGGGTTAAGAATAACCTACAATTGATCGCATCTATCATGAACATGCAGGCGCGCGGTGCGCAAACGCCGGAAGCGCGTAGAATGCTGTCACAGTTGCAGAGGCGTGTGCGCGGGTTAGCGACGATTCACCGAAGTCTTAACACGAACCCAGACATAACGACGGTCGACAGCCGGGACCTGATCGCTAATCTGGTCAACGAGATTGGGTCAATGAGCGCGGGCGGCGGGCAGACCATACTCATTGAGAAAGACCTTGTGAGTGTGGCGCTCAGTCAAGATCAGGCGGTTACGCTGTCAATGCTGGTTTCCGAGGCCATGACCAACGCGATGAAGTATGTTGGCGTGCCGGAAGGAGGCCGTCCGGAGATATCAGTTTGTTTGAAAGAGGCAGACGACAGTCATCTGATCTTGGAGATGACCAATACCAAGGGGCAGCCCATGCTGGCCGAAGATGACACAGGTGGCAGCGGCATAGGCAATAAGCTGATCAAGGCATTCACCATGCAACTGGACGGTAGGTTGGAGGTTTCGGAGACCGACACTAAATACAGATTTAAGGTAACTTTCCCGATAGAGGCTGGGATGCCTGAACCATAGAACTCGGTCACATGGCGGGTAATTGGATGATTTATCCTTCGTCTTCCAACAGTAGCGATAGGCAGAAATTCGAGGTTCTGGTGACGGCGGAACATGCGTGGCCAGCGCTGGAACGCCTTGTGTTGGAGGCACAGGATGAAGTGATTGCTTCGTTCCGTATTTTTGACTTCAGTACGCAACTCATCAGCACTAACGCAAAAGCTGTCGGGGAAACCTGGGCCGATCTGGTTGCGGATGCGGTCCGGCGTGGTGTCACCGTTCGTATCGTTGTCAGTGATTTCGATCCCATTCTGGCGGCAGAATTGCATGAGATCGCGATGCGAACAGCAAGTCAGGCCGACGAACTTTCGGAAAGCCTGGGTGACGATCTTGCAGGGAAACTGCGTGTTCATGTTGCGATGCACCCTGCCAAGGTTGGCGCTGTGCCTCAACTGGCCTTCTTTCCTGCTGTTTGGCGCAAACTACAGAAATTGTCGCGAAAGCGTAGGGAGGCCGCAGTCGGCAGCGACGACAGTCCCAAGCCACCTTCGCTCTATCCGGTGTCGCATCACCAGAAACTGGCTGTTATTGACCGAAACGTGCTCTATATCGGTGGTTTGGACCTGAACACCCGGCGGTATGATACACCGAATCATGATCTTCCTTCGCATTTGACTTGGGCGGACGTCCAAGTGGTGGTTCGCGGGCCGGAGGCTGAAGAAGCGGCGGCTCACTTGGACAGTTTCCTGCTCGAAATCGAGAATGCCGACTGCCAGACCGAGTTTCCCCACATCAGCAGAACTCTGTCGGCGCCGCGTCGATTTGGATTTTGGGCGGTGTCACCGAAAACGCTGATCAAGGAAATCGAAGAGGATCATCTGGCAGCGTTCGAACGGGCCCAAAAGCTTATCTACATCGAAAGTCAGTTCCTGCGATCCACCGTGATAGCGGACGGGTTGGTGCGCGCGGCCGAGCGGAACCCGGATCTTACTCTGATCACGGTGCTGCCGGCCCTGCCCGAGGATGTTGCATTCGACGGCAATCGGGGGCTCGATGCGCGCTATGGTATGAGCCTGCAGGCCGACGCCTTGAAAAAGATCACGGCGGCATTCGGTGAGCGGTCTTGTATCGCCAGCCCGGTCAAACAGGTTTTTGCCGCACGCGATGCCCCTTCGGTACTGCAGGGATCGCCCGTCATCCATTTGCACAGCAAGGTGCTTATTACCGATCAAAGCTTTGCGCTTGTCGGTTCGGCCAATCTGAACGGAAGGTCCATGCGTTGGGATACAGAAGCCGCCCTGCGCATTACCGATCCCGGCCGGATTTCGACGCTGTGGGAAACGCTGGCCCGCCATTGGTGGCGGGATCATCTGACCGAAACGATGCTTGACCCGAAACTGGCCTTACAGGCGTGGAAGGAAGAGATCACACGCAATCGGGTAAGACGGCCGGAGGCGCGCCTTGGTTACCTGGTGCCTCATGAAGCCGACAAAATGGAAGAGCTCCATCAACCTGTGCCGGGCGCGACAGAGAATATCGTGTAGAAGGCTAGACGCCCTTATCCGCAAAATTTGATGGAACAACCAACATCTTGCTACACCAAAGTAATACTGGCAGGGCGACAATTGCTCCGATCGGCCCCCACAGCCACAGGCCGAAGATGATGGCAAGAAAAACCACCAGCGGGTTCAGCTGAAGCTGTCTGCCAACAAAAAGCGGGGTTACAAATTGCCCCTCGGTGACATTCAGCGCCAGAAACGTCAGCGGCGGAACGATTGCTGCTGCGCCACCTAGTTGCATCAAACCCGCGATCGCCAGACCAAATATTACGATCAAGGGGCCAAGGTAGGGTATGAAGTTCAGCAGAGCCGCGACCAGACCCCATAACCAAGCGTTGCTCAGTCCGATTACTGCAAGAGCGGTCGCAGTTGCCACGCCCAGTCCTATGTTTACGATCGTTACGGCGGCAAAATAGCGGGCAACCGCGCGTTCGGCACGGAACAACCTTTCACACTGTCGGTCTGCACTGGCGTAAAGGTCATTGCGGGTCAGCACAAATAGAAACAATGTACCAACAAAGATCAGCACCTGGCCCCCGAAGTTCGGGGCAATCCATAACGCATCCATCATTGTGGGCAGTTTCGCAGAGTTGGAATCGTCGTCCGAATTTTCACCACTCACGGTCTGTTCAATTTCTTCTCCGATATCTTCCAAGCCGCGCAGCGTATCGGCTATTCCAGTGATCCAGCCGCGAATTTCGAGCTTCAGCCGAGGCAGTTGATTGGTCAACGTGGAAATCAACGGGTCGATTGAGAAGAGCAATGCCGTCAACAGCAGTGTTGCAAAGGCTAGTAGCGCAAGCGCGACAAGCACTCTTGGGACGCCATACCGGTTGAAAAGATCGGCGACTGGCGACACGACTACTCCAATAACCAGCGCAAAAACCGCGGGCGCCAGGAAGGGTTTGGCAAAGTACAGGGCAGTGCAGGATGCGAGCGAGGTCAGGATCAAAAGCATGACCCGTATGGACTTTGTCGAAAGAAGGGATGCGAGCATTGTGCAATCTCAATATAAAATGTCTGGAGGTCGCCAAGTTATGTCTGTCTGGCGGTGGACCTGGGACCAAACGAGAGCCACAGAATAAATCCGATCAGCGGTAGCAGGATGACAAGCAGCACCCACAGAACTTTCGTTCCCGTCGTTGCTGACGATCCCAAGATTGAAATGATTGCCCAGAGACAAAGAACCAGAAGGATCAGGCTGCCGAGGCCAGCAATTTCGAACATTATGGTCCCTTTCTAAGACATTCCACCCATGCCGTGTTTCAGTCCAGAAATACCACGAGTCAGAGGGTTTCATTTTTTGAGTTCAAAATAAAATGAAAACCCGGGCAAAATCATCGCCCGGATTTCCGAATGTTCAGTTCAGTCAGCACTTTATTGTGCTTCCTGGGCTTCTTCGCTGATCTCATTGCCAGCCGCCGATACATCGCGGCCGAAGCCTTCGACAGTTTCGAATGCGGCCAGAGCGGTTATGGACAAAAGAGTTGCCAACAGTCTCATTTTTGTCTCCTTATTTCAGTTTCGACGCGATGTTGTCAGCGAATGCAGCGACGATCGCTTGATAGAACACATCGCTTTCGACCGTCAGCTCATCAGTGTTAGTACCCTCGGGATAGAGCGCCCCAAGCTGATCGGTGGTGACCGTCAGTGTATAGTTTTCGTCCTTGCTGGCGTCGGGCATGTCGATGTCCACATCGCCCACCAGTTTCCATTCCCCGATCCCAAGCGAAGTTTCGAAATTGTTCGCAAGCGTCACTTCATCGAGGTCGATCTCGATCTCGGCACCTTCAACGTCTTCGGGCGCAATCTGAGAAACCAAACGCTCGGCTATCGCGGTCTCGAGATCCGCCTCCAGATTTTTCCACGCACCGGCCGCCTCATATGTTTCGATCGCGGACAAATCGGCTGTGACATCAATTTTCGAAACCTGAGTTTCCGCCACAACCGCTGTCGACATCGCAGCGATCAAGGCAGTGCTTCGGATAAGATGTTTCATCGTTAGTCTCCTTTTTTGCGTTCCCAAGTCGGGTGCATCTGGAAAACTTACCTACCGAGAGATGGTTCCAAAAAATTTTGAGAGATTTGGTGAAGTAGGAATAAATGGCTGACTCGATCTTCAGAAAAGCAAAACGGTCGAGCAACACGGTGTATCATATAAAAACAGATGAGTTATGGCGCATCCGGGCGAGTTTGCTGACTGCAACCGAAGTTGTTGGCATTGGCCTCGATATTATATGAGCATTGAGTACTTTACGGTTGAAGGTGGCAGGCATGGAACTTTTTAAGGCCGCTTGAGTTGAGGAGGAGAACATCTCAACGAAAGGAGACCTCATATGGCCAGAGCAGCCACAACACCCAAGACAGAAGACATTGTCGAACAACTCGAAACTTTACGCGCTGATGTCGCGGAGTTGACGCAGATAGTATCGCAGGTTGCGACGGCTAAAGCGGAAAGTGCCGCTGCGTCGGTCAAGGAGCGCGTCGACGAACAGGTGCATTCGATTTCCGATACCGCGTCGCAGTTCAGTGCGCTGGCGGAAGAAAGCGTGCGAAGACAACCGGTCGCGGCAACCGCGGTCGCTGCAGGCCTCGGATTCCTAATCGGATACTTGGCAAACCGGAAATAACGCCATGTTTTCCCGCGTGAAATCAAACATGCGCCAGGCCGCGTGGTTGACCGTCTGCTGGACTATTGCTGCCTTGTCGATGGCCGTCGCACTGGGGTTTGGAACCGCTGCCAGCCTTGCGGCGCTGGCCGCGGCAGGTTTGTCCTTGCCAATCCGCCTGTTCATCATGGGATGTATTTGGTTCGGGTTTGCCGGAATTGCCGCGTTGATGGCGACCCTGAACAAAGGTCACAACATGCAAGAACAGGCGATGGAAAAACGGCCCTTGCCCCCGATGGCTGATGCGTTCACCGCCGGTATGGCTGAAGGGGCGGCGATGGCGTCGCGTAACCGATCTGGTTGAGAACCGTGCGGATGTGGGTGTCGGAAAAAGGTACGCTGATCGAATAAATCGACGGCTGGTCAAACGTTCTGTTACCGTTTCCAATCAGTATGGTTGGCACTTTCGACGCGGATAACCTGTGAACCAACTCTTGGACTGCTAGTGCGAAGGAACCGCATCTGATCGCCGCCAGGTGCGGGAGCGGATAGGAAAACAGAATATCCTCCGGTTTGTGAAATGACTTCTGCTCGAAACTCGGCAGATAGTTTTGAAAGATCTCGGACAGGTCCTGAAACACGACCATATCGGGTTCGATGATCCACATGAAGCGATTATCGGGGTTGGTCATGTCAACGGACCCCCTTTCTCGGTTCAGATATAAACGAACCGACGATCTTCCGCTTTAAACTGTGACATAGGGAAAGAGGGATTTTAGGATGTACAAGTGCAAGAACTGCCCGCTGCACCGTTTTGACTATTTCGATGAGTTTTCTCAGGAAGATGTGGAGCTTACGCAGTCCTGTAAAGCTGGCGAGATGCGGGTTGAAGCGGGAACACCTCTGCTTGCTCAGGGTGCAAAATCACCGCAATTGTTCACTGTGCTTTCAGGTATGGGGGTCCGTTATCGGACATTGGAGGACGGACAACGACAGGTCGTGAATTTTGTTTATCCTGGGGATTTTCTAGGTCTTCAGGCTGCCGTGATGGACGAAATGAAGCACTCGGTCGAAGCGACGACGGACATGCACCTGTGCGTCTTTGACCGGAAAGTGTTGTGGAAGATCTACCAATCCAGCCCTGAACGCGGGTTTGATTTGACGTGGTTGGCGGCTGTTGAAGAGCATATGGTCGCCGAAGCGCTAACGTCTGTCGGTCAGCAAACCGCTCTGGAGCGGATATCATGGGCGTTGCTGCGCCTTTACAACCGTGCCTGTGCCGTCGGGCTTGCGGATGAGGCAGGCGTAGTGCCTTTGCCGTTCCGCCAACAGGACCTAGCGGATGCGATGGGATTGTCCCTGGTTCACACAAACAAAACACTTGCAAAATTGCGGAGCGACAACATTGCAGATTGGAGCGATGGTCGGTTGCAGTTGATGGATCGGGCAAAGATTGCGGACTTGGCGGGAACCGACGCTGATCTTGAGAAGCGACCGCTAATCTGATTCCGAAGCGTGCGCATGTTTGCACGACTGGCCTAACCCCTTCGGAATAGTGCTGTAAAACGACAACCCTCTGATCAGCCTCAGAAAGTACAGTATCGCATGACAACGGAATTCTTCAGTTTTGAACCTTACCACGTCGCTCTGACCGTAACAGGCGCCATCGTGATATTGGCAAGATGGCTTCCGCGGTTCATTTCTACACGTGAACCAGCTGCGGCACCGCTGTTGATCCTGTTTGGTATGTGCGCCTATTGGTTTGTTCCCGGCCTGCCTGCCGTTCCCGACCCCAGGATTGCGCCGCACCCTTGGGAGATTGCGAGCGAATTGACAGTCATTGTTGCCCTGTTCACCGCCGGTTTGCGGATCGACAATCTTGGACCGGCGCTGCGCTGGTTTCCGACCATGCGGATGCTGGCGATTGCGATGCCGTTGACGATTTTTGCAGTGGCTGTTCTCGGGGCAGGGGTCGCCGGGATGACCGTGGCTGGGGCTATTCTTCTGGGCGCGGTTCTTGCGCCGACCGACCCTGTGCTTGCTGGGGACGTGCAGGTCGGGCCGCCGCACGAGGGAGAAGAGCATCGGGTCCGGTTCACGCTGACAACCGAAGCTGCATTGAATGACGGGCTTGCTTTCCCGTTTGTCTATCTGGGTCTTCTGGTTGCGCTGCACGGGTTGAACCCCTCGGACTGGGTCATGGAATGGTTCCTGGTGGATGTGCTGTACCGGATCACGGTCGGTGTCCTGATGGGCGGAGCAGGCGGCTGGGTTCTGGGACAGGTACTTTTCCAGTTTCCGCGCCGATCCGCGCTTGCCGACACGGCCTCGGGGGTTTTGGCTCTTGCGGGTGTACTGCTGTGCTACGGCTCGACCGAGTTGGCAGAGGGGTATGGATTCATCTCGGTCGCAGTGATGGGACTGGCACTGCGCCGTGTCGAAAGCCAACACCAGTTTCACAGGCGGTTGCATGACTTCTGCGAGAATATCGAACACGCGCTGACGGCGCTTTTGCTGGTCGCTCTTGGGTACGTTTTGCCTGTTCTGCTTGCCGATCTCCAATGGGTACATCTTTTTGTGACCTTGGCATTGGTTGCCGTAATCCGCCCTGTTGCCGGGTGGCTTTCGTTGATCGGAACCCATGTCAGGGGTAGGGACCGTGCCATCGTAGCAATATACGGCGTGCGCGGCATCGGCTCGATCTACTACCTGTGTTACGCTGGTCGGCACGTCGAATTTGCGAATGAAATCCAGATATGGTCACTGGTCGGGCTGGTGATCCTAGTGTCAACGGTGTTGCATGGGTTCACAGTGGCGCGCGCGATGGAAGGCATTCGCAGCAATACGGCTCATTGAGGTTCGGGGACATTCTGCTGACGCCCTGTCGGCAAAGCGGTGCGGAAAAGCAGGAAGGTTAGAGAATATGGCCCGGATAACGAAACTCCTGCAGGATATGCGCGCAAGCTATTGGTTCGTTCCCGGCCTGATGATGGTGGTGGCCTTCCTCCTGGCGATTGGAATCGAAGCATTGGACCGCCATTTTTCGAACCTGTACACGCCCATGCTGCGGGACTGGATGACCACGCAATCCGATGCTGTCCGGTCGCTGTTGTCGGTCATTGCACAATCGGTAATCACCGTAACCGGGGTCCTGTTTTCCATGACTGTTGTCGCGGTATCGTTCGCGTCCTCCAATTTCGGTCCGCGCCTGATTGGCAATTTCATGCGTGATCGTGGTACCCAGATCAGTCTTGGGGTATTGATTTCCACCTTTGTTTTTGCACTGGCGACGCTGCGATCGGTGCAGGATTTCGGTGCTGACGGGCTGACGTTCGTGCCGCTTTTGTCCCTTGTTCTCGCATTGGTCATGACGTTCGCATCGGTGATCGTGATGATCTATTTCATTCACCACGTACCCGAGATGATCAATCTTGAGAACCTTTGCCATAAACTCGGCTCCAAACTGCAGTCACAGCTCATCGAGTTGTGTCAGGCAAATGGTTCAGCCCCCTTGGGCGATGAGATTGAGTCTGACTGGATGAAAGAAACAGAAGGTCAGGATCCCAAACCGATGTTCCTTAAGACAGCCGGTTACGTCCAAGCTGTAGATTTCAACCAAATCACCAAAACAGCCGCTGAAAAAGACCTGAATATCGAAGTTCTCGCTGTGCCGGGTCAATTTGTTCACCCGCAACGCCCAGCCCTGAAAGTCTATTCAGGGGAACCGCTATCTGAGTCGACGGAGGCGCAGCTTCGGGCCTGTTTTGCGACCGGAGCGGGAAAAACCGACACTCAGAACGTCATGTTCGTGGCGCAGCAACTGGTCGAGATCATCGCCCGCGCTTTGTCTCCGAGTGTGAACGACCCCTACACTGCCTGCACGTGTCTGAACTGGCTGCATGCGTCGCTTCAGGAACTCGCGGTGTCAGAAACAGTAGCCATAGCGCGGTGCCCTTCGCATCACGTAAAAATTCCGCCGGTCACGTTCCATCAGCTGCTTCACATCACCCACGTCGACAGTCGCCAATACATCTTGGGCGACATAATGGTAAAGCGACATGCAGAGATGTTGTTGCAGGAACTGGCGCGACAGCTTCCTCCGGGGCCTCGGTTTGATGCGGTCAAGCATGAATTGGACACATTGCAGCAAGACCACCAATGACAGATGGCCCCGGTGTCACTCCTTCGGTGCCTGCTGCTCGACGGGCAATGCACCTTTGAATGTCAAAATGCGATAGGGGAATGGAATTTCGATCTCGGTATTATCGGGAGCGATGCCGCGACAAGACTTTGATAATACTCGTGTAACTGTTGTGTCAGTGTGTCGCTGCCTATCCACTAGGGTCAGGATTCATAACCAATAGATGACGGTTGCTGCGAGCGCGGTAGCGGAAAGGAATACTTTGGGGCATCGGTCATAGCGGGTTGCGACCCGCCTCCAGTCCTTGAGCCTGCCGAACATGATCTCGATCCTGTTGCGGCGTTTGTACCTGCGCTTATCGTATTTGACCGGGGTCTTGCGTTGCTTACGGCCGGGAATGAAGGCGCGTATCCCTTTGTCTTTTAACGCTTCTCGAAACCAGTCGGCGTCATAGCCGCGATCTCCGAGCAGCCAGTCGACTTTTGGGATGCTGCTGAACAACGCCCGCGCGCCGATGTAGTCGCTTCTGTGGTTGCCGCCCAAAGTGCAAGGAGTTTTTGACTCTTAAGGTGCGTGATCGAGTGCGAACTTCTGTAAGGCCTCTTTTGGCGGCATTCCCAGAAGCCGCGGGCCGGGATGGTGATCAGCGGATCAGGTCCAAATCTAACTTTCGAGCTTTGTACTCGCAGCGACTAACTGGTTTCCCTGATCCAGATCTGTTCGATCGTTGCGCCCATTCATGTCATTGTCTTCTCACACTCCCGTGGTACCGGTCCTCGCAGTCTTACATGAGCATCATGCCGCGCCTGCAAGTTCCGGATCAATGTAGTCTTCGTGTTTCGTGAGCATTGCCCAGATTTGCCGAGCCATTTTGTTGGCCAGTGCGATCGCGACCAGCATCTTGGGCTTGCGCGCCAACATACGTGACAGCCAGCTACCCTCAGCAACCGAGCGCATTCCAAGCCAATTCAGTCGCGACATTGCGCCAATGATCAGAAGGCGTCGGATATCTGCCTGGCCTGCCTTGGTCATACGTCCCAGGCGCTCCTTGCCTCCGGAGGAGTGCTGCTTCGGGACAAGACCCAGCCACGCAGCAAAGTCACGCCCAGTTTTGAACTGGGACATGTCAGGTCCGAATGCCTCTACCGCGATGGCTGTGATCGGACCGACACCCGGCATGGTCTGGAGCCGACGAGCTCTGTCCGACTGGGACGCCAGAGTTGAAAGCTTCTTGTTCCTTTCAAGAATACGAGCTGTTTTCTCGGCAATTTGCGCTAGTAGTTCCTTGCATTCCTCTCGGGTCAGCGTTGGCATATCCGCGGATTCATCCTCCAAAAGTGACCCAGCCCCCTGAAATCAGGCCACTGAGGTGTTAGTAATCCGTCCAAGCAAAGAATGGACTATGAAACGCAGATTTTGTGACGAACAGATCATTGGTGTGATCAAGGAATATGAGGCAGGGGTTAAAGCTCAGGAGCTGTGCCGGAAATACGGGATCAGTGATGCCACGTTCTATAAATACAAAGCGAAGTTTGGCGGGATGAACGTGTCAGATGCAAAGAAGCTGCGGGCGTTGGAGGACGAGAACAATCGCTTGAAGCGCATGCTCGCGGACGCGATGCTTGATAATGCAGCTCTGAAGGATCTGGCGACAAAAAATTACTAACGCCTGATGTAAAACGCAGGGCTGTGTCGGACGTCATGGACCGGCATGGTTTGTCTGAGCGTCGGGCGTGTGAGCTGGCTGATCTGCACCGGTCAGTCTTTCAGTATCAGAAGCAGGATCGGGGTAATGAGGTCCTGCGCAAACGACTGCACGAAATGGCGAATGAACGGCGTCGGTTTGGATATCGCCGTTTGGGCATTCTGCTTGCCAGAGAGGGTTTTGAGGTGAACCACAAGAAACTGTTCAGGCTCTATCGCGAGGAAGGGCTGGCGGTGCGCCGCAGGCGGTCACGCAAGCGGGCTTTGGGCACGCGCAGGCCTATTCTTGTGCCAGATCGTGCCAATCAAAGATGGTCGCTCGACTTCGTATCGGATGCCTTTGAAGATGGGCAGAGGTTCCGTGTGCTATGTATCGTGGACGATTGCACCCGGGAGGCACTGGCAACAGTCGTAGATCGTTCGTTGTCCGGTGCGCGGATGACCCGTGAACTGGATGATCTGATCCGCAAGCGTGGCAAGCCGGACATGATTGTCAGGACAATGGAACGGAAATGACATCTCACGCCGTTCTCCGATGGTGCCAAGATACTGGTGTTGGCTGGCATTACATCGCACCAGGCAAGCCAATGCAAAACGCGTTCGTGGAAAGCTTTAATGGCCGTCTGAGAGATGAGTGCCTGAATGAACATATCTTCGGTAACCTGGCCGAAGCCCGAAAGATCATCGAAAACTGGAGGATCGATTTCAATACACAGCGACCGCACACTTCTCTCGGCGGACTGGCACCAGCCGTTTACGCTAATCTTAACCGTACCGCCCGGCCTGCTTCGCTTGAGCTACGCAACCGCTCCGCTCAGCAGGCCTTGACCACAACCTAATCACGAGAAAGAAACGGGAACAGATTCTACATCCGATCGGCCCGGATCAAGGGGCCGAGTCAGTGAATATAACTCTCAGGGCACCTCGAGATCATAGAAGTGTGCGGCGGTTTCTCTGAAAACCGCCGATTGTGCTTCAGCCGGTACCAAATCACGGTAAGCCTGTACCAGCGATGCATAATTGCCATAGAGCTTGTCGACCGGGAAATTCGAACCAAACATGACCCTCTCGGGTCCGAATTGTTCAAGGCAAATCTCCACGATCGGGCGAATGCTGTCAGGCGTCCAGTTGTGATCGAACATGCCCAGGCCTGAGAGTTTGCACGAGACATGCGGCAGATCGGACAGCGCACGCAGTCTTTGAGCCCAGCTTTTCAGGCCCGCGCGGGTACGGTCATGTGGTGATCCGGCATGGCATAGAGCGACTCGTGTATTCGAGGCTTGCGCAAGAATTCGGGTAGTTTTTCCGATCAATTCGGGAATGAGCTGGAGATCAAAGCTGAGATCGCGCCGTCCAGCCTCCTTCAGTCCATCCAGAAATCGCGGATCATCCAGCAGAGAATTTGTGCCCGTCTGCGCGTCCTCTCCGGGTGCGCGCCCGACGATCTGGCGCACACCGCGTACAGTTGGAAGGGCCTGAAACGTATCAAGCCGGGCGGGTAGGTCAGCCGAGGTCAGGTCACAGAACACAACCTGCGCCATTGGCCAGTCTGGATTGGTATCGGCGACAGCTTGAACCCACCGGGCTTCGTCCAGACCGTTTTTGGCTCCCACCTGGATATGGATCGAGGCACCGACTCCGCAGGGCGCGGCTTCGGACCGGAACTCGCGCAGCAGGTAATTCCGTTGAATCGGCGTCGGGTCGCCAAAGAACCTTTCCACCCCGCGCGCCATCAGCCAGGGGTAGTTCACGGCTTCAAGGTCCCAAAGGTGGTGATGGGCGTCGATCCAGCCGGTCATGTTCGCGGTACTTTCGCCATGCGCCCCAATATATCGACGCCCTGTTGCTTCCAGAAATGCAGCAGATCGATGAAGATCCAGTTCTCCGCCAGTTTGTCTCCTTCGCGTCGATAGATGTCGATCACGCGGAATTCACCGGCCTTGTCGGTGGCGGGCATGCCCATGAACCCGCCGGTCGGTCGCGCCGTGAAATTCGGCCAGCCAAAAAAGCCGCCATAGTGGCCTTCAGCCATGCGGCAGATGTGTTTGGTCTTTGAACGGTCCGTGAAGGATGCGCGGAACGGGCCTGAGTGCTGCTTTGCATAGCGCTCGATCGTATAGGTCGCACCGATCCCGGCAGGGCCCCACCAGATCATGTCTTCGCTCCATGTCTGGCGCAATTCTTCCTCAAGGCTCAGGCCGCTGTTCCATTGGCCGAGATCGGAAATCATAGCATTGATCGTGCCGAGAGTTTTCTCGCCTTCTTCGGCAGGCTGCGGGTTGAACATCAACCCGTCATGCGTCATCGGTCCGGGTTGCACCAGGTGGGCTGCGGTTTGGGGCGGGAAGGGCTGCAACCCGACTTGCATCATGAAATGCGGGATGTCGAAATACATCGCCGTCTCGGCGATCTTCCCATTCTCGATCCTGTTGAACTCACAATAGCGCAAAAACGCCATCTTGCCTGTGGGGGCGATGCCCAGCCACGCATTATCGAACAGGCCCATCAGGTGCCCCATTGAAACAACCCAGACCGAGGTGAATCCGTCCATCTCGTTTTTTCCGGCCATGAACACGTCCATCCGGCGCTGCATATTCCCTAGGCTTTGCTTCAGGGGACGCCAGAATGCCTGCGCTACGTCATGGGTGCCCCGAAGCTCATCAAACGGGTGGAAACCGCGCCACAGGTAGTCTTCTGCGCAGAACTCAGACAACGTGTTAGCGATATCCGATTCTTTTACGCTGCTGAGCGCCGAGTAGTAATCCAAGATGATCGCTTTTTGGATTTCATAGGACATTATTACTTTCTTTCAGTTCTTTGGTCGCTGTCATGGGGCGAATTGCGAAGAAGATGAAGTCGACGTTTGCACACGCATGCAAAAAAAACTTGCCAGATGTTTCTTTTGTTGTCTATGGTTTTGCAAGCGTATGCACGATACGTGCAGCAGGGAGGACAGAATGGCCGAAATTCAACTTCGCAATGTTGGAAAGCGTTGGGGATCGTTTGTTGGAGTTGACAATTTTGACCTGACAATAGCCGACAAGGAATTTCTGGTGCTTCTTGGGCCGTCAGGTTGCGGAAAGACGACGACAATGCGCATGATTGCTGGTCTCGAGGACGCGTCTGAGGGCGATATCCTGATCGATGGCGCCCGAGTAAATGACATGGAGCCCAAAGACCGCGATGTCGCGATGGTGTTCCAGTCATACGCGCTGTATCCGAATATGAATGTATATGAGAACATTCGCTTCCCGCTGAAAGTTCGCGGTATTGACCCTGCTACCCATGACGAAAAAGTGCGGCGCGCTTCGGCGATGGTCGAGCTGGATGACTTCCTGCACCGCAAACCGGCGGAACTGTCTGGCGGTCAGCGTCAGAGGGTTGCCCTGGCTCGTGCCATTGTGCGCGAGCCGAACGTGTTCCTGATGGACGAGCCACTATCCAACCTTGACGCAAAACTGCGCGTTTCCACCCGCGCGCAGATCAAGAACCTGAGCCACGAATTGGCGGTCACCACGATCTATGTGACCCACGACCAGATCGAGGCAATGACCTTGGCTGATCGGGTGGTGATCATGAAACAAGGTGTGGTTCAGCAGGTTGGCTCCCCAACCGATATTTACGATGAACCTGCAAATACATTTGTGGCCAGCTTCATCGGCAACCCGGCAATGAACCTTGTCGATGGCGAGGTTCAGGGTGGCGTGTTCCGCGCCCAAAGCACAGAGGTGCACGGGTTGAACGCGCCGGACGGTCCTATCACGCTGGGGTTTCGCGCCGAGGACGCAAATGTTGTGGAAAGTGGCGGCGAGATCAACGCGCCGATCTATACGCAAGAGCTGTTGGGCGACAGCACCATGGTTTCGGTTCGGATCGGTGGTGCGCTGGTCTCGGTCAAGGCCGACAAAACCTATCGGGCCGAAATCGACGATCAGGTCTCGATTCATATCCATACTGATCACTGCCATCTGTTTGATGCGAAAACCGGGGCTCGCCTGGAAGGCTGAGAACCGCAAACAACACCCGTTGGGACGGGGTAATCTGGGTGCAGACTTCGAAGATGCACCATCCATCTAGGGAGGAATATTGATGTTTCTGAAGAAAATTGCATTGGCCGGCTCGGTAGCCGCCTTTGCCGCAAGCGCGGGATATGCCTGCGAAATCGGCGCACGTGTCAACATAGTCGGCAATGAATTTGCGGCCATCCAGGCCGTCGCAGCCGGAGCGAAGGAATGCACCGGGGCGTCGGTAGAATCCAACCTGACATCCGAGCACCAGACCATCAACGTGGCTGGCCTGTCGGGCAATCCGTCGGAATACACGACCGCAATCATCGCCAATAGTTCGGTTGTGGCACTGATGAACGAAGACGTAATTCGTCCGCTCAATGATCTGGTGGAAAAGTATGGTCAGGACCTGCAGCCTGGGCAGCTGATCAAGATTGGCGACAACATCATGGCTATCGCCTTCATGGCGAACGCGCAGCATCTGATGTACCGCAAGGATATCCTTGAGCAAGCCGGTGTGGAAGTCCCGACTACCTATGAGGAAATGCTCGAGGTGGCCGAGGCCATTCGTGCGCAGGGTATTATGCAAAACCCGGTTGGTGGAGCCTATGCATCGGGTTGGAACCTGGCGCAGGAATTCAACAATATGTTCCTTGGTTATGGCGGCAGCCATTTTAAACCCGGTACGGCCGAACCCAACGTGAATTCTGAGGCTGGTGTCAACGCCCTGAATATGATGAAGGCTTTGTCGGAATACATGAACCCCGACTTCCTGACTCATGACTCCAACGCCACCAATGCCGAATACCGTGCTGGCAACGTTGCAATCATGAATATGTGGGGTTCGCGCGCATCGCAGCAAACCACCACCGAAGGTGTGTTGCAGGAGGTAATCGACGGCCATGCGATTGGCGCGCCGCTGACAGTTGGTGGCGGAGATATCCCTGCAACGACCTTGTGGTGGGACGGTTGGACTGTCGGAAAGAACATCTCAGATGAAGAGGCCGAGGCCACATTCATTGCAATGAAACATGGCATCCGTCCTGACATGCTGAACGATGAAACCACGCCGTTGGCGGTCTGGCTGATTGAAGGCTACCAGCCGGGAAAAGATGCCGAGGGCGTGTTTGCTGCGGCCAAAATGGGCACGCCACCGTATCCGATGTTGCCGTACATGGGGCTCATGCACAGCGCACTTGGCAACGAACTTGCTGATTTCATGCAGGGCAAGGAAAGCGCGGAACAAGCGTTGGCTGATGTAGAAGCCGCCTATCGTGCCGCCGCCATCGAGCAAGGCTATCTGCAATAAGAAGTCTATTGCGCGGGTGCCTTTGATAACCGCCCGCGCAATCCCACTGACACGAGGATTGCAACATGCGCCATAAGACATTCCTTTGGTTCTTCCTGCCCACAGGACTCGCGATGCTGCTGTTCATTGCAATGCCAATTGTCTCGGTGGTGACTCAATCGATCTTCGCGCCCCACCCGGCCGTTCTGTTAGAGGTCGAAAACTGTACCCCGCTTATCGGATGCACAACTGAGACCACTGTTGATCAAGAGGCCACCGCGGCGCTTCGCGCCGAGAAACCTCTGGGCCGGTTTGTGGGACTGGACATTTACTTTAACCGAGGCCATCTGGCGATTCAGGAAATTGGTCAAATCTGGGCCGCGAATGAAACATGGGGCGGCTTCTTCACCGAGCTTGGTAATCTGCCCTTCTACCGGGCGATGGCATTCACGCTGACCTTCGTTGCTGTCGTGACACCGCTCACAATTATTTTGGGGCTGGTGATTGCGCTGGCAGTAAACTCCCTGCACAGGCAACTCAAAGGTCTGATGATCTTTTTCTCTCTTCTGCCCATGATCGTGACCCCGCTGATCGGCTCGCTCATCCTGTTTTGGATGATTGACAGTCGCGGGGTGATCGGCAACGCCCTCGTATATCTTGCTGGAGATCCGGATTTCAGCCTGAAAGCATCAACAGGGCTGATGTGGGTAGCGCTGATGGTCTATGGTGTTTGGCACGCTGCGCCTTTTGCCTTTGTCGTGTTCTATGCTGGCCTGCAAACCTTGCCCCAAGACCAGATTGAGGCCGCCCAGATAGACGGGGCGACGCGCTGGCAGCAGGTCAAATTCGTGGTTGTTCCCCATCTCATGCCCCTGGTCACATTTGTTGCACTGATCCAGTTGATGGACAATTTCAAGGTGTTTGAACCTATCATCGGCTTCAGTGCACAAGCGCATGCGCAATCACTCAGCACCTTCATCTTTTACGATCTCGGTGGCGAGACTCGGCAACTGTCTTCCGCTGCAGCTACCTCTGTGATGACGATTTTTGGGGTCGCAATTCTTCTGTCGCCCGTGCTTGTCCGCACCTGGCGCGATTTCAAAGGAGCAAGATAATATGGCCAGCCGCGCGCAAAGAATGCCTACAAGCCTTCGGATCGCCTCATCCCTGTTTGTGCTCCTATGGTTTATCCTGGCCGCCTTTCCGTTCCTCTGGACGGTTTGGGGGTCGTTCAAGGTCGAGCTGGATTTCTTCTCGATCGCTGACTGGACCAACGCCCTGACCGGTGCCCGAACCGAAGCGGTTTATGGCTCGCCGTTCACCACCACCGGATATGAGGGCGCATGGATTCAGGAAGAGTTCTGGCGCAATGTTCTGAACACCGGGATCGTCTGTTTCTTTGTTGTTACCATCTCACTGACTATCGGGACGTTAGGGGGCTATGCCCTTTCGCGGTCTACTTACAACTACACATTCTGGCTTTTGATCACGGCGTTGATTTTCCGTGCAATGCCGCCAATCACTCTGGTCTCAGGTTATCTGTTACCCTTCTTTGAATGGAATGTTTGGGGAATTCTTCCAACCACCATTATCGTGCTCGTGGCGATCAACCAGCCTTTCACTCTTTGGATGCTGCATTCCTTCTTCAAGAACATCCCGAGCGAGTTGGATGAAAGTGCCAAGGTCGACGGATGCAACCAGTTTCAGGCTTTCCGACGTGTGATCATTCCGGTGATGTGGCCAGGCGTCATCACGACCGGGCTGTTCTCCTTCCTTCTGGCCTATAACGACTTTGCCGTGGGGGCGATGCTGCTGTCTGAAAGCAACCGTACTATGGTGCCTGCCATTGCCGCGTTTCTCGGTACAACGCAAACCGAGGGCAACGTGATGTTCGCTGTTGCAGCCGTGGTTTCTGCCACTGTTCCACTGTTCATCCTGGTGATGTTCTTCCAGCGCCAGATCGTCGGCGGCCTGACTGCAGGGGCGGTGAAAGGCTGACACGAATGGGCCCCACGCATCCTCAGTCCGTATCTGCCCATGCGCATGCAGCCAGCCTGAACTTGGCTGCGCGCCGGGCGCGGCGGCCAGGGCGAATTCCCTTTGCCTTGATGCGCGCGGGGCCTCGTGCCCGCACAGCATCAACGCAAATTGGAATCCGTTTGAAAAAGGACAGCGGCATGAACGCACGCTCAAACCGCCCCGCCATGGGCATCGCTACCGAAACCACGTTTGAAAACAAACAGCTTTATCGTCAGTTTCTCGAAAGCTTTGACAAGGGCCTCGGCGAGACCATGGAGACGGCCGCCAGCGAGATCTTCGCCGCAACGGCCACTACCGAAGCGAGCCATCCGATCAATGCAGCCCCTGATGGCAACGGCTACATCAGCTCTGTCATCTTACCGATTTCAGAGGCATTCGAGGGGCTCACCCGTCAGAACTATGTGGTCACAGGTGGCGAATACCTGGGAAGCGAGTGGGTCACCTCGACCGGGTATTTCCACGGTCATTTCAAGCGACCGCTTTGTGGTATTCCACCCAGCGGCAAACTGGCATTTCTGCGATTTGGTGAATTCCACCGAATGGAAGATGGCAAGATCGTCGAATCCTATGTCTTCCTCGGCTTTGCCGAGTTGATCATCGCGCTTGGCCTCTGGCCGCTGGAACTGCAGGGCTATGAAGGTGTCGTGCCAGGTCCGGCAACGCATGACGGCATCGTCATTGGGCCTTCAGACCCAGCGCAGTCACGCTCCACAGCAGATCTGGTCGAGGACATGCTAAAACAGCTAACGACTGAGGACCAAAGCTGGCGGCCTTATTGGGATGACCGAATGGTGTGGTACGGTCCCGGCGGGCTGGGATCCTATGCCACGGTCGATGCCTTCGCCGAATTCCAATCCCCCTTCGAGGACACGTTCGAAGGCTGGGGCGACGGCAAGGACGCAGGCGTCACCGGCGTCGGTTCGAATTGCAAGGTCGGGGATGGCGACTATGCATTCCTGTGCGGCTGGCCGCAGATCACCGGCGTCCACGTCAAATCCTTCCTGGGCCTGGAGCCAACGGGAAAGCGCGTTTTTATGCGTGACTGCGACTGGTGGCGCTGCGCAGACGGCAAGATCATCGAGAACTGGTGCATGCTCGATATTCCACATCTGCTGTTGCAACTGGGTTACGACCTTTTTGCCCAAATTTCTGAACAGACCCAATGAGCTGTTCCGCCAGACATAACGCCATTGCGCGCCACCCGGCGCTCAACCGGATGCCAAGGGATTTTCTGACGGCCGACCAACCCTCCCCGTCCAGACAGAAAACCCCTTGGTAACCATAAAAGGAACAGACACATGAAGGGCTCCCGCCCCGAACAGGCCGTGCTGACACGTGACACGGACATGAGAAAAACCGACGAGACCCGCGCCGTGATCGAGGGGATGGTCGATGGTTTGAACGATCACCGCATCGACGATATCGGCGAATTCTTCGCAGAAGGGTTCCGCTGGATCGGCAACCGGGGCTGCGGCACCAAAACTGGGCTCAAGGAGTTTCAGGAAAACTGGCAACGCCCGTTTCAGGCGGCGTTCTCGGACAAGACCTGCATTGATGAGGCCCGGCTTTTTATGGGCGAATGGGCTGCGGCCTTTGGCCGTCAGAAGGCAACCCACTCGGGCGAGTTTCTGGGCATCGCGCCCACCGGCAAGCGGGTCGAGATCCGATACATGGATTTCTGGAAAGTCGTCGATGGCAAGATCGTTGACAACTGGGTGAACGTCGATTTCGCCCATGTCGCCGCGCAGCTTGGCGTTGATCTGTTCAACGGCGAAGGCTGGGAAGCATTTGACCGGGGAGAAAAAACTCCACCCCGGCCCGAAAACTGAGGATAGAGACAATGGCTATTGAATACCTGAAACACGGCAAACCTGAAGCTGATCGGGCGGAAGACGATGCCAATACCCGAGCTGTTGTCGAAGCAACGCTGGCGGATATCGAAACCCGCGGCGATACCGCCGTGCGCGAGCTGTCTGAGAAGTTCGACAATTACTCGCCGGAAAGCTTCCGCCTGAGCCAGGATCAGATCGACGAGTTGATCAACTCGCTGACTGAACGCGAACTGGCCGATATCAAATTCGCGCAGAAGCAGGTGACGAACTTTGCGCAGGCACAACGCGACTCGATGCTGGATATCGAGGTTGAAACTCTGCCAGGAGTGATCCTTGGTCACAAGAACATTCCGGTACAGTCAGTGGGATGCTATGTCCCCGGTGGCAAATTCCCGATGGTGGCTTCGGCGCATATGTCAGTGGCAACTGCCAAGGTCGCCGGTGTTCCGCGCATCATAGCTTGTACCCCGCCCTTCCTGGGCAAACCCAATGCGGCCGTGATCGCAGCGATGCATCTAGGCGGTGCGCATGAAGTCTATGTCATGGGCGGTATCCAGGCCATCGGTGCCATGGCGATAGGGACTGAGACCATTGATCCGGTTCACATGCTGGTTGGCCCCGGCAACGCCTTTGTGGCCGAAGCCAAGCGCCAGCTGTTTGGCCGCGTCGGTATCGATCTTTTCGCGGGTCCGACCGAGACGATGGTCATCGCAGATGAAACTGCTGCGGACGCCGAGCTTTGTGCGACCGATTTGCTGGGACAGGCTGAGCATGGCTATAACAGCCCCTGCGTTCTGGTCACCAACTCGTACAAGCTGGCCCAAGAAACACTGAGCGAGATCGACCGTATCCTCGGGATCCTACCCACCGCCGGCACTGCCAAGGTCAGTTGGGAGGAATACGGCGAGGTCATCGTCTGCGACACCTATGACGAGATGCTTCAAGTGGCCGATGACATCGCGTCCGAGCACGTTCAAGTCATGACAGATCGCGACGACTGGTTCCTGGAAAACATGACTTGTTACGGTGCGCTGTTCCTTGGTCCACGCACCAACGTAGCCAACGGCGACAAGGTGATCGGAACCAATCATACACTGCCGACCAAAAAGGCCGGGCGCTATACCGGCGGGCTCTGGGTCGGCAAATTCATGAAAACCCATAGCTATCAGAAAGTCGTCACTGATGAGGCAGCGGCGATGATCGGCGAATACGGCTCACGTCTGTGTATGCTGGAAGGCTTTGTCGGCCATGCCGAACAATGCAACATCCGTGTCCGGCGTTATGGGGGCATCAACGTGCCCTATGGTGAAGGCGCACCATATCGCGAGACGGCCGATGCGACTTCGTAAGCGTGACGAATCTTGCACAGGGATTCGACCGGGGCCCTACAGAATTTTTTGGATAAGAAGTTAAAATAATGCGAGATTTCGCAATGGATACTCACTCTACCCACAAGGCCCTGATCGCGCCCCTGCGCGAGGCCATGTATAAATTCGACGAAGCTGAGGTACGAGCGGCGCTGGAGGCGGTGATCGCGCCCGATGCCGCCCTCCACATGTTGTATCCATTCGGAGATCTGACCTGCCCGCAGGAACTCTATGACATCTGTTATGCGCCACTTCTGAAATCCATGCCCGATCTTGAGCGTCGCGACTGGATCGTCATGGGTGGTCGGACAGAACAGGGCAACGATTGGGTTGGCTGCGGCGGCCACTACTTCGGCACCTTCGTCGCCCCCTGGCTGGACATCCCGCCGACCGGGCATCTGACCCACATGCGGTTCCACGAATTCTACCGCTTCGAAAATGGCAAGGTTGTCGAGATCCAGACACTCTGGGACGTTCCCGAAGTCATGATGCAGGCGAATGCCTGGCCAATGGCCCCGTCTCTGGGGCTGGAGTTCTGCATTCCCGGCCCGGCGACTCTGGATGGCGTTGTGTCCGGACCGTGGGATGAGGCGAAATCTCTGGCCTCGTGCAATCATATCGTCGACATGCTGAAACATCTTGAGAAACACCCCAGCCAGGGTGGGCCCGAAGTGATGGAGATGGAGCGGTTCTGGCATCCGCGCATGAACTGGTACGGTCCCGCAGGGATCGGGACAGCGCGCGGTATCGCGGGATTCCGCAACTGGCACCAGATTCCCTTCCTCAACGGAATGCCCGATCGCGGCCAGCACGCCGACGAGATCGCCTTTCACTTTTTTGGTGATGGCGACTACGCCGCTGTGACCGGCTGGCCGAACATGATCCAGACCGTCACCCATGACGGCTGGATGGGGATTGCGCCTTCGGGCGAACGGATCACTTTGAAGTCACTTGATTTCTGGCGTCTGGAAAGTGGGCTGATCCGCGAGAATTGGGTGTTGGTCGATCTGCTGGATGTGTATCGGCAATTGGGCGTAGATGTTTTTGCCCGACTGCGTGAGTTCAATAAGGCACGTGTACCCGGCACCATCCCATTCCCGGTCGGCGAGGTCTGATATGCCACATTTTCCCAGCACCCCCAGTTTCGACCTGAGCGGCAAGCGAGCTTTGGTCGCCGGAGCCTCGTCGGGCATAGGCATGGCTTGCGCTGTGGCGCTGGCGGAACATGGTGCTGAGGTCACTTTGGCGGCGCGCCGTGCTGGTGCGCTTCAGGATATTGCAAAAGATATGTCGGCGCAGGGATGGTCTGCCAGAGTTCTGGAACTGGATGTTTCGGATGTGGCGGCAACCGCTGAAGCCGTGGCGCAAAATGGGCCGTTCGATATTCTGCTGAACTCAGCCGGGCTTGCCCGACACAGCAAGGCCGTGGAAACACAGCCGGAAGATTTCGATGCGGTGATAGGCGTCAATGTCAAAGGTGCTTATTTCCTGACCCAGGCTGTTGCCAAAGGCCTTCTCGACGCTGGCCGCCCCGGTTCGCTGATCAATATCTCTAGCCAGATGGGCCATGTTGGTGGTCGCGAACGCGCGGTTTATTGTGCGTCGAAATTCGCTGTCGAAGGCTTCACCAAGGCGATGGCGCTTGAGTTCGGACCGTCAAAGATCCGGGTTAACACGATTTGCCCCACCTTCATTCTGACGGATCTGACAAAATCGACTTTCGACGACCCGGACAAGCGGGCCTGGATTCTGGACAAGATTAAACTGGGTCGCCCCGGAGAGATTGAGGACATAATGGGGGCGGTGGTTTATCTGGCCTCGGATGCATCGTCGCTGGTGACGGGCACGGCATTGATGGTTGACGGAGGTTGGACGGCAGACTGATGGCGACACAAAAAGTTACATCACTGGAAGTTGCCCGTCTCGCCGGGGTCAGCCAATCTGCGGTCAGCCGTGTGTTCACCCCCGGCGCGTCTGCCTCAAAAAAAACTGTTGAAAAGGTGCGCAAAGCGGCCAAGGAACTGGGCTATCGCCCGAACGTTCTGGCCCGCGCTGTAGTGTCCGGGAAAAGCCGGATCATTGGGCTTGTCGTGGCCTATCTGAACAACCAGTTCTATCCCGAGGCGCTGGAGAAGCTGACAAACACGTTACAGGAACGTGGATACCACGTGCTGATATTCATGGCCTCGCATGAATCTGGAAACATCGACAATGTGGTAGAGGAAATACTCGACTTTCAGGTCGAAGGGATTATCGCCGCTTCGGTGGCTTTGTCCTCGGATTTGTCAGACCGCTGCCGAACGGCCGGAATACCGATGGTATTGTTCAATCGGGCACAAGACGACACGGCGATGTCGTCAGTTACATCTGACAACGTTGCCGGTGGTCGAAAGGCTGCCGAGTTCCTGTTGGCAGCTGGGCACCAAAAGATCGGATATATCGCCGGGTGGGAAGGAGCTTCGACCCAGCGTGACCGCGAAACAGGGTTTGTTGCGACCTTGCAGAAAGCCGGGGTTACGCTGCACGCCCGCGAAGTAGGAAACTTTTCGACGGAAGAAGCCCGGCAAGCCACGCTGCGGATGTTCGAAGCCGACCCGCCTGATGCGGTGTTTGTCGCCAACGATCACATGGCTGTTTCCGTGATGGACACGCTGCGGTTCGAATTGGGGCTGAATGTTCCGGGCGACGTTTCGGTCATCGGGTATGACGATGTCACTGTCGCCTCATGGCCAGCCTACAACCTGACCACCATCCGACAGCCCGCCAATCGCATGGTCACCGAAACTGTCGATATTCTGCTCGGCAAGATCGAGGACCCCGATGCCGGCCCGCGTCGGGTCGAGATTGACGGACCGCTAATTGTACGCGGCTCCGCCCGCATACCTGAAGGATGGAAGACATGAAGGGATTTGATCCCAAGTTCAAAGATTTCCCCGACTACATAATCGGGATTACCAAGGAAATCTGGGAAGATCGTGGCATTGCCACACTGCACGACTATTATGCCACGGACATCGTCGTACGTTCACCTGGGTCGGTGGTTGTCGGAAACCAGAATGTCATTGCTGCCACTATGGCAACTCTGGCAGAATTCCCTGATCGAACGCTGTTGGGCGAGGATGTGATCTGGTCGGGAAGGCCGGAAGAGGGCATGCTGTCGTCGCATCGCCTTTTGTCCACAGCGACCCATCTGGGTGACGGTGTGTATGGCAAGGCGACCGGCAAGAAACTGGTCTACCGCATTTTAGCCGACTGCCACGCCATCAACAACCAGATCAACGATGAGTGGCTCATCCGCGACCAGAGCGCGATCGTACAGCAGATGGGTTGGGACCCCAAGGAATACGCCCGCGATCTGATCGCGCGCGAGGGTGGGGCTGACGCCTGCGTGCAACCTTTCACACCGGCGAACGATCAGCCCGGCCCCTATAAAGGCCGTGGCAATGACAATGAATGGGGCCAGAAATACGCGGATATCCTGACCCGGATCATGAATGCCGATATGAGGGTGATCGAGGCTGAATACGACCGCGCTGTTCTGTCAGAATATCCCGGCGGCACGACCGGCCACAGTTGGGGGCCGGTTGATCGGTTCTGGATGGGCCTGCGCGCAGCGTTCCCACGTGCCGAATTTAAGATCCACCACCAGATCGGCCGTGACGACCCGATGATGCCGCCGCGCGCCGCGATCCGCTGGTCTTTGCATGGCACACATGACGGCTGGGGCGTGTTCGGCGTGCCCACAGGGGCCGAAGTCTTTGTGCTGGGCATCAGCCAGGCCGAGTTCGGTCCATGGGGTCTGCGCAAGGAATACACCTTGTTTGACGAAACCTCGATCTGGAAACAGATTCTACTGAAAACCGGCGATCTCTAGAGTGTCGCACCGTATCTCAAATCTGGATGCCGGGCAGGCGTTGCGGCGGTACCACGCCCATCGCGCCAGCCTGCGCGCCCGGCGACTGAACAATCGTCCGCCGGGTGGTTTGGTTTGATCCGATCAAACCCAAATCAAAAGGAGAAAAGATATGAGTACCATCGAAAGCCGCATCGTCCGTTATGGCGAATTGAAGCCTTGTAAAACCGCGTTCATCGACGCGCACACGCCGGGCTCGGACCAGAAGGAGAACTTTACAATCATTGGCGGTGGGGTCAGCGAAAGCCCGGATCAGCACGTCCACATCACCGACAAGATCGGGTTCAACATCGGCGCAGCGGGTCAACCGCCGAAATGCCGCAACTCGCTGCACAGCCACACCACCGCCGAGGTGTTCTTTGTTGCTAAAGGTCGATGGCGGTTCTTCTGGGGTCGTTATGGCACGGCAGGCGAGTTCATCGCTGAAGAAGGCGACATCTTCAACATTCCGACCGGGATCTTCCGCGGCTTCGAGAATGTCGGCCAGGACTATGGCATGATCATGTCGATGCTGGGTGGCGACGATGCCGGTGGCGGCGTGACCTGGGCTCCGCAAGTCATTCAGGATGCGCAGGCCCATGGCCTGATGTTGGGCAATAACGGCGTCTTGTACGATAGCAAAAAGGGCGAGGAACTGCCACACAATGTGCAGCCGATGCCGCTACTGACCGAGGAAGATCTGAAAGCCTTCCCCGAGGTTCCCATTGATGCAGTGATCGGCAAATACGTCGCTCGCTACTGGGACCTGATGGCGCTGGCAGCGGACAAGCCTGCGGTTGTGATCGGTGAAAATGGCCTGATCAAAGACAAGCCCGGTTTCGAGGTTGATTTTATGACGCGCGGTTCGGCAGTGGCTGAACTGGTCAAGGCGGACAAACCCGTGGTTCTGATGCCGGCGAGCGGCCATTGGCGCATCAAGATCAATGAGGTCGAGGTTACCCTGTCCAACGGCGATACCGCTCTGGTTCTGCCCGGTGAAAGCTACAGCGCTGAACCGTCTATGACCGGGCAAGCGGGTCTGTACCGGATCACCGCAACCGACGACCCTGCTGGGGCGACTTGGACAGGAGCATAACGCCGAAATTACACGTCCCGGTTTCAATCGGGGCGCGCGCAGCACATCCATCGCCGGCTTTCCGGCCCGGCGATGGACCTAGATTTGAATGGAGATCCTAACATGACCCGCGTTTCAACCACCCATGTGGGAAGTTTGCCACGAAATCAGGAGGTCGTTGACTTCATCTTCGCTCGCGAGCGAGAGGAACCGTTCGATCAGGCTGCATTTGACGCCTGCATGACCGCGGCCGTGTCCGAGACCGTGCGGAAACAAGTCAAGGCTGGGGTAGATATCGTCTCGGACGGTGAAACCTCAAAGATCTCCTATGCCACTTATGTGAAAGATCGCTATACCGGCTTTGCTGGTGACAGCCCGCGCAATGCGCCGGCGGACCTCAAGATGTTTCCGGGCTTTCTGCAACGATTGGCCGATGACGGTGGAACGCCCCAATATGCGCGACCCATGTGCGTTGGCGAGGTGCGCTCAAAAGGGCAGGGTGAGCTGCAGAAGGACATCGACAACCTCAAGGCTGGCATGGTCGAACACGGGGTCGGGCGCGGTTTTATGAACGCAGCAAGCCCTGGGGTGATTTCTCTGTTTCTGCAGAATGACTTCTATCCGACGCGCGAGGCCTATCTGGCCGCGCTGGCCGACGCGATGAAGGAAGAATATGAAACCATCGTTGGTGCGGGTCTGGATTTGCAGCTGGATTGCCCGGATCTGGCCCTGTCGCGCCATATGCTGTTCACCGATCTGTCCGACGACGAGTTCGTGAAAATCGCCAACATGCATGTTGAGGCATTGAACCACGCATTGCAAAATGTCCCAGCTGACAAAGTGCGTGTCCATATTTGCTGGGGCAATTACGAGGGGCCACATTGCTGCGACATCGGCATGGACAAGGTGTTTTCGACGCTGATGTCGACCAAATCGCGCTACGTGCTTTTTGAAACCTCTAACCCGCGACACGCGCATGAATGGACGGTGTTCCGTGACCGCAAGGGCGAAATTCCGGATGACAAGGTTCTTGTGCCCGGTGTGGTGGACACCACGACGAATTTTGTCGAACACCCCGAACTGATTGCTCAGCGTACCGAGCGGTTTACGAACATCGTTGGAAATGAGCGTGTAATCGCCGGATCAGATTGCGGCTTTGGCACCTTTGCCGGCTTTGGTGCAGTAGATCCGGATATCGCCTATGCCAAGTTGGGCGCGCTTGCCGAAGGGGCTGCCCTGGTCAAATGACGCCGCTTATCCTCCTGCCCGGCATGATGTGCGATGCGCGGTTGTTCACTCCGCAGATCGATGCTTTGTCAGGCAAGTACCCGATCCTGTGCGCACCAATCGGAGGCCATGAAACGATGCAGGCGCTGGCCGCCAATGTTTTGGCCTATGCGCCCGAACGCTTTGCTCTGGTGGGACTCTCGATGGGCGGTATCGTGGCGATGGAAATTCTGCGGCAGACCCCGGACCGTGTGGCTGGTCTGGCGTTGATGGACACGAACCCACTTGCTGAACTGGACGAGGTCAAAGCCAGGCGCGGCCCTCAGATCGATGCGGTCGGACGTGGCAACCTGCGCAAAGTCATGGCCGAAGAGATGAAACCGAACTACCTGGCGGACGGTCCGCGTCGCGCCGCCATTCTGGATTTGTGCATGGACATGGCCATGGATCTTGGGCCGGACGTTTTCGTCAATCAATCCAAAGCTCTGCGTGATCGCCCTGACCAGAGCAACACTCTGCGCAACTTCACCGGCGCAGCACTCATTCTCTGTGGGCGCGACGACGCCCTGTGCTCCGTCTCAAGGCATGAGTTGATGCACGATCTGATGCCACAGAGCCGATTGGAAATCATAGAAAACGCCGGCCACTTGCCGACATTGGAACAACCGCAACAAACAACGGCGGCCCTGACCCGCTGGCTGGAGATGATATGAACCAATCCCTTCTGGACCTGCTGAAAAAGGTCGACACTCCGACTGTTTGTAACGCAATCGAAGTGGCGCAGGGCAAACGCGGATTCAATGAATTCACCCGGGGCACGATGTTATGCTCTGATCCCGATGCGGGAGCGATGGTGGGGTATGCCCGTACCGCGAAGATTGCCGCCGTGAACCCGCCGTCAGAACCGCCTGAGGAGATCCGACAACGTCGGATGGACTATTACAGGCATATGGCAGCCGGGAGCGGCCCGGCTGTCACCGTGGTTGAGGATTTGGATTATCCTGATTGCATCGGCGCCTATTGGGGCGAGATCAATACGACGGTCCACAAAGGTTTTGGCATAAATGGTGCGCTGACCAACGGCGTGATGAGGGACCTCGGCGACCTGCCGGATGGATTCCCGGTGGTTGCCGGGTCTGTCGGGCCAAGCCACGGATTTGTGTACGTAAAAGAGATTGGCACACCGGTGACAGTCTTCGGCCTTGTAATCAAGGATGGCGATCTCGTGCACGCGGACCGGCATGGCGCGCTGGTGATCCCGCCTGAAGTCGTGGGCAAGCTTGAACAGGCGATCATCAGGTTGCTTGAAACCGAAAAATTGGTTCTGGATCCCGCCCGCGCAGCAGGGTTCGATTTCGACGCCTTCGAAAAAGCATGGGCGGCGTTTGAAGCCTCTCGGACTTAAACTTGCGATCTGTATTCCCCGGTTCTGAAGGTGTAGACCCCGCTGGGATCTGTTGCAAACTTTCGACTTCAATATTTCGATATCCATTCACTCGAAGCACTTATGAGCGTCAACAGTCAAAAGTTTGCAACAGAGCCGAATTAGCTTCATGACAAAAAGGATGTCCATTCCATCACGTCCAAAAGGGGCAATTGCGGCCCAACCGCTACCCATGCGACGTGGTCTATAGAAATACGCCTCAGCGCCCGTTGGCTTTTCGCCAAATCTGGAACTCTTTCAAGTTATCTTTACAGGTCGCCGGATAAAGGCCGATGATGGTCTCACCATTCAGCACGCGTTCTGGTTGTGTCGCAAACTTTGGGTCTGGATTGACGAGCATGTAGAATTCGACGTTTGCTGTCCGCGTATTGTTCTCCAAAAGGTTTCAGCATGATTTCCTTGAAAGGCTGCCATTTCCCCAAAGATGCGGTTTTGTACGCTGTTTACTTCTATCTGCGGTACACAGTTTCCTATCGTGATTTAGAAGAGATCATGGCTGAACGCGGTGTGCGAGTTGACCACGCCACACTGAATAGGTGGGTTGTGAAATACTCGCCGATAGTCGCTGCTCGTGCGCATTCAAAGAAGCGCGCAACTCAGAGTTCTTGGAGAATGGACGAAACCTACATTCGTGTGCGCGGGAAGTGGATGTATCTCTATCGAGCAGTGGACAAAGCGGGAAACACACTTGATTTCATGCTGTCTCAGCGACGTAATCGACCAGCAGCCACCAGGTTCTTTGCCAAAGCACTCTCCTCAAACGGGATCCCGACTAAAATCGTCATAGACAAGAGTGGCGCCAATGCAGCTGGCATTCGAGAAGTGAACAGAATCCTGAAGCGTTTCGGCTGTCAAGCCAAAGTACAGACGATCAGGTCCAAATACTTGAACAACATGATTGAACAGGATCACAGATTCATCAAACGGCGCGTACGGCACATGTGCGGGTTCAAATCTTTCGGATCAGCTTCCGCAACATTGGATGGCATTGAGGTAGCTAACATGATCCGCAAGAAGCAATTCTCTAGCAATAAGACTTCCGGCTTTCGGATGTTCGCAGAGATCGCAGGATAGCTGCATCTAGCATAGCGCCGGCCGCGGTCGTTAAAAAAGTTTGCGACACAACCCCCTAAACGTCCATTGTGTCTGTCGAAATGAGCTGCATACATTTAGCTCTTCACAGATGTTAGCCAACTACTGCGAAGCCAAACCAACCGTTGCTGCTTCACGCGGCATAGGTAGAAATTGGGCTCGAAGTCGACATTCGCTTCACAAGGCATGAACGAGTGCACTGCGGACTTTACCGACGAGAAAGACAAAACCAAAATTCTAGTTTATGATAGGGCAAACCGTTGCTTAGACGGCCGGTTTTTGAATTCAACCTGGTTCAAGCGCTCTTCGTTTATTGCGCTACCCACTTAATCTTCAGGGATACTTGAACCGAAGAACTCGAACTTTCAAGTGCTACCCACTGTGATCGGTTTCTCGTTGGCAAAAAGATTGCTATCAAATGAGAACGAATTATCGATTCCGATCATCTGAATGTGAGAATAAATGCGCTTAGCTCTTTTCATTCTCTTTCCGATTATGTTTATCGGGTTGCTTGTTTTTCTGATCATTGGCTTGAAACCGCCCAACAGTATCAAGCTGGCTGCTGGCATAAGCGGCGGCGGATATTGGCAAGTTGGACAACTCTACAAAGCAGAACTTGCACGTGACGGCGTTCAGGTGAATTTAGTTGAAACCGAGGGGTCCGTTGAGAACATTCAGAAACTTGTTTCTGGCGAAGTGGATGCCGCATTTGTTCAGGGTGGCCTGGAAATACCTCAGGACGAAAACTTACAGTCTTTGGGCGCCATTTTTCTTGAACCATTGGTGGTGTTCCGCGGAAAGTCTAGTCCAGTCGGGGCCAATGCAGGAGAATGGGGAGACATTCGATTAGCTGCAGGAACCAAGGCGTCCGGTACTCGCGCCGCCGCTTTAGCGCTAATTGAGGCCGCCGAGTTGCAAAATGTCGGCATAAACCTTGTCGATGTCGGGGGCAATGATGCGATAGAGGCGTTAAATGCCAACGAAGCGGATGCAGCGTTGTTTGTCGCTCCACTCGATGCGCCTTACCTTATGGATGCAATTTTTGATCCAGAAATCATTTTCGTCCCTATGGCTTTGGTCGATGCCCTTGCATTGAAACTTTCCGGAGCGAATTCGGTAACTTTACCGGCAGGATCAATCACACTTGACCCTCCGAGACCACCAGAGGATGTCAAGATCTTGGCATTGCGAGCTTCACTTATCGCCGCATCCGATCTGCACCCTGCAGTAACCGATAGGTTAGTGAATGCAGCAAAGAACATTCATAGCGAACCTAATATTTTGCAAAGTGCGCGCGAGTATCCAAACACGGCTTCACCGCCTGTACCACTGAACAAAATTGCCACAGAACTCATAAACTCCGGGCCAAACTTTTTGCATGGCGTCTTGCCATATTGGATCGCAGCGCAGTTTGGCAGCGTACTGTTATTGCTGTTGCCTTTGTTGTTCTTAGTACCGTTTTTGCGGATCGTCCCGTCCAGTTACGTGTGGTTTCAAAAGCGGCGGGTCTGGCGTTTTTATCAGCGTATCACGGCGCTTGAGGAGGAACTCAGCAAGGCACAGACAACAACTGAAGTAGACGAAGTCGCCAAAAATATCGAAGACGTGGACACCGCCCTTGCAAATCTGAATCTGCCGCTTGCATACCGCCAGGGAGCATATGATGCACGTTTGCACATAGACCTAATTCGACAGGAGATTGCACGTCGTCAAACTGCAAAAAATTGATGAAACCTCAACGTTCGCAAGCAAACCACGCTAGAATACCTTTTTGATTTGAGACTTCGATAGATGCCTGTGCTTTAGTTATCGCGTGTACGCCGCTTTGGGGTCGCAGCCATCGTTCGCAGAGATTTGTTGAGCGGCGGCTGTGCTGGACGAATAGAGTTCAGATTATGCGTCATAGTTACTTGTATTGATATTGAGCGTTGTAAGGTTTGAACAAAATATGAGATTACGAAATGTTCCGTTTAGCATCTATTTTGACGGTGTTGTCACGTTAATTCCCGGACCGCCAAGGAATACAGTTTTATGAAATTCAAGCTGCTTGAGTGGCAGCATTCCAGGCGTCAAATGCCAGGAGACGGTGATATCGGACTGTTAAGGCGGAGCGGCGGCGAGCGGGGACGCTGAAGCAATTGCGGATTGCTGAGTGGGCCGCCACGAACCTTTGCAACCATCCTGGAGAGCGATGCGTTGCATCGTCCTTTCCCGCTTTCGGAAAGGGAGATGACTGTTTTCAGCTCGATTGTTGAGGCCTTAGTGCGACCAATGATCCAAACCTTGCGCGACCTCTCGCTTGGCGGCACCATACGAGCGTAGTTTGTCCGTAATGACCCGCTTGGGAATGAAACCAAGACACTTTATCAGGCGGCGCAACAGCCGTTTTGCCGCCCATTTGTCCCACCTGGGTTGGAGGATTTCCTCCAGCACGACACCATGCTGATCAACCGCACGCCAAAGCCAATACTTGCGCCCCGCGATTCTCACGGCAACTTCATCCAGATGCCAGACATCACCTGGACGGTTCAGTCTCTGCCGCAGATTTCGAGCTACCGCCGACCCGAATTTGATGACCCAACACCGGACAGTTTCGTATGATACATCGATCCCGCGCTGCAGCAGCATCTCTTCAACTTCCCGCAAGCTCAGATTAAAGCGAACGTACAGTCACACCGAGTGCGCGATGAACTGAGGAGGAAATCGGTGACGCTTGTAGCAGATTGATGATGACTTTATCGATGTCACCTACCCCCAAGTCATATCATCGGCAACCGAACGTCAATTAACGTGACAACACCCCTCCAACACCTCCGCGTCCATCGCCGTCACAAAGTCAGCCGAAAACGCTCTTTCCCCATAAGTGGCGCCCAGACCCCGCGGCTTCCTCCCTGAGAGATTTTCCAACGCGGGCCACAGTCGAGCCAAGCCGAAACCTCACACCCTGGCCCGCATCAGAAAATCTTCATCAGCGCGGTCATTCGGCAAAATTCAGTGAGCGACCGCTACGCGGGACGAACCGGACATTCAAATCGGCGAAATGAATGTCCGGTTCCGGGTGGTAACGATTAACCTAAAACTGCGCCGACCGCTTTCGCCGTGGCGGCAACGATCTCGTCTGCTTCTGCGGTGGTCAGACAAAACGGCGGCGCAAAACCCAGAATGTCACCTTGCGGCATGGCGCGGGCGATGACCTTGCTTTGCTCTAGCATCTGTGCTGATAGCTGCGGCCCAATCTTGTCGGCGGGATCAAAGAAGGTCCGATTGTTTTTGTCTTTCACAAACTCGACCGCGCAGAGTAACCCATCACCCCGCACATCTCCCACATTCGGGTGGTCGGACAACACGTCTGACATGGCCTGGTTCAAATAAGCGCCGACCTTGCCTGCATTCTCGACCAAACCCAGTTCATCAATCAGCTTCAGATTTGCGACGCCAGCTGCAGCGCCGATGGGGTGGGCGGAATAGGTCCAGCCGTGGCCAATGGAGCCGTTTTCGTCGGTACCTTGTTCCAGGACCTGCCAGACTTTGTCTCCGACAATCGATCCCGACAAAGGCGCATAGGCCGAGGTCAGCCCCTTGGCGATGGTGATAATGTCGGGCGTGATCCCGTAATGGTTCGAGCCAAACATGGTGCCCAAACGGCCAAAACCGGTCACGACCTCATCCGCAATGAGAAGAATGTCATGCTTGCGCAAAACAGCTTGGATCGCCCCCCAATAACCTGCGGGCGGGGGAACGATGCCACCTGTACCAAGGATCGGTTCCCCGATGAACGCCGCAATCGTTTCTGCGCCTTCGCGCTCAATCAACGCCTCTAGTTCGGCAACGCAGTGGGCGACGAATTGCTCTTCGGATTGTGATTGGTCTTCCCGCCGGAAGAAAAATGGCGCTTCTGTATGGATCACCTGTTCGACAGGCAGATCAAAATTCTTGTGGAACAGCTCAAGCCCCGTCAGAGATCCGGTCACGAGACCCGACCCATGATACCCGCGCCAGCGCGATATGATCTTCTTCTTTTCAGGGCGACCAAGGATGTTGTTGTAGTACCAGACCAGCTTCACATTGGTTTCATTGGCGTCCGATCCGCCCAGCCCGAAATAGACCTTGGACATGCTTGTGGGCGCGCGGTCAAGGATCATTTTTGCCAGCGTGATTGAGGCTTCCGTCCCGTGGCCGACATAGGAATGGTAGTAGGCCAGTTCATGTGCCTGATCGGCAATCGCTTCGGCGATCTCGCTGCGGCCGTAGCCGACATTAACGCAGTAAAGCCCGGCAAAAGCATCGAGTAGTCGTTGACCATCTCGGTCTTCGATATGAACTCCAGAAGCGGTCTTTATGACGCGACCGGGACTATCACCCCGTGCGTGTTGTGCCAGATGTGTGGACGGGTGAAAGAAAGCTTCACGGTCCCATTGTTCGAGTTGATCATTTTTCAGCATTTGGCTCCCCTTTTTTGGTCAAGACGGCGCGCCGTCTGTTTGAAGCTATGGAGCTATGGTTTGCGCGGTCAGCTGACACTTTGCCGGATCACAAACGGAGGGCTCCGTTCATCCCAACAGCAGCGCGCAATGCCTTTATTGCTGAGCACATCATTTATAACATGTTTTGCATCTGCGGGAAGCCATCATTCCTTCGTAGGGCAGCATCGGTCAAAACGACAACCCAACGTTGACCGAAGCAATGTATCACAGAATTCTGCAAGCGCTCCTGTGTCAGCCATGAGCCCACTCCAGCCAATATCCTTGCGCAAATATTGTCCAAGTTTCCGGGTTCTTGAACAAGACTGAATTGTGATTTTCGGAAAGACTGGTGGCAGGCGAATCAAGGCCTGCGCAGGGCTCGAATAAGGCCGGCGGGGAGGACGCCTGAGTCGAAGCAACCAAATTGGAAACAAGCATGTTCAAGAGCACTTTTTCAGCAACCCTATTGGCCGGCACTTTACTGGCGACTGGAACGGCATGGACGCAGGAGATCGCCGACACGATCTACACAGGCGGGCCGATCCTGACGATTGATGATGCCGGAACCAATACCGAAGCCGTGGCCGTTCGGGATGGCCGTATCATCGCCGTGGGGACCGCGTCCGATGTTATGGCGCATCGCGGCGATGAAACCGAGGTCTTTGATCTAGGTGGACGCGCCATGCTCCCGGGCTTCGTGGACAGCCATGGCCATGTCATCATGGGAGGGCTGCAGGCGCTGTCGGCCAACCTGCTCGCACCTCCCGACGGGCCGGTGACGGACATACCCAGCCTGCAATCGGCCCTATCCCAATGGGTCGAGGACAATCGGGGCATCGTGGACCAGGTGCAAGTGATCGTCGGTTTCGGATACGACAATGCCCAACTCGCCGAGCTGCGCCATCCCACGCGTGAGGAGCTCGACGCGGTCTCGGCCGAACTCCCGATCATGATCGTGCACCAATCTGGCCATATCGGCGTTGCCAATTCGAAGGCGCTCGAAATTGGCGGCGTTACCGCACAGACCGAGGCACCGCCCGGCGGCGTCATCCGCCGGGATGCAAACGGCGAGCCGAACGGCGTCCTCGAAGAGTACGCATTCTTCACGGTGTTCGCGCCATTGATGGCCGGGCTGGGCGATGAGGCGCTCGAGGCGTTTGCCCGAGCCGGCGCAGACCTATGGGCGAGTTTCGGGTACACGACTGCGCAGGAAGGACGCGCGACGCCGGAGGTGGTCGAGGTGGCCAGACGCGTTGCCGCCGAGGACGGCCTGCCGGTCGATGTGGTGATCTTTCCCGACGTTTTGGAGGCCGCGGACTATATCTCCGAAAACACCTCTCGGGATTACGTGGATGGCGTACGGGTCGGTGGCTGCAAGTTGACAATCGACGGTTCGCCTCAGGGCTTTACGGCGCTGCGCGACCGCCCATATTACGATCCGGTCGGGGATTATCCGCCGGGCTACCTGGGCTATTCCGCCATCACCATGGAACAGACGCAGCAGGCCATCGATTTCTGTTTCGAGAACGGGCTGCAGATCCTCACCCATTCCAACGGAGAAGGCGCATCGGACATGCTGATAGCCGCACTCGGCTCGGCGCAGGAGCGTCTTGGCGATCCGGGCAATCGACCCGTCCTGATACACGGCCAGTTCCTTCGCGAGGATCAGGTCGACGCACTTAACCAACTCGGTGTTTTCCCTTCGCTGTTTCCCATGCATACCTTTTACTGGGGAGATTGGCACCGCGATCATACTGTGGGTCCGGTCAATGCCGAGAACATTTCGCCCACCGGCTGGGTCCACCAGCGTGGTATGATGTTTGGTACGCATCATGACGCTCCGGTCGCTTTCCCCGACAGCATGCGGGTACTTGCGGCAACGGTCACGCGCCGCACGCGATCAGGCGACATACTCGGCCCACATCAGCGCGTTGACGTGATGACCGCGCTCAGGGCAATGACGATCTGGCCCGCCTGGCAGCACTTTGAGGAAGACGACAAGGGCAGCATCGAAATTGGCAAGCTGGCGGATTTCGTCATCCTTTCCGACGATCCGACCGCAGTTGACCCTGAAACTCTGGCCGATCTTCAGGTCATGGTGACGATCAAGGAGGGTGATATCGTCTATCAGGCAGAGCCGGGCGTGCGTGAGGGCCGTCTCGACCGTTCATTCTTCCCGAGGGATCCGGGCATGGCGCACGAGTTCCTTCATGCCATGTACGAAGCGATGAGCGAGCATAGCCACGAGTTCTAGGCGCATTACGGTGGTCGCCGGGTCGGATACGGCCTGGCGGCGCTACTCTCTCCGTACAGCCTGCGCCCTGACCGGAACGCTTAATAGGGTATTGTCAGGTTGTTTTTGCGCCGGGCAAGAGCGGGGTGGAATGCTGGTTTAAAGCGGCCAAGTCGTTTGCATACTCGGTCCAAAGCTCGAATGCATCGGTTCGGGCGTGGCGGTAGGAACGGGCTGAAAGACGGTGTCGTTTGGGGCGGAATAGTGCGGCGGTTTGATCGTGGACCGACAAGAACCGTTGCGCCTGACCGGACGACTTAAACCAGCCCATTACTTTCTCTCACCGTCGCGTATGTCTGTGAGAAGCCTCGGCGCAATTGTTTAACCCCCTGTGCTGGCGAAACTCAATCCCTGGGGCCAGTTCCGCTATTGCCGCCCCGTAGGAGCGCAGCTTGTCGGTGATAACTACCCTTGGTCGGCCCCAAACCTTGAATAGTTTCCTGAAGAAGCGCTTTGCGGCAGCTTTGTTCCGGCGGGATTGAACCAAAACGTCCAGAAGTCACCATTGACATCAACCGCGCGCCAGAGCCAGTGTTTACGCCCCTTGATTGGCACCACGACCTCATCGAGATGCCATTTACCAGCAGGACGCGGTCGATCCCGTCGGACCTTTACGGCAAACTGAGCCCCAAAGCGTGCCACCCAGTCCCGGACAGTTTCGTAAGAAACCGCGATCCCGCGAGAGGCCAAAAGATTCTCAACATCACGCAGGCTGAGTGCTAACCGATGGTACGCCCAGACTGCGTAGCCAATGACCGAGCGCGGGAAACGAAAACCCTTGAGGCGCGAAAGATCAGACAGATACAACATGGCAGCGCGCTACAACGACGAGACCGCTTCAACAACCTGACAATGCCCGTGGATCTGTCTCTCGACCGGGCTCAGCTCGGTTTCGAGGACGCACGTGACCCCGAGCACCCTGCCCTTTCCGGCAAAAAACAAAAGCAACTGCTGCAGGATCTTCAGGATACGGCCACCAAAGTAGTCTCAGGACCGCTTCTGAAAGAAACCAAGATCAAGTTTGGCGCCGCGCTGGATCAGCACTTTTCCCTGTCGGTCGATCCTAATGATGCACAAACCTGAGCGTGTTGCACAAATCGTTTCCGATGCGTAGCTGGTCCTTCGAATTGACTGCGGGATGCTGGGATGCCAATCAAATTCAATGCGTCGCGGCGGGATAGGTTTGCGAAGGCAAAGTACCGTGTGACGAACTGGGCCGAATACAATGAGGCGCTCCGCCTGCGTGCGCAAACACTTCTGATCGTGTCTGACATCCGCACGGTCGGTGGACCGATCACGCTGGTTGCAGACAGCACCGGGCTGCGTGTCCACGGTGGCCGAGACTGGATGCGGGAGAAGCACGGGCTGCCAAAGGCCCGCAAGGCATGGCGCAAACTGAATATCGGGTTAGGCCCGGAGAACGGCGAGCTCGTCGCGTCACGTCTAGAATCCGAGCATGTCGGAGATCCCGGTGCATTGCCTGATCTTCTCGCCGAAATGGCCGGCCTTGTTCACCGTTTCATCGCGGACGGTGCTTATGACGGTACACCATCCGCCGCAACGATCCGGCAAACTTTCGGTGCTGATGTCGAGCTGATCATTCCGCCGCCGAAGAACGCCGTTCCCGGAGAGTGCGCCGCGTGCAACGCCCATATCGACATGATCGCCAATGAAGGTCGTATGGCCTGGCAGAAGGCCACTGGCTGTGGCCAAAGATCACGCGGCGAGGTCCAGATCGGGCGTTGCAAACAAGTCATCGGATCAAAACTGCGTGTCCGTCTTCAGAGTTTTTCGGAATGCTGAGGCGATTTCGTAACGGAGGCTCTG